>NZ_KV801003.1:85527-135290 GCF_001810345.1 Haemophilus sp. HMSC061E01
AGATAAAGCGATTGGCTTAACCAATAAAGATGAGCGTGCGGCACTTTATAAAAAAGCACAAGTGATTTTCCATGAGCAAGCGCCATGGATTCCAGTTGCACACTCTGTTGGTTTCGCACCACTTAGCCCTCGCGTAAAAGGCTACGTACAAAGCCCATTTGGCTATGATGCGTTTTATGGCGTGAGTGTTGATGGTAAATAATTAACGGACTATACTAGCCCTTGCAGTTGCAAGGGCTTTTTGTTTTCAAGCAAAAGGAGAAAGAAAATGGACTTACATGATATTCGTGAGGATTATTGCAAACAGGCGCTTTCTCAGCATGATTGCGATCCCAATCCAATAAAACAATTTGAAAAATGGCTCAACGAAGCGATTACGGCTAAAGTCAATGAGCCGACAGGTGTTAATGTTGCGACAGTCAATGAAGACGGTCGACCAACAAGTCGAATGGTACTGTTAAAAGAAGTGAACGAACAAGGCTTTGTCTTTTTCACGAATTATCACAGCCGAAAAGGTCGTGCCATAGAACATAATCCTTTCGTTGCCCTGACATTCTTTTGGCCTGAATTAGAACGCTCTGTGCGTATTGAGGGCAAAGCCGAAAAAATCTCGCCTGAACAATCAGATGAATACTTTGCAACTCGCCCTTATACTAGCCGAATCGGTGCTTGGGCCAGCGAGCAAAGTGCGGTCATTTCTAGCCACAAATCTTTATTAGCGAAAGCCGCATTGATTGCAGCAAAACACCCATTGAATGTGCCTCGTCCACCACATTGGGGCGGTTATCTTGTGATTCCTGATCGCATCGAATTCTGGCAAGGGCGCCCAAGCCGCTTACATGACAGAATTTGTTATTTATTCAATGATGGAAAATGGGAAAGAGAGCGGTTATCGCCGTAAGTTTCTTCAAAAATATGTAAAAAACAACTGCACTTTGATTTTTCAACCAAAGTGCGGTTAATTTTTACGTTATTTTATTTGCCGATGATTTCTGCTAAATCAACTTTGCGGTTTTCGTAACGAGAACGGGTACACGCATCAGCAGTGGCGATAGCAGCACGGGCAGCTTCACCAGTGAGTAATTTTACAAATTCCTCAGTTGGTTCCATGCCATGCAGAATGTCGTTTAAATAACGCATTTCTTTTTTCATGATAGAACTCAACCAGAGTGGTGTGCGTTTGCCTGGTTTACCGTATTGAATCGCACCGTCCATTTCTGTGCTGTTGTAAATACGGGTACGGTCATCATCTTCTTCTTGGGTTTCGTGAATGAGGAAATAGGTGTCTTTTCCATCTACACGAAGGGTGCCTTTGGTATTGTACATATCCAGTTTGATCGCGCCTTTTTCACCTTGAATTAATACATAATGTTCCCCCCAACGGAAAGCGGAACCCCATTCTAGAACAGCGAAGCGATTATCATCGTATTCCATGGTGACAAAAATCATATCATCTTCATCACCAAATTTTTCGCCTTTGTGTGCAACATTCGCGGCTGCCATGGTGACGGTTTTTGGCATACCACCCATAATGAATTGTACGCAGTCTAATTCGTGAATATGGTGGTATAAGTGACCGCCAGATTTTTCACGGATTTTTTTCCATGAAATGGTTGGTTGTTGTTCTTCCCAGCCATTACGTGCAGTATGACAATAAAGCACTTTACCAATCACACCTTGATTGATTAATTCTTTGGCATGGTGAACACCGTTAAAGAAGTTCATCACATGGCCAGCCATAAAGGTGACGCCATTTTCTTCGCAAGCACGCACCATGTCATCACAATCTTGATAACTTAAGGCGATTGGTTTTTCACAGAAAACGTGTTTTTTGTTTTTTGCTGCAAGGATGACTGGTTCTTTGTGTAAGTAGTTCGGGGTGGCGACAATAACACAATCCACATCAGGTGACATAACTAATTCATCTAAGGATTTTGCCGCTACGCAATGTAATTCTTGAGCAATGGTTTCACCATTTTCAGGGTCATATACTACGGTAATTTGTGCATCATCAAATTCATTCATGAAACGGGCTAAATCTGCACCAAAATAGCCAACGCCAACAACACCATATCGCATCATAATAAACTCCTTATTTTTTCACTGAGATTTGTTTTTCCGTTACCATGGATTGCTTCGCTGCTTCTGCAACTTCGATGGCTTCAGTTAAACATAGACTTAATGGACTGGTTTTTCCTTGCGTTAAGTGCTCCACCACACTTTGTACTTCGATTTCAGCGGCTCGGCTTAACCAAAGTTGGCAAGGTGCGTGGGTGACATTATATTGCTGTGTGCCTTTTGCACTTTCGCGTAAAGATAAATCAGCCTCAAATTCATCAAATAAATCAACGTGTTCTATTTTTCCATCTAGATAATTAAATGTGACACTTGAGGTAAAGAAATTGACTTCAATCACACCATTTTCACCATGAATTTGAATGCCCCATTGGTGTAACCGATAAGCGGTGCCCATTTCGAGCGAACCTAACACGCCATTTTCAAAACGTAATAACATCTGCAAAACATCGCGACTATCTGGCGTATCGTGATGAGCTTGATTAGCCGCTTGAGCAAAGACCGCCTCAATATCGCCTAGTAACCAACAGAGTAAATCCAGCTCATGAATGAGGTGGAAAAGCTCACCGCCCGTAAGATTGGCATCTAATTTCCACCATTCTTTGTTTGGTAGGTTTTCAATCCAACGTTGGCGCATAGCTCGTGCGACCGTAATTCTGCCTAATTTTCCTTGTTCTAAAGCCGCTTTGACTTTCAACATGCCTGGTAACGTACGTTCCAAATGGCCCACAAAAATGAATTTGCCTTTTTCTTCGGCAAGACGGCGTAAATGTTGGCCTTGGGAAGAACTTAAGGTAAAAGGTGTTTCAATAAAGACATGACAGCCAGCATTTAACGCTAAGATCGCTGGGGAATAATGAGCATAGTTTGGTGTGGCGATAACAACTAAATCAGGTTTGGTTTCAGCCAACATTTCTTCCACACTAAAAAAGGCTTGGCTGCCATATTGGTCGGCGAGTTTTTGTGCAAGAGAAGGATTGATATCTGTCACTGCAATTAAGTTTGCTTGAGCTTTATCAAATGCTGAAGCCAACTGAACGCCAAAAAAGCCGCAGCCGATTAAGGCAATGTTTAATCCATTAGTTTGCATCATGCCCTCCTTGTTGTAAGCGTTGGCGAATACTTTGGAAATATTGCAAAATCGCGCGTTGCATGCGTACCAAATCATGCGCTTCTACCGCATCAATTAATTCGCGATGCTGCATGGCTGATTTTTCAGGCGAAAGTGTTGGTGGCGGTAAGCCTTTTTCCACTTGTTGATAAATTTGCCAAAACGCATCTAAATATTGAATCAGTAACGGGTTATTTAATGGTTCATAAAGTTTTAAATGAATGTGGTATTCATCTTTAGGCGAAAATTTTTGCTCACGAGCATTTTTTTCCATGTTTGCCACTGATTTTTGCAAAAGTGCGGTCTGTTCTTGGCTAATTTTTCCCAACACCATCGGAGCAAAACCGTATTCCAAAATTTCCCGAATATCCAAAATATTAATCAGCTGATTATGATCATTATGCAAATTCAGTTGGGTGTGAAAGCTTAATCCACGAATCATGGGTACAAGAGATGATTCACTCACAAAGGTGCCGACGCCATGGCGAATGTCTAAAATGTATAGCGCCTCTAAAGATTTAATGGCCTCACGCAAACTGGAACGGCTCACTCCGAGCTGTTCAATCAGCTCATTTTCTGTTGGCATTAAATCGCCGGATTTAAGATTTTGTTTGATGATGAGCGATTTGATTTTATCCTGCAAAACGAGACTTGCTTCTTTTTTACTTGTTTTTTTCATTTCTGTTCTCATTTTCTAATCTATTTTCTGAATTTGTGATCCAGCTCTCATTCTCTCTAATTGACATAGGACATCATACGTCTTATCTTTATTTATGCAAGCAGAAATTAGCAGTGATTTTAAATTCTGTGATCTATACCACAAAATTCTCAAATACAAGGAAGGAGGTTGTTATGGCAACATCATTACCATGGTATAAAGAAGTCAGTCCTACGCAAAAAAAAGCGTTATTTGCGGCTTGGTTAGGTTATGTTTTTGATGGCTTCGATTATATGCTTATCACTTATGTGCTTTTGGATATTCAAAAAGAATTCGCCATGAGCACAACGGAAACATCTACATTATTACTTGCAGCGTTCGTCGCACGTCCATTAGGTGGGGCGATTTTTGGTAGTTTTGCCGATAAATATGGTCGTCGTTTGGCGATGATTGTTTCCATTATCACGTATTCCGTTGGCACATTCTTGTGCGGTTTATCCACCAGTTATATTTGGCTTTTCATCTTCCGTATGATTATCGGCATGGGGATGGCGGGTGAATATGCGTGTTCTTCCTCCTATGCCATTGAAAGTTGGCCACAACATTTACGTACAAAAGCCAGTGCATTCTTAGTGAGTGGCTTTTCTATCGGTAATATTCTTGCTTCTCAAGTGATTCCTTGGGTTGCACAAGCTTATGGTTGGCGTATGGCTTTCTTCATTGGTTTAGCACCAGTCGCTTTAGTGCTCTACGTTCGTCGCCATGCACCTGAAAGTGAAGAATGGGCGCAAGCAAAAGCGGCGGGTAAAGTGAATAAAGTTCCACTTACTGACCTATTCACTAAAAAACAATTACCAATTACCTTAATTATTTTCTTAGTTTGTTATTCAATTTTTTCCGTAAACTGGCCGGTAGTAGGCTTGCTTCCACTTTACCTCAAAGAAAACGGCTATGCTGAGAATGTTAAATCACTGATGTTCTGGGCAGGCTTTGGTATCCTCATCGGTACCTTAATTGCAGGCTTTATCGGGGACAAATTGGGTGAGAAGAAAACCTTTGTATATAGCTTATTGTTATCACTTTTCTTCCTCTTCCCAGTATTCTATTTGCCAGAAAATAATGTATTAGCGCTTGGTGCGTTGCTCTTCTTCTTACTTGCAACTAACTTAGGGATTGCCGGTTTAGTGCCAAAATATATGGCGACGTTCTTCCCAGCTGAAATGCGAAGCACAGGTATTGGTTTCATCTATAACTTCGCAGCGATCGGTGGTGGGGTGTCTCCAGTGATTGCCGCGGCCCTTAGCGAAAGAGTGGGACTTGGTTCAGCCCTTGTGTATGTCACCTTATTCTGGACAATTGTCCTTGTTGCTCTCGTTGGATTAAGATTGCCAGAACGAATTCAAGCTCGTATGCAACAATAAAAAACGAAAGCAAAACAGACCGCACTTTTAGGTGCGGTTTGTTGTTTATACAAAAATAGTTTGAAGCGTGTCACAAATTTGTTAAAAATATGTTTCAATTTTTTCGGTTAAATGCTAATTAATAATCTCCCCTATCGTTTTATAGGAGATTGTATATGCAAACTCAACAAACCTTTCTCTCTAAATATAAAAGTCTCATTATTCTTGCCTTAGACTTTGTCTTCATGTTGGTGTTAATCAAAATACTGCCATTTTCTGCTCAAGAGAATCGCGGGCTAGCCTTGCTGATTTTCATTGGTATATTATGGTTAACGGAAGCCTTTAATATTACCGTAACATCCCTGATGGTACCTGTTTTGGCCATAGGATTAGGCTTGATTAATACACAAAAAGCCCTTGCGCCATTCTCTACGCCAATTATTTATATGTTCTTTGGGGGATTTGTGGTGGCTGCGGTGTTACAAATTCAGAATCTAGACAAGATTATTGCGAATTACATTATTCGTTTAGCCAAGGGAAACTTAAAACTTTCTATCACCTATCTGTTTACCGTAACGACATTCCTTTCTATGTGGATTAACAACACCGCTGTGGCAGCCATGATGTTACCGCTCACCATGGGGATGTTAAAAGGTATCAATGCAGAGAAAAATCATCGGTTGTACGCCTTCGTATTATTAGGCATGGCATTTAGTGCCAGTATTGGTGGCATTGGTACCTTGGTGGGAAGTGCTCCGAATGCGATTTTGGCATCTCAAATTCAAGTGACCTTCACGGAATGGCTAGGCTACGGTTTCCCGGTGATGGTATTGCTTGTGCCTTCAATGATTTTTTCTTTATGGGTGATTTTACGTCCAGACTTTTCTGTGGATTTTAATCCATCACTTGAGAAAGTCAGTTTTAACCGAAAAAATATCATTACTTTGCTGATCTTTATCGGCATGGCAATTATGTTGCTTTTCAGCTCTCTCTTAAACCCATGGATTAGTGCTTTCCTTGAATTACCGAAAAAAATCGAAAACTTTGATACGGTAATTGCGCTATGCGTTGTGATCTTTATTTGTATTTCAGGCGTGGCGACTTGGAAAGAAATTCAAGAGCGTGTTGAATGGGGCGTGCTCGTTTTATTTGGTGGTGGTTTGACACTCAGCATTGTGATGAAAGATTCGGGTGCCAGTAAGATTATGGCGGATAGCATCGTTCAGTTTGTACAAACCAAACCACTTTGGGTACTTTGCTTTGTGATAACTGCATTTATTATTTTCTTAACAGAATTCACATCGAATACCGCCAGTGCTGCATTGATTATGCCAATTGTGATTTCAGTGGCACAATCTATGAATTTACCGCCTATCGCTTTAGCAGCGATTATTGCTTGTGGGGCAAGTTGTGCATTTATGTTGCCAATCGCTACACCGCCAAATGCTATCGTGTTTGCAACCGGAAATGTGAAACAACTTGATATGGCGAAAGTCGGTTTGATTCTAAACCTATTCTGTATTGCCATCATCGGCAGCATGACTTATTTTGTTTGGTTGTAAATGTGGTTAAAATTGACCGCACTTTATTAGCCTATAAAAGTAAACCGCACGTTAAAGTGCGGTTTATTGTTTATCTCGAAATAACCTCTTTTGTGAAGGCTTCCATTTCGGCTTTACGCCATGGTGTTGAGAAGAAAATAGTATCTTTCAAGCCAGATTCACTATTGAGTGGACGAACACCGAATTCTTGGTTTAATTTCTGTTGTACTTCAGGTGAGGTAATCCAATGTACGAAAACAAGTGATGCGGCTGGGTTCGGTGCATTTTTTGCTACGGTTACAACATTACCACCACCAGGCATCCCAAATTTTGGTACATAGAATTTTAAGCGGTCAGTAATCGCACCTTGTTTTTGCAAACTGAACAAGTGGTCTTGCCATGCGGAGACAATTACTAACTCACCGTCGTTTAAACGGGTTAAACTATCAGCATTCGAAGCGGTACGGATTAGCGCATCTTTTTTACTGCTGAACCAATCCCAGGTTTTCTTCCAATTAGCAATTTGTGCTTCATCGATTTTATCGGTACGATAATCATAATCACCATTGATGTACACTAAAGCTCGTTGAATGAAGGCATTACCCGAGCTACCACCATTTGGGTCAGAATAGCCGAATTTTTTGGGATTTTTATCAATATAGCTTTCCATATCAGCCCAAGATTGTGGCAATTCCTCTTCTTTAATTCGCATAGGATCATAAGCTAGACCAGTTTGATTACCCCAGTAACCTACAGCTACATCGCCTAATTCAACACCTTGTAAGTGGTGATTTAATTTATCGAAATTTGGTAAGTTATTGAGTTTTACAAGAATGTCATTTTTCGCTACGTTGCCTAAACGGTCAGCATTTAACACAACCACGTCCATTTTGCCGGTTTCTAGATTTTTTTCAGCGATCAGTTTATTGATATTACCGTCCAAGGTGCCTTCAGGTACTTTGACTTTAATACCGTATTGATTTTCAAATTCTTTGACAAAATTACGGAATTGCGGCTGCAAATACCAAACGCTAACTGTCAATTTTCCTTCTTTTTTGGCAAGTTCTTCGATTTCACTCCAAGATTTACCACTTAAGTCAGTAGAAGCCGAGGCGAAAGTACTAACGGCTAAGGCTGCAGCGGTAAGACCAATGGATAGAAGTTTACGGATATTTTTTTGCATAAGATGCTCCTTGTGAAAATTATGCTTTTCCTGTGGATTGAGAGAGATAATTCCCTTTCAACAATTTTTCGATAATCATCATCAAAATAATGTTTGGTACCAACAAAATAATCGATACAACGGCCGCATTAGGACGAATAAAAGAATAACCGAGGAAAGAATATAAAATGGTTGGCACGGTAATAAAGTCTGGTGAGCCGATAACGAAAGCGATAGCAAACTCTTCAATACTTTTTACTAAACAGAAAATAATTGACGCTAAAAAACTTGGTTTTAACATCGGCATATACACGTCTTTGAAAACGGTAAATTTAGATGCACCTAAGTCACGGCTGGCATCAATAAGATCTTGCGGAACAGAAGAAAAGCCCGCAGATAAAATCCGAATAGCATAAGGTAACGTGAGTACAACATGCCCAATAACAATGCCGATGAATGGATTATTAATATTTAAATCCAATAACATACGGCTAAAGAATAGGGCAATAATCATGCCTGGAATAACCAATGGAATCAGTGTTAATAATTCTGCTAATTTTTTACCTCTAAACTCCATACGTCCAAATGCATAAGCTGTTGGGAGAGAGAGTAAAATAGTGATCAGTGAAACCGTAGGCGCAATGGTATAGCTATTAAACATTGCTTCAGGTAAAGAGGTGGTTTCCCATACAATTTTCCAACGCTCAAAAGATAATGATTGAGGGAAAATATCTGGATAACTCCACGGTTTAGCGGGATCTACCAATGACCATAAACTTGCCATTAAAAAGGGTAAGAACAACCAAATAAAATTAGCAAGAATAAAGAAAGTTAAGGAAATACGTGCGATTAATCGACCATTTTTCGTTGTGATTTGTACGGAACTACTCATTTGACTTCTCCACGTTTGATGGCTAATGGTTTAATCAATAATGACACGAGGATGGTGAAGAAGGCTGAGGTCAGCATAATCGTTAATGCCATGACCGCACTTTGATTCCACTCTTCAAATTCATAGGCAGACATTTGCATTAAACGTGCTAAAGAATAGGTACTACGAGGACCAGCAATACTATAAAAGGCGAAATCACCGAGTGCGCCGATAAATATTAAAATAAAGGAAACTTGTACCGCACCTAAGGTTAGTGGGAAGATAACATAACGAAAACGTTGCCAAGGACTCGAACCTAAATTAGCTGCCGCATCTAATAAATCAGTTTTCAGTGAATTGACCGCTCCACCAATAAGAATTAAAGCAAAAGGAATGTTTTTCCACATTTGTAAAATCACTACCCCCCAACCAAATTCATCATTTTGTAGGGTTTTCGGTTCGTCCCAAATACCTAAATAAACAAATACCTCATTAAGAATACCGTGGTAAGAAATCATATTGACGAACAAGAAGGCTGCAACTAATCCTGGTACCAACATAGGTGCCCGCAAGATGGTTATAATTGTTACCTTGGCTGGTAATTTTTTACGTAACCACATGGCAATGGGATAAGCCACAACGATGGATAAAATCGCCCCTAATAAAGACACTTTTACGGAATAAATATACGAATTTTGGAATACAGGACTATTTAATACGGCTTGCCAATACTCCAAACTAAATCGGCTTTCTTCCCCGCCCATACTGTATAAACCAAGGCTTTGAGAGACCACAATGTAGAACGTGGACCCCATTAAAAATAGGATCGTCCCTAAACCACTGCATAGTAATAACCATGCTTTTACATCATTTTTGAGACTTTTCATTTTACGGACTCCAAGAATTTAATCGCATGGCGGGGAACCGTAAAGGTGAGTTTATCGCTCAAATTCGGGCATTTTGTTAGTTGTAGACGTAATTTTTTCTCTTCATCATTACGTTTAATGATGCCTTGCACTTCCGTGATATTGCCCATAAAAGCGGTATTGATGATATCTACTGTAATTTGGTTTTCCGCTTCCGTTTGTGCGTTTGGTAACAATTCAATGTCTTCTGGTCGAAAGCAAATATAAATTTGTTCTGATTCCGGTTTTTTCTCAGAAAATACGGTGAAATCACCAAAAATAGAACTAACAGAATAAAGGTTATCACCGATGTTTTTCACATTAGCTTCCGTGATATTGGCAATGCCAATAAAATCTGCCACAAAACGGTTTTTAGGATGATGATAAATATCTTGGGGAGAGCCAATTTGCTCAATAGAGCCCTTATTTAACACTATGATTTTATCTGACATAGTTAGGGCTTCTGCCTGATCATGAGTTACATAAATACTCGTCAAATTATATTGTTTTGAGAGTTGCTTAATTTCAAAACGTACACTTTCGCGTAATTTAGCATCTAAATTAGAAAGCGGTTCATCAAATAAAATCACATCTGGACGAGTGACCATGGCTCTGGCTAATGCGACACGTTGCTGTTGACCTCCAGAAAGCTCATTGGGTAATTTCAATTTATGAAATTCTAAATCCATTTGTTTCAATGCGAGATTTAAACGCTGTTTTTGTTCTTCAATATCAATTTTACGTTGCTTTAAACCATAGCAAATATTGTGAGAAACGTTGAGGTGAGGGAAAAGGGCATAGGATTGGAAACACATGGCTGTATTGCGTTTTTCTGGAGGAACATTGTTAACATTTTTTCCTCCGATAAGGATTTCACCTTCATCAGCCACATGAAATCCAGCGATTAATTTTAATAAGGAAGTTTTACCACAGCCGCTTGGTCCTAATAAGGTGACAAACTCGCCTTCTTCAGCGGTAAAAGTAATATTATTTGCTGCGTAAAAGTCACCAAATTTTTTTGTAATATTTTTTATTTCTAACTTTGCCATTTTTACATCCTCTATTTGGCTTACAACTATAGAGGTAACCATAAAAACACTTAGTTATTTTTTCAATAAAATAAAAATATTTTTCATGAATTTGTGATGAAGATCACGCATTTAGCTAAAAATATAGTTTTATTACATTTTAATAATGCGGAGGCGGTGTTTCTTCTGCTTGGCTGGCAATATTAGAAGGTTGCATATCTTTTAATTTGCCGGCGAGATAGCGGAGTTGAAGTTGAATTTTATCCATATCAAACTGTTGTTGAACTAATGCTTGGTTGAGTTCGTCTAAAAGTTGTTCTTGAAACGCAATTTTCATTTCAAGTTCAGCGATGCGATCTTCTAAAATTTGTTGATTTTGCATAAAATTTCTCTAATTTTTAAAAAAATGTTGTGAATTTGGTCAATCCGATTTAACCTATTCGCTATTCCGTTTCTATTATAAAGGATCAAGCAAAATGTTGAAAATTCAAAAGCTTTCTCTTGCTGCACTTATGGTAAGTGCGGTCGTTTCAGGTTCTGTTTTTGCAGAAGATAAAGCAGCGCCAAGCGCAAGTGATGCGTCTTATGCTGTGGGTGCATTAATGGGTAACCAAGTAAAAGATTTAGTGGATGCTCAAAAAGAAGTAATTCAATACGACAATGCGCGTATTTTAGATGGCTTAAAAGATGCATTAGAAGGTAAAGTTGATGTTCGTAAAGACGAAAAAATTCAACAAACCTTAGATGGTATTCAAGAGCAATTAGTGTCTGCAGCGAAAGCAAAAGTAGAACAACAAGCGAAAGCTGCAAAAGAAGAAGGTGATAAATACCGCGCTGAATTTGCGAAAAAAGATGGCGTAAAAAGCACTAAAGATGGCTTACTTTACAAAATCACTGAAGCGGGTAAAGGTGATGCGATTAAAGCAACAGATACTGTGAAAGTACATTACACCGGTAAATTACCAGATGGTAAAGTATTTGATAGCTCTGTTGAACGTGGTCAACCGGTTGAGTTTAAATTAAACCAAGTGATTAAAGGTTGGACTGAAGGTCTTCAGTTAGTGAAGAAAGGCGGTAAAATCGAATTAGTGATTCCACCTGAATTAGCTTATGGCAAACAAGGTGCAGGCGATTCAATTCCACCTGATGCAACGCTTTACTTCGACGTTGAAGTATTAGACGTTAATCCTAAAAAATAGTCCTTAATTCAACCGCACTTTGTCCAAAGTGCGGTCATTTTCCCTACCAGATTTGAAAAATGATACTAACCGATAGACAACCTTTCACCGATGAAGATCGTGCTATTCTGATTTCCTATAAAGCAGTAGTTGATGGCGTGAGCGCATTGATTGGCGAGCATTGTGAAATTGTCTTACATTCTTTGGAAGATATTGAGCATTCTGCGATTTGTATTGCCAACGGGCATAATACCAATCGCCAAGTGGGTTCACCGATTACGGATTTAGCCCTGAAATCCTTGCGTAATATGCAAAGTGAGAGTGTGTCTAAGCCTTATTTCACGCGCGCGAAAGGTAATGTGTTGATGAAGTCTGTGACCATCGCTATTCGAAATGGCAAACAACGCATTATTGGTTTACTTTGTATCAATATTAATTTAGATGTGCCGGTTTCTCAATTTATGCAGGCCTTTATGCCAACGCAGGAACAAAATGAAACCTCTTCCGTCAATTTTGCAAGTTCAGTGGAAGAATTGGTGGCACAAACGGTAGAAAAAACCATTGAAGAAGTGAATGCAGATCGCTCGGTTTCGAATAATAATAAGAACCGTCAGATTGTGATTTCACTTTACGAAAAAGGCATTTTTGATATTAAAGATGCGATCAATTTAGTGGCTGATCGCCTCGCGATTTCTCGCCACACCGTGTATTTGTATATTCGTCAAATCAAACAAGAGCAAGAGTAATGAACTATGTTCTCGCCGTGAAAAGTCCCGTTTATGGAAAACAAGGGGCTTTTCTTGCCTATCAATTTGCCCAAGCTTTACTCGAAAAAGGGCATGCCATTAGCCAAATTTTCTTTTTCCAAGACGGTGTGAGTAATGGCAATGGCTTGGTTTATCCTGCCAATGATGAATTTAATCTCACGCAAGCTTGGCAAGCCTTTTCAACCCAGCATCGTATTCCTTTGCATTTATGTGTAGCCGCTTCACAACGTCGTGGCGTAGTGGATGCGCTTACGGCAAAAGAGACTGATAAAACTAATCTGGCAGAAGGTTTTGAGATTACAGGCTTAGGCGAGTTTATGGCGATGGCATTAAAAGCAGATCGGGTGGTGACATTATGAAGCTAGCATTCTTATTTCGTACCGCACCGCATGGAAACGCGATTTCTCGTGAAGGTTTAGATGCTTTGCTTGCTGCGACAGCATTTTGTGATGAAGAGGACATCGGTGTTTTTTTTATCGATGATGGCGTATTAAATTTACTTGATGGGCAAAATCCTGAGTTATTGTTACAAAAAGATTTTATTCGTACCTTTAAATTATTAGATTTATACGATATTGAACAGCGCTTTGTCTGTGCCACTTCACTCGACCAATACCATTTGCAAACAGAACAACTCATTATTTCTGCTGAAAAAATTGACCGCACTTTGCTGATCAATAAACTTAGCCAAGCAGAAAAAGTGTTTACGTTTTAAGGAATATTATGCTTTATACCTTTTCTCAAGCTCATTATTCTGAGACAGACATTCAACGTTATTTGACTGACATCACGGAAAATGATGCGGTGGTTTTATGGCAAGACGGTGTGTTGCTAGTGGTAAAGTACGGAGAAATGTTTACTCAATGCAAAGGGCAATGTTTTGTGTTGGAGCAAGATGTTTTGGCTCGAAATTTAACCGCACTTTTGCCAGAAAACAATCAAGTGCGGTCAATTTCATTAGCAGATTTGGTGGATTTAACTGCTCAATATTCGCCTCAAATCGCCTTATAGTGGGCGTTCTTTCGGTAACAAGAGCGGTAGTACCATAACAGAATAAAGCGCCAAACCTGCGGCCATTAAGCAGGTAATTTCTAATCCTCCTGCACGTAACCATTCGCCAAATCCCATATCATTTACTAGCGTTGCATAAAAGATCCCCGCTACGACGGTATAACAAAATCCAATTAGTACCGAAATTAATGCGATAGCTTTTACGTGATAACTCGCATAACGGTGAAATGCTGCCCAAAGTGTAATGAGAAAAGTCGGTACCGCAGCCACGATAAAGACGGTAATCGCTGAAGATTGAAATCCATCGGCATCATTGTTTGCGAACATTAGGCCAATAGTGCCAATAATTTGAATAATCAACGGTAAAAGAATAAATGCTTTAAGATATTTTTTCATGAGATGTCCAATTAATAGAAAAACGGAAGCATTGTATCAATCAAATGAAAGACAACCAATCTTTTCTCTATTCGGTTTTTATTACATCCACTAATGTGGGCTGAACGATTGAGGCATAATCTTGTGTATTGAGAATAATAGAGCGTTCTAACGTACCTGCATTAAATGCTAATTCATCATAACGAGACAGTAAGCTAGGATCGGCAATTAATAACAAATCAGGATGAAAGCTAAAAGGCGGAATTGCACCAAATACACAGTCAGTTAGGGTATCTACTTCTGTAGGACTAGCAAGCGAGGCTTTCGTGCCGCCTAAATAGGCCGCCACTTTGCTTAAATCAGATTGTTGATCAGCCGGCAATATAACTAACACTGCTTGTTTTACGCCATTTCCTTTCACTTTGCATACTAGCGCTTTTGCCCCTTGCCCTAATTCTGTACCACGGATTTTAGCCACTTCCTCAGATTTCCCTGCAGTCGGATGCTCAACCACGCGATAGCGTGCTTGATGTTTATCTAAAAGTGCGGTCAATCTTTCAAATGTTTTGACAGACATGCGGGTTCCTTCAATAGCGATATTTTTAATGAGTTTAACAAAGGTTGATTCATGTGAAAATCAAAGAAAAATAATTAATCTTTTGAATCGTATTTATTATGAGATAGACAAATACCTTTACGCCCCGTACTATGTTGCTTTTTCTTTGGTATGATTTATGACTCGAATTAATCTTGTTCCACCTGAGGAGCTTTGTGATCAGCATCTTTTAGCGGAGCATCGTGAATTAACCCGCATTCCTAACGCCGTGGCGAAAGGTAAATATCACTTAAAAGGACAGCCTGCGGAATATAAATTAGGTGAAGGGCATGTGCGCTTTTTCTTTAATAAATTGGCGTTTTTAAAGAAACGGTATGATGCATTGCATGCGGAATGTAAGGCGCGAGGCTTTAACGTGCAGTATATTTGGAATGAAACATTACCCGATGATCCAAGTTTATGGTTGGACTATGAAGCCACAGAGGCGGCGTTACAGATTAATCGGGAACGTATTCAGGAAAGAATGCCATTAAAGGCGAGATTTACACCGCATCTTCCAAAGAGCGGTCAAAAATAAAGGAGTTTTCACTTATGAAAGGCAGTGAGAATATAAAAAAGGTGAGCATCGCTCACCTTATGAATTGTTTAATCTTTCAATTTAATAAAAAACGTACCACTAGGTATGATAGGCAAATAGTTTTTATGGAAATCCATAAAGGTTTTTTGTGGGTCTATGTCTTCAAAAAGTTTTGGGTAAAGTGCTTTTGCCATAAATTGAGCGGCTGCTAGATCACTTAGTGAGCGAGAAGCCGTATGATAAATACCGTAAACACGGTGGTTTTTAACTGCAGGTAAATCTTGCCACCCTGCACGGGTTAAGAAACCTTTTAGGCGTTTTTGTGCATCCTGTTCATTGATGTTTATTCCCATCGCCATCATTTCATCGTTAGTTTCATGCCCCATTTCTGTGCCAGAAATCATAATCACTTCAGGTTGTGCGGCAAGAAGTTGTTCTGGATTAATTGGTCCCCAATTTTCGACAAAAGGCGCGCTTACGTTATCCCCGCCAACAGTTTCAGCAATAGCACCCCACATATTTTTACCAAAGGTAAAGCTATATTCACTAGGACCTTTATTGCCAAATTCTACATAGATTTTAGGTTTAGGTAGGTTAGCCTCTTTTACACGTTTTTGAATATCAGTAATGCCTTGAGCATATTCATCTGCAATTTTATTTGCTCGTTCTTCGGTACCTGCAAGTTGCCCAAAAATCTTTGCGCTTTGGGTGTGTCGTTCTACACTTTGAGCATTAAAATCGACAACAATAATTGGAACGCCAGCTTGTTCTAACTTTGGTAGTTCGGAACCAATAGTTTGATATTGCCATTCTGCAAGAATCAATACATCAGGTTTTAATGCCAAGGTTTTTTCGGTTGAGAAAGTTCCTGTATTTACATTACCAATATCAGCAATATTTTTGAGTTCAGGCATTTTTTCAGAAAACAATGCCCAACTTCCTGGATTAAATTTTTCCCAAAATTCACGTGAGATACCTTTAACATATTTAAAATTTTCAACACCCGTAACAGCAATGTAATCAGGATAGTAAAAGCCTAACACGGCATTTTTTACGGGCACATCAACGTTAACTTCTCGTCCTAATACATCTTTGATTGTTTTTATTTCTGCTTGAGTAGTGATACCAAAAGTCAGTAATAGAACGGCCAAAATTAAACGAATTGTTGATTTTTTTTGCATATAAACTCCTGTCTGAATAAAACATCAGAATATTGCCATAAATAAGAATCATTATCAAATTTAGATGTTATAAAGTGATAATACAAGAAATGCTGTTGAAGGGTAAAATAGGCATATATCTAGAAAAAACATATTTCGCATTTAAAATTGGAAGTGCGGTCAAAACTTAGTAAGTTTTCACTTCTCCTTGAGTTGGACTAAAGGAGAAGTGAATGTGGGAGAATTATTTATATTCAACCACGATATCGCTTTCGCTGACAGTATCACCATAAACTGGCAATAAGGTTTTTTCGTAAGCTTGTTTTAAACGACCATCTTTGCCTAAGGTTTGGATTTCGTTGTTTAACCAATTTAACAATTCAGGTGCATCTTTGCGAACAGCTGGTGCAATAACATCTTGATCACCAAAGTTTTTTACGCCTACGGTATAACCTGGATTTTGTTTTGCCCAAGCGAATAAGAAGGTATTGTCATTAGATAATGCATCACCACGACCATCACGTAAGGCTTCAAAGGTTTCTGTATTTTGTTCGAATTTTAATAACTTCACATCTGGATAGTTTTTGGTGAAGAAAATATCAGCAGTAGTACCTTTATCTACGATTAAAGTTTTGCCTTTTAATTGTTCAAGGTCAGTAATCACAGAACCATCTTTTGAGACGACACCGAGTGCTACTTTCATGTATGGATTCGCAAAATCTACCACTTCTTTACGTGCTGGGGTTACAGTAAAGTTGGCGAGAATAATATCAACTTTCTTAGAAAGTAAGTATTCAGCACGGTTTGCGGCATCCACTAAAACAAATTCCACTTTGTTTTCATCACCTAATAAATCTTTACCGATCGCTTTACCAATTTCAACATCAAAGCCTTGGCTTTTGCCTTGCGCATCTACATAACCAAATGGTGGTTTATCGCTAAATACACCAATGCGCACTTTGCCATCTTTTTGTATTTGCTCAAGGCTTGAAACTGTTTTTGCCCCGTCTTTAGCGGGTTCTTTATCATTACATGCGGTTAAGCCAAATGCTAAGGTGGCAGTAGCGAAAAGTGCGGTCAATGTTTTAAATGTTTTCTTCATAGTTTGTCCCTCTCGGTTCATAATTTAAGATATTTAAGAATGTTTTCGCACGATCCGTGGTTGGATTCGTGAAGAAATCTTCCGGTTTTGCTTGTTCAATAATTTGCCCTTTATCCATAAACACGATGCGATTAGCCACTTGACGGGCAAAATTCATTTCATGGGTAACGATGAGCATCGTCATGCCATCTTTGGCAAGACCTAAGATCACATCAAGTACTTCACGTACCATTTCAGGGTCAAGGGCTGCGGTCACTTCATCGAACAGAATAATTTCAGGGTTCATGCAAAGTGAACGTACAATGGCAATTCGCTGTTTTTGTCCACCGGATAGTTCACGTGGATAGGCATTTTTTCGGTCATATAAACCTACGCGTTTAAGTAACTCATCGGCTTGTTTTTCAGCTTCTGCACGATCGCGTTTTTGTACTTTTAAAGGGCCGAGTAAAATATTGTCAATCACTGATAAATGAGCGAAGAGTTCATAACTTTGGAATACCATCCCAATGCGTTGACGCGCTTTGACCCAAGGAATGTCTTTGCCTAACTCTCCTGCATTTTGCAGCAAAATCTGACCGCTCTTTATTTCCTCTAGGCCATTTAGGCAGCGTAAAAAAGTACTTTTACCACAACCCGATGGACCTAAAATCACGACAACTTCGCCTTTCTCTATGGAAAGATTGATGCCTTTGAGTGCTTCTACATCACCGTAATTTTTGACGAGGTTTTTAATTTCTAATAACGCCATGTGTTTTCCTAATTAAAATTAACTTTCCCAACGGGTTTCTAAATAACGGGAAAATAAGGATAGCGGGTAACAAATCACAAAATATAAACCGAAAATGACACCGTAAATCCAAAGCGCCGCCGATTGATTACTAAATAATGAATGCTCAATAATTTGTTGACCGACTTTAATCACTTCGACTACACCAATTAACATCGCCAAAGAGCTGGTTTTTACCATGCGAGTAAAGAGGTTAATAGCACTTGGTGTCACACGTTTTAAACTTTGCGGAAGTAAAATATACACAAAGGTTTGAAACGGCGTTAAGCCTAAAGCATAGGCTGATTCCACTTGATGTTTTTCAATGGACGTTAATGCACCACGCACTAAATCGCCCATTTCTGCCGTTCCCCAGAAAATAAACACCAAAATACATACAGAAATGCCATCTAAGTGAATATCAAACCATTTTGCTAAACCGAAATACGCGAGAAAAAGTAACGCTAATAATGGAATGATGCGCACAAATTCTAAATAAAAGCGGCAGATGGCTTTGATAATTGGATTTCTGCTTGTTATGATTACGCCAAAAATGACACCTAAAATACAGGCGAAGAAGACAGAAACGAATGCAATTTCAGCTGTTACCCATAAACCGTTGAGCAAGCGTTCAATGTTGCTGCCTTGGAATAATAACTCAAGCCCCATATTTTGCTCTCCGAGTACGGCGTTCTAAATAACTGATGAACAGAGACATCGGTAATAGAATGATCAAATAAAATACCACTAATAAAAATAAGGCTTCATTGGTTTTGTAATCGAGCCCAATGACTTCTTTTGCGACAAACATGAGTTCAGCAACAGCAACAGCACTGATCACAGAGGTTTCTTTCATTAAGAACAAGCAATTTGCACCAATTGCAGGTGTCGCAATTGCAAAGGCCTGTGGGAAAATGACATAGCGAAAAGCTTGAAAAGGAGTTAGGCCGATACTTAAGGCTGACTCAATTTGTCCTTTTGATACCGCTTCTAGGCCTCCGCGAATGGCTTCTGCCATATAGCTTCCACCTAAAAATGCCAGGCCGATAATACCGCAAGTAAACCCATCTAATTTCAGGCCAATTTTAGAAAGCCCAAAATAGAGAAAAAATACTTGAATTAATAAAGGCGTATTACGAGAAAGTTCAATATAGCCTTTTACTAACCAAGTTAATGATTTGACTTTGTAGGTGGTAATCACCGCACAAATCACACCAATCACTAGCGACAATAAAATGCCCCAAAAGGCAAGATGAAGCGTCATCAGCGTCGCATGAATAAAACGTGGGGTGACGCTTAAAATATAATCCCAATTCATTTTTTATAATTTAATCGTTTGCGTAACGATATAGTAAAAAATTTTGAATCGGTGAGAAAAGAATGGAAATGCATTATTTATAATGAAATGTAATAAGAGATACGTTTCAAATAAGATCTGCAAGAGAGAAAGAATAAAAAACGGGGCTTTATTCAGCCCCGTCTTTGTTTATTTTAATCACGTTTCGCAATAAGTGCGGTTGGTTCTTCGTCTGTTTTTGGTTCATCTTGTATTTCAACCGGTTTATCTTGAATAGACATGGCTGATTTTAAACTGTCCTGACGAATTTTTTCCGCTGCTGCTTTGTCGCCAGCTTGTTCGAACACATAAGATGCCATCATGACATCATTTGGTTGAAGCTGAGTTGGGCAAGCAGTGACTTCTTTAAATGCTTCTGCTGCTTTAGCAAAATCGTTATTACGCACATAAAGATAGCCTAATGCACGATTGAGACAACAACGTTGGCTTTCATCGGCACGTTTTGCGCGTTTTTCCACTAACTTGAGTAGTTTGCTGTTATCTTCTGCTTGTAAACGAGTGATTTGCGTGCAAAGTTCAGGGCTGATTGGGGTGTTATCACCCAATTTTTTCATGATTTCAAGCGTGAATTCATAAGCTGACTCATGGTCGTTGCAATCAATCAAACGTTGAATTAAAGCGGTTTTTAACTCTAAGTCATTGCGACGGCGGCGTGGTTGAGCTTCCCACCAAGCAAGCAGACCTTCAACGCCTTCTTCATTCATTTTCTCATCTAACAAGCCATTTTCTGTTTCTTGTTGAAGCGCTTTAAATTCTTCAGCTGAGAATAATCCTGAACCTTCGATTAAATCTAAGATGCCATCAAGTGCTTGATAAGCTTTGGAGCGGCTATAAATTTCAGCAGCAAGTTTTAATACTTCTTTGTTACGATCTGACATTTCAAGCAAGCTATCAACAGAACTACGCGCTGCCGGTAATTTATTTTGTTGTAATAAAATACGGGTACGGGCAATTTCGACCAGTAGATTATCTGAACCAGCAAGCTCCGTAGCCTCAATTAAATAACGGTTTGCGCTGAATTCATCACCGCGTTGTTGAGCAGCTTCCGCGGCTTTAATCAGATTCAATACTGGCTCTGCAGAATGTTTCGCGTTTTTACCAATCAGTTTTTCTGCCTTGGCATAATCGCCTTCATTCATTTTCATCAAGCCTTCAAGGGTTTGACGTTGTGCTTTCACACGTTTACGGCGAGAAAACCAGTTATAGGTATTGCTACTTAAACGGAAGAAACGGGTAACAATCCACTCTAATGTATAAATCACTGCAAGTGCGACCACAAAGAGAAGGACTAATGTGGTAAGTGACATTTCATACACGGTGTTTGCCGTTTCAACTCTGACATAACCTTGCTGACCGGAGAGGTAAGGTCCTGCAATCAATCCGGCAAGTAAGGCGATCATTAAAAAGAGAACTCTAAACATTATCTATCCTTATTGTTGGGGTTCAGTTGCCGGTTGTGCAGCTGGTGCTTCAGCGGGTTTTTCTTCCGCTTTTGGCTCTTCAGCTTTCGCTTCAGGTGCTGGTTTTACTTCTTCTTTTCTTGGTGAATTATCAACCGCTTTTTCTGCTTCGATTTCCACTTTTTGTACATCTAAAGGTGTACGGTTTAAGTATTTATCAAGCATGCTTAAGCTTTGTAATTGGCTTGGCACATCCACATAGATGGACAATTCAGATAATTCATCCACTGATTTTAAGAAGCTTTGAGTTACTTCAGCATTGGTATCAAAATAGCTACGAATCCAAGATGCAACAGCTTCTAGAGATTGTTTATAAAGTTCGTTTTGCTGACGAGGCACTGCCATAATTGCTAATTGTAAGCGTAAACGAATGTTTTCACGTAAGTAGATATCTTGGTTTGGCGCTAATAATTCTTTGCGATCTGCACCATGTTTCGGTGAAATGCGGATAAAGTGGTTCAAGAATGAAGTCGCACTTTTTTCTGCATTTTCCGCCCAATCTGAAAGAGAATCTGACAATTTTGTTGCATTTTGGTCATCACCAAAATTCACATCTAACACAGGTAACTCATCAACCGTATTGGCTAATTGCGATAATTTTTGCATGACCGCATTTTGATCCACGCCAGTTACGGAGAGAAGTTGTTTCAGATCTTGATTAATGGCACTACGAATAGCTGCTGATTGTGAGTTATTCACTTTAGCAAGAGTTTCATCAGCGAGTTTTAAGAGTGAAACCGCTGTATCCACGTCATTATCTAACACTAATTTACGTAATGCATTGTTGAGTAAGAAATCGGCTTCTGAGAATAACCAATCAGTAGGTTGTTGAGCATTAGCTTGCGCACTCACTTTATTAATTTGTGATTGTAAGCCAACTAACTCATGTGATTTAGCATTGATTAGTTCTTCTACTTGTGCAATTTTGTCTTGTGTTGCTTTATTCGCAGATTCTAATTGAGCAAGTTGTGTGGTATCAAATTTTACGTCTTGAGCAGGTGCTGAAACCGCCGTTTTATTATTGATTTGAGCTTCAAGTGCGGTCAATTTTTGTTGGAATTCATCCACTTGTTGTTGACCAAAATAATAACCGGCACCACCCACGCCAAGTGCAATGAGAATAGCCAATAAACTTAATCCAGTACCACTTTTCTTCACAACGGTTTGTGTACGTGGCGCAACAGGCTCGCGATCTTCAGTTTGAATTTCCACCGCATCTGTTGCTTGGATTTCATCTGTCGTTTCAGGGGTTAATTTCTCTTTCGCCATATCTTTTCCTTAGTGAGAAAGGGGAGTTACTTCATTAAGTAAGGTATTAAGTAAACTTTGATTGTCCGCACCGGCGGAAACCACCACATTATGCCAACCTTGTTGTATTGCAACATCAGCAATGCGTTGGCTTACCGTGACTAAACAGCAATTTTTTAGCCAAGTTTGTTCATTTTCAGGCACAAATTCGATTAACGCCTGCAAAATTTCAAGACTTGTTACTACAAGGGTTTGTACACCAGAACGAATACAAATACTGGTTTGCTCTTCGTTATTATAACTAATCGGTGTGCGTTGATAACATTCGACTGTATCAACAGTTGCACCGCGTAGTGTGGCTTGTTCGCGCAGTAATTCTCGTCCGCCGTTGCCACGTAAAATTAACAAGTTTTTATCTGTTAATTCTGTCATTTGCGGTAAATTTAGCACGCCTTCGGTATTTTCCGACGTAATTGGATAACGAACAGTGCATTCAGTTTGACAGGAAAAATGCTGTGCCGTTCTATGTCCAACTGTAAAGTATTGTAAATCTTGACGCCAGCTAAAGCCAATATCTTTCAGGGTTTTATCCGCAAAATCGACCGCACTTTTGGAAACCAAAAACACATAATCACCACTTTTTAGCTGATTAAGTTTCATCGGTAATTGTGCCAATTCTGCCCCTGCTTCAATAGAAAGCAAAGGCAAGTGCAAGGCAACCACACCGGCTTGATTCAGCTGGTCAACTAGGGCTTTTCCTCGTTCATCAGGGCGAGTGACTAGTACGGCCATGGTGATTTCCTATGCTGAATAAATCTTCGCCAGAATCTTATCTGCGCCTTGTGCTAGAAGTTGTTCTGCAATGCTCACACCTAATGCTTCGGCATTTTCAACCGCACTTTTACCTTCTGCTCGAATAATCGCAGAGCCATCGGTTTCTCCGACGAGTGCTCGCAAGAAAACTTCGCCATCTTGCTCAATAGCATAACCACCGATTGGTACTTGGCAGCCGCCTTGTAAGCGGGTATTCATTGCACGCTCAGCCAAAACACAAGTCGTCGTGGTCGCATCTGCAAGTGGAGCAAGTAACGCTTTCACTTCTTCGTCATCAACGCGGCATTCAATGCCAACTGCACCTTGTCCGGCAGCCGGTAAAGATTGTTCTACTTCAATAAATGAGGCGATGCGTTCTGCTAGTCCTAAACGAATTAAGCCGGCTGAGGCTAAAATAATGGCATCGTATTCGCCATTGTCTAATTTACTTAATCGGGTGCCCACATTGCCACGTAAAGAGCGAATATCAAGATCAGGGCGTAATTGTTTCAATTGGCATTGACGACGTAAGCTTGAGGTTCCAACAATAGCACCTTGTGGTAATTCATCTAATGAACAGTATGTATTGGAGACGAAAGCATCGCGCGGATCTTCACGTTTACAGATCACACTTAACCCTAAACCTTCCGGAAATTCCATCGGTACGTCTTTCATTGAATGGACGGCAATATCGGCACGTTTTTCGAGTAAAGCATTTTCTAACTCTTTAACAAATAAGCCTTTTCCGCCAATTTTAGCTAAAGGAGAATCTAGGATGACATCGCCTTTTGTTACCATCGGAACTAATTCAACAGAAAGCGTTGGATGAAATTTCTCTAATTGATCTTTTACAAAATTCGCTTGCCAAAGGGCTAAAGGGCTTTGACGAGTCGCTATTTTTAAGGTTTTAAGTACTGCCATAAATACCGCTGATTTTAAATAGAATTATGCCCTATGCTACCATTTTTAGGGCAAAAAGTCAGATCATTTAAATTTTTGATTTCTGATGAGCTAAGTGGTACAGTAATATCAGTTATATGGTCATAGGTAGGAAGCCTTGAAATACGATCTCACTCAAGCCCGAAAATGTATCGAAACTCTAGATAAACGTCGTTTTGATCGTGCATTATTGGGCTCTGGTGATGCATTCCGACACATTGTCTCTTTGGTGCCGCTGTTGTTGCATCTTAATCATCCAGCTCTGCCGGGTTATGTGGAAGATGCCCCTGCAGGCATTGCCGATTTTATCCTTTCCAATTATCAGCAAAATTTTCTCTCAAAAGAACATCCCGAACTTGTCGAATATGTGCAAAGTGCGGTCAATTCTGATGCTGTTTTCACACCGATCTTAGGTATTTATGTGATGGGCAGTTTTGGATCTATTAGCCAAACCTCAGCTTCGGATTTGGATATTTGGATCTGCCATCAAGATGATTTATCTGAACAAGATCAGCAGCGCTTAGCGGAAAAAACGAAGAAAATCACTCAATGGGCATCCACATTTCATGTGGAAATGCATTTTTATTTGATGACGCAAAAACGTTTCCGTAATGAGCGTTATTCCGATCCATTAACTAAAGAAAACAGCGGTTCTGCTCAATATATGTTGTTATTGGAAGAATTTTATCGTTCTGCTGTACGCCTTTCGGGTAAACCATTATTGTGGCTCCACTTGTGGGTGGAAGATGAAAAACAATATGAAGCTGAAGTTGCGCGTCTAGTGGCAGAAGGTGAGCTTAATCCAAATGATTGGGTGGATTTTGGTGGATTGGGGCAATTCTCTGCCAGTGAATATTTCGGTGCGAGTTTATGGCAACTTTATAAAGGTATTGATTCACCGTATAAATCAGTGATGAAAATCTTATTGTTGGAAACCTATGCCCAAGAATACCCAAATGCCCATTTAATTGCTCGTCAATTTAAAGAAGATTTACTGTCCGGTCGCAGTACCGCTGCACACCATTTTGACCCTTATATCGCGATTCTAGAGAGAATTAGTCAATATTTGACCGCACATTCAGAATTTAAGCGCCTTGATTTTGTGCGTTCTTGTTTTTATGTGAAAGCCACAGAAGACTTTGCGTTATATCACGCCTCAAACTGGCGTATTTCTTATATGAAAATGATGGCTCAAGAATGGGGCTGGTCAAAAGAGCGCATTGAAGAATTGGATCAACGTCCAAATTGGAAAATTAAACGGGTGAAAGAAAGTCACAATAATTTAGTGAATTTCTTGATGATGAGTTATCGAAATCTGGTGGATTTTGCACGCAAACACAAAATTAATTCTAGCGTGATTCCGCAAGATATTACGGTATTGTCTCGCAAACTTTATACTGCTTTTGAAGAATTACCCGGTAAAATCACACTACTGAATCCACAGATTTCGCATAATTTAGCGGAAGATCACCTCACATTTATCGAAGTTCACGGCAATAAGAATTTTAAGGATGGGTGGTATATGGTTAATCAGCCTCCACACCACATTATGTTCTCGAAAGAACGTGTGATTGAATACGGTGAAAGTTTAAATCAAGTTGTCGCATGGGCTTATTTTAATCGCTTATTGACGGCTGAAACCCATTTGCACTTAATCAGCCAAAATATCGACCAACTTACTTTACGTAATTTTGTGGCTGATTTGCGGTTATTTTTCCCGCATACAAATAGCCAAGTTCCGACAAATGAGGCACTTTCTTCGCAGTGCGAAATCTGTGATTTGTTTATTGCGGTGAATTTGGTGAATGACCCAACTGCACAAGTCGAAGAGCTTAAATCCAATATTTCCCCAAGTGATTTATTCAGTTTTGGTCAGTTAGAACAGAGTTTGGTAGGAAGCATTGATTTCACTTACCGTAATGTGTGGAATGAAATTCGGACTTTACATTTTGAAGGGCAGAATGCGATTTTGCTTGCCTTAAAAGTGCTTTCTAATAAAATTGATCAAGGTGTGAATCAGCCTCGTTCTGTACAGGTTTTCTGTTACAGTAAACACTACAACCGCACATTACGAAACTTGGTGAGCATACTTGTAAACCGTTGTATCAGTATTCAATTAGGCGATAGTCGCCCAACAACGCACTCCCGTTTACGTGTGGCAGGGAAAAACTGGCAATTTTTCTTTGAAGAAAAAGGGATCAGTTTGCAACCTATTGAGGGTGGAAAAGAAAGTGCGGTCAATTTTGAGGACGTTTTACCAACTCAGTTGGAAGAAAAAGAAATTATTCCGGAAGCCCGTCGGTATCCGCCTGAAATTGATTTGTTTGCCAGTGAAGGTTTTTTACAATTCTTCTTTGAAGATAATGCCGATAATAGCTTTAACGTTTATTTATTAGATGAAAAGAATCGTCTCGAAATTTATCGTCAATGTGAAGGTTCAAAAGATGATAAAGTGCGTGAAGTGAATCAGATTTATCAATCACTCGGCTCGAAAGATTGTAAAAATCCGTATAAAATGGTGCAACGGAATTTTAATTACCCGCAATTTTATCAATTGCATCCGACAGAAAGTGGCATGCGTATTATGCCGTTCAAATTTAAAAGCAAAAGGACTTACGAATAGCTAAATCAAAAAGCATTGTTTGAGATAAATCAAATTTATCTGCAAATTAAAATTATGCATTGGAAGATAGGCAAAATCCCGATAGAATCTCTCGTTCGAAAATCTATTGAGAAATAATCTAAGGCTGTGGATGTTTTCGCCTTCAGGCGATAGAATGTTCGTCCGCTTATCTCTTGGAGAATATTATGCAAGAAAAGTTAAAAGTATTAATTATCGACGACCATCCATTAATGCGTCGTGGTATCAAACAATTAGTTGAATTAGAAGAGAATTTTGAAGTCGTTGCTGATGTAGGAAGCGGTACAGAAGGCACTTCCATTGCGATTCAAGAATCCCCAGATTTAATCATTTTAGATCTGAATATGAAAGGTCTTTCTGGTTTAGACACACTCAAAGGCCTGCGTGCAGAAGGTGTTGATGCGCGAATTTTGATCTTAACCGTATCTGATGCAAAAAATGATATTTTCACTCTCATCGATGCGGGTGCAGATGGCTATTTATTGAAAGATACTGAGCCAGATGTGCTGCTTGAGCAAATTAAACGTATTGCACAAGGCGAAGTGATTTTAAGTGATTCGATTAAAAATTTACTTTTAGAACGCAAACATACCGTTGATCCAATGGATTCACTCACCGATCGTGAAATGGATGTATTACGTTTAATCGCAACAGGTTTATCTAATAAACAAATTGCGGGTCAGCTTTTTATTTCTGAAGAAACGGTTAAAGTGCATATTCGTAACTTACTTCGTAAACTTAACGTTCACTCACGTGTTGCGGCGACAGTCTTATTCTTTGAACGAAATGGTCGATAGGCAAGTTTCAATACATAAAAAAGTGCGGTCAAAATTGACCGCACTTTTTATTTATCTTGGCACGCCCCGTAATAAAGGGATTGGCTCAAATGGCGCAACTGAGGTTGGCGCAGGAATATCATTAAAAATTAAGATAAATGGTTTAGGTGGCAAGATTTTTTCATTTCGCCATAAACTTCCCATACTCACTAATTGAATATCATCGGGTAAATTCTTTATTCCCGATTTTAATACAGCCACAGTATTTGGGCGAGGGTGTCCAATAGCAATGGCTGTGCCATGTTTACGCGCATATTGAATTGCACTTTGAAATTGGCGTTGCACATCTGCCAAATTATCACTGTCATCTAAAAACACATGGCGATCTAATACACGTACGCCTTGTTCTTTTGCTATTTTTCCCGCAACTGATTTCCCGATAGTACGGCTATCTAAAAAGAATAAATGCTGCTCGCGAAGTGCGGTCATCAAATAGGTCATTAATGTGGCATCGGCTGTGGCTGCACTGCCCATATGATTATTCATTCCGATAGCATTGGGCACAATAGATTTAGCTTTTTTCACTCGCTCATTCACTTGCGCTTCAGACAAGCCTAAAGTCAAACCACCTTCTTCAATTTTAATATTGCTGACCGGTTGCATCGGCATATGGATGAGAATATCATGATTTTGTGCTTTCGCTTCTTGATTGCGTATTTTTGCATAGGGTGCAGCTGGAATAATCGCAACAGAGACTTCTTTTGGCATGGCTAAAACTTCGGCATCTTCTTTCGGATGATAGCCAATGTCATCAATTACAATAGCTAACTTGCCTTGTGCAAAAGTAAACGCAGAGAAAAATGCGGTTGAAAAAATGATCGTATTTCTGACCGCACTTTGAAAGAACGCCGCCATTATTTAATCCACCCAGCTGGATTTACAGGCACCCCTTTACGGCTAATTCCAAAGTAAAGTGCCGGTTTAGAGAGCTCACCCGTATTACCTACTTGCGCAATGGTTTGTCCCGCAGACACCAGTTGACCTTGTTTTACAAATACCGCTTGGTTGAAACCATATAAGCTCAAGTCGCTGTCGCCGTGTTTCACAATCACCATATAACCATAGCCATTAAGATGGCCGGCGAGAATGACACGACCACTTGCAATGGCTTTTACCGCTGTACCCGTTGGTGCGCCGATAACCATGCCTTTCCAACGTACTTCGCCTGCTTGGATTGAACCAAAGGAATATAACGTCGGGCCAGAAACTGGACGACTGTATTGATGTGCAGCCGTACCTAAACCACTGGTGCTGTTAATCAACTTACGTTCTTGATCAGTTGGTTGATAAGGTTTTGAGGTCCGTTTTTCTTCCTCTTGTTTTTTCTGAGCAAGGGCTTCACGCTCACGTTGTTCTTGTTGGCGAGCGGCTTGTTCAGCACGTTGAATTTCTTGGCGAAGGGCATTTTCATTCGCTTTCAACGTTTCCAGCTTATTCTGATCTTTCGTTAAGTTTTTGTTGAGTTCATTTAACGTAGATTGACGTTCTTGTTGCGCTTTTTGTAATTCTTGCTGCTGTTTCTTTTGCGTAGAAAGCTGATCGCGATGATTCTTTTGTTGGCCTGAAATCGCTTCGCGTTGTTTCGCTAAATTCTCTTGTGTCGCTTTCAGATTGTTAATCATATCAATGCGAACTTGGTTTAAGTGCTGATAATACACTTTCATGCGTTCCGCTTTTTTGGCATCTTCCGAAAGCATTCTTTCCAAGGTAGAAGGATTGACACCTGAGCGATAAATGGCATCTATTTGCTGTGCGAGCTTCGCTTTTTGCACGCGCTCTTGCTTTTCTAATTGCTTGATTTGCTTTTCGGTTTCCGCCATTTGCTTGCGGATTTCTTGCAAACTTAATTCTGTTTCACGTAATTCACCAACAACGCTATTAATTTTGCTTTCTTGATCTTTAAGACTAGCTTGGAGTTTAGCTTGTGCACGTTTTTGCTCGGCGATCTTCGACTCTTGTTGTTTAATTTGTTTTTGAATTTGGTTGAGATCGTTGCCTTGCGCGAAAGATGAAAAGCCAAGCAGACCGCAAGCTAAAAGTACGGTCAGTTTTGATAAGATTTTTTTTCTACGATTGCTTTGCTGCATACATCTAAACTTGAGAGAAATTAAGGGACGAATAAAGCTTAAATACTAGCATTATTTTTGAGTGGCTAAAAGTTTACAGGCGATTTTTTGCGAAAGATCAGTAAATACCGCCTTTTTACTTTTAAACATAACGATTTTTTGCTATAACAGAACCATTCATTTTTTTATTAATACTTAGGAGATCCTTATGGAATTAGTATTCATTCGTCACGGTTTCAGTGAGTGGAACGCAAAAAATTTATTCACCGGTTGGCGTGATGTGAATTTAACCGAGCGCGGTGTTGAAGAAGCAAAAGCAGCGGGTAAAAAATTGTTGGAGAAAGGCTATGAATTTGATATCGCCTTTACCTCTGTTTTAACTCGTGCAATCAAAACCTGTAACATCGTGTTAGAAGAATCTCACCAATTATGGATTCCTCAAGTGAAAAACTGGCGTTTAAATGAGCGTCACTACGGTGCATTACAAGGCTTAGATAAAAAAGAAACAGCAGAAAAATACGGTGACGAACAAGTTCATATCTGGCGCCGTTCTTATGATATTTCCCCTCCAGATTTAGATCCGAAAGATCCAAATTCTGCACATAATGACCGTCGTTATGCAAACATTCCGTCTGATGTTATACCAAATGCAGAAAACTTAAAATTAACCTTAGAACGCGCATTACCATTCTGGGAAGACCAAATTGCTCCAGCAATGCTTTCTGGTAAACGTGTTTTAGTGGTGGCACACGGTAACTCACTTCGTGCATTAGCAAAACACATCATTGGTATTTCTGATGCGGAAATCATGGATTTTGAAATCCCAACCGGTCAACCATTAGTGTTAAAACTTGACGATAAATTAAACTACGTAGAACACTACTATCTTTAATTTATAAATGATTTCAAAGTGCGGTTAATGTTGACCGCACTTTTTGTTTAAGGAGAATAACAGATGAAAAAATTACTCGCGGTGATTTTTGCTTTGTTACCTGTTTTGGCCTTTGCTGCATCGCCAAATCATACGGCAAAATCAACTCAAACCAAGTCAGTGAAAACGGCAGTTAAAAAAGTGGAAGCCAAGAAAGCAACCACACCTAAAGCTGTAGCCAAAACAGTCAAAAAGAAAGCCGATGCCAAAAAAGCAGAAGTGAAAAAGCCAGCTAAAATTGTCGAAGCGAAAAAAGCGGTAACAAAAAAAGAAAAAATAAAAAATAAAACGACAAATAAAGCCGCTAAAGCAGAGCCGACAAAAACGAAAGGCAAACAGCCAGTAGAAAAAACTAAGCAAGCGGCAGTAAAAGATAAAAAGACTGTAGAGAAAAGCAAACAAAGTGCAGTTAAAGAATCCGCTAAACCTGAAAAGGTGATGGCTAAAAAAACTCCAGTGGTTAAAACTGAAGTGAAGAAAGCGGAACCAAAAGCCGTTGAAAAAGTAACTGAAAATAGAGTGGAAACTGTTGCTCAGAAAACAGCGAATACTGTGACAAAATCCGTCGTTGTGCCAAGATGTAATGATTCAAAAGTTTTTGCGGTATTATCTGATGCCTTCAAAAAACAAGGCGCTGCTACTAACACCCAAATGACAGTAAAACAAATCACGCAAGCCCGTGAAACGCAATCTTATCCACAACAAGGCATTCGCAGCTGTAATGCGATAGTGGAAACTAACAGCGTTAAATATGTCACCGATTACAGCATTATCTTGAATGATAAAGGTTTCTTCGTGCAAGTTGAAAACGCACAACCCGCTCAACGTTTCTAATCTTAATGTGCGTTGTTCAAATGAAGTTGTTTGAATAACGCACGCATTTCTTCTTCATTCAAACAGCGATATTCACCATTACCCAATCCATCAAGTGTTAAATGGCTCATTTGATAACGGATGAGACGCAATGTCGGAAAGCCGATATGTGCCGTCATTCTACGTACTTGTCGATTACGCCCTTCACTAATTTTAATTTCTAACCAGCTCGTTGGAATACTTTGACGTTCACGAATAGGTGGCTTGCGAGGCCAAAGAAAATCTGGTTCTGAAATCAACCGCACTTTTGCTGGCTTCGTCATCCCATCTTTCAATTCAACGCCTTGACGAAACTTGTCTAAGTCAGCCTCTTCAGGAATGCCTTCCACTTGCACAAAATACGTTTTTTCTGTTTTAAACTTAGGATCAGCCAAACGATGTTGCACTTCACCATTATTCGTTAAAATCAGTAACCCTTCGCTATCACGATCCAATCGTCCTGCCGCATACACATTAGGAATGGTAATAAAATCTTTTAATGTAGCTCGGCCATTTTCATCGGTGAATTGTGTCAGCACATCAAAAGGTTTGTTAAATAAAACAACGATTGTTTGTTCTAATGTAAGTGGCTTCGCTTTAGGCTTAAATGAACGAGTGGATTTTGCCGTTCGTTTGGTTGTAAATGAGTGAGAAGGGAAAGGTTTTGACATATTATTTATTGAGTAAAAAAGAAAAAAAGGGCGGATTTTAACCCGCCCTCTTATATTACCACTGATAGCGATAAACTGCTTGAATTGCATAAGGTTTATCGAAGTTTTTACCGTCAGCACGGCTTACTTCTAAACCAAAACGATGATTTGCAAATCCAGCATTTAAGCCGACCGCACTTTCAAAACGTCCGCGGCTGCTTGCAACATCAAGTGCGCTGTTTGTGTAATGAATTTTGCTGCTACGGTTTTTGCTAGTAATCGCATTGACTTCTGCATAAGGTTGTAAATTCCAACCATTACTTAATGCAAAGCCTTTGGCTACACGTAAACCAATTCGAGAATACACAGAAGATAAGCTATCTTCATTCTCTTGTGATGAAATATGTGTCCACGCTAATTGTGCTTGCGGGGTAATTGTCCAATCGTTCACAAGGCTAAAGCGTTTGCCTAATTCACTCGAAATAGTATAAGCGTTGTAATGGCGTTTTTCAGTGTAATTTGAGTTAGCGTGTAAACGGCTGTATTTCACGATGTTATCTACATAAATACCGTTATCTGCAAGGTAAGCTGCATATAAGCCCACGCTGTTGCCTCTTACTTTGCCATCACCGTAATAACCATTGAAATCAACGTTAGCTTGGCTACGACCAACAAATCCACCAACACGGAGGTTATCTGTTACAGCAGCATCAGCGCCCACTTGTAAGCTATGTACGTTTTGTTTAAAGCCAGAAGTTTCACTCTCACCTGTCGAAAGTGCGGCTAATTTTTGGCGAGAATTCACATTACGAACCCATACATTACCTTTTTCACCGTTTTTCACTTCACCTAGACGTTGATGAATGCCATTTAAATCATCTTCCACTAAAAGCAATTGTGCTTGGCGAAGAGAAACTTGTGCATTCGCTAAGTCTGAAAGTAATGGTGTGCTTGGTAGAACTGCAGGTGGTACTACTGGATTACTTGGGGTTACTACTGGAGTGCTAGGCGTTACCGCAGGTTTGCTTGGGGTCACTACTGGTTTGCTTGGTGTAACTGGTGCAACAGGTGGAGTTGGAGTAACTACATTTTTAGAGTTAGCTAATACCCAATTATTTCCCTCTTTGGTTAGAAAATATTGGTAAGCCCCTAAATCTACACGATTATTCGGGTTAGTTAAGCTAAACGCCGCATTACCACCATTGGTTTCTACAAGTGTCACTTTGCCGTTAGCAACGTTTGCACCTTGGTTAGTTACCCCCAATTTTATGATTACCTTCGGCAGTACCTTTAACAACGATTTTATCGCTTTTGTTTTCAGCGATATTGGTGTTGAGGTTGAAGATACCTGAGCCAGTGAGATTACCCGTGATAGTTAATGTTGCATAAGGAGCGTTTGTATTAGTTAAAGAAACCGCTGAGTTATTTAAATGCAAGTCTGTTACTTCTGAATTATCCACTAAATCCCATGTAGTATTGTTAGTTAGATTTAATGTAACAGGCGTTTTATTTGTACCGTCATATTGCTTTACTGCACCATTTAACTGTGAGTTATCTGCATTTAACACAAATCTAGGTGAGCTAGTTTTCTCTCCTTCAGATAAGTCCGTATCAGCTAGATCGGGCATGTTTAATCCAACCAATACTTTTGCATCGGGGATTTTAGTATTTTTTAGATTAACTGTTGTTGAGCTGTAATTATTTGTTGTATCTCGAGAATCTTGTTTATTAGTAAAAATAACAACATCTCCAGTGTTATTTTCAATGTTGGAATTTGTAATGTTGGTCATACCACCATCAAGTACAAAACCTAAACCTTTACTTTGACCTTTCGCTTCAATTGTGAGCAAGCTGTCCTCAATATTTAATGTAGTATTCTCAGATATGTATGCAATAGTAGTTGATTTATCGCTACCTGCTGGCTGTAGCGTGATATTTAAATTTTTGATATTTAATGCTGAGTTTTCTGCATCTACAGCAGTGCTGTTACCTTCCCCTAGGAAAATAGAGGAGTTAGTAATATTTGCTGTAGATTTATCAAATAGTTGGTACCCGATGCTCTCTTCAGCTAAACTAACAATACTCACTGAATCAATATCAATGGTGCTATTACTTTGAAGTTCAAATGCTGAATTTCCTGAAACTGACTCGCCCTCTTCATTAACTGTTGAAAGCCCCTTAAATAAATTGATATTACCGGTGTGGAATTTGAGATTTGCATCTCTCAATTCAAAAACAGAACTTTCAGGAAAAGCCTTCGATAATGTGAAAGTGCTATTAGGTTTGATTTCTAATGAACTAGGCCCCTTAGAAAATTGAGGATAAAGGAAAATTAGTGATTCTGTTGGATAATCCTTATTATTTAAACCATTTTTCATTCGAAAAGATACAGTTGCAAGATTCTTTTTATTTGTTAAATCATATCCATAATCTGAATTAAAATTCATATTTTTTACTTCAGAGTCAGTTCTTTCCGGATTCTTATATACGGTACCTTCATATAGTTTATAATCAATGGCCCATGCCGAATTAACTAATCCTAACGCCATAGCCACCAAACTCACTTTAAAAGTGCGGTTAAAAATTTTATTGTTTTTCATATGAATTCCTTTGGATTATAAAAAAGCCAACTTATTGAATAAAAGCTGGCTTAAATTTTAACGATTTAATGATTAACCTGCAACAGCGATACGTTTCATATCTGTCATATAACCACGTAACTCTTGACCAATTAATTCAACTGGGTGGTTACGGATTGCATCGTTTACATCGCGTAAAGTGATGTTGTCGATAGCAACTGCTGGTGTTGGTTCACCTAAGTCACCTTTTTGTAAGGTTGGGATGATTTCTTTAGCAAGAATAGGGGTCGCTACGTTAGAGAATAAGTAGTTACCATATTCTGCCGTATCAGAAATAACTACGTTCATTTCGTATAAACGTTTACGCGCAATGGTGTTAGCGATTAACGGTAATTCGTGAAGTGATTCATAGTAAGCTGATTCTTCATAGATACCGCTTGCAACCATTGCATCAAAGGCTAATTCAACACCTGCTTTCACCATTGCTACCATTAACACGCCGTTATCAAAGTATTCTTGTTCAGAAATTTTGATGCCGTCTGCTTTTGGTGCATTTTCAAAGGCAGTTTTGCCAGTTGCTTCACGCCATGCTAATAAGTCTTTATCACCGTTCGCCCAGTCAGCCATCATGGTTGCGGAGAAGTGACCACTGATGATGTCATCCATGTGTTTGTAATATAAGAAACCAAGGCTTTCTTTGATTTGTTCCGCAAGCTCAAATGCACGTAATTTTGCGCTATTTGATAAGCGATCCATCATTAATGTGATACCGCCTTGTTTTAATGCTTCAGTAATAGTTTCCCAACCGTATTGGATAAGTTTGCCTGCGTATGCTGGATCTTTACCGTCTGCAACTAATTTGTCGTAACATACGATCGAACCCGCTTGTAACATACCGCAAAGAATGGTTTGTTCACCCATTAAGTCAGATTTTACTTCTGCAACGAATGAAGATTCTAATACGCCCGCACGATCACCACCGGTTGCTGCCGCCCATGCTTTCGCAATTGCCATGCCTTCACCACGTGGGTCATTTGCTGGGTGAACCGCGATTAATGTAGGTACACCGAAACCACGTTTGTATTCTTCACGCACTTCAGTACCTGGACATTTTGGTGCACTCATCACCACAGTGATGTCTTCACGGATTTGCTCACCTACTTCAACGATATTGAAACCATGTGAGTAACCGAATGCTGAATCTTTTTTCATTAATGGCATTACATCAGCTACGACTTTAGAGTGTTGTTTATCTGGTGTTAAGTTGATCACTAAGTCTGCAGTCGGGATTAACTCTTGGTAAGTGCCAACTTTAAAGCCGTTTTCTGTTGCACGTTGGAATGATGCACGTTTTTCTGCAATCGCTTCAGGGCGTAATGCATAAGAAATGTCTAAGCCAGAGTCACGCATATTTAAACCTTGGTTTAAACCTTGCGCACCACAACCTACGATAACGATTTTTTTGCCTTTTAAGTAGTTGCAACCGTCAGCAAATTCGCTGCGATCCATAAAACGACAACGACCTAATTGATCTAATTTTTCACGTAAATTTAATGTGTTGAAATAGTTAGCCATTTTTCATCCTTTCTATGATGTTGATTAATGTGTATGAGGTTGTGTTTGAATATAGTTTTTTGTTGTGAAGTGGATTATAAGGTTTTTAGTTGTTGCGTAAAGTGATATTATTTGAACTTAGTGTTGCAATTTTTGCAATGTCATTTGCTTTTAACGATACATATGAACTTTCAAGACCTCCAAATATTTCTTCATCTTGCTGATACACAAAATTTTGCTAAAACCGCTACGCAAAATTATATGTCACCCTCTACGCTCTCACGCCAAATTCAACGCATGGAAGAAGAATTAGAACAACCTTTATTTATTCGTGATAATCGCCAAGTGCGTTTAACCGAACAAGGCGAGAAATTTCTGCAATTTGCGAAAGCAGAATGGCAAAACTGGCAAGAGTTTAAGCGTCAGCTGCGAGATAATTCAGCGGAATTAAGCGGAGAGTTGCGCTTATTTTGTTCGGTAACAGCTTCATATAGCCACTTGCCACAGGTGTTAGCCAAATTTCGTTCTCGTTATCCGAAAGTTGAAATTCAACTGACGACTGGTGACCCAGCTTCTGCGGTGCAATTTATTCAATCAGAACAAGTGGATCTTGCCTTGGCGGGGAAACCCAATAATCTACCGACAGGATTGGAATTTTATAAGATTGATGATATTTCCCTTTCATTAATTGCCCCAAGAGTGGCTTGTTTAGCCACACAATTATTACAGGAAGACCCTATCAACTGGCAACAGATGCCTTTTATTTTGCCGTTAGATGGAATGGCACGGCAGCGTATTGAGCAATGGCTACGTAGCAAACACATTAAACATCCCCAAATTTATGCCACAGTGGCGGGGCATGAAGGTATTGTGCCAATGGTGGCACTTGGTTTTGGATTAGCGATGTTGCCTGATGTGGTGATTGATAATAACCCTATGTCAAAAGACGTGTCTCGTTTAAATTTAGACAATCCAGTCGAGGCATTTGATTTAGGCGTTTGTGTGCAAAAAAGAAATTTAGCGAATCCCCTAATTCGTGCATTTTGGGAGATGTTAGACTAAAATAATAAGCAGAATTAACCTAAGGATTTATTATGTTAAGAGGCATACTTATTTCACTTTTAGCCTCGCTTTTATTTGGCTATATGTATTATTTTTCCACGCTACTGAAACCGCTCAGTGGCACGGATATTTTCGGCTATCGAATGTTGTTTACATTTCCTTTCGTTGCCCTTGCTCTCATTATGTTTAAACAAAAACAAGCTTTGGTTGAGCATCTAAAACGCATTAAAAATCGACCGCTCTTTGCTCTTTCTTATATTATTTGTGGCGCATTAATGGGGTATCAAATGTGGCTCTTTTTATGGGCACCCAATAATGGTAGCTCCTTAAGTGTTTCTTTTGGCTATTTATTGTTACCAATTGTGATGGTGGCCGCTGGACGGCTTATTTTTAAAGAACGAATTTCAACATTGAAATTCATTGCCGTATTAATTGCGGCAGTAGGGGTGATTTCTAACATCATTTTAAAAGGCGGATTATCTTGGGAAGCCATCGTAATATGCGTGGGTTATACGACTTATTTTTCTGTACGAAAAGCATTGAATAATACTGATCTTGCTGCGTTTTGTTTGGAAATGTTGAGTTTATTACCGATTAGCTTCTATTTTGCATTTCAGACTGACTTTGCTACCGTGCAGGAATCGAATCCTAACATTTGGGGATTGTTGGTATTGCTCGGGCTTATTAGTGGTGCGGCATTAATCGCTTATGTTATTGCTAGCAATATGCTGCCGATGAATTTGCTTGGCCTTTTAGGTTATGTTGAAACCATTTTGATGGTGATTATTTCATTTTTAATTGGAGAGGAAATGGATACGGACAGCTATCCGTTATTCATTTGTTTAGTATTGGCGATGAGCCTGATTATTTTTGATGGCGTGTATAAACAACGCGCAAAGGGAAAAAATCATGTCGTTTAAAGAAATTAGCCCAGAGCAAGCGTGGGAAATGGTGCAAAATGGTGCCATGCTTGCAGACATTCGGGATCCACAACGTTTCACCTATTCTCATGCGAAAGGGGCTTTTCATTTAACCAACCAAAGCTTTTTACAATTTGAAGAACAGGTGGACTTTGACTCCCCGATTATCGTGAGTTGTTATCATGGCGTGAGCAGCCGAAATGTGGCAACTTTCCTCGTTGAGCAAGGCTATGAAAATGTCTTTAGCGTCATTGGCGGATTTGATGGTTGGGTAAAAGCTGGTTTACCGATAGAAACGGCTTATTGATATTTCTGGGATTTAAAGTGCGGTGAAATTTACCGCACTTTTTATTTTTGTCTCGCTATTGCTTATCCACAATCGCTTTCAACATCGTGTAAGATTGGGCTTGCTTTTGCTCATCAAAAATATAGCTCACCGCCATAATTTCATCAAAATGTACCCGTTCACGTAATTGCTTGAGTTGAAAATCCACGCTTTCAGGACTACCGATAAGCGAACAAGCAGTCATTTGTTCCACTACTGCACGCTCTTGGTTGTAAATCGGGATTTCCTCGAAATCGACTGGGCCAAAGTGTGGTTTCTTTTGGGCGTGCATTTGAGTTTTCCAAACATCTTCTTCTGAAGCCATAGGCGGTTGTAAATTTTGTTGTGCGTTAGTCACTATATTTAAGAAAAATAGTGTTTGTGTTGTCGCCAGTTGTTTCGCTTCTTTATCGGTTTCAGCAACAATCGCGTTCACACCTAAGATGACATAAGGTTCAGCAAGATAGGTAGAAGGTTTGAAGTTTTTGCGGTAAATCTCCACCGCCATTTCCATCATGCGTGGCGCAAAGTGTGAAGCAAAGGCATAAGGCAAGCCAAGCTCTGCCGCAAGATAGGCACTTTCAGTGCTGGAACCCAAAATATAAAACGGTATATACAAGCCTGCGGAAGGATAAGCTGAAACAGGATTGCTATCTTTAAAGTAACCTCGAAGTTCCGCAATTTCCGCAGGGAAATCTAGGCTGTTTCGTCCACGACGAAGTGCCGCAGCCGTTTGCATATCCGTTCCTGGTGCACGCCCTAAACCGAGTTCAACACGGTTTGGATAAAGCGTCTCCAATGTGCCATATTGCTCAGCCACCACATAAGGCGAATGATTCGGTAACATCACGCCACCTGACCCCACGCGCAAAGTTTTCGTATTAGCTAGCGTATGTTGAATTAAAAGTGCGGTCGCTGAACTCACCAAATTTTTCATATTATGATGCTCAGCAATCCAATAGCGTTCAATGCCAATGTTTTCAGCATGTTTTGCAAGACTTACCATAGACTCAACGGCTTGCAAATAAGTTTGTCCTTCACGAACGGGGGCGAGATTAAGAATAGAGAGCTTCATTTTATTTCCTCATGATTGATTTGTTGAGTGTCATTATACATGTTTTTCAGGCAGAAATATCGATAAAATTGGAATAGACTGTTCCGAGAAAAGGAAAAATATTGCAAAATAGGCACAAATTCAGATGTATTCGAAGAAATGATTGTATTTAATAATATTTCCCTAAAGCGCGGGCAAACCGAATTGCTCGAGAATGCCACGGCAACCATCAATCCGAAACAAAAAGTCGGCTTGGTGGGGAAGAATGGTTGCGGTAAGTCGTCTCTTTTTGCCCTATTAAAAAAAGAATTAACGCCAGAGGGTGGCGAGGTCACTTATCCATCCAACTGGCGGGTATCTTGGGGGAATCAAGAAACGCCAGCATTGGATATTCCCGCCATTGATTATGTGATTCAAGGGGATCGCGAATATTGCCGTTTGCAGCAGGAACTTAACGAAGCCAATGAACGTAATGATGGCCATGCGATTGCGCGCATTCACGGGCAATTAGAAACCTTGGATGCTTGGACGATCCAATCTCGCGCGGCTTCCTTATTACATGGTTTGGGCTTTAGCCAAGAAGAAATCGCTCAACCGGTGAAATCCTTCTCTGGTGGTTGGCGTATGCGTTTAAATTTGGCGCAAGCATTACTTTGTCCATCGGATTTATTATTACTGGATGAGCCAACCAACCATTTGGATTTGGATGCAGTTATTTGGTTAGAACGTTGGTTAGTGCAATATCAAGGCACCTTGGTATTAATTTCCCACGACCGAGATTTTCTCGATCCGATTGTGACGAAAATTCTCCATATCGAAAATCAGAAGCTCAACGAATACACGGGTGATTATTCTTCCTTTGAAGTGCAACGGGCAACCAAACTGGCACAACAAACCGCGATGTATCGTCAGCAACAACAAAAAATTTCTCATTTACAGAAGTATATCGACCGCTTTAAAGCCAAAGCGACCAAAGCCAAACAAGCACAAAGCCGCATGAAAGCCTTAGAGCGCATGGAGCTAATTGCACCGGCTTATGTGGATAATCCTTTTACCTTTGAATTTCGTCCACCACAATCCTTGCCAAACCCCTTGGTGATGATTGAACAGGCGAGTGCAGGTTATGGTAACGGTGAAAGTACGGTAGAAATTTTAAGTAAAATTAAGCTGAATTTAGTACCGGGTTCACGCATTGGTTTGCTCGGGAAAAATGGTGCAGGAAAATCAACCTTAATCAAATTGTTAGCCGGTGAGCTCACCGCTCTTTCCGGTACGGTGCAATTAGCTAAAGGCGTGCAACTCGGTTATTTTGCTCAGCATCAGCTCGATACGCTACGTGCAGATGAATCTGCTCTCTGGCATATGCAAAAACTCGCACCGGAGCAAACGGAGCAACAGGTTCGGGATTATCTCGGGAGTTTTGCGTTCCATGGCGACAAAGTTAATCAAGCGGTGAAAGCCTTTTCTGGTGGAGAAAAAGCTCGTTTGGTGCTTGCACTGATTGTTTGGCAACGTCCAAACTTATTACTACTCGATGAACCAACTAACCATTTAGATTTGGATATGCGTCAGGCATTAACCGAAGCGCTGGTGGATTACGAGGGCTCTTTGGTGGTGGTTTCCCATGATCGTCACTTACTACGTAATACCGTGGAAGAATTCTATTTGGTACACGATAAAAAAGTGGAAGAATTCAAAGGCGACTTAGAGGATTATCAAAAATGGCTTAACGAACAAAACAGTGCACCAGAAAATAAATCCTCGGAGAAAAATGACGACAATGAAAATTCCATGCAAAATCGCAAGGAACAAAAACGTCGCGAGGCTGAATTGCGCCAACAAACTGCACCTCTTCGCAAACAAATCTCTCAATTGGAGGAAAAAATGAATAAGCATGCCTCCAAACTTGCGGAGATTGAAAACCAATTGGCAGATTCCGAACTATACAGCGCAGAAAATAAAGAAAAATTAACCGCACTTTTAGCGCAGCAAGTAGAGGTGAAAAAAGCCTTGGAAGAAGTCGAAATGGATTGGTTGGCGGCCCAGGAAGAATTGGAAGTAATGCTACAAGCATAGGGACAGCGTATGAGTCAAAGTCTTTTCCAACACACAAAACACGAAGAATATTGCCCACAATGCGGCGCACCTTTGCAAATGAAACAGGGTAAAAAGGGACTGTTTTTAGGTTGTACAGAATATCCCGCCTGTGATTATTTGCGTCCACTAAATAGGGTGGAACATAAGGTGTTGAAAGAGCTTGATGAAACCTGCCCACAATGTGGCAACCCACTCCAACTCAAACAAGGCGCTTTTGGGATGTTTATTGGTTGCAGTCATTATCCCGATTGTGATTTTGTGGTGCATGAACAACAGGATGATGAACAATCCATTGACTGTCCGGAATGCCATAAAGGACATTTGGTTGCCCGTCGCGGACGACAAGGGAAAATCTTTTATGGTTGCGATAACTTTCCCCATTGCAAATTTTCCTTACCGGCAAAACCCTATGCCATGCCTTGTCCACAATGCCATTTTCCACTTGCGCTATTAAAAAGTGAAAATGCCGAACAGCAAGTCTGGCAATGCGCGAATAAAGGCTGTCGCCATATTTTTGAGAACGAAAAATGAATATACAACAAATTGCCGCCCGTTTAATGCAAGACGAAGTCGTTGCCTATCCTACAGAGGCAGTATTCGGTTTGGGCTGTAATCCGCTAAGTGAAAGTGCGGTCAGAAAATTGCTTGATTTAAAACAGCGTCCGATTGAAAAAGGCCTTATTTTAGTCGCGCCGAGCTTGCATTTTTTGCAGCCTTTTGTTGATTTTTCCTGTTTGTCTAACGAACAGCTTGCACGCTTACAGGCGCAATATGAGCATCCGATCACCTGGGTGGTGCCGGCTAAGACAGAGGTTCCACATTTCCTGACGGGACAATTTAATAGCATTGCGGTGCGTTTATGTACTCATCCTGCCGTCAAAGCCTTATGCGAAGAAACAGGCTTTGCCCTCACCTCGACCAGCGCGAACTTAACAGGTAAATCACCTTGCCGCAGCGCAGATGCCGTGCGTTCTCAATTTGGGGCAGATTTCCCCGTACTCGATGATGCAGTCGGGCAAGCACAAAATCCATCGGAAATTCGCGATTTGCTCACAAACCAACTTTTCAGACAAGGATAAAACATGCAGCACTATGCCGTTTGGGGCAATCCGATTGCCCAAAGTAAATCCCCGTTGATTCATCGCTTATTTGCCACACAAACTCAGCAAACGATGGAATATGTTGCCAAATTAGGTGATCTTGAGGATTTTGAGCAGCAATTACAGGCTTTTTTTGCTGCAGGAGCGCAAGGTTGCAATATCACTGCACCATTTAAAGAACGCGCCTATGCGCTCGCTGAGGAACATAGCGAACGGGCAAAACTAGCAGAAGCCTGTAACACACTAAAAAAATTGGCTAATGGCAAACTTTATGCGGATAACACTGACGGCATCGGTTTGGTGACAGATTTGCAACGCTTAGGTTGGATTCAGCCACAACAACGCATTTTAATTTTAGGTGCTGGCGGAGCAACCAAAGGGGTATTACTGCCTTTATTGGAAGCACAGCAGCAGATTGTCTTGGCTAATCGCACCCTAGAAAAAGCGCAACAACTAGCAGACAAATTCAAGCCTTTCGGCACAATTGAAGCTGTCGCAATGGATGCGATTCCCGAGCAAGCCTATGATTTGGTGATCAATGCAACTTCGGCTGGATTAAGTGGGCATACTGCTGCCGTAGACGGCTCAATCTTATCATTGGCCCGAGCCTGTTATGACATGCAATATGCCAAAGGCAGCGACACGCCTTTTATTGCCTACTGTAAATCCTTAGGTCTGAATAATGTCAGCGATGGTTTTGGTATGTTGGTGGCGCAAGCCGCCCATTCATTTTATTTATGGCGTGGGGTGATGCCTGATTTTGTTGCTATCTATGAACAACTTAAAAAGGATATGGCATGAGTACAAGATGCCCTTGGGTGGGCGAACTTCCGATTTATATCGACTATCACGATAAGGAATGGGGCAATCCACAATTTGATAGCCAAAAGCTGTTTGAAAAAATTTGTTTAGAAGGGCAACAAGCGGGGCTTTCATGGATTACCGTATTGAAAAAACGAGAAGCCTATCGGGCTGCGTTCCATCAATTTGATCCTGCCAAAATCGCGCAAATGACCGAGCCGGATATTGATCGTTGCATGGAGAATACCGGGCTTATTCGCCATCGAGCAAAACTGGAAGGCATTGTAAAAAATGCCAAAGCCTATCTAGCCATGGAAAAGTGCGGTGAAAATTTCAGTGATTTTGTGTGGTCGTTTGTGAATCATCAACCGATTATCAATGATGTCCCCGATATTTCTGTGGTGCCCGCTAGAACTGAAATCTCAAAAGCACTGTCAAAAGCATTGAAAAAACGTGGTTTTGTCTTTGTTGGGGAAACCACATGTTATGCCTTTATGCAATCTATGGGGTTAGTTAACGACCATATAAATGGCTGTTGTTGTAAGTGATATTCCAGTATAATCCCCCTAATTTCATCTGAATAAGAACTGAATTATGAATAAAAAATATACCTTAATTTCAATCTCAATTCTGACCGCACTTTATAGTCAACAAAGTTTGGCCGATCTGCATGCTCAATGTTTGCTTGGCGTGCCTCACTTTACTGGGGAAGTTGTGAAAGGTGATGTCAATAACTTACCAGTTTATATTGAAGCAGATAAAGCAGAGATTAATCAGCCAACTCAGGCAATTTATCAAGGCAATGTGGATTTGAAACAAGGAAACCGCCATTTGGTAGGGAATTCAGTTGAAGTCAAGCAAACAGGTGAAGGTAAACAAGTTCAACGTTGGGCTTATTTACGTGGTGGATTTGATTATAAAGACAACCAAATCAATCTATTAGGTAATGATGCGAGTTTTAATTTAGATAGCAAAAACGGTAACGTAACCGATGCAGACTACCAACTTGTAGGACGTCAAGGCCGCGGTAAAGCACAAGAAATTGAGTTAGGTGATGATTACCGCTTAATGAAAAACGCGACATTTACCTCTTGTTTACCCGATGATAATGCTTGGGCGGTAGATGCCTCTGAGATTCGTCAGCACATCAAAGAAGAATATGCCGAATTTTGGCATGCGCGTTTTAAAGTATTAGGTGTGCCGGTATTCTATACCCCTTATCTGCAATTACCGATTGGTGATCGTCGTCGTTCAGGTTTATTAATGCCAACAGTCGGCCATTCTAGCCGCGATGGTTATTGGTATAAACAACCGATTTATTGGAATATTGCGCCAAATTATGATGCGACGATTGTACCAAAATATATGTCACGCCGTGGCTGGCAATTAAATAGTGAGTTCCGTTATTTAACACCCGTTGGCGAAGGTAAACTTGCAGGCGAATATTTGGGGCGTGATCGCTACGATGAATACATCAGTGATAACCGTAAACGTCATTTATTCTATTGGAATCACAGTTCTTCTTTTCTTGAAAACTGGCGTTTAAATGTTGATTACACCAAAGTCAGTGATAAACAATATTTCACTGATTTTGATTCTGATTATGGAGACAGTACTGATGGTTATGCGAATCAATATGCACGTATTGCGTACTATCAACCAAACTATAATTTAGCTATTTCCGCACGTCAGTTCCAAATCTTTGACGAAGTGGATATAGGTCCTTACCGAGCCATGCCACAAATCGATTTCAATTATTATAGAAATGATTTAGCAAATGGTTGGTTAGATTTTAAATTATTCTCACAAGCCGCACGTTTTGATAATGACAGCGCATTAATGCCAACGGCTTGGCGTTTCCATACTGAGCCGAGTTTGACGACAGTAATGTCAAATAAATACGGAAACTTGAACATTGAAACCAAACTTTATGCAACGCATTACAATCAGAAGAAAGGCTCTTCTTCTGCTGCAGAAGAGGTACAAAAATCCGTAAATCGTGTATTGCCACAATTAAAAGTAGACTTACAAACAGTTTTAGCCACCAACAAAACTTTATTTGATGGCTATACACAAACACTGGAACCACACGCACAATACTTATATCGACCATATAAGGATCAAAGCAATATTGGCTCCAAGTTAGTTAATGACTATCTTGGCTTTGGTTATGACTCCGCTTTAGTTCAGCAAGATTATTATTCATTATTCCGCGATCGTCGTTATAGTGGTTTAGACCGTATTTCATCTGCAAACCAGGTGACAGTGGGGGGAACAAGTCGTTTTTATGATAAAAACGCCGATGAACGTTTTAATTTCTCTGCAGGGCAAATTTATTATTTAACTGCATCAAGAATTGATGATAACCCAAGCAATCGTACGCAAAAATCCTCTTCTTCTTGGGCATTGGAATCTAACTGGAAAATTAGTAATAAATGGAATTGGCGCGGTAGCTACCAATATGATACGTTGCTAGATAAAGCATCATTGGCAAATAGCAGTTTGGAATTTAACCCGATGAAGAACAATCTGATTCAGTTAAATTATCGCTACGCAAGTAAAGAGTATATCAACCAAAACTTAGGTGCGTCTGCTAACCGTTACCAACAAGATATTAAACAGGTTGGTGTCGTAGCAGCATGGGAAGTCTCAGATAATTGGGCAGTTGTCGGAAAATACTATCAAGATATTGCATTGAAAAAACCAGTTGAGCAATATGTGGGGGTACAATATAACTCGTGCTGTTGGTCTGTTGGCGTAGGGGCGAGACGTTATGTAACGAGCCGTCAGAATCAACGTAACGATCAGGTGGTTTATGATAACAGTGTTGGCGTTACCTTTGAATTACGAGGCTTAGGTGAAAATGACCATCAAAGCGGTATTGAAGACATGCTGAAGAAAGGTAAACTTCCTTATATTCAAGCGTTTAGTTTATAGTTAAATGAATAAAGGCTACCGAAAGGTAGCCTTTTTGTTTAGAAGTGCGGTTAAAAAAGATGACGGTTTTTGACCGCACTTTATTTATTTTTTTCGTTTTGCTCGAGGATGGGCTTGATCATACACTTCTGCAAGATGTTGGAAATTCAAATGCGTATAAATTTGCGTAGTGGACAAATTGCTGTGTCCTAAAAGTTCTTGAATTGCACGCAAATCTGAACTCGCTTCCAGCATGTGAGTGGCAAACGAGTGACGTAATTTGTGTGGGTTGAGATGACTATTTAATCCTTGGCGAATGCCCCAGGTTTCCATTCGCTTTTGAATAGAGCGATGAGTGAGGCGATTTCCCTGTTGGCTCACAAAAAGGGCGTCATCTTTAGGATTAAATAAAGGGCGTACTTTCAACCATTGTTGAATTGCGTGAGAAGCATAACGCCCAAAGGGCACAATACGTTCTTTATTTCCTTTACCAATCACTCTCACTTCACGTACACGGGTGTTAATACTATTAAGGTTTAAGCCTTGCAATTCAGATAAGCGAAGCCCTGAGCTATACATCAATTCCATCATGGCGCGATCACGCAAATCAATGGGATCTTTACTGTCATTTGAAAGCAATTTTTGGACTTGTTCAGCATCAATATTTTTTGGTAAATGTTTACCTTGTTTCGGCGCTGAAATACCCGTTGCCGGATTCACTTTCAGTTGACCTTGCTGCACAAGATAGCTGAAGAACTGACGAAGAGCAGACAAACGTAATGCTAAGCTCTTTTCTTTTAAACCTTGCTTACGGCTTTCCGCCAAAATAAGACGAACCACACTAGGATTCACTTGCTGCCAATGTTGAATACCTTTTTCAGCCAAAATCGCTAAAATCGCATCCAGTTGATGTTGATAATTAGTGAGAGTATGTGGGCTTACCTGGCGTTCAATTCGCAAGTAATCCCAATATTGATTAAGGAGTGTATGCATTAGAGAGTTAATTCAAACAAACTTTTTTTCGTGTTTAGTTTAAATCCTTCGCGTTCTAAAATACTCTGTTGGCCTTGGCTTAATTCTGCCACTAAACGATTAGATTGTGTATAACGGACAAACTCTTTCGCTTTAGAAATAAGGGCAGCATAAATCTCGGCTTGATGTTTATCTTCTTTTACAAAAATATCGGTTAATTGCCAATAGCGTTGTAGTTTTAAAGAGGATAAGCGAGGATAAAGTTGAACAAAACCAATCGCCTGTGAGTTTTCGTTTACAGCAACAAAAAACATGCTTTCATTAAAACGTATACGATTCGTTAAAAAGGTTAAAGTGCGGTCAGGATTTTCACTCATTCCGTTGGCAAGTCGATAGGCTTCAAAGAGTGGAGCAAGCACTTCTATATTCCATTGTTCGGCTTTGAAAATTTTCATTGTTACCAGACCTATTTTCCGTTTATTTATAAAATTATTTATTTTTTTATCGGTTCCGTACAGTAGATTGTAGCTTTTTAGCACAAAATAATCATCATTTACCCAAAAAAATTTTCAAAATGTGATTTTGCACAAAGAAATCTGCCCAAAGTTTGGTATAGTAAACACACTTTTTATTTATTCAATATGGAGAAACAAAAATGGCACGTCGTCCTTTAGTGATGGGTAACTGGAAATTAAACGGTTCCAAAGCGTTCACCAAAGAATTAATCGAAGGATTAAAAGCAGAATTACATGATGTAACAGGTTGTGATGTGGCAATTGCCCCACCTGTTATGTATTTAGGTACGGCTGAAGCGGCACTTTCTGGTTGCGGTTGCAGCTGTGGTGGTAAAAGTGTGATTCAGTTAGGTGCACAAAACGTAGATATCAATGTGAAAGGTGCATTTACTGGTGATATTTCTAGTGAAATGTTAAAAGATTTTGGTGCAAAATACATCATTATCGGTCACTCTGAGCGTCGTACTTACCACAAAGAAAGCGACGAATTTGTAGCGAAAAAATTTGGTGCATTAAAAGAAGCAGGTTTAGTACCAGTATTATGTATCGGTGAAACTGAAGCTGAAAACGAAGCAGGCAAAACTGAAGAAGTATGTGCGCGTCAAATTGATGCAGTCATCAATGCATTAGGTGTAGAAGCATTTAATGGTGCAGTGATTGCTTACGAACCAATTTGGGCAATCGGCACGGGCAAATCAGCGACTCCAGCACAAGCGCAAGCTGTTCACGCATTTATCCGTGGCCACATCGCAGCAAAATCACAAGCTGTAGCAGATCAAGTGATCATTCAATACGGTGGTTCAGTAAATGATGCTAACGCAGCAGAATTATTCACTCAACCAGATATCGATGGTGCGTTAGTGGGCGGTGCTTCACTTAAAGCGCCTGCGTTTGCAGTAATCGTGAAAGCAGCGGCAGCAGCGAAAAACTAATTTTCTTGTTCTAAAAGAGATAAAAAAAGTGCGGTTAATTTTAACCGCACTTTTTGTTTTTGATTAATGTTGATTGCGTTCCCACAAATCAGCATATTTCACAAAGGTGGAGTGGGCCGAAAGTACCGCAAGCAGAAAACCTTGTTTTCCATCTAAGAAACCCGCTTTTAAAATGTACATTTTGACAAAGCAGCCAATCGCATGACTAATACCTTGCCATAACGTCGCTTTTTTCCCTTTGGTTTGGCGTTGGTCTGCCCAAGCTTTGGCGTAGCCTGCAGATTTCACCAAATAGTGATGAATGCTTTTATAGGTGAAATGCTCTAGATCTCCAGTTAATTTCTGTACTTTCGTATTTTCAGGATAAACCACTTTTTCATGTACCAGTGAATCATTATATCCCGCATAATTTGTGCGATACAAACGCACCACATAATCCGGATACCAACCTGAATGACGAATCTCACGCCCAAACACTTCACTCACACGAGGAATATCATAAACCGTATTTGGCGTATCTTGTTGAACCGCTTGTTGAATGGATTCACGAAGTTTCGGAGTGACGCGTTCATCGGCATCTAACCACAAAACATAATCACTGGTGACATATTGTTGTGCACGTTGGCGTTGTTTGCCAAAACCTGGCCAATCAGGATGCGAATAAAATTTTGCACCATATTGTTCCGCGATTTCTTGGGTGTTATCAGTACTGCCCGAATCAACAATAATGATTTCATCTACCCAATCTTTTACCGTATCAAGACATTGAGCAAGATCTGCCGCTTCATTTTTGACAATCATGGCAACGCTAATTGTTGGCATATTTTGATCCTTTTTTTGCTATACTAGCCGAAGTTTTTGTAAGTATAACCGAATTTATTTTATGTGGCGTTTTTTTT
>NZ_KV801003.1:135390-148734 GCF_001810345.1 Haemophilus sp. HMSC061E01
TTTTTTTTATACCTGCCTGATGTATCTGATTCAGCCTTTTGTGCTGTTATTCATGTTACTACGAAGTCTCAAAGCTCCGAATTATCGTAAGCGTTTAGGCGAGCGATATGGTTTTTATGCGACTCTTGCTAAGCCTGTGCAAGATGGGATCGTCATTCATGCTGCATCAGTCGGTGAAGTAATTGCCGCTACACCACTAGTAAAACGTATTCAGAAGGAATATCCACATTTACCGATCACGTTCACAACGGTTACTCCAACAGGCTCTGAACGCGTAAAAGCCGCGTTCGGAGATAGCGTGACGCATTGTTATTTGCCTTACGATTTACCTTGTGTCATCAATCGTTTTATTGATTTTATTCAACCTAAAGTATTCATCGTCATTGAAACGGAACTTTGGCCCAATTTGATTGATTGTTTGGCTCATCGAAATATTCCTTTTATTGTAGCGAATGCTCGTCTTTCTGCGCGTTCAGCGAGACGTTATGGCAAAGTCAAACAACATCTACAACGAATGTTTTCTCAAATCAGCTTGATTGCACCGCAAGATAGTATTAGCGGAAAGCGTTATTTAGAGTTAGGTTATGAAAAAGATCGTCTGCAATTAACCGGCAATATTAAATATGATCTTGTAGTCAGTGACGAGTTACTCAAAGACATTACAATACTTCATGAGAGCTGGGCGAAAGATCGTCAAATTTGGATTGCTGCGAGCACCCATGAAGGGGAAGAAGAGCTTATTTTACAAGCGCATCATTTGTTACTAAAAAAACATCCAAACTTATTGTTATTGCTGGTGCCTCGTCATCCTGAACGTTTTAATCCTGTGGCGGATTTAATTGAAAAAGCCAACTTTAACTTTATTCGTCGTTCAACGGGGGATATTCCTTCAGAAAATACCCAAGTGATTCTGGGTGATACCATGGGTGAGTTGATGCTGATGTATGGTATTTCTGATATTGCGTTTGTCGGCGGAAGTTTGGTTAAACATGGCGGACATAATCCGCTTGAACCTTTAGCGTTTAAATTACCCGTTGTGAGTGGAAAGCATACATTTAATTTCCCTGAAGTTTTTACCTCGCTGTTAGAGGTGCAAGGTGTATTGCAAATCAACTCAACAGAGAAAGCATTGGCAGAGATTATTGATAAGTTATTGAATTCAAAAGAGGCTCGTCAGCGTTTAGGTAATGCGGGCTACGAGGTATTAATCGAAAATCGTGGTGCATTACAGCGACTTTTAGATTTGCTTCACCCTTATTTAACGAATATTTCGGAGAACCATAAATGACAAGCGTAATTTACCCTGGCACGTTTGACCCGATTACCAACGGGCATTTAGATATCATTGCGCGAAGTGCGGTCATTTTCCCAAAAGTTTTTGTCGCGGTTGCGAATAGTCCGAGCAAAAAGCCATTATTCTCATTGGAAGAACGCGTTGAACTCGTGCGTCAATCGGTCGCTCATTTACCCAATGTGGAAGTATTTGGATTCTCTGATTTACTCGCAAATGAAATCAAAGCGAAAAAGATTACCGCCATTATTCGTGGCGTGCGAACAACGACGGACTTCGAATATGAATTACAACTGGCTGCGTTAAACCGTTTATTAACCGAGGGTGTGGATAGTTTGTTCTTCCCACCAACAGAAAAATGGGCGTTTGTGTCTTCCACGATTGTACGAGAAATTTATTTGCACCATGGCGATGTGAAAGAACTGGTGCCGGAAGCCGTCTATTTAGCCTTAAAAGCACGTCGTGAATGAAAAAAACACTTCTGATTTTAACCGCACTTTTAGCGTTAACTGGTTGTGGTACGGTGGTGAAATTAATTGACCCATCGGAGAAATACACACCTTACGCGGGGGCGGCTTATGATTTAGAGATGGCACAAAAATGGGGATTACCTATTTTAGATTTGCCGCTGTCATTTTTATTAGATACCGCATTATTGCCTTATGCGTTGTCAAATTAATTTGCATTAAGATATGAAACTCAATCCTCAACAACAACAGGCTGTCGAATATGTTAGTGGACCTTGCTTGGTGCTGGCAGGCGCAGGCTCGGGCAAAACCCGCGTGATCATCAATAAGATTGCGCATTTGATTGAACATTGTGGTTATTTACCTAAACAGATCGCCGCCGTGACCTTTACCAACAAAGCCGCCCGTGAAATGAAAGAGCGTGTTGCCCATTCCATTGGTAAAGAAAAATCTAAAGGATTGATTGTTTCCACTTTCCATACCTTAGGTTTCGATATTATCAAACGGGAATATAAAGCCTTAGGCTTTAAATCCAATATGACCTTGTTTGATGAGCACGATCAACTAGCCTTACTCAAAGAACTGACGGCAGATGTGCTGCAGGAAGATAAGGATTTACTGCGTGAATTAATCTCGGTTATTTCCAACTGGAAGAATGATTTGGTTTCGCCAAAACAGGCTTATGCCTTAGCGAAAGATGCCAAATATCAAACCTTTGCAAAATGTTATGAGCGTTATGCAGCGCAAATTCGTGCTTACAATGCGTTGGATTTCGATGATTTAATTATGTTGCCGACCTTGCTTTTCAAACAGAACGAAGAAGTGCGGTCAAAATGGCAGGAGAAAATCCGCTATTTGTTGGTGGATGAATATCAAGATACCAATACTAGCCAATATGAACTGATTAAATTACTGGTAGGCGAGCGAGCTTGCTTTACGGTGGTGGGGGATGACGATCAATCCATTTATTCTTGGCGAGGTGCTCGTCCCCAAAATATGGTGCGCTTGCGTGATGATTTTCCGAGTTTGCAAGTCATTAAATTAGAACAAAATTACCGCTCCACTCATCGTATTTTGCATTGTGCTAACATTTTGATTGATAACAACGAGCACGTGTTCGATAAAAAACTGTTTTCCAACTTGGGCGAAGGTGAAAAACTGCAAGTCATTGAAGCGAAAAATGAAGAGCATGAAGCCGAACGGATTGTGGCAGAATTAATTGCTCATCGTTTTAGCCGTAAAACCAAATTTAAGGATTATGCGATTTTGTATCGCGGTAATCACCAATCCCGTCTATTGGAAAAAGTGCTGATGCAAAACCGTATTCCATACAAAATTTCCGGTGGGACGTCTTTTTTCTCCCGCGCTGAAATTAAGGACATGATGGCCTACTTGCGTTTGGTGGTAAATCAAGACGATGATGCGGCCTTTTTGCGTATCGTGAATACGCCGAAACGGGAAATTGGTACCGCAACATTGCAAAAACTAGGCGAGTTGGCACAGGAAAAACATATCAGCTTATTTGAGGCGATTTTTGAGTTTGAACTCATGCAACGTGTGACACCGAAAGTTTATGATGCCTTGCAAAAATTTGGTCGTTGGATTGTGGAGTTAAACGATCAAAGTTTACGTTCCGATCCTGAAACGGCTGTGCGTTCTTTACTTTCTTCATTGCATTACGAAGAATATTTGTATGAGTATGCCACTAGCCAGAAAGCCGCCGAAATGCAAAGTAAAAACGTGGCAACCTTATTTAGCTGGGTAGAGGATATGCTCAAAGGTGATGAGGTGAATGAGCCGATGACTTTAAATCAAGTAGTTACCCGTTTAACCTTGCGCGATATGATGGAGCGAGGCGAAGACGATGACGAGAGTGATCAAGTGCAATTGATGACGCTACATGCCTCTAAAGGTTTAGAGTTTCCTCATGTGTATTTAATCGGTATGGAAGAGGGGATTTTGCCGCATCAAACCAGTATTGATGAAGACAATGTGGAAGAAGAACGCCGTCTAGCCTATGTGGGCATTACGCGAGCACAACAAACGCTGACTTTTTCTCTTTGTCGTGAACGGCGTCAGTTTGGCGAGTTAATTCGCCCAGAGCCGAGTCGTTTCTTGGCTGAGTTGCCACAAGATGATGTGCAATGGGAAAAAGATAAGCCAAAATTAACGGCAGAGCAGAAGCAACAACAAACTTCTAGTCAGCTTGATCGTCTGCGGGCAATTTTAAAAGGCTAGAGATGATAAAAATTAAAGTACGGTGAGAAATATATTTGTTTTTTCAACCGCACTTTATTTATGCAAAATGTAGATAAATCAAGCAACCAAAATCGCTTTTTCAAAAAATGATTTGACATATTTTCAAAAAAACGTATTATACCGCCCACACACCGAATGTGGTGAGATGGCCGAGTAGGCTGAAGGCGCTCCCCTGCTAAGGGAGTATGGGGTCAAAAACTCCATCGAGGGTTCGAATCCCTCTCTCACCGCCATTTGTTGTTAGTTTTATTTATTCTGCACCCGTAGCTCAGCTGGATAGAGTACTCGGCTACGAACCGAGCGGTCAGAGGTTCGAATCCTCTCGGGTGCGCCATTTTAAATCGACTCTATCAGTTAGAATGGTCAGGGATAATAAAACATCACTACGCACCCGTAGCTCAGCTGGATAGAGTACTCGGCTACGAACCGAGCGGTCAAAGGTTCGAATCCTTTCGGGTGCGCCATCTTCTCTCTTCAAATTTTCCTTTTTATTAAAAACAATTGGTTCTTTATTTGATTATTTTTCTCGATCATCAATAGTTTTTAATAAATAATTTCCGTGTATGTCTGTGACACTTCTAAAACCGACATTCGTGATTTTATAAGGAAAATTTGTCTTGTACTCGACGTTATCGTGGTGATGACCGTGGAAAACGTGCCTTACCCCTAATTTTTCTGCGAGTTGATTAATCACACGAAATCCCATTGGATGGGGTTTCGGCGCTTCATGGCAAATCAGAATATCGGCTTGCTCATTTTCAATGGCTTCGATATCAGAAGGGAAAATAGACGTACGATGACGTAATGGTACACCGCCACGCCAAATTTTTTCTTGAGGGCTATATTGGCAATAATGAATAGGGTCAAAATACATTGGTTTATTGGGGGGCATCCAGATTTGTCCTCGGAATACGCCACCTAAGCCAGCAATACGTTGACCTTGGATTTCAACAACACGATTATGTAAATTACGTGATTTCCAATGTGTACCCCAAATCGCCTCAAATGCGGCGACGGTTTTGCTATCATGGTTGCCGTGAATAAACCAAATATCACAATATTTTGCGAGTTTATCTAATTCATCAGGCGAAGAAAGTTGCAAGTCACCCAAAATAATCAGGGCAACGTTGTCATCTTCTTGTACGAAAGGATAAAGATGTTCGTAACTTCCGTGCGGATCGCCTGCGAATAAAATCATCTTATTTCTCGGTGGTCAATGTGCGTTTAGTATGTGGTAAACCTTCAAGTTCTTCATCATTTAACACTTTTTCCACAACAGATTTGACCTGGTTATAACGGTCTAAATAACTTGGCGATTCAATTTCAATGTAAGGTACTTTGTATTTATCTAACAATTTCTTCAATAACTGTTGGAATTGTTGACGTTGTTTTTGGCTGCCTAGACTACGTAAGCCATCATCCACCCATTTTGTATTGTTTTTCAATAAAATGGTGACATCAAACGGGTATTCTTTGATCATGGAATCTAAGAACGGATGGGCTTTGCCTTCGTATTGAATACAAAAAGCTTGCGTAGTAATGAAGTCAGTATCAATAATCGCGACTTTATGGGCATGACGCACGGCATAATCAATATAGCGTTGGTGACCTAATGCCATTTGTGGATAGTCAGAATATTGCATGGCTTGCTCATCGCCACCTAATTTTTCAAAGACATATTCCCGACCATATTCCCATGCAGAAGTAGTATTAAATACGGCAGCCAGTTTGCTGACTAACACACTTTTACCACTACTTTCACCGCCTAAAATGGCAATGGTTTTCGCAAAGAATGGACGGACTTCTTTCGGAATGAATTTCCAATATTGGAAAGGTGTAGTACGAATTTTCGTTGCAGATACATTAAAGAAAGAGCGGTCAGGATCCACTAAAGAAACTTCAAGTCCTAAGTATTTTTCGTATGGCGCTTTGTCTTGTGGCTCACTACTAAATACCATCGTCGGGGTAAATTGTTTTTCTTCAAATAGATTTTTTACCGCTTCACTCCAAGCTTGCCACCCATTTGGGTAACTTGGAATGCCATCTTCAACTAAGTGATGAATAAAAATATGATCGTTTTGATATTTAAAGATTTGTTGCATCCAGCGAAGGCGATCTTGTACCGTAGGCATGCGTTTCATTTTACTATCATAAAACAGCTTTAAATCGCGTTCGGTATCGCTACAGACAATCACGTGAAGCTCATCCACTTTACTAAATGCTTCATAAATCATATTAATATGGCCGGTGTGAACAGGGTAGAATTTTCCAAAAATCACACCCACTTTTTTATCGTGTTTGTTCGACATAATGTATCCTTCGCTAAATGACCACTGCGAGGTGGCTGAATAGTTCTATTTTATGCAATCTTTGTGCAAATAAAAACATTTTTCATTGAATGATTTTTTACAGTGACATTTTGCGTTATACTACGACCTGCATTCTCAGGGCGGGGTGAAATTCCCTACCGGTGGTGACAGCCCACGAGCACTTAAAAGTGCGGTCAATTTTGATTGCGTTTTACAAAATTGTTTCGCTTTGTACTTTTAAGGTTAGCAGATTTGGTGAAATTCCAAAGCCGACAGTATAGTCTGGATGAAAGAGAATAAAACGGATTGGGTTCCCAATTCTGTTCTATTTATTTGCATTTCTCAGCCCTGATTCTGGTTAATTTTAGCGTAACAACAAAGGAAATTACGATGAATCAGTCAATTTTATCTGCATTTGGTGCGACCGGCGAAGAACGGGTAATTAACGCATTGAACGCGTTCAAACAAGGTAATGGTGTATTAGTGTTGGATGATGAAGATCGCGAAAATGAAGGCGATTTAATTTTCCCTGCAGAAACCATTACTTCAGAACAAATGGCAAAACTTATTCGTTATGGCAGCGGTATCGTGTGTTTATGTATCACCGATGAACAATGCAAACAGCTTGATTTGCCACCGATGGTAGAGCATAACAATAGCGTGAATAAAACCGCGTTTACCGTGACGATTGAAGCGGCAGAAGGTGTGTCGACAGGTGTATCGGCACAAGATCGAGTAACAACCATTAAAGCTGCGATTGCAGATCAGGCAAAACCCACAGATCTTCACCGTCCTGGACATGTTTTCCCATTACGAGCGGCAGAAGGTGGTGTTTTAGCACGTCGCGGTCATACGGAAGCCTCAGTTGATTTAGCACGCTTAAGTGGTTTTAAACCGGCTGGTGTGATTTGTGAAATCACCAATGATGATGGCACCATGGCGCGTGCACCAGAAATTATTAAATTTGCGAAAAAATTTGGTTATGTAGTACTAACAATAGAAGATTTGGTGGCATATCGTCAAAAACATCAGTGCTAATTAAATACTCAGAAAACAAAAGTGCGGTCAGAAAATCTATTAAATTCTGACCGCACTTTGCATTTTAGGCTTAATTCGTTTCCACAAAGCTTAATGCCGTTTCAACCACTTCAATTCCTGCGCCTTGTTTAAAGGCATTTTCACTTAAATAGCGTCGCCATTGTCTCGCTCCTTTACAGTTTTGGAACGCGCCAAGCATATGTCGAACGATATGATTTAAATAGACCCCTTGGCTCAATTGTTTTTCAATATAAGGGAACATGGCTTCCACTGCTTGTCTTGCTGTGACGATATACGCATTAGCATCAAAAAGCATTTGATCAACATAGCCCAACAACGACGGATTTTGATAAGCCTCACGCCCAACCATCACGCCATCCACAAATTGCAAATGATGTTTCATTTCTTCGATGGTTTTAATGCCGCCATTAATTGCAATGGTTAACTGTGGAAAATCTTTCTTTAATTGATAAACACGATCGTAATCCAAAGGTGGAATTTCTCGATTCTCTTTTGGGCTTAATCCTGAAAGCCAGGCTTTTCGTGCGTGAACAATAAATTCTTGGCAGCCTGCATGATGGACTTTTTCGATAAAGTCACAGAGAAATTCATAGCTATCCAAATCATCAATGCCAATACGCGTTTTCACGGTGACAGGAATATTCACGACACTTTGCATTTCTGCAATACATTCTGCTACTAAATCCGCTTTTGCCATCAAGCAAGCACCAAACATACCATTTTGCACGCGATCAGAAGGGCAGCCCACATTCAGATTAATTTCATGATAGCCTCTTTCTTCCGCTAATTTGGCACAATGTTTAAGCTGTGCGGGATCGCTTCCACCGAGTTGTAGGGCAACTGGGTTTTCTTGCAAATCAAAATCTAAATGATCGTATTTCGCATGAATAATGGCGGGAGCCGTGACCATTTCAGTATAAAGCAACGCATTTTTACTAAATTGGCGATGAAAATAGCGACAATGGCGAGTGGTCCAATCTAACATTGGCGCAACGGAAAAGCGGCCACGATAAAAGTGCGGTTGGTTTTCTGACATATTTTATTTCTCTTGAATCTCGTTACGGCGCAGATCTTCTGCTTGTTGTTCCTGCATTCGTTGACGGAAACGTCCAGCCGCAAAGTGGTAAAAAGGTTTCGGACTAAATTGGCGCGAAATTATGGAGGCAATGATACTGGAAATCAAGAGCCAAATCAGCACTGGTTGAGCCCCGGTCATTTCCATCACAACCACACTCGCTGTCACGGGGGATTGTGTGCCGCCGGCTAAAAAGGCGGCCATACATAAAATGACGAGGAAGCGTTGATCAACCATGCCATTGCTGATTTCCCATAACATGGTGCCGATACCCGCGCCAGTAGTGAGAGATGGCGTAAAAATTCCGCCTGCGATGCCATTCCAATAAGTCGTAACCGTTGCGAAGAGTTTTAGTATCCCCACTTCAGGCGAAACGAGTTGTCCTTCTAATGCTCTTGCAACAACATCATAACCTGTTCCATAGGTTTGTCCTTCGCTGTAGGTGCCCATAGCCGCAAGCAATAAACCAAGTAATAAGGCAATATAAATAGGGTGTTTACGAATCCAGTCACGCCATTTGATTGGAGAAAGTCCCGCGAGACCTTTGGCAAGGAGTCGTCCAAATATACCACCCAGTACACCGCAGATGACGCCACAAATGGCAAGCCAAAGATATAAATAAGGAATAGAGGTTGTGCCCCTATAAACAGGAAAGTAAGGGCTATTGCCTTGAATCGCCACTAAAATAAAACCAGCGGCTAATACACCAAGTAACACGCGTCGTTCCCAGCGTAACATCACGCCTCGACCAAGTTCTTCAATGGCAAAAATCACCCCAGCTAAAGGCGCATTAAAGGCGGCTGCAAGACCGCCAGCTGCACCCGTTGCGATGAGCTCATTCGTACTTAAGCCGCGGAAAGCAAAGTTGTATTTACGACAGAAATTCCCCCAAGCTAGCATGACTGCAGCACCCACTTGAACAGAAGGGCCTTCACGCCCAACAGACGCACCGATAACCATTGCAAAGAAAGTAAGTGGAATTTTCCAAATGGTTTGACGAAATTTAACAAGTTTCGTTTTATAGCCATTGTAAGGAAGATTAATGGAGGCAATCACTTGTGGAATACCGCTGCCGCCAACATAAGGCGTGTATTTGGCAGTAAACCAAGTGAGGAAAGCAAGACCAAGCGGTAAAACGATCCAAACGGCGAGAGGGTATTTAGCAGACCAATAGGCATTAAATTCAAGTCCGATATCGGCTAGCTTGGCAAATCCAAAGGAAAAGAGGGCAACAAACGTTGCACCAATCAGTAAACATACAAATTCGAGTGTTTTATGAGAGATACGATGCGTTTGTCGAAGTTTTTTGTGATAGAAATAACGTAAATGAAAAATGAATGAACGTAACATAATGATTGCCAACAAAATAATTCTGTTTGGAATTATAAAACCCTGGCTTCAGGCAGGCAATTGATTTGACAAAGTGCGGTCTATTTCACCTAGATTTTTTGTCAAGCGATCCTTTGCGATCCTATTTCTGTTTAAATATTGACAATGCGAGGTGAAACCATTAAAATTCAGCGTCTATTTCTTCTGTCTATTGGATAGAGAGATAGATTTTGTAACAAACATTCTATTATGAATAACATTTAAACTGGAGCTTTTTTAATGGCAACTATCAACCAGCTAGTACGCAAACCGCGTGTGAAAAAGGTTGTAAAAAGTAACGTTCCTGCATTAGAGGCTTGCCCGCAGAAACGTGGTGTGTGCACTCGTGTATACACAACTACACCTAAAAAACCGAACTCAGCATTACGTAAAGTATGTCGTATTCGTTTAACTAATGGCTTTGAAGTAACTTCTTACATCGGCGGTGAAGGTCACAACCTTCAAGAGCACAGTGTTGTGCTTATCCGTGGTGGTCGTGTTAAAGACTTACCAGGTGTTCGTTACCACACTGTACGCGGCGCATTAGACTGTGCAGGCGTTAAAGATCGTAAACAAGGTCGTTCTAAATACGGCGTTAAACGTCCTAAAGCTTAATGGAACTCCGTTAAGTAAGGCCAAACGTCTAAATTAGTAAAAATTTAAATCAGAAACTCCAGTATCACATTAACTCACTTTAAAGTGCGGTTAATTTTTATAGAGTTTTGGATATCCTGAAGATTAAATATACGGAGAAATTCGCAATGCCACGTCGTCGTAGTGTTGAACCACGCAAGATTCTTCCAGATCCGAAGTTCGGTTCAGAGTTACTTGCAAAATTTATTAATGTATTAATGGTAGACGGTAAAAAATCCGTTGCTGAAACCATCGTTTACGGTGCGTTAGACAAACTTGCAGAACGCACAGGTAAAGAACCTTTAGAAGCATTTGAAATTGCACTTGAAAACGTTCGCCCAACCGTTGAGGTTAAATCTCGTCGTGTTGGTGGTTCTACTTACCAAGTGCCAGTTGAAGTACGTCCAGTTCGTCGTAACGCATTAGGTATGCGTTGGATCGTTGAAGCTGCACGTAAACGCGGTGATAAATCAATGGCTTTACGTCTTGCAAATGAATTATCTGATGCATCAGATAACAAAGGTGCAGCTGTGAAAAAACGTGAAGACGTTCACCGTATGGCTGAAGCTAATAAAGCATTTGCTCACTTCCGTTGGTAATACGCTTTTAAAATTTAAGGGCTTCATCCTCGATGAAGCCTTACCCTTATATAAACAGATATTAAACTTAACAAGGTTATAATAATGGCTCGTACAACCCCTATTGAAAGATATCGTAATATCGGTATTAGTGCGCATATTGATGCTGGTAAAACTACTACCACTGAACGTATCTTATTCTACACTGGTGTAAGTCACAAAATTGGTGAAGTACACGATGGTGCAGCAACAATGGACTGGATGGAACAAGAACAAGAGCGTGGTATTACCATTACCTCTGCGGCAACTACCGCATTCTGGTCTGGTATGTCACAACAGTTCCCACAACACCGTATCAACGTTATCGATACTCCGGGACACGTAGACTTTACTGTTGAAGTAGAACGTTCTATGCGTGTTCTTGATGGTGCGGTAATGGTTTACTGTGCGGTTGGTGGTGTTCAACCTCAGTCTGAAACTGTATGGCGTCAAGCTAACAAATATCAAGTTCCACGTATTGCGTTCGTAAACAAAATGGACCGTACTGGTGCTAACTTCTTACGTGTTGTTGAACAACTTAAAACTCGTTTAGGTGCGAATGCTGTTCCTCTTCAACTTCCAATCGGTGCAGAAGAAAGTTTCACTGGTGTTGTTGATTTGATCAAAATGAAAGCGATCAACTGGAACGAAGCTGACCAAGGTATGACCTTCACTTATGAAGATATTCCAGCAGATATGCAAGCAGCGTGCGAAGAATGGCGTCAAAACCTTGTTGATGCAGCAGCTGAAGCAACTGAAGAATTAATGGAAAAATATCTTGGTGGTGAAGACTTAAGCGAAGAAGAAATCAAAGCAGGTCTTCGTCAACGCGTATTAGCAAACGAAATCATCTTGGTAACTTGTGGTTCTGCATTCAAAAACAAAGGTGTTCAAGCGATGCTTGATGCAGTTGTTGAATACTTACCAGCACCAACTGATATTCCAGCAATCAAAGGTATCAACCCAGATGAAACTGAAGGTGAACGTCACGCAAGCGATGATGAGCCTTTCTCTTCATTAGCATTCAAAATTGCAACTGACCCATTCGTAGGTAACTTAACCTTCTTCCGTGTGTACTCAGGTGTAATTAACTCTGGTGATACAGTATTAAACTCTGTACGTCAAAAACGTGAACGTTTTGGTCGTATCGTACAGATGCACGCTAACAAACGTGAAGAAATCAAAGAAGTTCGTGCGGGCGATATCGCTGCAGCAATCGGCTTAAAAGATGTAACTACGGGTGATACATTATGTGCTATCGATGCACCAATCATCCTTGAGCGTATGGAATTCCCAGAGCCAGTAATCTCTGTAGCAGTAGAACCTAAAACTAAAGCTGACCAAGAAAAAATGGGTCTTGCATTAGGTCGTCTTGCTCAAGAAGACCCTTCATTCCGTGTTCACACTGATGAAGAATCTGGTGAAACCATTATTTCTGGTATGGGTGAGTTACACTTAGACATCATCGTTGACCGTATGAAACGTGAGTTCAAAGTGGAAGCTAATATCGGTAAACCACAAGTATCTTACCGTGAAACTATCCGCACTCGTGTTAACGATGTGGAAGGTAAACACGCAAAACAATCTGGTGGTCGCGGTCAATATGGTCACGTTGTTATTGACTTATACCCATTAGATCCAGAAGGTCCTGGTTACGAATTTGTAAACGAAATCAAAGGTGGTGTAATCCCTGGTGAATACATTCCTGCAGTTGATAAAGGTATCCAAGAACAGCTTAAATCTGGTCCATTAGCGGGTTATCCGGTAGTAGATATTGGTGTACGTTTACACTTCGGTTCATACCATGATGTTGACTCATCAGAATTAGCGTTTAAATTAGCAGCTTCTTTAGCATTTAAAGCAGCGTTCGCTAAAGCAAACCCAGTTCTACTTGAGCCAATCATGAAAGTTGAAGTAGAAACTCCACCTGAGTATGTGGGTGATGTAATCGGTGACTTAAGCCGTCGTCGTGCTATGGTTAACGGTCAAGAAGCGAACGAATTCGTTGTTAAAATCGATGCAGAAGTTCCACTTTCTGAAATGTTCGGTTATGCAACAGACTTACGTTCACAAACTCAAGGTCGTGCATCATACTCAATGGAACCGTTAAAATATGCTGAAGCGCCAACAAGTGTTGCTGCTGCAGTAATTGAAGCGCGTAAAAAATAATTTTTTGTAACAATCCGCTCTATAAGTCGAATGGCTTATAGAGCATTTTCTAGGAAACTAAACAAATGTCTAAAGAAAAATTTGAACGTACAAAACC
>NZ_KV801004.1:0-747 GCF_001810345.1 Haemophilus sp. HMSC061E01
AAATGTCTAAAGAAAAATTTGAACGTACAAAACCGCACGTAAACGTGGGTACAATCGGCCACGTTGACCACGGTAAAACAACTTTAACAGCAGCAATCACAACCGTATTAGCAAAACACTACGGTGGTGCAGCTCGTGCATTCGACCAAATCGATAACGCGCCAGAAGAAAAAGCGCGTGGTATCACAATCAACACCTCACACGTTGAATACGATACTCCAACTCGTCACTACGCACACGTTGACTGCCCAGGACACGCGGACTATGTTAAAAACATGATTACCGGTGCGGCGCAAATGGACGGTGCAATTTTAGTAGTAGCAGCAACAGATGGTCCTATGCCACAAACTCGTGAGCACATCTTATTAGGTCGCCAAGTAGGTGTACCTTACATCATCGTATTCTTAAACAAATGCGACATGGTAGATGACGAAGAGTTATTAGAATTAGTAGAAATGGAAGTTCGTGAACTTCTTTCTCAATATGATTTCCCAGGTGACGATACACCAATCGTACGTGGTTCTGCATTACAAGCATTAAACGGTGTTGCAGAATGGGAAGAAAAAATCCTTGAGTTAGCAAACCACTTAGATACTTACATTCCTGAGCCAGAGCGTGCAATTGACCAACCGTTCCTTCTTCCAATCGAAGACGTATTCTCAATTTCAGGTCGTGGTACAGTAGTAACAGGTCGTGTTGAGCGTGGTATCATCCGTACTGGTGATGAAGTTGAAATCGTTGGTATCA
>NZ_KV801005.1:0-65101 GCF_001810345.1 Haemophilus sp. HMSC061E01
GTCGTTGTGTGGGGCGTATTATAGGCATTTCAGAATTCTTTGCAAGTGCTTTTTTACAAAAAAATTCAATTTTTTTCTTGTCTGATGATTTAATCATCAAAGTGAATTGTCTTTGTTCAATATTCAAGGTAAATTACCTCCAAAGAGTAAGCATTCTAACGAGGTAGTTATGAATTTTGAGCAAATGATTGGTTTCGGTGTGGCAGGAAATTTCGCAGGTCATTTAGAGCAAGCCGGCGAGGCGGCTGATTTCACTCAAGTAAAAACAGAAAATGCCATTCAACCAAAAGCGATTTTCCCTTTTTATGTACCAAGTGAAAAAGCGGGCTTTCTTTCTACCTATCCTTTAAGTCACAATCAAATTAATTTTCCACAAGGCGCAGATAATCTGCAAATTGAACCTGAAATTGCACTTATTTGTGAGCTTATCTATAAAGGAAATCAAGTTGAGAAAATTATCCCGCGCTATTTTGCAGCCTATAATGATTGCTCTATTCGTCGCCCTAATGCGAAAAAAATCTGTGAAAAGAAAAACTGGGGCGAGGCAAGCAAAGGTATTTCATCCAAACTGATTCCACTTTCTTCCTTTATTAAAGGAAGCGAAATTGATCAATATCGTATTGCTTGCTTCCATAAACGCAATGACGAACTCAATACTTATGGCATTGACAGTCCAGCGATTGGTTATAGCTATTTCCACCAACAATTATTAGATTGGATCGTGGATAGAATGAACAATCAACCCGATGAAGGACCGATGAATCATATTGCCTCTTTATTAGAGCTAGCAAACTATCCGAAACAAGCGATTATTAGTATTGGTGCCACCCGTTATACTGAGTTCGGTGAAACACATTTCTTGCAACCTAATGATCTCAGTATGGTTGTCGTGTATAACGGTGAAAAATATTCTGCTGAGGAAATTGAGAAAATGGCAAAAAATAAAAAATTTGCAGATGACATTTCAGCACTTATTCAGAAAGTGGTTTAGCATACATATAAAAGTGCGGTTAATTTTGACCGCACTTTTTATTCACTTCCTTCTTAAAGAAACTTCTCCGGCATTAAAATACCGCTCGCCTTCATCAGTTATGACTTTTAAATAACCGCGTTTATCAATTCCCTGCTCTATACCTGAAATTGCGCCTTGTTCGGTAAAGACATTTACTTCATCACCAAAAAATTCATTATGGTTTATCCATTGTTGTATGAATTCCTCATCAATGCCCTTTTCTTCAAATTGAGCTAATCGAGAATAAATGCGTTGAATCACTTTAATAAGGATCGTCTCACGATCTATATTTGGATCCTGTTCGGTTAGCTGCGCATACGGCTGACTAATTTCGGTTGATTGTGGCAATTTTACATTGATCCCAATACCAACTACTAAGTTTAGCAGACCATTCTTGTTATTAATGATCTCTACCAAGATACCACCCAGCTTTCGCCCCAAAAGTAAAACATCATTTGGCCATTTCACTTTCGCATTTAACGCTTCGGCAATCGCTAAACCAATCACTAAACTTAATCCATCCAATGCTTTTTTAGGATCAATAGTCCAATAAAAACTAAAAATTAACTGCCCTGCAAACGGTGAAAGCCATTGGCGACCACGACGTCCCCGCCCTGCTGTTTGATATTCTGCCAAACACAAATCACCTTTTTTTAATTGGTTAATTTGATTCGTTATAAATTCATTTGTTGAAGAAATGGTTCGATGATAATGCACGGAATAAGGTGAAAGTACGGTCGAAATTGCTTGCGGATTTAACAAAGGCATTTCTGGCACAAGCTGATAAACCTCATTTTCTTCTCGAATATTCAATCCCACTTCTCTCAATAATGCCATTTCTTGCGCCAATTCATTTGGCGTAATATTTAAAAACGACATCAAATCTGACCGCACTTTAGGTTGGCAATCAGACAAACAATCCAATAACGATGACATATTCATTCCTTCTTATAAAAACCTTGGCAAATCTTACCATAAAAGAGAAAAAATTCATTTTCAACTACATGAAAAATCTGTATAATCCCGGCGCAATATTTTTTGACACAACTTTTAACAGCGAGATATTGCCATGCTTAGAATCAAACAAGAAGCTCTGACTTTTGACGACGTTCTACTCGTCCCAGCTCATTCAACTGTTCTTCCGAACACAGCCAACCTCTCAACTCAACTCACCAAAGAAATTCGCTTAAATATTCCTATGCTTTCTGCTGCGATGGATACTGTCACAGAAACCAAATTAGCGATCTCTTTAGCACAAGAAGGTGGCATCGGCTTTATTCACAAAAATATGACGATCGAACGCCAAGCGGATCGTGTTCGTAAAGTGAAAAAATTTGAAAGTGGTATCGTATCTGAACCTGTCACTGTTTCGCCAGATTTAACCCTTGCAGCACTTGCTGAAATGGTGAAGAAAAACGGCTTCGCAGGCTACCCTGTTGTCGATGCTGAAAATAACTTGATTGGTATCATCACTGGTCGCGACACGCGTTTCGTAAAAGATTTAAGTAAAACCGTTTCACAATTAATGACGAAGAAAGAAGACTTAGTCACCGTAAAAGAAGGTGCAAGCCGTGAAACAATTTTAGAATTAATGCATAAAAACCGCGTAGAGAAAGTGCTTGTTGTAGATGATGCTTTCAAATTAAAAGGCATGATCACCGTTAAAGACTTCCAAAAAGCGGAACAAAAACCAAATGCATGTAAAGATGAATTTGGTCGTTTACGCGTAGGTGCGGCTGTAGGTGCGGGTCCAGGTAATGAAGAACGTATTGATGCATTAGTGAAAGCCGGTGTTGATGTGTTGTTAATCGACTCTTCTCATGGTCACTCAGAAGGCGTATTACAACGCGTTCGTGAAACTCGTGCAAAATATCCAAATTTACCTATCGTTGCGGGTAACGTAGCAACGGCTGAAGGCGCTATCGCCTTAGCTGATGCGGGTGCAAGTGCAGTAAAAGTAGGTATCGGACCAGGTTCTATTTGTACAACGCGTATTGTGACTGGTGTAGGTGTTCCACAAATCACTGCTATCGCAGATGCCGCTGCAGCATTAAAAGATCGTGGTATTCCAGTTATCGCTGACGGAGGTATCCGTTTCTCTGGCGATATTGCAAAAGCTATCGCAGCAGGTGCGAGCTGTGTAATGGTTGGTTCTATGTTCGCGGGTACTGAAGAAGCGCCAGGTGAAATCGAACTTTATCAAGGTCGTGCATTTAAATCTTACCGTGGTATGGGTTCATTAGGTGCGATGGCGAAAGGCTCTTCAGACCGTTACTTCCAATCAGATAACGCGGCAGACAAACTCGTACCAGAAGGTATCGAAGGCCGTATTCCATATAAAGGTTACTTAAAAGAAATCATCCACCAACAAATGGGTGGCTTACGTTCTTGCATGGGCTTAACCGGCTGCGCAACCATCGAAGAATTACGTACAAAAGCGGAATTTGTTCGCATCAGTGGTGCGGGTATTAAAGAAAGCCATGTTCACGATGTAACTATTACTAAAGAAGCGCCAAACTATCGTATGGGCTAATTGATAAAAGAGCGGTTTATTTAACCGCTCTTTTGAAATATTTTGGGCAACTAAAAGGACTAAAATGAAAAAACTAGCATTACTCATTCCGTTTATCATATCAAGTTGTGCGCTTTTCGGACCAACTTATACTGGAGAAACAACGGCAAGTTCTTTACTAAAATCAGATACAGAACGTAATATCAATCTGGCTTTTAGAGCAATCCATAATTGTACACCAAAACAAATTCATACTCAGATCAATGATGCAAAAATCAACCCTAAAACATCTACTGTTGATTCAGCATATGAAACTTGGACAGTAAAAGGCTGTAATCAAACTGAAGTATTTAAAATTAAATATATCAGCGATGGTCAAGGTGGAACCTACATCAATATGACCACGTCAAACTAACATAAGGTAAAAAATGACAAACATCCACAACCATAAAATTCTGATCCTCGACTTTGGTTCACAATATACTCAACTGATTGCACGTCGTGTGCGTGAAATTGGTGTTTACTGCGAACTTTGGGCGTGGGATGTGACTGAAGAACAAATCCGTGAATTTAATCCAGACGGTATCATTCTTTCTGGCGGTCCAGAAAGTACCACTGAAGAAAACAGTCCGCGTGCACCAGAATATGTATTTAATGCCGGTGTGCCTGTATTGGGTATTTGTTACGGTATGCAAACCATGGCGATGCAACTTGGCGGTTTAACTGAGACCTCTGATCATCGTGAATTCGGCTACGCTTCTGTTTTAATGGATAATCCGACCGCACTTTTCGCTCATTTAAATGATGGTGACAGCAAATTAGATGTATGGATGAGCCATGGCGATAAAGTAACGCGTTTACCAGAAAACTTCCAAGTTACTGGTACGACGCCGACCTGTCCAATTGCGGCAATGTCTGACGAAAATCGTCGTTTCTACGGCGTACAATTCCACCCTGAAGTAACCCATACTAAAAAAGGCTTGGAATTATTAATGAATTTCGTAGTGAACATTTGTGGTTGCGAAACAAAATGGACAGCAGAAAACATTATCGAAGATGCCGTTGTTCGCATTAAAGAGCAAGTGGGCGATGATGAAGTGATTTTAGGTTTATCTGGTGGTGTGGACTCTTCTGTGGTTGCATTACTTTTACACCGTGCTATCGGCAAAAACTTACACTGCGTATTCGTGGATAACGGCTTACTCCGCTTACATGAAGGCGACCAAGTTATGGAAATGTTTGGCGATAAATTCGGCTTGAACATTACCCGTGTTGATGCAGAAAGCCGTTTCTTAGGCGAGCTTGCTGGTGTATCCGATCCTGAAGCAAAACGTAAAATTATCGGTAAAGTATTCGTGGATGTGTTCGATGATGAATCGAAAAAACTCACTAACGTGAAATGGTTGGCACAAGGTACGATTTATCCTGACGTAATCGAATCTGCAGCTAGCAAAACCGGTAAAGCACATGTAATTAAATCACACCACAACGTAGGTGGTTTGCCGGATTATATGAAATTAGGCTTAGTTGAACCGTTACGTGAATTGTTTAAAGATGAAGTACGTAAAATCGGTTTAGCATTAGGCTTACCGGCTGAAATGATCAACCGTCACCCATTCCCTGGCCCGGGTTTAGGCGTACGTGTATTAGGCGAAGTGAAAAAAGAATACTGCGATTTATTGCGCCGTGCCGATGCGATCTTTATCGAAGAATTACGCAACAGCGGTTGGTATGAAAAAACCAGTCAAGCCTTCAGCGTGTTCTTACCTGTGAAATCTGTAGGCGTAATGGGTGATGGCCGTAAATATGACTGGGTAATCTCGCTACGTGCAGTAGAAACCATCGACTTTATGACCGCACATTGGGCACATTTGCCTTATGATTTATTAGGCAAAGTGTCTAACCGCATCATCAACGAAGTGAATGGCATTTCTCGCGTAGTATATGACATCAGCGGAAAACCTCCAGCAACTATCGAATGGGAGTAACCTAAATCAATTTAAAGGGCAAATTATTTGCCCTTTTCTTCTTTCATAGCACTAATTTCTCTCATCAATATTCACTATGGACATTGCATTTTTACTCGGCACTAAAATTATTGAACTGACACTTATTGTGCTTATTGGTTATGGGTTGGTTAAATCAAAATTATTAAAATCTGAAGATAGCAAGACGCTTTCCGTTATTGGGCTTTATGTCATCAGTCCTGCAGTGATGATTGAAGCCTTTCAAATTGATTACACGCCTGAAATTCTACAAGGTTTACAGCTTTCACTGTTTATGGCGGTGTTTCTTCAGGTTATTCTGATTATTATTGGCAGTCTGTTAAAGCACCTATTAAACCTTGATCCTATTGAACATGCCACTTCCATTTATTCCAATTCTGGTAATTTAATTATTCCGATTGTGATGTCGTTATTTGGCAAAGAATGGGTGATTTACGCCAGCTGTTTTATTGTGGTGCAAACCTTTCTATTTTGGACGCATTGCCGTTTGATTATTGTAGGAAAAGGAAATTTATCCTTGAAGATGATTGCCAAAAACATCAATATTTGGTCAATTCTCGTCGGAGCATTTTTATTTGCTTTTCAAATAAAATTACCAAGTATTATCAATGGCACACTCTCTTCCATCGGTTTGTTTATTGGCCCAAATGCCATGCTTGTTGCGGGTATGCTGATTGCGGCAATACCTTTACGGAGCATCGTATCATCCAAACGCATTTATTTAGTCACACTTTTGCGCTTGTTACTTATTCCGATTGCATTATTGGTATTAATAAAGTTGATTGGGTTTGTACGTTGGGCTGAAAAAGGGGAAATTATTGTGTTGATTAGCTTTTTAGCAACCACGAGCCCATCAGCTTCAACTGTCACACAAATGGCGGTGATTTATAACAACAATCCACAGAAAGCCAGCGCCATCTATGGTGTAACGACGCTGCTTTGTATGTTTACTATGCCACTGGTGATTGCGTTATATCAAATATGGGGGTAAATCGTGGAAAAGTGCGGTCAATTATTTAAGCACTTTTGATGCCGGCTGCTCTTTTTTCAAACGATAAAGTTGATATAAGTTAACGAAAACTAAGAATGCGTTTAGAAGCGCAACTGGATAAGATTTGATGATCAAACTGTAAATGACAAAAAGTACCGCTCCAATTGCATTAACAACTCTCAAGTGAACAATCGATTTAAATAAAAAAGACACAGCCACAAAGAATGTTGCCAAATAGCCTAATAATTCGATGAAATTAAATTCCATAAATCTCTCCGTCAACAATGATTGAGGCGGCATCATAAAAGATTTTGGAATCGAGGAAAAGAGGCGAAATAAAGGCAACCGATTGCAATATCAAGAAATTTTTATTTCGCTCAACATTCGCTTAGATAAAGACTTTTTGCACTAAAAACATATAAAAAATTGTGCCTGCCGAGATAGAAAGAAACATGTTCTTTTTCCAGAAATGTAACCCCAATACCAAAGCACCTGCAATGAAATCGGGCAAACCGTGATAACCACTCAATACATCCACATTTTTATAGCAATACACCACTAACATCCCAAACATCGCCGCAGGCAATACTTTGCCAAGGTAACGAATATAGTCTGGAATCGGGCGATTGGCGGGAAAGATCCAGAATGGCAATAATCGAGTAAATTGTACGCACACAATACAAATCACAATGGTGATAATTTGTTCCATCAATGTCATTTTAGTGCCTCCAATTTAGATGAAAGTTTCGGTCGTCTTACGGTTAATAGAATCCAAATACTAATGAGTGTTGGCACTAAAAAATGCTCTTTCCCAACAATTAATAGCGATGCAAAAGCCACACCTAAACCTAATAATGAGCTTTCATGAGATTTCTCTTTAAGCCAGTTTTCAGCAAAAATCACCAGGAAAAGTGCAGTCATACCAAACTCTACCCCTTTTAAATCAAAAGGAATGATTGAACCAAATAGATTACCTAATCCCGCTCCTACAACCCAATAAAGATGGAGATAAAAACTGACAAAGAACATATACCAGCCTTTATCTAAATGATCGGGAATCTTCGCCATATAGTTAAGGGAAAAACTTTCATCGACTAGGGTACTAATTAAATACCAACGTTTTTTTCCGAGTTGAGCACCATATTTTTCTAACATGGAAATGCCATAAAAAATTTGGCGACCACTTACCATCAGCGTAACCAACGCAACACTTAAAGGCGAAAAAGGCATAACTAAGGCGGCGGCTGCAATAAATTCCACGGAGCCCGCATAAATGAGTGCTGCCATTGCAACGGGGAACCAAACACCGAATCCAAGTGCTTTCATGTAAATGCCGTATGCTATGCCTAAAAATAAAAAGCCGGCAAGCATTGGCATGCTGTAAGGAAATGCCGCTTTTGCTGCGGCTTTGATGGGATTTTCTGTCACTACTTCTGACATATTGACCTACTACAACTCTAAAACAGACAAACCAGGTAAGGTCGAAAAACTTTGTGCTTTTACTGTTTGATGGAAATCTTCGATATAAGCTAAATTAGCATCTTCTTTACGAATCGCGGCATAGAGATTACTGTACAACCCTTCTTCTGTAATTTTACGCGCCACCACATACCCTTTTTCTAAATAAGGTAATGCCGCCCAATAAGGTACGGTAGCAATGCCTCGACGACTCGCTACTAATTGGATCAAGGCGATCGTTAGCTCCGTTGTACGACGTGGCGGATTAATACCTTTTGGTTTCAACACTTGACGATATAAATCTAACATATCATCAGGAACAGGATAGGTTACCCAAGTTTCTTCAGCGAAATCTTCCGCCTGCCAAACCTCTTTATTGGCTAATGGATGATCTTTAGAACAGATTCCCACCATTTCATAAGAAAATAACGGCTTAAATAAAACATCATCATTTTGTTCAACTTCAGACACGATAGCCCAATCTGCACGATGAGATAATAACAATCCAACCGGATCAGTGTGGAAACCAGACACAATATCCAATTCTACCAAGCTCCAATGCTGACGAAATTCATCCATCGCAGGCATTAACCAGTCGAAACAGGTATGACACTCCACTGCAATTCGCAACTGCCCTGCATCACCGTGTTTTACACGTGCAAGTTCACGTTCTGCATCTACCACTTTCGGAAGAATTTCATTGGCAAGACGAATCAAACGATCGCCAGCTGCGGTAAAACGCAATGGATTACTTTTACGCTCAAACAAAGGTAAGCCGAATTGCTCTTCCATTAACTTAATTTGATGAGAAAGTGCCGATTGTGTTAAATAAACACGTTTTGCCGCCATCGAAACGCTGCCTGTTTCCTTCAAAGCAAGCAAGGTTCTTAGGTGACGAAGTTCAAGAAATGTTGGTTTCATTAGAATAATTCATAAAGTTATCGCATTAGATGAGCAACATGATAACGCAAATTAAATTGTGCGAAAAGAAAGTGCGGTCAAAAACGTTGATATTTTTGACCGCACTTAAGTCGATTATTTATCTAATTGAACAGGAAGAAATAAGCTCAATGGTCGTTTTTTCACAATTTGGCAAACTTCATGCCAAATTGGCCACCAGCTATCAATTTCCGCATTCAAAGAACGCAATGCAACCCAAAGCGTTAATGAAAAACTGACAATTAAATTCACTAAACCAATCAACAATACAAAAGCAATGCATTGTAAAAGCAATGAATAGGTAAAATGTCCGCTCACGGCAATATAGCCCACATTTGCAGATGAAAATGCCACATGACGAATATCTAACGGAAGATGCGTTAAGTACCCCACCACACCGGTAATCCCAAGCAGCATACCAAAGCAAAGGTTACCAATTAGCGAGCCATAATTCTCATGCATATAATTAGCAAATTTAACGCGAGTCTTCTCAGACATTAGTTTTTTCAATAACGGATGCTGAGTTAAACGCATACGCATATTCAAATAATTGCTACGGTTATCAAAATAGCCCGAAATAATCCCTGAACAGAATAACCATACCCCCGCAATGGCGGCAAACCATAAGGTTCCCGCAAAAGGATCAATACTATGTAATTGATACGCGATTTGATCAGCATTCATCAATGGTTCACCTGTTTTATATTGGTAACCAAACGCAATCAATGCGGCTAATCCCATCGCAATGAGCACATTACCTAGCACAGCAATACTTTGAGAACGAAATACATCCACTAATAATTGGGCTAATTTCATATTGACGGTTTTACCTTGAGGCGTTTTTTCAACTGCTTCAGCAAAGCGAGCGGCTGTCATGGCTGGCTGTTTGGTTGCCACCGTGAAATGCAGCATAAAGATCACCATGAAACCTAAGCCGTAATTTAAACCTTCTGCAATCCCTTTCCAGACTTTGTCATCAATGATGCTACCTAGATAGGTTTTAAATAACGCCATTAGTGCAATTAACACTCCACCGCCCGCTGCAGAATAAAACATTGCCCAATACTCTTTTTTATCTCTCGTAATGTAATGCTCACCATGATCGCCGGCATTCTGCGTAACACTACGAGCCATTAATCCTGAGCTTTGTTTCCATAGTCGAGAAATACTATGACGTTCCGCTGCCGCACGGGCAAAACAACCGGTTAATAATAAGATTCGACGCGGTAAATAGCGATTTGAAACAAAAATCGCCATCAAGGTTTCTAATCGTTCTAAAGTCTGGGAAAGACGTTCCAATAAATACGCCGTATTTAAGGACGATCCCACTACTGCCCCACGTTTCTGTAAGCCAATAATCAATGCCTTACATTGATCAAACATTACCTGTAAATGGCTATCATCAAAAGCCGTTGATTGGCGACGCGCCTCTACCCAATCAACCACTTCATGATGCAATGCCACAAAAGGTGAATCCGCATTCAACAGAGAGGGCTCCATTCGCATCAACTCAGGATCCATATCTTCAGCCGCAATCCAAATTGAAAGCATTTCAATGGCAAATAGCCCTTCACTTTCAATATGATTTTTTAACCGTTCACGATCTTTTTGTTCTGTATAACGGGTTAAAACACCAAATACGCCTCGCCATGTTTTTAATGGGACGGCATCAATCCAGCGGGCATCATTTTTATCGCTAAACAATAAATAAAAAATATCACGTAAATCATTAATATCTTTAAAAGACGGGTTAAAACGCTCATAAATACGCGTTTTCATTTCTTGCCCAAAACCGCCACGCGTAAGAATCCCACTACTAATAAACAACGGATAAAGGCGTAAACCACATAACCAACCGCATAATAATTTCGAAACAGAATAGCCTAATTCTTTATCGTTCTTTAAGATAAACTTAAATAAATGCAAGGTCGGAGAAATTTTTTCTGTGGGGCTGCTACGTAATAATTGGCACAAGCCCTCTACGAGACCAAAAGCATCGTTTTCCGTCACTTTGTTACGCAAAAATTGCGGTAAGGTATCGGTTTTAATCATGAGCTTTCCCCTTATATCGTTTATATTCAAAAGCGAGACATTATACAGCTCTGTTGGATAAAGTAAAAATGAGCGGAAAAGTGCGGTCAATTTTGAAAGGATTTTAAAAGAAAAGGCGTATGCTTCCATACGCCTTTAAATTGATATTATTTCTCTTTCTTCAGCAAGAAAATACCTTGTTCAGAGAAATTCACATAAGCTTGTTTGAGATCAGCATTGAAGTCTTCTGGTTTGGTGTTAATGAGCAATTCTTTGCCTGCCCAAATTGCCACCACTTCCCAGTGGTTACCCATATAGACTGCACTCTTGATTTCACATTGTTGTGCTGCCTCGCCTTCTGCTTTTAAGTAAATCGCTTCAGGACGAACGCCCACTAAGCATTCACCATCCGGTAAATTAAATTGCGCCGCATTACTTAATGGTAATTTGTAGCCATTCACGTCAATGGTGCCATTTTCTAATTTACCTTCAAAGATGCTTGATTCGCCCATGAAGTTTGCAAGGAATAAAGAATTTGGACGCAAATAAAGCTCTTTTGCTGGCGCTTTTTGCATGATTTTACCTTTATTCATCACAATAACTTCATCGGATACCGCAAATGCTTCGGTTTGGTCATGAGTCACATAAAGTGAGGTAATACCTAAACTTTGTTGTAATTCACGGATTTTTTCACGCATAGAACGACGTAAGTTTGCATCCAAGTTACTTAATGGTTCATCAAAAAGTAATACTTTTGGTTTTAACACTAACGCACGTGCTAATGCCACACGTTGTTGTTGACCACCCGAAATTTGATCCACAAAACGATCTTCAAAACCCGCTAAGTCAACCAATTCTAACGCTTCTTTTACACGTTTAGCACGCTCTTCTTTACCCACTCCTTGCATACGTAAACCATAGCCAACGTTATCACCGATACTCATGTGTGGGAATAACGCATAAGATTGGAATACGATACAAATATCACGATTTTGAATAGATGATTTGGTTACATCTTCACCATCGATAAAAATCTGACCTGAAGTTGGGTTTTCTAAGCCTGCCACTAAACGTAACACCGTGGTTTTACCACAACCAGATGGCCCTAATAAGGTCACCATGGTGCCACGTTTAATGGTTAAATCTAAATTATCAATGACTGTGGATTTACCAAAAGATTTGGTGATATTTTTTAATACTAAGAAATCATTATTACTCATAATATTTACCTACAACTTAACGAGTTAATTCATTTTTTTCGCTTTAGAACGGGAAATTCGGGTATCACCCACAATCCAGTCAAAGAATAAAATAATGGCCATCATCACGATGATTAAAATTGAACCGTATGCGATAGCAACACCATATTCACCATCTTCTACACGGTTTAAAATATAGGCTGTTGCCACACGTGTATCAGCGGTGACTAAGAAGATAATCGCACTCACGGTAGTCATCGCACGAACGAAGCTGGTGACCAAGGCTGAAAGTAACGCTGGTTTTAACAATGGTAAAACGATAAACCATAATGTTTTCCATGAGCTACCTTTTAAAGAAAGAGACGCTTCATCGAGTGATTTATCTAATTGACCAAGACCTGCGATGGCTGCACGCATACCGATTGGTAAATCACGCATCACCATTGAAATGATCACGATAATGCTTGTACCTGTAATGTAAAGTGGCGCATTGTTAAAGGCTAAAATATAAGATACCCCTGCAACGGTTCCTGGTACCGCAAAACAAAGCATAGTTAAGAACTCAAGGGATTTTTTACCTTGGAAATCTTTACGCACCACAATATAGGCAATTAATAAACCGAAAAGTGCGGTCAATGGTGCGGCAATTCCTGCATAGATTAAGGTATTAATCAATGATGGCCATGCCCCATCGCTTAAACCTTGGCCGAATAACATCGCATAGTTTCTCAAGGTTAAGGTGTAATCCACACCCCAGTTTACGGTGAAACTACCGTAGAAAATACTGCCGTATAACGCTAAGTTAAAGAGTACCCAGAAACCAAGCATACCGATGATGGTATATTTTAAGCCGGTTGGTAAATCTTGTACGTCACCGCGATAGGATTTACCTGAAACGGTTACATAAGAACGGTTACCAATCCAAATATATTGGATGATAAATACGGCTAATGAGAAGATTAAAAGCATCGAACCTAAGGTACTTGCTGAAGCATAATCTAATTGTGAGCCTGCGATATAGAAGTAGATTTGTGTCGCGATGACGTCAAAGCTACCGCCTAATACTAACGGGTTACTAAAGTCCGCTAAGGATTGGATAAACACGATTAAAAATGAGTTTGCCAATGCTGGACGTAATAATGGGAAGATGATATTGAAGAAAGTTTGGTAACGATTTGCACGCAAGGTGTAAGAGGCTTCTTCAATTGATGGATGAACCGATTTTAATGCTCCATCTAAAATCATGAATGAAATCGGTGCAAATGCAAGAATCTGCGCAATGGCAATCCCGTTAAAACCGTATAACCAGTTGTGGTTCTCAAATCCAAATGTTGAAGCTAAGAACTCAGTCACATAACCAGAACGACCAAGCATCAATGTTACCCCTAAACCCACAACGAATGGTGGAGTTACGATAGGTAAAATAGAGAAAATTTTACCAATGAATGCCGTTCTACGTGCAATACGGGTGGTATAAAGTGCAAATGCTAAACCGAAAATCGTTGATACGATACCTACAAAGCCTGATAAGAATAGCGAGTTACTAATCACACGTACAATGTAGCTTTGAGTCAAAATTCGCATCACTTGTTGTGGTGCAAAAGTATCACCGTCATAGAACATTGAAACAAAGATGGCCAATGTCGGGTAAACGATGAAGAAGAAAATTAATAAGATAATGCAAAGTAAAGAGGCGATAATAAATTTATCCCCTTGCATCACTTTTAATTTTGCGAAGGAAAATGTTGCTAATGCGGTTAAACTGGCGATTAATACAATCACTGAATAACCCATGCTGACTTTACAAATTGTTGCACTGACAAAGATAAATAATGTCGCTGCTGCAATAAGATATAGCTCTGCTTTCGCTTGTGTATCCTTAGGCAATTTAAGAAGTGGCATCAATCCGTATAAAAGAACCGGTAAAAACCATAATGCCGTAATATTTAATGAAGACCACCCCATTGCACCTAGGTATTCATCGCTTGTGCTTTCAAACAAGCCATAATCTAAAGCGTGGGAAGGCAGAAGAAGAAATGCAATCACTGCAAGAATTATCCAAAAGTTCGCTGATTGGATAATAGGAAGTTTATTTGCGTTCATACAACCTCGCATAAAAGAAAAAAAGCGAAATAATATAATAGCTATTATTTCGCTATGTATACATCATTATTTTGCTAATTTAACATCATCAACCCATTTTGTGATCAAACGTTTACGTAAATCACTTGAGCCGTATTTGTCAAAATCATAATTAATTAAATTGATGGATTTAAAATCGAGCGCATAAGGCGATTGCTCAGCAGTGCTATTGGTTAAAATAGAATACGCTTCCCCTTTTTTCCAGGTTAACTCTTGAGCTTCTTTTGATAACGCCCAATCCACAAATAATTTTGCATTTTCAAGGTTTCTTGCACCTTTAATAATGCTCACGCCACCAATTTCATAGCCTGTACCTTCGCAAGGAACAACTAATTCAACTGGTGCGCCTTTTGCTTTCTCTAAAGAATATTCATGTAAAAAACCAATTCCGATTGCGGTTTCACCACGCGCTGTATTACGGGTTGCGGTGTTACCGGATTTGGTATATTGGGAAACGTTTTTATTGAGTTCTTTGAGATATTTGAATGCTTCATCCTCGCCCCAAAGTTGGATATAGGTGGCTAATTGTGTATAACCTGTTCCAGAACTTTGTGGATCAGCTGCTTGGATCTCATTACGGTACGCAGGATCGGCTAGATCTTTCCAACATTTTGGTGTCGGCAAATTGAGTTTTTTCAAACGTTCTGGGTTAATACCGAAGCCTAATACACCGAGATAAATCGCGGAGGAATAGTTGCCTTTAATTTTAGCTGGGTCTCTAAACTGTTCAGGAATTTGTGCAAGATTTGGTGACTTATACGCTTCAAGTAAGCCCATTTCACCCGCTTGAGAATGCGGATCAAGCGTACCGCCATACCACACATCCCCTTGAGGGTTGTCTTTCTCAGCATCAATTTTGGCTAAAATTGTGCCTGTACCACCACGGATAAAACTAGTTTTGATTCCGTATTTTTTCTCAAAAGCCATGGTTTCTTGCTCGCACATCGTATTTTGTGCACTACAATAAACCACTAAACGACCTTCTGCAGCAGATGCGTGAGAGCTTAGCAACACGCCACCAAATACAACACCAGAAAGTGCTAAAGCAACGTTAGACATTTTCATTGGTCCACTCCTGTGTTTATAAAATAAGATGAGCTAATACGCTCATCGTAGAAACCCACGTAAAAATCTATCTAGTGGGGCTAAAATGGTAAAAGTGCGGTCAAAAAATCTCATGTTTTTCAACCGCACTTTAAACATTATTTCGCTAATTTAACGTCTTGAACCCATTTTTCAATTAAGGCTTTGCGTTGTTCAGTTGCACCGTATTTTTCAAAGTCATAATTGATGAGGTTCAGTTTATTTGGATCAAACGCAGTTGGCGATTGTTCCGCTGTGGTGTTGGTTAAGATTTGTAAAGAATCGCCTTGTTTCCACGCTAACTCTTGACCTTCTTTAGATAATGCCCAATCCACGAATAATTTTGCGTTATCAATGTTACGCGCACCTTTTAAGATACTTACGCCACCTAACTCGTAACCAGTACCTTCACAAGGCACCACTAATTCCAACGGCGCACCTTGACGTTTTTCAAGTGCGTAATCGTGTAAGAAACCGATACCTACCGCAGTTTCACCACGTGCCGCATTACGAGACGGAGTGACACCTGATTTGGTGTATTGAGATACGTTTGGATGTAATGCTTTTAAGAAATCAAAGGCTTTTTCTTCGCCCCAAAGTTGAACGAAAGTAGCCAACGCAGTGTATGCTGTACCAGCACTTTGTGGGTCAGCAATTTGCACTTCGCCTTTTAAACGAGGATCCGTTAAATCTTTCCAGCATTTTGGTACTTCTTTAATACCTAATTTCGCTAAACGCTCGGTATTCACACCAAAACCTAAGATACCCATGTAAATAGCGGATACATAATGTCCTTTGGTTTTCGCTGGATCACGGAAACGTTCAACAATTTCATCAATGTGTTTAGATTTATAAGGTTCGATTAAACCTAATTCTGCCGCTTGTGCTTGAGGGTCGAATGTACCACCAAACCAAACGTCTGCTTGTGGATTATTTTTTTCTGCTTCAACTTTTGCAAAAGTACTGCCTGAACCGTTGCGAATAAATGAGGTTTTCACATCATATTTTTCGCCAAAGGCTTTCGTTGTCGTTTCACAAAGAATATTGGTCGCACTACAATACACCACTAAACGCCCTTGAGCATTAACGGCTGATGATGTCATGAAGCCTGCAGCTAAAAGTGCGGTTGAAATGGAGAGAGAAATTTTATTCATTTTCATCGTACACTCCTCATAAATAACACTGATGAAATAATAAAAACGAGCACATCGTAAGCGCAAACGAAAAAAAATTCCGTGAACTACTTCACAAATTTAAAAAATTTAAATAAAAAAGAAAGGTGAATTTAAACTGATTTTTCTTTATAATCCCACTAATTTTTACCTTCCGTTTTTTGAGGACGTTTTATGTCAAACTCATCTTGTATCATCATTGCTATCACGGGGGCATCCGCTTCAGGGAAAAGCTCCATTGCATCTACCGTTCACAAAGAACTTTGTAATGAATTAGGTTGCCAAGAAATTGGCATCATTGCAGAAGACAGCTACTACAAAGATCAAAGTCATTTGGAAATGAGTGAACGTGTGAAAATGAACTACGACCACCCGAATTCAATGGACAGAGATTTACTTATTCAACACTTGAAAGAGTTAAAAAACGGAACTGCCGTGGATATTCCGGTCTATAGTTATGTTGAACACACCAGAACAGGTGAAACCAAACACTTCACGCCGAAAAAAATTGTGATTTTAGAAGGGATCTTATTGCTTACTGATGAGCGAGTTCGCCAATTAGCCGATATTTCAGTCTTCGTGGATACACCATTAGACATTTGTTTTATCCGTCGTTTACAACGTGATATGGAAGAACGTGGTCGTTCACTACAATCTGTCATTGATCAATATCGTGCAACTGTGCGCCCAATGTTCATGCAATTTATCGAACCATCAAAACAATATGCGGATATCGTGATTCCTCGTGGTGGTAAAAACCGTATTGCGATCAATATGTTAAAAGCTCAAATTCTTCATTTGTTAAACCAAAAATAGGAAAAATCATGCGTCTTTGCGATACCGATATCGAACGCTATCTAGATGATGGCATTATTTCTTTAACGCCTCGTCCTGAAAATGACAAAATCAATGGTGCGACCATTGATGTGCGTTTAGGCAATTCATTTCGCGTATTTCGTGAACATTCCGCGCCTTATATTGATTTAAGTGGACCGAAAGAAGAAGTCTCTGCTCAACTTGAATCAGTGATGAGTGACGAAATTATTATCGGTGATGATGAAGCCTTCTTCTTACACCCTGGTATGTTGGCGTTAGCAACCACATTGGAGTCAGTGAAACTCCCTGCCAATATTATCGGTTGGCTAGATGGTCGTTCTTCACTTGCTCGTTTAGGTTTAATGGTTCACGTGACCGCTCATCGTATTGATCCAGGTTGGGAAGGCAAAATTGTGTTGGAATTCTACAACTCCGGCAAATTACCTTTAGCATTACGTCCTAATATGGTAATTGGTGCTTTAAGTTTTGAAGTGTTAAGTGGCCCTGCTGCACGCCCGTATATAAGCCGAAAAGATGCGAAATACAAACATCAACAAAATGCGGTAGCGAGCCGAATTAATGAGGATTAATCTATGAAAAAGATCGCAATTAGCCTGTTGATCGTGCTGTTTGCGATCTTTGCTTTTTTTTATGTTCAACTTCAACAAGCTAAAAGTCTTTTGACCGAACAACTGACGAAACGAGATATTCAACTTGAAACGGTAAGTATTAGCCTCTTTCCACAGCCTGTTATTTCCTTAGAAAAGGTTAAATATCACGCGATTTCTGCACAAAAAATTGAAGGAAAATTACCTTTTATTTCACTCGTTTTTGGGAATCCAACGATTGACGAAATTCAAATCCAGCAAGCTCGCTTTACCGAAAATGCATTGAATTCAGCCAATATCCGCATGGTATTTTCAGATTTTTCACTCAAACAATTTTTAAAAAAAGATCTTACTTTTAATGGTAGCAACCATATTTGGGTGAACCTTGAAAAACCTATTTATGGCAACACCGCAACCTTTGATTTTCTTTTTAACAAAGGAAATATCGCCCTTCGTCAGGAAGGTGAATCACTTATTCAATTTGATGACGTGCAATTAAATCAGCAAAAATTAGGCTATATTGAAATTCATGCTGATTTAACTAAGCCACAGAAACTTGCCATTGGTTACATTCGACCAACATGTACCACGAATTGTCTTGCCGTACTCAAATTTAGTAGCTATCTGCAAAAAAGTGCGGTCAATTTTTCTGGTAAAAATTTTCCGTTAACACAGTTGTTAGCGTTACTTAATTTTCCTCAAACCATGACGGGCACAAGTGATTTTAATGTTCAATTAGCTTTTGCAAATTCAGAATTAGCCCAAGGGAAATTTGATTTTAATGCACGTGATGGTGAACTTTTAGGACTTAATCTACTAGATATGGCGGCACAGTATTTACCGATTAATTACAACAGTGATTTAACCGCGAGTAGAAATATGAACACGCCTTATGAGCGTTTTGAATCAAGCCTTTCATTCGAAAATCATTTGCTTAAAGTCGATAAAATAAACTTAAAAACAACCGCACTTTTAGCTGAAGGTGCTGGAGCCATTGATTTAGATAATGTACAATGCGACGTCAATTTAACCTTAAAATCCACTAACGAAAAATACAAAAAGCTGGCATTGCCTATTCGCTTTTTCGATAGTTGCTACTCACCACAGTATAAGGTGAATATTGACCAAAACTTTCGTCATCAATTGAAAGAATTAATTAAAGAGAAATTAAAATAATGTCATTTTATCAGAAAGCAGAAAGAACCCAATATTGGCGCGTAGTCATCATGGCTTGCGCCGCTTTTATTTTTAACACCACGGAATTTGTGCCAGTTGCGTTACTCACTGACATCGGACAAAGTTTTGATATGCAAAGCTCCGATGTAGGTTTAATGATGACCGTTTATGCTTGGACGGTTATGATTATGTCTTTACCCGCCATGCTCGCGACAGGTGATATGGAACGTAAAGGCTTATTGCTGAAACTTTTCGTTATTTTTATCATCGGCCATATTATCTCGGTCATTGCGTGGAATTATTGGATTCTTCTCATTGCTCGTATGTGTATTGCGGTAGCGCATTCACTCTTCTGGGCAATTACCGCATCATTAGTGATGCGTGTGGCACCGAAGAATAAGAAAACACAAGCAATTGGTATGCTCGCTATCGGTACATCCCTTGCGACTATTTTAGGCTTACCATTAGGCCGTTTAGTCGGTCAATTAGTTGGTTGGCGTATTACTTTCGCAATCATTGCAGCATTAGCTTTGGTTGTGATGGTATTTATTATGCGTTTATTACCAAACCTACCAAGTAAAAATGCAGGCTCGTTATCTAGTCTGCCGATTTTAGCAAAACGTCCATTACTTATTGGACTTTATGCCACAACGGTAATCATTGTTTCAGCACACTTTACCGCTTATACCTACATTGAACCCTTTATGGTTCAAATCGGCGAACTAGATCCAAATCTTGCGACAATAATTTTGTTGGTATTTGGGGTTTCTGGCATTACCGCAAGTGTGATCTTTAACCGCTTATACCGCTTTGGTCCAACCCAATTTATCAGTACGGCAATGATTTTATTGGCAGTCTCTTTAGCATTTATGCTTGTTTCTGCAACTTATACCGCCACCATGTTTACCCTTGCTTTTATTTGGGGTATTGGCATTTCTTGTATCGGACTGGCATTACAAATGCGTGTACTGCAACTTGCACCAGATGCAACAGACGTAGCAAGTGCCATTTATTCAGGTATTTTCAATGCGGGTATTGGTGCCGGCGCACTGTTTGGTAACCAAATCGCTCGCCATATTGGTCTTGAATATATTGGCTTTACGGGCGCAGCATTAGCGATGATTGCACTCGGCATCTTTGTCTTCTTCAACTTTCGCTATCGTTCTCAAAACGTCTAAAAAAATGACCGCACTTACTCAAGTGCGGTCATTTTCTTTTCTAATCGAGATGGAAACAAGCGATTAGCTTACCATCAGGATATTTTTCCAATTTCGGTTGCTCATTTCGACATTTATCAGTCGCTTTCCAACAACGCGGATTAAATGCACAACCTTTTGGTGGATTAATCGGGCTAGGTAATTCGCCCTTTAATTTAATCCGCTGACGACGTAATTCAGGCGATAATCTTGGCGTAGCCGAAAGTAATGCTTGCGTATAAGGATGTTGTGGGTTTTTAAAGATCTGCTCTTTTGTACCCATTTCAACACAGCGACCTAAATACATCACCATCACCTCATCTGCAATGTGTTCAACCACCGAAAGATCATGGGAAATAAACACATAAGATAAACCAAGCTCAGCTTGCAAATCCATCATCAAATTCAGCACTTGCGCACGAACGGACACGTCTAACGCAGAAACGGGTTCATCCGCCACAACCACGTCAGGTTCAAGCATTAAACCACGAGCAATTGCGATACGTTGACGCTGTCCACCCGAAAACATATGTGGATATCGATTATAAAACTCTGCACGCAATCCCACTTTTGCCATCATGGCCAATACTTTTTCTTTACGCTCTTTTGCCGATAGATTGGTATTAATGACTAAAGGTTCTTCCAAAATTGTGCCAATTTTCTTACGCGGATTCAGTGAAGCATAAGGGTTTTGAAACACGATTTGGATTTTCTGACGGCGCAATGCTTTCGTTTCGTGATCATTCTCTAAGAAATTTTTCCCGTTGTAATACAACTCACCTTCTGTCGGTTCTTCTATCATCGTCAAAAGACGACCTAGTGTTGATTTACCACAACCTGACTCACCGACTACGGCAAGGGTTTTGCCTCGTTCTAAGGAAAAAGACACACCATCTAATGCCTTAACTTGCTGTGTTTTCGCAAACATCCCTTTTTTCACAGGATAATATTTTTTCAGCCCAATGGCATTGAGCAATGGTGCATTTTCTTGTGCGACATCAGTCATTGCTAGGTTCTCCTTGGGCATTTAATGGGGTGTGACATTTAACTTGTCGATTTCCTACGTGACGTAATTCAGGTTCCACACTTCGACAAAGATCAGTCGCATACGGACAGCGTGGATTTAATAAACAGCCTTGTGGGCGATCGTATTTACCTGGCACCACACCGGGTAAAGATTGCAAACGAGATTTACCTTCTGCAAACTCTGGTAAAGAACGTAATAACGCTTGGGTGTAAGGATGTTTTGGCTCACGGAAAATATCTTCTGCTCGTCCTTCTTCGACCACTTGTCCTGCATACATCACAATAATACGATGTGCGGCTTCTGCGACTAACGCGAGATCATGCGTGATAAGAATCAACGACATACATTCTTTTTGCTGTAACTCAAGCAGCAAATCTACAATTTGTGCTTGAATAGTCACATCCAATGCGGTGGTTGGCTCATCTGCAATCAGCAATCTCGGTTTACAAGCTATCGCCATAGCAATCATAACGCGCTGGCTCATTCCGCCAGAAAGCTGATGCGGATAAACATCAATACGTGATTCAGGATCAGGTATCCCGACTAGGCGTAATAGCTCTAAGGTGCGCTCACGGCGTTCTTTTTTGCTACCGCCTTGATGCGCTTTAATGGCTTCCATAATTTGGAAACCTACTGTATAAGCAGGATTTAAGCTTGTCATTGGGTCTTGGAAGATCATAGCTATATCAGCCCCAACTAATTCCCGCTTTTCTTTTGCCGGTAAGCTTAAAAGATCTTTTCCTTCAAATTCTAGGCCTTTCGCTGAAACACGCCCTGGAAAATCAATCAACCCCATCACTGCAAGGGAACTCACAGATTTCCCCGAGCCAGACTCGCCAACAATACCTAATACTTCACCTTGATTAACTTGATAGCTAATACGATCCACCGCTTTAAAAGGTGCTTTTTCATCACCAAAGTGAACAGACAGCTCTTTTACATCTAATAATGCCATTCTGCCCCCTATTGTTTTAATTTTGGATCGAGTGCATCACGCAACCCATCGCCCATTAAGTTAAATGCTAAAACAAGCGATAAAATAACTAAACCTGGAATGGTAACCAACCAGTTTGCCGCCTGCATAAAGCTACGTGATTCAGATAACATAGTACCCAATTCTGGTGTTGGTGGTTTTGCGCCGATACCTAAGAAACCTAAAGTCGCTAATTCTAAAATCGCATTAGAAATCCCCATCGTCATTTGTACGATGAGAGGCGCAAGGCAATTCGGTAAAATCACAATAAACATTAAACGTAATACGCTTGCTCCCGCCACTCGTGAAGAGGTAACATAATCTCTGTTTTTCTCATTCAATACCGCCGCACGTGTTAAACGCACATAACTTGGAATGGATACCACAGCAATCGCCAACGTCGCATTCGTTAAAGAGGGCTCTAAAATTGACACCACCACAATGGTTAAAAGCAAGTTTGGGATAGCCAACATGATGTCAATGAAACGAACAATTAATGTATCTAATGCTCCACCATAATAGCCTGCGAGCAAGCCAAGACTCGTTCCTAAAATGCAAGATAAAATGACAATAATGAAACCTGCAAAAACAGAAATCCGCGTACCATAAATAATGCGAGAAAGAATATCTCGACCAATGTCATCCGTACCCAGTAAATAAGCTGAATTGCCGCCTTCATACCACGCAGGCGGTAACAATAGCGCTGAACGATTTTGTTCGATAGGATCAAAAGGTGCAATCCAAGGGGCAAAAATACTGATTAATGCGACGACAAGAATAAAAGTGATCCCAATCACCGCCCCTTTATTTTGTTTGAAATAAAACCAAAACTCCTGCAACGGTGTGCGAGGCGCAATCGTTTCAATAGATAAAGTTTGTTCCGTCATTAATAAGGCTCCTTATTGATGGCGAATACGTGGGTTTACCACGCCATAAAGTAAATCGATCGTCAAATTCACCACAATAATAATTGTAGCGATAATCAACACAGCGCCTTGTAAGACTGGATAATCACGATTAGAAATCGCATCAATAATCCATTTACCAATACCCGGCCATGAGAAAATTGTTTCGGTTAAAACTGCACCGGATAATAACTGTCCTACAATCAATCCCACCACGGTCACAACAGGGATCAGTGCATTACGTAGCGCATGAACAATCACAATTCGGGTATAACTTAAGCCTTTGGCTTTCGCTGTACGAATATAATCTTCACCTAACACTTCCAACATCGAAGAACGTGTCATTCGGGTAATCACCGCAAGTGGAATGGTACCTAGCACAATAGATGGTAGAATCAATGACTTAATGGCATTTACAAAGGCGCCTGGCACGCCTGAAAGCCAAGTATCGATTAACATAAAACCGGTTGGTGTATCGATCCAGAAACTGTCTTCTAAACGTCCCCCTTGTGGTAAATCTAACCAAGGTGAAACATATAAGATCAAAATTAATCCCCACCAGAAAATTGGCATGGAATAACCCGTTAATGACATAGCTGTCACGGTATGAGAAATCCAGCTATCTTTCTTGACGGCAGCAATCGTTCCTAGCGTAATGCCGGCAATTAATGACCAAAATAGTGCAAAGAAAGCCAATTCAAACGTGGCAGGGAAAAGTGTGAAAAACTCAGTCAGAACAGGTTGTTGAGTACGGAATGATTCACCAAAATCGCCTTGTATTACATTACCAATATAATTGAAATATTGCTGATACAACGGTAAATCGAGACCAAGTTGTTTCATCATTTGTTGATGAACTTCTGGCGTTAAACCTCGCTCTCCCATCATGATCTCCACGGGATCCCCCGGAATAAAATGAATGAGCGCAAAAGTCACAAAAGTGATGGCGATAAAGGTAGGAATCACCATCAAAATACGTTTTAAAATAAATTTAAACATCTACTTCCCACATGATAAAAGTGCGGTCATTTCTTCGAATGCTTTCGCACTTGGCACCTTGAGCATAAACATCAATATTCATACTCGTTGCAATAAAATCCTCCCGATTCTACCGCACTTTTTCTAATTTTGCCAAATGTGCAATCAACCACTTAATTCCTTGAGCTTGGAAAGCAATTTGTAAACGGGTGTTATTATCTGAGCCTTCAACGTTTATAACAGTGCCAAAACCAAACTTTTCATGTTTCACTTTTTGCCCCATTTTCCATTCATTTTCTGGCAAACTCGTGCTTAAACTCCCTACTTTCGCTTGGTTTAATGCTCGGGTGACTGTTCCGCGTAAACGGATTTCTTGAATGCACTCTGATGGCAATTCTGCAATAAAACGCGAAGGTAAATGGCGTTCTTCTTTCGTGTAAACACGACGACTTTCAGCATAACAAATGGTAAGTTTTTGCTTCGCTCGAGTAATGCCCACATAAGCAAGACGGCGTTCTTCCTCCAAACGACCAGGCTCTTCAAATGAACGGAAACTTGGGAATACGCCCTCTTCTACCCCCACCATAAATACGCGCGGAAATTCCAAGCCTTTTGCTGAGTGTAAGGTCATCATTTCCACACAAGATTGATGCGGTGAAGCCTGCTCTTCTCCCGCTTCTAAAGAAGCATGAGTTAAAAAGGCGGTAAGATCGGTCATATCCTCTGCTTCATCAGGTTTGATAAATTCTCGGGTTGCCGTCACCAATTCTTCTAAGTTTTCAATACGGACTTCACCTTTCTCGCCTTTTTCCTGTTTATACATATCGTATAAGCCAGAATGTTTAATCACGAAATCAGTTTGTGCAAACAGTGGCATTTCAGCTGTATCCACCTGTAAAGAATTAATCAACTCTTGGAAACGAAGCAATGCGGTTGAAGCGCGTCCCGTTAGCATATTTTCTTGTGTGGCCACTTGCACTGCTTGCCATAAGGTTATTTGACGTTCACGGGTTAAATTTCGTAACACATCTAAAGTACGATCACCAATACCACGCGTAGGCGTATTAATCACACGTTCAAACGCGGCATCATCTTGACGATTATTAATTAAACGTAAATACGCCAACGCATCTTTAATTTCTTGGCGTTCAAAGAATCGCATTCCACCGTAAATACGATAAGGAATTTGACAACGAATCAAGGCTTCTTCAATGACACGAGATTGACTATTACTACGATATAAAACAGCACAATCATCTAATTTTCCACCGTCATCTACCCAATTTTGGATTTGAGACGCCACAAATTTTGCCTCATCTAATTCATTAAATGCTGCATAAATACCTACTGGCTCACCCATTTCACCGTCGGTCCATAAATTCTTACCGAGGCGATCACTATTATTCGAAATAAGTTGGTTGGCACTTTTCAAAATATTGCCAGTAGAACGATAATTTTGTTCCAAACGAATGGTTTCAGCATTGAAATCTTTTAGGAATTTTTGAATGTTTTCGACCTGTGCACCACGCCAACCATAAATGGATTGATCATCATCGCCCACAATCATCACTTTGCCCGTATTACCGGCAAGAATTTTGATCCAAGCATATTGGATTTTATTGGTATCTTGAAACTCATCCACCAAAATGTGCTGAAAACGTTGCTGATAGCGTTGTAAAATTACGGGCTTTTTAGCAAATAATTCATACGCACGAATTAACAATTCAGCAAAATCCACCAATCCCGCACGATCACAAGTATCTTGATAAATTTGATAAATCTTAATCCACTCTTTTTCCTGGCGATCACCAAAATCATTAATATCTTGCGGTCTTAGACCTTCATCTTTTTTATTATTGATATACCAACATGCTTGTTTTGGTGGAAATGCTTTATCGTCATAATTGTGCAATTTCATCAAGCGTTTTACTAAACGAAGTTGGTCTTCAGAATCCAAAATTTGGAAGTCTTGTGGCAAGTTCACATCTAAATGGTGAGCGCGTAATAATCGATGGGCAATGCTATGGAATGTGCCAATCCACATGCCAAATAAATTGGATTGAGCATGTTTGGATAAAGTATCTTGAATACGATGGCGCATTTCAGCAGCGGCTTTATTGGTAAAGGTTACTGCCATAATGCTACCTTCAGAAATATTTTCTACGGCAATCAACCAAGCAATACGATGAGTCAGTACGCGAGTTTTACCACTTCCAGCCCCCGCAAGTACAAGGTAATTACCAAGCGGTGCTGCCACTGCTTCACGTTGTTTATCATTCAAGCCATCAAGTAATTCTGAAATATCCATTGCTCTTATTTTAATCTGGTTAAATTTACAGGGATTATAGTGGGAATTATATTTTTAAACAACCTGATATTTACAAATTTACTCCGTCCCTTTATATTAGCAATATCAAATAATTACTAAATATTGACGAAGTTAAAGGAGACACAATGTCAATAAAAACAACGCTAAAATTAACCGCACTTTCAGCCCTAACCGCCCTCGCGTACACTTCTCACGCACAGGCTGAAGGAAAACTTACCGTCTATTGCAGCGTGCAAAACGTTGTATGCGAAAAAGTCACTCAAGCCTTTAGTAAAAAATACAATGTAGATGCACAATTTGTGCGTAATAGTACTGGTGTAGTGTTAGGCAAAATTAAAGTGGAAAAAGAAAACCCACAAGCTGATTTCTGGTTTGGTGGCACCATTGAACCCCATCTTCAAGCCGCAGAGTTAGGCTTGCTTGAATCCTATCGTTCTCCATTACAAAAAGATATCATGCCGCAGTTTAAATCTTTAATGGATCAACGCGGTAATTTCACCTCTGTGATTTACTTAATGGAACTAGGCATTGGGGTGAATACTAAAAAATTGAAAGAATTGAATATTCCTGCGCCAAAATGTTATGCAGATCTACTAAAACCTGAATATCAAGGGCAAATTCAATATCCCGATCCACGTGTTTCTGGTACGGGTTATTCCCTTATCAGCACTTTTTCCACATTATGGGGAGAAGAAAAAGCTTTTGATTATTTGAAAAAATTAGAGCCAAATCTCATGCAACATACCAAAACAGGCCTTGCGAGCAACTATTTGGCTAACGGTACTGTAGCGATTGATTTAGGTTTTATGTTGGTTTATCCGCGTGAGAAGAAAAATGGTGCGCCAGTTGAAGGCATTTTACCATGCGAAGGCGTAGGCTATTCTTTAGGCGGGGCAAGCATTATTAAAGGAGCTAGAAACCTTGATAATGCCAAGCTATTTATGGATTTCGTGCTAAGCAAAGAAGCACAAGAAATTCCATGGAAAGAATCAGACTCTTACCAACTTCCAACCAATATCCATGCAGAACCTGCACCAGGTTTCCTACCGGCTGGTAAATTAAAACTGGTGGATATTGATTTTATGAAATTTGGTACAGATCAAGAAGGTAAACGCCTCACCCAACGTTGGGTTTCTGAAGTGCTCTTAGAGAGTAAATCGCCAAAAGAATAAAAGGAATAAACAAAAAGTGCGGTCAAAATAAGAATGTTTTTGACCGCACTCGTTTTTATATAGATAAACTAAGCTAAAACCAACCGCTCTTTACCCGCATAGATATTAGCTTTTCCAGGGCGAGCAAAGCCGATAAGGGAAAGATTGTGTTGTTCAGCCATATTGACGGCAAGATCTGTTGCTGCAGAAATTGCAACAAGTAACTCGATGCCACAAGCTACCGATTTTTGGACCATTTCATAACTGGCTCGGCTTGAAACAAGTACGAATCCTTGCGGTTGATTCTGTTTAGCATGCCAGCCGATTAATTTATCTAGTGCCACATGTCGCCCAACATCTTCTCGAATCGCCAGTAAATTACCCGATAAATCAAAAAAGGCGGCGGCATGTGTCGCCCCTGTTTCTTTTCCGAGTGTTTGATTAGCTTGTAATTGTTCTAAACAGCCATCTAATAAATTTAAATTAAATTGGAAAGTGCGGTCTAATTTCGGCAATTTTTTATAAACTTGTGAGATTTGTTCTGTGCCGCAAATGCCACATCCTGTTCTACCTGTTAATGTACGGCGATGATCTTTTAATGCTACAAATTGACGGCTAGATAATTCAATTTGCACTTCAATGCCATTGCATACTTCCACCACATCTATGCCATAAATATCCGCTTTTTTCTCAATAATACCTTCCGCTAATGAAAAGCCTAAAGCAAAATCCTCTAAATCTTGGGGAGAGCACATCATGACGGTATGTGCAATACCATTATAGACAAGTGAAACAGGGACTTCCGCAGCCAAACTATCTTGTTTTTCCACTAAAAGTGAGGTCGGATTTTCAGATGTTTTTTTTAAAAAATTAATTGTTTTTTGGATTATCCAGTGCATTATTTTTTCCCAATAAAATGACTGTTGTAAAAATGTTACTTTTTTTTAACAAAAAATGTTTGTTTTGTGATCTAGCTCAAGTTTTAAAGCGATTATAACAAGTTTTGATTATAGATTTTCGGTTAAAAAATAGTTAAAATCGACTCCGTTTAAATTGGTCATTGTTATAATCAATTTAATGGTTGATACGTTATTTTAACGAAATCAAATAAATTATCTATACGAATTTATACTATCGAAATATCTTAACGGTTCGCCGTTATGAAGGAGTGATTATGCAGGTCTCTAGACGTAAGTTCTTTAAGATCTGTGCAGGTGGTATGGCGGGGACGTCTGCGGCAATGTTGGGTTTTGCACCATCATCTGTCTTAGCGGCACCACGTGAATACAAATTATTACGGGCTTTTGAATCCCGTAACACCTGTACATATTGTGCAGTGAGCTGTGGTATGTTGTTATATAGCACAGGCAAACCTTACGATGCTTTAAGCAGCCATACAGGCACCAATACCCGTTCTAAATTATTCCACCTTGAAGGTGACCCTGACCATCCGGTAAGCCGTGGGGCATTATGTCCTAAAGGTGCGGGCGCGTTAGACTATGTTAATAGTGAAAGCCGTGCATTATACCCTGAATATCGAGCACCGGGTTCGGACAAATGGGTTCGTCTTTCTTGGGAAGAAGCGATCAAACGCGTTTCTCGTTTATTAAAAGATGACCGTGATGCGAACTTCGTTGAAAAAGACGCAAGTGGCAAAACCGTTAACCGTTGGACCTCTACTGGTATTATGACCGCCTCCGCCATGAGCAACGAGGCCGCACTTCTTACTCATAAATGGGTTCGAATGTTGGGCATAGTGCCGATGTGTAACCAAGCGAATACTTGACACGGACCAACGGTAGCAAGTCTTGCTCCATCATTTGGTCGCGGTGCCATGACAAACAACTGGGTTGACATCAAAAACGCCAATCTTATTATTGTTCAAGGTGGTAACCCTGCTGAAGCTCACCCTGTTGGCTTCCGTTGGGCGATCGAAGCGAAGAAAAACGGTGCGAAAATCATCGTGGTTGACCCTCGCTTTAACCGTACAGCTTCTGTAGCTGACCTTCATGCACCAATTCGTTCCGGTTCTGATATCGCATTCTTAATGGGTGTGATCCGTTACTTATTGGAAACTAACCAAATTCAACACGAATACGTTAAACACTATACCAATGCTTCATTCTTAGTTGATGAAGGTTTCAAATTTGAAGATGGTTTATTCGTAGGCTTTGATGAAGAAAAACGTACTTACGATAAATCTAAATGGAATTACCAATTTGATGAAAATGGTAATGCTAAACGTGACATGACCTTACAAGATCCACGTTGTGTGATTAATATCTTGAAAGATCACGTTTCTCGCTATACCCCAGAAATAGTTGAACGTATTACTGGTGTTAAGCAAAAACTCTTCTTACAAATCTGTGAAGAAATTGGTAAAACCTCTGCACCGAATAAAACCATGACGCACTTATATGCGTTAGGCTTTACTGAACATACAATCGGTACTCAAAATATTCGTTCAATGGCTATGATCCAATTACTCTTAGGTAATATGGGGATGCCAGGAGGCGGTATTAATGCATTACGTGGACACTCAAACGTACAAGGTACAACAGATATGGGCTTATTGCCGATGTCTTTACCTGGTTATATGCGTTTACCGAATGACAAAGATACGTCTTACGAACAATACATTAATGCGATTACGCCAAAAGATATCGTACCAAACCAAGTGAACTACTATCGTAATACCTCGAAATTCTTCGTGAGTATGATGAAAACGTTCTATGGTGATAAAGCAACCAAAGAAAATGGTTGGGGTTTCGATTTCTTACCAAAAGCAGACCGCTTATACGACCCTATCACTCATGTTAAGTTAATGAATGATGGCAAATTGAACGGTTGGATTTTACAAGGTTTCAACGTATTAAACTCATTACCGAACAAAAACAAAACTGTTGCAGGTATGAGCAAATTGAAATTCTTAATCGTGATGGATCCGCTTCAAACTGAATCTTCTGAATTCTGGAAAAACTTTGGTGAATCAAACAATGTGAATCCAGCAGATATTCAAACTGAAGTATTCCGTTTACCAACCACCTGTTTCGCAGAAGAAGATGGTTCTATTGCTAACTCTGGTCGTTGGGCTCAATGGCACTGGAAAGGCTGTGACCAACCAGGTGAAGCGTTACCAGATGTTGAAATTCTTTCTATGATTCGTGAAGAAATGCATCACCTTTATCAAAAAGAAGGTGGTCGTGGTATCGAATCTTTCGAAGCGATGACTTGGAACTATGCTCAACCGCATTCACCAAGCTCCACAGAATTAGCGAAAGAATTGAATGGTTACGCGCTTGCTGATCTTCTCGATGCTGATGGCAACGTCATGTATAAAAAAGGTCAATTACTTAACGGATTCGCTCACTTACGTGATGACGGTACAACTTCATCAGGTAACTGGATCTATGTGGGTCAATGGACTGAAAAAGGTAACCAAACCGCAAACCGTGACAACTCTGACCCATCAGGTTTAGGTTGTACATTAGGTTGGGGCTTCGCATGGCCAGCAAACCGTCGTATCCTTTACAGTCGTGCTTCACTTGATATTAACGGTAATCCTTGGGATAAACACCGCCAATTAATCAAATGGAACGGTAAAAACTGGAACTGGTTAGATGTAGCTGACTATGGCACACAACCACCAGGTTCTGATGCAGGTCCATTTATTATGTCTGCAGAAGGTGTTGGCCGTCTATTCGCTGTAGATAAAATTGCGAATGGTCCTATGCCTGAACACTATGAACCAATTGAAAGTCCGATTGACACTAACCCACTACACCCAAGTGTTGTCTCTGATCCGACTGTTCGTATTTATAAAGAAGACCGTGAATTTATCGGTTCAAACAAAGATTTCCCTTATGTGGCAACCACTTATCGTTTGACCGAACACTTCCACAGTTGGACTGCTCAATCTGCGTTAAATATCATCGCTCAACCACAACAATTCGTGGAAATTGGTGAGAAATTAGCAGCAGAAAAAGGCATCCAAAAAGGTGATATGGTGAAAATTACTTCTCGCCGTGGCTACATTAAAGCCGTAGCAGTGGTAACGAAACGTTTGAAAGATTTAGAAGTCGATGGACGTACCGTACATCACGTGGGTATTCCAATTCACTGGAATATGAAAGCCTTAAATGGTAAAGGTAATCGTGGTTTCTCCACCAACACCTTAACACCATCTTGGGGTGAAGCAGTCACTCAAACACCAGAATACAAAACATTCTTGGTAAACATTGAGAAAGCGGAGGCATAATATGGCAGGAAGTGGTCAAGGCGTTCAATCGCAAGACATTATCAAGGTCTCCGCTACGTCTGGTTTAACACCAGCACCTCAAGCGCGTGATCATAAAGTTGAAGTTGCAAAATTAATCGACGTATCCACCTGTATCGGTTGTAAAGCCTGTCAGGTGGGCTGTTCAGAGTGGAATGACATCCGTTCTGATGTTAATGCTCAATGTGTGGGGATCTACGATAACCCAGTAGATCTCAACGCAAAAGCATGGACTGTGATGCGCTTTAATGAAGTGGAAGAAAATGATCGTTTAGAATGGTTAATCCGTAAAGATGGTTGTATGCACTGTTCAGAACCAGGCTGTTTAAAAGCTTGTCCTGCACCTGGTGCAATCATCCAATATGCGAACGGTATCGTGGATTTCCAATCTGATAAATGTATCGGTTGTGGTTACTGTATTGCAGGTTGTCCGTTCAACATTCCACGTATGAACCCTGAAGACAACCGCGTGTACAAATGTACCCTTTGTGTGGATCGTGTTTCTGTAGGCCAAGAACCGGCTTGCGTGAAAACATGTCCAACCGGTGCAATTCGTTTTGGTTCTAAAGAAGAAATGAAACTTTACGCAGAACAACGTGTTGCTGACTTAAAATCACGTGGTTACGAAAATGCAGGTATCTACGACCCTGAAGGCGTAGGTGGTACGCATGTTATGTATGTACTTCATCATGCAGATAAACCAGAACTTTATTCAGGATTACCAAAAGATCCTCAAATCGACCCAACAGTTACCTTGTGGAAAGATATCTTGAAACCGGTAGCCGCTGTGGCAATGGGTGGTTTAGCGCTTGCTGAAATTGGTCACTACTTAGCTGTAGGTCCAAACGTAGAAGAAGACGTGGAAGATCATCACCACGAATTTGAAGAAGAAGATAGAAAAGGGGGCAAAGATGAGTAAGATTGAGATTAGCAATGATACTCGAATCATTCGTCACAGAACGCCTGCTCGTTTTAGCCACTGGCTACTCGTAATCTGCTTCTTTATGACGATGTTCACTGGTGTGGCTTTCTTCTTCCCAGATTTTGCATGGTTAACTGAGATTTTAGGTACCCCGCAACTGGCGCGAGCAATTCACCCGTTCACCGGTATCATTATGTTTGTTGCCTTTATTTTCCTTGGCTATCTTTACTGGGATCACAATATTCCAGAGAAAAACGATATCCGCTGGTTAAAAGGCATGCTTGAAGTATTGAAAGGAAATGAACACGCTGTTGCTTATAATGGTAAGTATAACCTTGGTCAAAAAATGTTATTCTGGACATTGAACTTGGCGATGGTTACCTTGCTTGTAACCGGCATCATTATGTGGCGTCAATATTTCTCACACTACTTCTCTATCCCAGTGTTGCGTTTTGCGATTTTACTTCACTCACTAAGTGCATTCATGTTGTTCACCGGTATCTTGGTACACATGTACATGGCATTCTGGGTGAAAGGCTCCATTCGTGGTATCGTGGAAGGTTGGGTAACCGTTCGCTGGGCGAAAAAACACCACCCTAAATGGTATAACGACGAAGTACTTCCTGAGCTAGAAGAAGATCTTAAAAACGAAGCTGAAGGTAAAAAAGTAAAAACCAAAGCATTGTTCAAAGGTATCAATGGCTAAAATCAAAAAGTGCGGTTAAAATGACCGCACTTTTTCTTATCAATACTTAAGAGACTATTATGAGTATCAAAATCTTATCTGCAGACGAAATCAAACAAAAAACGAATTCATACGATATTCCGCCTGTTTTGTTTGCTAACCCTAAAAATCTTTATCAACGTCGTGCAAAACGTTTAAGAGAATTAGCGAAAGATCATCCATTGGCTGATTATTTACTCTTTGCTGCAGATGTTGTGGAAAGCCAATTAAGCGTATTTGAAAAAAATCCATTAGAAAAACAGCATTTCGATAATTTAGATGAACTTGAACCGTTAAATACTAAAACATTTAAACGCTCAAGCATTTGGATTGAATATCTCAAAGAAATTTTACATAGCATAAAACCAAAAGCAAATGAACAGGTTCTTACTACCATTGAAAATCTTGAAAAAGCCTCAGAGAAAGAGCTTGAAGAGATGGCTAGTCATCTTTTAAACCAAGAATTTAATTTAGTGAGCACAGATAAAGCTGTCTTTATCTGGGCGGCACTTTCTCTTTATTGGTTACAATTGGCTCAACAAATTCCTCATAACAGCCGCCAAGAAGGTATCGATAATTTGCATTACTGCCCTGTTTGTGGTTCTGCCCCTGTTGCTAGTGTGGTACATATCGGTACATCGCAAGGTTTACGTTATTTACACTGCAGTCTCTGTGAAAGCGAGTGGAATTTGGTTCGTGCCCAATGCACTAACTGTAATGAACACAAAAATCTTGAAATGTGGTCATTAAACGAAGAACTTGCTCTCATTCGTGCTGAAACCTGTGGTGATTGCCAAAGCTACTTAAAAATGATGTTCCAGGAAAAAGATCCAAATGTTGAAGCCGTAGCAGATGATTTGGCATCAATTTTCTTAGATATTGAAATGGAAGAAAAAGACTTCGCTCGTAGTGGATTGAATCCATTTATCTTCCCTGCAGAAGAAGTGTAATGTCTTATTTTTAGATAAAGTGCGGTCAAAATTGACCGCACTTTTGCATTCTAGAGATAACATGCCATCACAACAGCATTTTCTCGTCCACCATCCGGTTTAGGATAATAATTCTTACGGATATCAACTTCATTAAATCCCAGCTTTTCATAAAGGAAACGAGCGGGATTCGATTCACGCACTTCAAGCCAAAGGGTTTGAATGCCTTTCTCTTTAAGCTTATCCATTAAACCTTGCAATAAAAACGAACCGTAACCCTTTCCTTGTTGAGTTGGATCTATCGCAATATTGAATAATGTGGCTTCATCTAATACCGTTTGGCAAATTGCAAAACCAAGCACTTGCTCTTTTTCCACTAATTTTAGATTAAGATAACGTTCGCCGACATTATTTTTCAAGGTTCCCAATGACCAAGGCACTAGATGCGCAACTTGTTCAATTTCATATAAGCGATCCATATCGCATTCTTCAATAGGAAATAGAGAAGGCATCATGATTAAATTTGTTGGATTTGTTGCCAAAGCTCACGCTTAGCTTGGCTATTTTGCTGGAATTGTTGCCAATCAACGGAGCGATAAATACGCTCTGCATTTAAGCAATAAGGCAACGCGCGGTCGATTTCATCAGCATTTTCAGCCAATAACCAATACCGCACAGAATGTTGTAAAGTAATATGTTGAATTTGATCGAAATTCAGGCAAAGGCAATCTTCTTTATTTAACTCAAGTGCGAGTCGTATATCTGAAAAAAGTGAGGCGTTTGATATGTTATCTTTCGCCACCACAATAAATTTCACTTGTTCAGACACACTCACACCAACCGCCCCTTGTAATACTTCTGGACGATAGAGCTGCCAACGGGTTATTCCCATTTCATTTAAAAGAAGATTGCGTCTATCCATAGATTAACGAGCGATAGTATCTAGCGGATAATCTCTTAAACCTTTAACAATTGCTTGTTCTTGCGCTTCAGTTGGTTTTTCTTGATACGCTTTTAAGCTACGGAAAGAAAGAATATTTTTCGCTTGATAAATCACCGCGATAAAACGTTGAAAATCTTTACCATCACAAGCATAGTAAACATCTGAAGCGCTTCCAATTGTTTTTAACTCACATACTTTTTTATTGGCATCAAGATATTTTGTTGTTAATGCTGGAACATGTGAAAGGTCTTTTAAGTAGTAGGTTTCACTAGTGATAAATTTACGATTGCTACGATCCACACTTGCCGCACCACTTAAAAAACGCGGATCTTCTGATTTATCAAAGGCTTTCGTTTGTTTATAGAATTTCTCACCATTAAATGTGACTTCTTCGTTACCCTTTTTGATTCGCTCAAATTGCGCATCTAAACTTTGTGCTTGTGCAGCAGGTAATTCTACAGTTGAAGTAGTTGGTAAGGTTGAAGTTTGTTGTTTTCCTCCCTTACTTTGAAGTTGTTCAATTAATTGACAGCCAGACAATAAACTTGCCATTGCGACTGCGGTGATGATTTTTTTCATAAATAATTCCTTAATAAATACGTTTAAATCGTTATCTTTTGTTAGAATAACACGTAATTTTAACCAATAACCCACAGGATTTAAAGCGTGATTTCTCTCGAAAGCGAAGTTTTACAACGCCACCTTCCCCTTTTTAACGGTAAATCAATTCTTCTTACCGGTGGCATTAATGATGATTTTCCTCAAATATTGAAAAAACATTGCCAATCTGTGCAGATTTGGAGCTGGTATTTTGATTATGCTAAAACCCAAAGTGCGGTCAATTTTGAGGTTGAATTTCAACCGCAAGCTGATTTGATTATTTATTATTGGACGAAGAATAAACAAGAAGTGAATTTTCAGCTGATGCAACTACTCGCCAAAAGTAAAATTGGTCAAGAAGTATTGATTATCGGTGAAAATCGTTGTGGCGTCCGTTCAGCTGAAAAACTGTTTGAACCTTATGGTGAAATTGGCAAAATCGATTCAGCGCGTCGTTGTGGCTTATATCATTTTTCCTTACAAAAACAACCGCACTTTGACCTTCAATCTTATTGGAAATGCTACCAAAATGATGCATTAGGCGATCTCCGTATTTTCAGCTTGCCGGGTGTATTCAGTGCCAATGAACTTGATAATGGAACGTCACTTCTACTTTCCACTTTAACGTCACCAATTCAAGGCAAAGTATTAGACGTTGGTTGTGGTGCGGGTGTCATTGGTTCAATGATCAAAAAACATCACCCTAAAGCGGATGTCACAATGACTGATATTCATGCAATGGCAATTCAATCTGCTCGCCAAACGCTTGCTGAAAATCAACTTGAAGGCCGGGTTATTGCAAGCGATGTGTTTTCCCATATTGAAGGGAAATTTGATCTGATCATTTCAAACCCGCCTTTCCACGATGGAGTCGATACTGCTTATCGTGCAGTGAAAGAACTTATTCAACAAGCAAAATGGCATTTGACGGCCGGTGGTGAACTTCGTATTGTTGCTAATGCATTTCTGCCCTATCCCGATTTATTAGCGCAACATTTCGGTAAATTTGAAGTCCTTGCTCAAACCACCAAATTTAAAGTGTATTCCGTGAGAAATTAAGGAGAAAACAATGTTTGTAACCAGTTCAGCCATTCAAAATGGTGCTTTTGAAGACAAATATGGCAAACGCGGCACACAATTTAGCCCAAATGGTATGCCGACCTACTCTATTCCATTTGAAATTCACGATGCCCCTCAAGGCACTAAATCCTTTGCGGTTGTCTTAGAAGATAAAGATGCAATTACGGCAAGTGGCTTTGTGTGGATTCATTGGCTTATTGCGGATCTTGAACGTACCGTTATCCAAGAAAATGAAAGCCAAACCGCAACAGATTATGTACAAGGTGCAAATACTTGGGCGAGTAAATTAGGTCAATTTGATATCGAAGAAGCCTCATTCTATGGTGGTATGGCGCCACCAAACTGCTTGCATCGTTACGAGCTTATTGTGTATGCGCTCGATACCAAACTTAACCTTAAACCGGGATTCCGTTTTAATGATCTACATTTTGCGATGCAAGGGCATATTTTAGATCAAGCTGTGGTGATGGGCACTTATGATGTTTAATCACTTATAGTTCATCCTAAAAACACCATAAAAAATGACCGCACTTCAACAAAGTCGGTCATTTCTTTTAGGATTTTATAACGTGATTTTATTCGCGTCTTGCACTAATTTCGCGTGTGCTTTTTTCTGTTCTTTCATCTTATTGCTCGTTTCACGGCGTAAAGTAGAAAGTTCCGCATTGCGAATGTTGTACTCATCCACACGGCCTTCATAATCATCACGCATATTTTCGATAATCGCACGAACATCTTCAATGCTCATATCATCACGAATATATTGATTTAAGTTATCTAACAATAAGACACGTTTTTGGTTATCACGAATTTTACGGTTGTTGTCTTCAATGTCACGCTTAAGTTTATTTTTTAAACGATATAAACGCACATACTCTAATACTTCTTGGAAGGATTTATTTACATTTCCCATGATCGACTCTCTCAAAGTTAAAAATAAACTTCGGGTAATGTAGCCTTTTTTTTCGTCCCCGTCAAAAGCTTAAATTTAAATTGATGGATTAGATCAAAAAACTGTTTGATTTAGTTGATTATCCTATTCGGTAGTGGTAAAAATGAAGAATCTATTCAAAATAAAATAAGGAAACACAATGTCAAAAGTTTTTAATTTTAGTGCTGGTCCAGCCATGATTTTCCCTGAGGTACTACACAAAGCACAAGCTGAGCTAACTAACTGGCTTGGTCAAGGTGTGTCTGTGATGGAAGTCAGCCACCGTGGCAAATATTTTATGGAATTGATTACTCAAGCAGAAAAAGATCTGCGCGAGGTATATAACATTCCAGATAATTATCGCGTGTTATTCCTACAAGGTGGCGCACGTGGTCAATTTGCGGCATTACCGATGAACCTAATTGGTGAGAAAGGCAAAGCACTTTACTTAAATAGCGGTCACTGGTCTGCAACTGCAGCGAAAGAAGCGCGTAACTTTGCTGAAATTGATGAAATTACCATTGTGGAAAATGGTGATCACACTCGCATTACCAACCTTGATTTCAGCGACATTGCGGAACAATACGATTACGTTCACTATTGTCCAAATGAAACCATCAGTGGTGTTGAAATTTTTGATGTACCGAATGTGGGTAATGCGGTACTTGTAGCCGATATGTCATCTAATGTGCTCTCTCGCGAAATTGACATTAGCAAATTCGGTGTCATTTACGCGGGTGCACAAAAAAATCTTGGTCCAGCAGGGATTACACTTGTGATTATTCGCGATGATTTAATTGGTCATGCTCGCCAAGCGACACCATCAATTTGGAATTACGCCACACAACGTGATGCTGATTCTATGATCAATACTCCACCAACATTTGCTTGGTATCTCTGTTCATTGGTCTTCAAACACATTCAAGCGATTGGTGGCTTAAAAGAAATTGCAAAACGTAACGCAGTGAAAGCACAAACCCTTTATGATTACATTGATAGCAGCAAACTCTATCGTAACGTAGTGGCTAAAGAAAACCGTTCAACCATGAATGTCACATTTGTGACAGGCAATCCTGAACTTGATGCTAAATTTGTTGCAGAATCGACAGCTGCCGGTCTTCAAGCCTTAAAAGGTCACAAAGTGTTAGGTGGTATGCGTGCATCTATCTACAATGCAATGCCATTAGAAGGTGTACAAGCGCTCATTGAATTCATGAAAAAATTTGAAGCTGAAAACAGCTAGTTATCTGATTCATTAAACTCAACGTGCGGGCTGAAAGGCCCGCTCGTCTTTATAAGGAAAGCATATGCAATACATCAACGTTGCCAATCAAGGCGTAAAATCTCTTTCACCTTACCAAGCCGGAAAACCCATCGAAGAACTCGAACGTGAATTAGGCATTACTGATATCGTTAAACTGGCCTCAAATGAAAACCCTTTCGGCTTTACTGAAAGTGCGAAAAAAGCCATTCAAGCCCAACTTGATCATTTAACTCGCTATCCTGATGCGAATGGTTTTGAACTTAAAGCAACTATTGCAAAAAAATTTGGTGTGCAACCAAACCAAATCACCCTTGGCAATGGTTCTAACGATTTATTAGAGCTCTTTGCTCATACCTTTGCGGCTGAGCATGATGAAGTGATTTATTCACAATATGCCTTTATTGTTTACCCTTTAGTGACCAAAGCTATTAACGCCGTCGCTAAAGAAATCCCTGCTAAAGATTGGGGACATGATTTAAACGGATTTTTGACCGCACTTTCAGATAAAACCAAACTGATTTTTATTGCCAATCCAAACAACCCAACGGGGAATTTCTTAACGGAAGCAGAATTAGATGCTTTCTTAGCCAAAGTCCCTGAAAATGTGATTGTGGTATTAGATGAAGCGTATACTGAATTTACTCATCCAAGCGAACGCGTTAATTCTTTTGCATTACTGGAAAAATACCCGAACCTTATCGTTTCACGCTCTCTATCAAAAGCTTATGGTTTGGCAGGTTTACGCATTGGCTACGCGGTCTCTAATCCTGAAATTGCAGATTTATTAAACCGTGTTCGTCAGCCATTTAATTGTAACAGTCTCGCTTTAACTAGCGCGATTGCAGTGATGAATGATGATGCTTTTGTCGAAAAAGTGGCGGAGAATAATCGCCAAGAAATGAAACGTTATGAAGCCTTCTGTCAACAATATGGCTTAGACTTTATTCCGTCTAAAGGTAACTTTATTACCATTGATTTTAAACAGCCTGCCGCACCAATTTATGATGCATTATTACGTGAAGGCGTGATTGTACGCCCAATTGCAGGTTATGGCATGCCAAATCACTTACGCATCAGCATTGGCTTACCACAAGAAAATGACAAATTTTTTACTGCACTTGTTAAAGTGCTGAATTTAGGAAAATAAAAATAAGGCGCTTTCTTTTAACTAGAAAGCGCCTTTTTATTTATTCAGGGAAAATCTCATTCAATATCAATGCAATTCCATCATCATTATGCGAAGCCGTGACACGATTTGCGGCTTGTTTAATTTCATCGGGTGCATTGCCCATTGCAACGCCTAATCCTACGCTTTCTAGCATATCTAAATCGTTAAAGTTATCACCGAAAGCAACACATTCTTCCATCTTCACATGAAAGTAATCTTCGAGAAAACGTACTGCATTGCCTTTTGTCGCGGATTTATGCATCACTTCAAGGAAATTCGCATGAGAACGGCAAATACTTAAATGCGGGAATTTCTCTTTTAGGATTTTCTCAATGCTAATCACCTCATCCGTTTCTCCAATGATTTGAATTTTATGCGGAGAATAAACCGCACTTTCATCATAAGGATCGATCTGGATGCCCGTTACGCTACGTTCATAAATCACCCATTTATTATCTAAATCTCTAGCAACGCAATCATCATAAGTATAATAATTCACACCCAACGCAGGATGGTCTGCTAATACTTGATTAATGGCTTGAATATCAGCAGGATCAATTTGTACTGAATAAATAGGCTTAGCGTTTTTATCTAAAATTAAGGCTCCACTAAATGCCACAATGATGTTGTAATTTTCAATGAGTTTCGCATAAGGCCAAATACCAAGCGGCGAACGCGCAGAGATTGGTGTAAATGGAATACCTTGTTTGGTAATGCGTTGAATTGCGTCTAAGGTTTTAGGCGAAATTCGATGATCAGAAGTTAATAAGGTACCATCAAAATCACTGAATACGGCTTTATACATAATTGCTCCAAATCGTCATTATTTTTCTGAAAGGTAAGGGTCAGCAAAGCCCAACCCCTGCATAATTTCAGTTTCTAAACTTTCCATTTCTTCGGCTTCATCATCGTCAATGTGATCGTAACCCAGCAAATGTAAGCTACCATGCACAATCATATGCGCCCAATGTGCCATTAAAGGCTTTTCTTGCTCGATAGCTTCGCGTTCTACTACCTGGCGACAAATCACCAAATCGCCCAACAGCGGTAATTCCACTTCGTCAGGACATTCAAAAGGGAAAGACAACACATTGGTTGGACGATCTTTTCCACGATAAGTCAAATTCAAGTCATGACTTTCTGCTTCATCTACAATGCGTACCGTCATTTCGACATTATCACTTTCTGGTTGCACTGCGGCGGTTGCCCATTGTAGGATTTGCTCTTCTGACGGCAAGCCTTCTGTATTTTCGCTCGCCAATTGCAGATCTATAATCATATTGCCCATATTATTCTCCTAAATTCGTTTCATTTTCTAACCGCACTTTTTGCTCACGTTCAGCTCGACGCTGCGCAGCGATTTCTTGACGGCGGATTTCATCTTGGGCTTCCCATTCTTCGTAAGCTTGTACCACTTTTGCCACCACAGGATGTCGTACAATATCTTTACTCTCAAAATAGTTAAAGCTTAACTCTGACACTTTGCTTAACACTTCCATGGCGTGACGTAAACCCGATTTGGTGCTGCGCGGTAAATCGATTTGGGTTACATCCCCTGTAATCACGGCTTTAGAATTAAAACCAATACGGGTCAAAAACATTTTCATTTGTTCGACCGTCGTATTTTGGCTTTCATCTAGAATGATAAAGCTATCATTGAGTGTACGCCCACGCATATAAGCTAATGGCGCGATTTCAATCACATTACGCTCCATCAATTTTTGTACGCGTTCGAAGCCTAACATTTCAAATAACGCATCATAAAGTGGTCGTAAATAAGGTTCAATTTTTTGGCCTAAATCACCCGGTAGGAAACCTAATTTTTCGCCAGCTTCCACCGCAGGACGAGTCAGCAAAATGCGACGAATTTCTTGGCGTTCTAATGCTTCAACTGCCGCTGCTACGGCTAAAAAGGTTTTCCCTGTACCAGCGGGGCCAATCCCAAAACTAATATCGTGCGTAAGAATATTATGTAAATATTGAATTTGATTTTCACCACGCGGTTTAATCAAACCACGCTTGGTTTTAATTGTGGTGCTATAGACGTGATTTTCACTACGTGACTCACTTCCCGCTTGCGATAACATTCTGCTCTCTTGCAAGGCAATATGCACATCTTCTAAATCAAGTTCTTTCACTTTCCCTTTAATTGGTGCAGTCTCCACATATAATGTTTGGATTAATTTAGCCGCACGATCAATTAATTGTTCATGGTGAGATTTGGGATTTTCATCATTTGATTTCACGGTAAAAGTGAAGTTATTGCGAGAAATATTGAGGTTAAATTCTTTTTCAATCAGTTTGATATTTTCATCGAATGCACCACAAAGAGATTGCAGACGATCATTTTCTTGAGGCTCGAGGGTAAAAGTTGTCATTAAATTTCGTTTTAGAATGGTGAATACTGTCTCCATTTTAGCCTAATTACGATGAATGTAAAACGGGCTTCACCAACTGATGAAGCCCGATAACCAAATTAAGGCAATTCAGGGAAAAGCATCTTAATCACATTCATTGTCAATCGTCGAGATTGTCCACTAAATGGAAAAATATGCATCATCATCATAGGATTAAAGTTTGCCTCAATCACACCCCACGAACGTAAACTCGGTTCTGCCGGCTGTTTCAAATCAGGAATAATTAAATCTACGCCACAAACTGCCGCCCCCATTGCCTTGCTAATCCCTACCGCAATTTCTTTGTAACTGGCATGCATTTCATCTGTCATATCAATAGAATCGCCGCCTGTACTAATATTGGAATTCGCACGTAATTGGACAAGTTGATCTTTCGCTGGAATAGAATCCACGGTTAAACCTTGTTCCTTAAGCTGCAACTGCTCAATATCCCCTAATGCAATTTTTTTCAATGGTGTACGACTGCCATCACCCCGTAAAGGATGATCATTTTTATCCGCAACTAATTCAGCGACGGTATGTACACCATCTCCAATGACATTTGCTGGAACGCGTAATAAGACGGCTAAGGTTTGATCACCCAGCACAAAGAAACGATATTCGGTGCCTTGTAGATAATCTTCAACCATGATTTCTTTATCTTCACGGAAAGCAATTTCTACTGCTTTTGCAAAATCTTCTCTATTCGTTACACTTTGTTGGAAAATACTGATCCCTAAACCAAAATTCGTTGATTTTGGCTTAATCACGACGGCTCGATTCTCAAAAAGTGGGAAATTTTCTACCGCACTTTTCACATCGGTAAACTCGATACTTTGCGGTACATTAAATCCGGCTTTTGCTAAGACTTTCTTCGTCACTACTTTATTTTCCATGATGAGTGGAGAAATATAGCTATCGTGAGAAGTCATATTACCGTTTTTGACATATTCCAAATGATCGCCAAATTGAAGACTGATAAATTGATCGCGTTCATCTAAAATCTCAATCTTTAATCCTTTTTTAATTGCATCAAACAATAACGCCTGTGTGGACAGTTCCATATTATCAAACGCACTTAATGCATAAAAACGTTCAAAGGCTTTTGCTTTATTGGATTGCGCGATATCCGCCCCTAACTGTTGGTAACTGCCAACCTGTTCAATTGCCGCGACTACTTTCGCACAAAGCGTTTGGTTTGGATCCGCAAATTGCCCTAATTTGTCTTTAACAATCGTTTTAATCTCATCACTCACATTGAGTTGCTCAAGCATTTTGAGCATTTCAAGGAGGACTAATTCCCCTTCTACCGCATAAACACTCAGTTCTCTTGGGTCTTCCCATGCCACTTCAGCAAGACGTGCTTTACCTAATTTAATGCCTTCTTGATCAGCGGTATCATCAAGCCATGCCATTAACAAAATAAAATAATGAATGAATTTCGCATCAGCAAGTTCCATTCCATAAGGTGCAAACGGATTGAGATCAAACAAACGGAATTCCAAGTATTGGATTCCTTTTTCAAGTAAATCTCGCGCTTTTTTAGCACCACGCAAACGTACACTTGAGTAAAACTCTTTTTCCGCAATCAAATCACCCGATTTCACCCAACGTTCTAACGTCTCAACATACTCTTGCAAACTGTCATAAGAGACAGAGATCTTTGGATCATTCACATAACCATATTTCCCTGAACGTAAACTCCGCACATATTGATGCGGTTTAAGGGGGGAATTGTCTCTGAAATATTTTTCCTCTACCGTCGGTGTCGCAGAAAACAGATAAAGCAGAATCCATTGATAGCGTAAGAAGTTTTTTGCTATTTTTAGGTAAAAATCATTTTGAAAATCAACCGCACTTTGTGTTTCATTTTGTGCATGAAATAAGGCATCAATAAACTTAGGATCAATTTGAAAATTGTAATGAATACCGCTGACCATTTGCTTATATTTACCGTAAGACTGGACTAAATGCTCACGATAAGCCACATCTTCCTGATTATCTAATTGTGCAACCTTAATTTGCTCTTCTGGCGGTAACCCTGCAGGCATACTGAATGGAAAAATAAATTCATCCTCTGGTAAAGTTCGCAGAGTTACTTCATGAATAGCTGAAAGCCACCGTAATGTATCCTCTAATTTTTTCATTGGGGGAGTCACCAATTCCAACTGACTTTCTGCAAAATCTGTTTGAATGTAAGGGTGGAAACGACGATTACCAAAAGCTTTGGGGTGCAATGATGTCACTATTGAACCATCTGCATGCACCCGTTGACTTTCCTTTTCAATCCCAAATGACCCTTGCTGAAATAAGAGCTCTAGGTGATGTTGTTTAATGATTTGCTGAATATTCATATCCGTCCTTATTAGAAATTTCCACCTGACATTATGGAGAAAAAACAACGTAGAGCGAAGTAAGAAAATAGAATGGAATATGAAATTTTGATATAAGAGAAAAATATCTGAGAATTATTTGCATTATCTATTATAGATTATTAGAATGGGACGATTCTTATTTTTAGAAAAATGGACAATTTGTCCAATCACATAAAGGAGTTTTCATGAAAATTAAGCATTTCCAAATTGCAGCCCTTACCGGCTTAATGGCATTTGCAGGCTTCGCTTCTGCAGATATTACCGTTTACAACGGACAACATAAAGAAGGTGCAAAAGCCGTTGCCGATGCGTTTACAAAAGCAACGGGCATTAAAGTGACCTTAAACAGTGCGAAAAGCGATCAACTTGCGGGCCAATTGAAAGAAGAGGGAGATAAAACCCCTGCAGATGTATTCTATTCCGAACAAACTGCACCTTTCGCAGCACTCTCTGATGCGGGTTTGTTAGAACCGCTTTCAGCAGACACCATTAAACAAACTGCACACAAAGGTGTGCCTGTTGCACCGAAAAAAGACTGGATCGCATTAAGCGGCCGTTCTCGTGTTGTGGTTTATGATCACACCAAATTATCTGAAAAAGACATGGAAAAATCCGTGTTAGATTATGCAACACCAAAATGGAAAGACAAAATTGGTTATGTTCCGACTTCAGGTGCATTCTTAGAGCAAGTTGTTGCGATTACTAAATTAAAAGGTAAAGATGCGGCACTTAAATGGTTAAAAGGTTTGAAAGAAAACGGTAAACTTTATGCAAAAAACAGCGTTGCCCTTCAAGCCGTTGAAAATGGCGAAGTACCAGCAGCGTTAATTAACAACTATTACTGGTATGCACTTGCAAAAGAAAAAGGTGCTGATAACCTCAAAACACGTCTTTACTTCATTCGTCATCAAGATCCAGGTGCATTAGTGACCTATTCTGGTGCAGCTGTATTAAAAGGTTCTAAAAATAAAGAAGAAGCGAAAAAATTCGTTGATTTCTTAGCAAGTAAAGAAGGACAAGAAGCGTTTGTTTCAGTACGTGCAGAATACCCACTTCGTACCGATGTGGTTTCTCCATTTAACATGGAACCTTATGCAAAATTAGAAGCGCCTGTTGTTTCGGCAACCACTTCTGAAGACAAAGACAATGCAAACAAACTTATTGAAGAAGCTGGTTTGAAATAAGTTTAATTTGCTATGCTATGCAATATAGGGCGTGTAATACACGCCCTTCTGTTATTTACTCTACACTAATACTTTCAAAGGATTTTTTGTGTCTAATCGCCCTCCTCGCTGGCTTGTTGCCTTAATCGTGCTGATTAGTTTGCCATTATTACTCCCTTTTTTGTATGTTATTGAACGAGCTGCAGATGTTGGATTAGCTCGCAGCATTGAATTACTTTGGCGCCCAAGAATGTGGGAACTGCTCAGTAATACCCTACTTTTAATGGTATTTGTCACGCTTTTTGCCATTATTCTCGGCACACTATGTGCGTTTTTATTAGAACGTTATCGCTTTTGTGGAAAAGGCTTTTTCCAAGTTGCCATGACGCTTCCGCTTTGTATTCCTGCCTTTGTCAGCTGTTTTACCTGGATCAGTCTCACCTTTAGAGTAGAGGGCTTATGGGGAACTATCGGCATTATGACGCTGAGTTCTTTCCCACTCGCTTATCTTCCTGTGGCAGCAACTTTAAAAAGACTCGACCGATCTTTAGAAGAAGTGAGTCTTTCACTGGCGAAAAGCCAGGCTTACACATTTTGGCATGCGATTTTCCCGCAACTCAAACCCGCTATCGGCAGTAGCGTATTATTAATTGCCCTTCATATGTTAGTGGAGTTCGGTGCGGTATCCATTTTAAATTACCAAACTTTCACCACCGCCATTTTCCAAGAATATGAAATGGCCTTTAATAACAATACCGCTGCCTTACTTTCTGGTGTGTTAATGGTCATTTGTATCCTTGTGGTGATGGGCGAAATTCGTTTTAGAGGCACACAAACACTCTATCAAAGCGGCAAAGGCGTAATACGCCCCTATCCATTAAAAACGCTCTCTGTTGGAAAACAAATTTTAGTCGTGAGTTTCTTTACAACCATTTTTGTGCTCAGTATTGGAGTGCCGATTACCATGCTGATTTATTGGCTAAAAGTAGGAAATTCCATTGAAAGTGCGGTCGATTTTGGGGAATTTTTTACCGCTTTCACAAACTCACTCACCATATCAACACTGGGTGCTGCGCTTACCGTTATTTGTGCCTTACCATTAGTATGGGCGGCAGTACGCTATCGCAGTAAATTGACGATTTGGCTTGATCGCATCCCTTATCTACTTCATGCAGTACCAGGGCTCGTGATCGCATTATCGTTAGTTTTCTTTACCATCAACTATGCGTATTCCCTTTATCAAACCTTTGCTATGGTTGTGGTCGCCTACTTTATGCTTTATCTTCCAATGGCACAAACGACCTTACGAGGATCGCTTGAACAGATGTCTGATAACATCGAAAAGGTGGGACAAAGTTTAGGCCGTAGCAACTTTTATATTTTCCGTACCTTAGTCATCCCCGCTATGTTACCTGGAATTGCTGCCGCATTTGCTTTAGTTTTTTTAAACTTAATGAAAGAGCTCACCGCAACCCTATTACTCACACCGAATGATATTAAAACGCTTTCAACCGCAGTGTGGGAATATACATCCGATGCACAATATGCGGCAGCCACGCCTTATGCCATTATGTTAGTGCTATTTTCCGGGATTCCTGTATTTTTACTGAAACGATACGGTTTTAAATAACGAAAAGATAAAATGACAACATTACTCGATATTAAAAATTTGAATAAATCCTTTAATGGACAACAGGTTTTACACAATATCTCGCTACAATTAGAGAAAGGTGAAATTTTGTTTCTTCTTGGTGCATCTGGTTGTGGGAAAACCACCTTATTGCGTAGCATTGCTGGTTTTGAACAACCAACAAGCGGTGAGATTTGGTTAAAAAATCAACCTATTTTTAACGACAATATCAATGTGCCAACCCAACAGCGCAAATTAGGTTATGTGGTACAAGAAGGTGTGTTATTCCCCCATTTAAATGTTTACCGCAACATTGCTTATGGCTTAGGAGATGGCAAAGGAAAAACAGAGGCGGAAAAACAACGCATACAGGAAGTAATGAAACTAACCGGCATTAGCAGCTTAGCTGATCGTTTTCCTCATCAGCTTTCAGGCGGGCAACAACAGCGTGTTGCACTTGCTCGAGCCCTCGCACCAAGCCCTGAACTCATCCTGTTTGATGAGCCATTCAGTGCATTAGATGAGCATCTAAGAAATCAAATTCGTTACGATATGTTACAAGTATTAAGAGAAAGTGGCTCATCCGCTATATTTGTGACCCATGATCGTGATGAAGCGCTCTGTTATGCAGATAAAATTGCGGTGATTCAAGAAGGAAGAATCCTCCAAATTGCGACACCTAAAACACTGTATTGGTCACCGCAGCATTTATCCATCGCCACATTTATCGGAGAAAGTATTATTTTCCCTACAACATTAAAAAATGATGCTATCGCGACCTGTCAATTAGGTGAGGTCGCTGTCGAAAATAAAGGAAATGGTCATACGCAAGGGAAGGTTTTATTCCGCCCTGAGCAATTCTCTCTTGCAAAAAAAATCCAAGATCCGACTGCGTCTTTTAAAGGTGAGATTAAACGGATTGAATCGAGAGGACGCGCTATTAATCTTTGTATTGATGTCGGCGGTTATGAATTTAATCTTAATGAAGATCTCATTAATCATTACCAAATTGGAGAACAAGTCACCCTGTATTTATATGGAAAAGGCGTGTTCTATAATGATTAAAAAAGGCGGAACACATTGTTCCGCCTTTTTATATGATTTAATGACCAAGTGATTTTCGCATTTTGATGTTGAGCATTTCAACTACTGCTGAGAAGCCCATTGCAAAGTAAATGTAGCCTTTTGGAATATGGATATCCAAACTTTCAGCCATTAAACTTACTCCAACTAAAATTAGGAATGCTAAGGCTAAAATCTTCAATGTTGGATGGGTATCAACAAAATCACCAATTGGTTTCGCCGCAAACATCATCACACCTACTGCAATCATAATTGCTAAGATCATCACTGGAAGGTGATTTGCCATCCCTACGGCTGTGATCACTGAGTCTAAAGAAAATACAATATCTAAAATCGCAATTTGGATTAATACACCCAAATAACTGACTTTCTTCTTGTTATTCTCTTCTTCATGATGTGCTTCAGGATGCATCGCTTCTTTAATTTCGCCTGTACTTTTCACAATCAGGAATAAACCCCCAAGGAATAAAATCAAATCACGACCTGAAATTTCCTGACCGACTAAAGTGAACAGTGGTTCCGTTAATTTCATCATCCAAGAAAGGGAAACAAGAAGTAAAATACGGGTAATCATCGCTAATCCAAGACCGATAATACGACCAGATTGACGTTGATTCGCAGGTAAACGTCCCACTAAAATACTAATAAAAATAATGTTATCGATACCCAAGACAATTTCAAGTGCGGTCAAAGTGAGCAATGAAATCCATGCTTCAGGATCAACAAGCCATTCAAACATAATGTGTTCCTATATAAAATCCGAAAGGTTGAATCATAGACAGTTCGCGTAGAAAATCAAGATTTTTCCTAACTTTTTAAGGTCTCGAAAATCTTTTCTGCTAACGCTTTAGAAATACCAGGTACAGAGGCGATTTCATCCAACGTGGCATTTTTGACACCTTGCAATCCACCTAAATATTTCAACAAGGCTTGGCGTCGTTTAGCGCCTACCCCTTCAATGGTTTCCAATCCACTTTGGGTAAAGGCTTTTTGGCGTTTTTGACGATGACCGCTAATCGCATGATTGTGACTTTCATCTCGAATATGTTGGATTAAATGCAGGGCAAGGCTATCATCCGGCAAATGAATCTCACGATCTTGTTTGCTGATAATCAACACCTCTTGTCCCGCTCGACGATCGACACCTTTTGCCACACCAATTAAGTGCGGTCGATTTTTATCCCATTTTACATTGAGCTGATGAAAAACCTCTAAGGCACGATTAAGCTGCCCTTTACCACCATCAATAAAAATAATATCGGGAATTTTATCTTCATCAAGATCGCGGTCGTAGCGTTTCTTTAAGGCTTGCTCCATCGCAGCATAGTCATCGCCCCCCGTAATACCGTCAATATTAAAACGGCGGTAGTCTGATTTCAGCGGGCCTTCTTGATTAAATACCACGCAAGATGCCACGGTTTGATTACCCATCGTATGACTAATATCAAAACATTCCATGCGTTTAATTTCAGGCATATCGAGCAATTCACAAAGCGCCTGATAACGTTCATGCATTCTGGAAGATTGTTTAAGTTGAGTCGCTAAAGCCGCTTTGGCATTAATTTGTGCCAACTGCAAATACTTGCCTTTATCGCCTTTAGCGGATTCTTGTATCACCACTTTTCGGCCGGCTTGTTCAGTTAATAAAGCCTCAAGCTCCGCTTTTTCATCTAGTTTATGATCCACAATAATACTATTAGGAATACTTCTGCCCTGATGACCTTGCAAATAGAACTGCCCAACAAACGTTGCCGTTAATTCGGATAAATCTGTATTAGCGGGCACTTTCGGAAAATAACTGCGATTGCCTAATACTTTACCTTGACGAATAAACATTACCTGAACACAAGCTAAACCGTGCTGATACGCAATGGACATAATATCCATGTCGTCCAAACGCTCATTGGAAACAAATTGTTTTTCGATAACTGCACGAACGGCTTGAATTTGATCACGATAGCGTGCCGCCCCTTCAAAATCCAAGTCTCGGCTCGCCTGTTCCATTTTGCCAATGAGGTAATCTAATACTTGCTGATCTTTTCCTTGCAAAAATAATCGCGCTAATTCCACTTGTTGGTTATATTCTTCATCTGTCACATAACCTGGCACACAAGGTGCTGAGCAACGTCCGATTTGATATTGCAAACAAGGACGGGAACGATTGTTATAAACCGAATTTTCACATTGACGAACAGGGAATAATTTTTGCATTAACGACAAGGTTTCACGCACTGCCCCCGCATGAGGATAAGGCCCGAAATACTCGCCTGCTATTTTTTTCGTTCCGCGATAAGAAGTAATACGAGGATGACGTTCTTTCGTCAATAAAATAAAAGGATAGGATTTATCATCTCGCAATAATACGTTATAACGAGGCTGATAAAGTTTAATGAAGTTGTGCTCTAGCAACAACGCTTCAGTTTCTGAAGAAGTAATCGTCGTATCAATATGATGAATTGACGACACCAAGGCTTCTGTTTTTTTGCTGCTTAAGTTTTTTCGGAAGTAGCTGGAAAGGCGCTTTTTGAGATCTTTCGCTTTGCCCACATAAATAACCTGATCTTTATCGTCATACATACGATAAACACCAGGTTCATGAGAAACGTCTGAGAGAAACTTCTTGGAATCAAACATCAGTAAAAACTATGCCAAAATTGACCGCACTTTTTCTAAATCTTCAGCCGTATCAACACCAACAGCAGGCACTTCTTTCGCCAATTCCACGTGAATACGCTCACCGTACCATAATACACGGAGCTGCTCTAACTTCTCTAAGTTTTCTAATTGTGTTGGTGCCCATTGCACATATTGTTTAATAAATCCCGCACGGTAAGCATAAATACCGATATGACGAAGATACGCATCAGCCAGTTGTGCCTTTGAGGTATCCGCTAATTGCATAAATTGATCACGATCGTAAGGGATTACTGAACGGGAAAAATACAACACATAGCCGTCTTTATCAGTGATGACTTTCACGGCATTTGGATTAAATAACTCTTCCGCTTCATGAATTTTTACCGCAAGCGTTGCCATATTCACGTTAAATTTCGCTAAATTCTCTGCCACTTGGCTCACAATAACAGGCGGAATTAACGGTTCATCCCCTTGAATGTTTACAATAATTTCATCATCAGCAATACCAAGCTTACTTACCACTTCCGCTAAACGCTCTGTACCAGAATTATGTGCTTCTGATGTCATACAAACTTCAGCCCCAAAAGCTTTTGCTGCTTTTTCAACTTGTTCGTTATCTGTCGCGATAATCACTCGACTTGCGCCTGATTGTTGAGCTTTTTCAAAAACATGTTGAATCATGGGTTTACCGGCAATATCAGCTAAAGGTTTACCCGGTAAGCGGCTCGATGCAAAACGAGCAGGGATAATAACTGTAAATGACATAATCATTCCTTATTCTTTCAATGTTTCGGCTTTTTCTGCCAACAATACCGGCACGCCGTTTTCAATAGGATACGCCACTTGCTCAAAAGGGCAAATGAGCCGTTGATTTTCTTGATCGTATTTCAATCTTGCCAAACATCTCGGACAAGCGATCACTTCTAATAATCGAGGATTGAGTTTCTCACGCATATTTCACTCGAATAGGGTTTACATCAAATGACGAATTTTTTCCCACAATTGTGGAAGTTTTTGACCTTGGTTTTCAGCCTCAACAATCTCCGCATCAACGGGGACATACCACCAATTCTCTTTAGCAAAAGCTTGGCATTTTACTGCGTCCTTTTCGGTCATAAAGAGCGGTTGGTTTTCAGCGAGTTTTTCTAATAATTGCGGCTCAAAATGTTGATGATCTTGAAAAGCTTTCGTATTTTCTAAACGAATATTTAAATTTTCCAACATCGTAAAAAAACGTTGAGGATTGCCAATTCCTGCGATGGCTGAACCTTGAGTAAATTCACTTAACAAGCGTTTTTCTGCCGTCACTAAATTAATTGCGTAATGAGGAACCAATTGCATTATGGCATCAGAATAAGCATTTTTTCCGCCATTAGTAATCACAAAGTCCACATTTTTTAAACGACTTGGCAATTCACGCAAAGGCCCTGCTGGTAGCACAAATCCGTTCCCTAAAGCGCGTTCTGCGTCCATCACAACAATTTCAATGTCACGTTGCAACTTATAATGTTGTAATCCATCATCCGAAATAATCAGATCGCAATCCTGTGTTTTCAAAAGTAATTCAATAGCTTGTTGACGATTCGGTGAGATCACAACAGGCACACCTGTTCTTTTGGCAATTAAAACAGGTTCATCGCCACCTTGAACGGGATCTGTTTCTGGTGTAACAAGTAAAGGATAGGTTTTAGATTGGCTACCATAGCCACGAGAAATCACGCCTACACGCAATCCTTGTTTTTGCAACTCTTCAACTAACCAGACAACAACAGGGGTTTTACCATTTCCACCAACAGAAAGATTGCCGACAATAATGACTGGTTTCGGGGATTTATAAGAGGATAAGATATTCAGAGAAAATAGTGCTCGGCGAATTTGGCTAATCAACCAAAATAGCAGTGAAAAAGGAAGAAGCAACCAAGCAAGCTTTGAATTAGAGTACCAAAAAGGCATTTCATTTATCCTATATTGATTTTGGGCGAACACATTGGTTCGCCCTTATTATTTTAGCCGCTAAACTGCATACTGTGTAATTGTTTATACGCACCATCAAGCGCTAATAAATCTTGATGTGTACCACGCTCTTTAATTTCACCGTGTTCAATGACTAAGATTTCATCGGCATTTTCAATGGTTGATAAACGATGGGCAATCACCAATACTGTACGATCTTTTTTCAGCTCTTCTAATGCAGACTGAATCGCTCGTTCAGATTCTGTATCTAATGCCGATGTGGCTTCATCTAAAATTAAAACTGGTGAATTACGTAGTAATGCACGAGCAATCGCTAAACGCTGACGTTGACCACCTGAAAGAGTTGCACCATTCTCACCAATAACGGTATCAAAACCTTGTGGAAGTTTCTCGATAAACTCTAGGGCATAAGCTGCTTTTGCTGCTTCGATAATTTCTTCACGCGTGTATTTATTTTCTGCTGCGTAAGCAATATTATTGGCAATCGTATCGTTAAATAAATGCACTTGTTGAGAAACAACAGAGCAATTCTCACGTAAATTAGATAAACGATAATCTTGAATTCTCACGCCATCTAATAAAATCTCGCCTTCGTCAATATCGTAGAAACGCGTCACCAAATTGGCAATCGTTGATTTCCCCGAACCTGAGCGCCCCACTAATGCCACAGTTTTGCCTGCGGGCACATAGAAAGAGATATTATTTAAGGCTTTTTCTTCCTTACCATCATAAGCAAAACTCACATTTTTAAATTCTAAATCACCTTTTGCGGGTTCGGCTTTATACGTGCCATTATCTTTCTCTGTTTCCAAATCTAAGATCGCAAATAATGTCTGACAAGCCGCCATACCGCGTTGGAATTGTGAGTTCACATTCGTCAAAGATTTTAACGGACGCATCATCGCTAACATGGAAGAAAAAACCACCGTAAAAGAACCCGCTGTTAAATTATGATCAGCAATTAAAGGCGTGGTCGCCAAATAAAGTACCGCAGCTAACGCTAAAGAGGCAATCACTTGCACAACAGGATCTGAAATCGCATCGGCAGTCACCATCTTCATACCTTTACGACGCATATCGTTACTGACTTTATCGAAACGCTCTTCTTCCACTAATTGCCCACCAAAAGAAAGTACCACTTTATGCCCTTTTAGCATTTGTTCCGTTGCAGAGGTTAATTCCCCCATAGAGTCTTGCATATTTTTACTGAGCTTACGAAAAATCTTAGACACCATGCGAATCAGCACTGCAATAATCGGGCCAATCACGAAAAGTACAAGTGTTAATTCCCAACTGGTATAGAGCATCACAACAAGCAACGAAATTAAATAGGCTCCTTCGCGAACAATCGTCACTAATGAGCTAGATGAAGAGTTCGCTATCATTTCTGAATCATAGGTAATACGAGAAAGCAATTTGCCTGTTGAATTACGATCAAAAAAGCTCACTGGCATAAACATTAAATGTTTAAACAAACGGCGGCGCATAATCATCACTACTTTACCGGATACCCACGCCAAGCAATAGCTAGAAATAAAGTTAGTCACACCACGCAATATAATCATGCCAACTACAACAAACGCCATCATTTTCAAGAAAGAATGATCGGCTTTACCAAAACCGTCATCGAGCAAAGGCTTAAGCAGATAAATCAAACCTGAATCAGCCAAAGCATTAAAAATTAAAGCAAAGGCAGCGACTAACAAACCTGATTTAAAAGGTGAAATCATCGGCCATAAACGCTTAAAAGTTTGTGTAGTTGAAAAATCTTTATCTTGCATAGCTTGTCTTACATCATGTTATCTTAAAAAAATTGGCTGCATTGTACCTGTTATTTTGTGGATAATCCAATTACACGGACAAACCAAGGTAAAAAATCTCCTCTCGCCTTTTCAATTTCAATGCCCTTTTCAGTAAAATTTAACCTTATATGACCTGAAATAGCCGTATTTTCGACCGCACTTTGATAACGATTTAATCGTTCAATCACGGTTGGATGAGGAAAATTCCACGCATTCCATCGTCCACTTGAAATTAAGGCTATATCCGGTTTTGTCTGTGCTAGTAAAATTTCTCCAGTTGAAGTTTTACTACCATGATGTCCCACCTGTAACACGTTAATTTTGCCGAGGTTTTCAGCAAAAGATCTTTCTGTTGCCACATCCGCATCACCGGTTAACAGAATCTGATACTGTCCATCCGTGAATAAAATCACGCAAGATTGGGGATTCTCCGCCCTATCTGTTATTTGCGTTGGTGAAAGAACTTTAAAATCAAGCCCTCGCCACTGCCATTGTTTCCCCTGAAGACAAAAAGTGCGGTGCATTTCGCCATAGCTTTTGCGAGAAGGTGTAATCAGCTCAATCTCTGGGTATGCGGTTAAAATCGTTTTAGCACCGCCTGAATGGTCATTATCATCATGGCTTAAAATCAAGGTTTCAAGTTCAATCCCTTCCCGTTGAAGATAAGGCAATATTTCCAATTCCGCCATGGAAGAGCCCCCTGTTCCACTCTGCCAAGCTGGGCCCGTATCATACAACACGCCTTTCCCTTCTTTTACAATTAAGGTTGCTAAACCTTGACCAACATCTAACGTATCTAACTGCCATTTGGGTTTCGTAAAATATCGATACCCTAGCGTACTCATACAAACACTAAAAATAAGAATAACGCCTAAAAGAGCTTGCTTATAAGCTTTTGGCGATAAGATTTTTGTGTAATTTAATGTAAAAAATCGACTTGATTTTAACGGTGTATTTTTTGTTTGAGTTTGAGATGCAAAATACAATCCACATAACATGCTGCCAAAAACAAAGCTTAAAAGTGCAGTCAAAACGAGGGATAAATTCATCGAAATTGGCATATACGAGCCCTGGAAAAAACTGAGGCATTGCGTAATACCTTGAGCAATCGCATTTGAAAGAGGCCAAGAAGAAAATGCGCCATTCGTTAACACCGCAAAAAGAATCAAGGGTACCAGTAAGAAACTATACAAGGGCACGGCGATTAAATTCGCCAAAAATCCATTTAACGCAAAGCCATTAAAAAAGAAAAGCTGAATAGGTGTGAATAAAATTAGAAGCCCGAACTGCAAATGAAACAAGCCCAAAATCAACCGCACTTTGCGGGATAATTTTTGATGTCGCCATTCAAAGATCGATAAGGGAACATATCGGTACCACACAATCAAACAAGTAACAGCACCAACTGAAAGCCAAAGGCTCACCGAAAGTGGCATAATCGGATCGCAAAACAACAAAAATGCCACCACTAAACAAAGCATTTTCGAAGGCGTGTAATATCGTCGAGAACATTGAAGGATTGCAATAAAAAGCAACGCCATCATTGCACGGAAAGTCGGTAAACTAAATCCGGCTAAATAGGCATAACCTAAGGCAATCAACACACCAAAGCAAAGTGGAAACCAGGGTGAAATAAAGCGCGTAGGCAGTACGAATTGCAAGAATCGAGCAAAGAAAAAGCCTATCCCCATTGCTAAACCAATATGGAGCCCTGAAATCGCAATCAAATGTGCTGTATTCGTTTGTTGATAAATCAACCACGTTTTATTATCCAGCCAAGCCCGCTCACCAAATGCCAATGCAATAAGCAAGCCTTGCAAAGAAAGCCCCTCTGTTTGCTTGAGGCTAGTCTGTAGAAAATATGTGCGGTAAGAAAAATCATCACCAATTTTGACCGCACTTTTCACATTTCCAACGGCAATAATCCTTTTTGAAAAATACCATTGTTGTCGATCAAATCCCCCATGATTAAGTCTTGCAGAAACAGGTCGAAGTTTTACATCACCCCGCCAAACTTCGCCGAGTTGTGGCTTTTCCGGCGCTTTCCAATTAATAAAAATCCGTTGTTCTTTTCCATCAAATAAAGAGCTTGTCGCAACCAACGTTTGATAATCTTGCTGATGAAGAATTTCTGAGATGTGGAGATCTAAGGTAATTTTATTCGGTAAACTTGAAATTTTCTCTGCTTGTCCCAATAACGATAAAGCTGGTGAATGTGCATAAGCCAAAGTAATCAAAAACAAGATACTACTTATGCAAAAATTTCTGGCTTTAAAATAATTGAACCAATGGAAACAAAGTGCGGTCATAACCAACATTAAAATGCTCAGCCCTGCCTGTTGCCAAGTGAACAGTAAAAAATCGGGCACGACAAGCAAGGACAAGGCTGAGACAATGAGCATCATGCACAGTTGAAATAGCGTGATTTTCATTTTAAGTGTGATTTATAGCGAGAAAGTAAGGCAAACTAGCCTTAACCTCACAGATAAGCAAATGAGCATACCGTTTTTTGCGATCACGATCGCAAATTTGAAATTTCTAGGCTAAATTTATTTGCTAAATAGGTGAAGTTCTGCTATTTATATCGCCCTTAAAAAACAGGGTTCTTATGTCAGCTATTTTTTAGCTGATAAGAATCAATCAAAACAACAAGACAGGAAGTCATTTAAATCTTTACTACATTAGGAGTTATCAATGTCTAAGGCATCTCTAAGTTTGCTGGATTTAGCCGGTGTTAAGCCTTATCAACCAAAGAAAGATGAAGAATACATGAATAAAGATCAGATTCTTCATTTCAGAAAAATTTTAACTGCGTGGCACGAGCAAATTGTGGAAGAAGCATCAAGAACGGTTGCTCATATGCAAGATGAAGCATCAAACTTCCCTGATCCGGCTGACCGTGCGACCCAAGAAGAAGAATTCAGTCTTGAATTACGTAACCGCGATCGCGAGCGTAAATTAATGAAAAAGATTGAATATACATTGAAAAAATTAGATACCGATGATTTCGGTTATTGTGATTCTTGTGGCGAAGAAATTGGTATTCGTCGTTTAGAAGCACGCCCTACAGCGGATCTTTGTATCGATTGCAAAACTCTTGCTGAAATTCGTGAAAAACAAGTCGCAGGTTAATTTATTTAAATAACCCAACAAAAAAGTGCGGTCAAAAACAACCGCACTTTTCGTGTTTTTATCAAATGTGCATTTAACACAGAGAATGGAGTAAATTATTCTTACTTATATAAAAAATTTATTTGGTAAAAAAACTAAAAAAGAAACCGAAACCAATATAAATTCGCCCGTTCCCAAAACGGCGCCTAAAACCAAAAAAACAAACGTTTCAAAAACAGAGCGTTCACAACCCAAGATCGCCCCGTCCTCTTCTCACCATAAAAAAACCAACACACAAGCATCTCGCTACGACAAACATAGCGTGAAAGCCGCTCATTTCGGCATTAATCCACGTATGTTTAGTCGTAATGCCATTACTGTGGTAGAAAAATTGCAACGCCAAGGTTATGAGGCTTATATCGTTGGGGGCTGTTTACGTGATTTATTATTAGGTAAACATCCAAAAGATTTTGATGTGGCAACAAATGCACGTCCCGAGCAAATTCAAGCGGTATTCCAACGTCAATGCCGTTTAGTTGGTCGTCGTTTCCGTCTTGCACACATTATGTTTGGTCGCGATGTAATCGAAGTGGCCACATTCCGTGCTAGCCATTCGGATGCGCGCAGTGAAAATCAAGCCAAACAAAGCGATGAAGGAATGTTACTGCGTGATAACGTGTATGGCACCATTGAACAAGATGCGGAGCGTCGTGACTTTACCGTAAATGCCCTTTACTACAATCCGCAAGATAATACGTTGCGTGATTACTTCAACGGAATTGATGACCTGAAAAACGGAAAATTACGTCTGATTGGCGATCCTGTGACCCGTTATCAAGAAGATCCTGTACGGATGCTACGCTCTGTGCGCTTTATGGCGAAATTGGATATGTTCTTGGAAAAACCAAGTGAACAGCCAATTCGTGAGCTTGCACCATTGCTAAAAAATATTCCACCCGCGCGTTTATTCGATGAGAGCTTAAAATTATTGCAGTCTGGCAATGGCGTAAAAACCTATAAATTACTGCGTCAATACGGCTTATTTGAACAGCTTTTCCCAAGCTTAACGCCTTATTTCACCGAAAAAGAAGACAGCCTTGCGGAACGTATGATTTTAACTTCGTTAAATTCAACTGATGAACGTATTGCCGATAAATTACGTATCAATCCTGCCTTTTTATTTGCGGCATTCTTCTGGTATCCATTACGCGAAAAAGTAGATGTGCTGAAAAATGAAGGTGGCTTAAACAATCATGATGCTTATGCCCTTGCAAGCAATGAAGTGCTAGATCAATTATGCCGCTCATTAGCCGCACCTCGTCGTCATACATCCGTTATTCGTGATATTTGGATGTTGCAATTACAACTCCTTAAACGCACGGGCTCTCACCCAGCTCGCACGATGGAACATCAAAAATTCCGTGCCGCCTTTGATTTATTGGCGATGCGTGCTGAAGTAGAAGGTGGTGAAACCGTTGAGTTGGCAAAATGGTGGCATGAGTACCAACTCAGCAATCAAGAACAACGTCGCCAACTAGTTCAAGAGCAACAAAAATTGCATCCTGCACCGAAGAAAAAATATTACCGTAGACGTAAACCTAAGGCGGCTAACTAATGGTTCAAGTGTATATCGCCCTTGGCAGTAATTTAAATACGCCTACAGAACAATTAAATTCGGCATTAGAGGCAATTTCTGCGCTACCTAATACCGAATTAAAATCGGTCAGCGGATTTTATCAAAGCAAACCATTAGGCCCGCAAGATCAACCTGATTATGTAAATGCAGTGGCGATGATCGAAACTACTCGCCCACCTTTAGCTTTGCTCGATGAATTGCAACGCATCGAAAACGAGCAAGGCCGCGTACGTTTACGTCGTTGGGGTGAGCGTACACTGGATTTGGATATTCTGCTTTATGGCGATCAAATCATTCAAAATGAACGCTTAACGGTGCCTCATTACGATATGAAAAACCGTGAATTTGTGATTGTGCCGCTTTATGATATCGCACAAGATTTGGTTTTACCGGAAGGGGAAAAAGTCGCTAATTTGGTGAAAGCCTTTGAAAATCATCAAATGTATAAAATCAAAAACAGCGAGAAAATTGACCGCACTTAACTCAAAACAAAAGGGCTGATATTCACTATCAGCCCTTCTTTTTTACCTATCAAATTAGGCGGCAACGGAAACAAAGATTTCTGTGCCGATAATCACACAAATAAAACCAACCAACATTGGGACAGACATACGTTTTACGATTTCAAATGGTGAGATTTTTCCCATCCCTGACACAGCCACAACCACACCAGAAACCGGTGATAAACCACGACCTAAGTTAGAGGCTTGTAGCATTGGAATGGTTAAGAATGCTGGGTTGACGCCCATTTGAGTGGCTAATTTTGGAATTAATTCTGCAAAAGCATAGAACGCCGCGTTACCAGAACCTGTCGCCATGGTGGCTAAAATGGTAATCACCGCAAGCACTAACATCATAAAGAATGCTGAACCGCCGAAAGATTGTGCTGAGTCGATTAAATTAGTGATAAAGCCGATTGTACTTAAACTTTGTGCAAATACACCCGCTGCCACTAAAAGCATCACCACGCCCGCAAAGGCATCGGCCATACCGCGATATGCCACCACGAGATTATCGAAGGTTTGTTTTGCGTTAAAGCTACGTAAGAAATCTACCGCAGCAGTGATGATAAAGCAAAGCACCATCACGGTAACAATGTGTAAATTTGGTAAGCCCCATTTACCATCAAAAAGTAACACGCCGATAATTGGTAATAATGGCAAAATCGCATAGTAGTTTGGTGCAGTGGTTTTAATTTCATCTGCATTCAAACGTTCTACTTGCACGCCTTCTTTTTTATCTAAATAACGCTGCCAAAAGAAGTGTGCGACAGCAATCCCTAGAATCGCAAAAATCGAAACCGGCAATGCAGTGCCAAAGGCAAACTCACCTAAAGGAATTTTGGAAATTTCAGCAGAAAGCACCACATCACCCGAAGTTGGGGAAAGGATAATCGAAATTGGCGATGCACAAATTGCCGCTGCCGCCCCACGTGAAATCCCCACGTTTACCATGACAGGGAATAATGTCGCCATTAATAACACGCCTAAACCTGTTGCAGATGACACAGCAAAAGACATCAAACATGCAAGGAAGTAAGCAAACACCATTAAAATATAAGTTGAACGGATATTTTTCAGTGGTTTTGACACCAATTTCACCACCACATCATTCGCACCAAGATGAGTCATGTACACGGAGAAACCACATAACACCATAATCATCAAGCCTAAGCCGCCGCCACGATTACCGAGTAGATATTTCACATATTCTAAAATATCAAAATAGGTAGAACCGGTGCTTTTCACGCCTTCTGGTAAAATTGAATGTCCCATCAGCACTGAAATGAATAACAAGACCAAGCCACCAAACATCAACACGCCGGTCGCTGAATAGCCTTTCACGATGTAATATGCCACCAAAACAATGGCAATCAAACCTATAATCAGATCCATAATTTACCTCTTTATTAAAATAATAATATCAGCAAGATAGCGATTGAATAGAGAGTTGTAAATCAGTTCAACACGAAAATTTGAGGTAGATCACAAAAAGAGTTTTGGGGAGAAAGTGCGGTTGGTTTTGGAGGTGTTTTTTAAAGCTAGAAATATTTGAGACAAAACCTACTGAGTTTTCAAATAAGCTTGCCGACGACTTTGTTGGTAAGAACGTCGGCTATTCTGAACTATAAATAATTTAACTAAAAACCCGTTCAAAAGGCATTAATAATCTTAATGAAATTATGATTTATTTCTAAATGGATTCTTAGACAAACATACATCTTGGTCATTATTCAATAATCTGATAAAAAAATCTTCATATTTATAAGCACCTGATGATAAATAAATCTTATGTAAATAATCATTTATTTTATATTCATATTCTATATACATAAACTTATTATCAATAGTTTTTATACTTTTATTTTTTAGATCTGTGAGATATATAATTCTACATTCTTGCTCATCTTCAAAGGCGGCATGTTTCACTAAGAAAGTAATTGGAAGTAATAAAAAGTTTATTACTTCATCTTTACACTTGGCATCATCAAAAGACAATTCCTTTATAAACCTTGATATTTTATTAAGATTTTCAATTACTTTACTATTCTTTTCTTCAATGTAATCTAAATAATTTTTGATATCACCTGACTTACCATCTCTATAAAATGTTATGTTCCCTCTATGAGCAATATTTATATACTTATCCTTTGAATCTGGATCTATATATATACATCGATATAAAGGAAGTTTTTCTATGAACTTTTTATCTTCTATGGATTTATCCTCTATATTTCCTATAAAATTAATACGATTATTTTGATTATTAAAAAAACCATTATTAAACACAATACTAACGCCTGAGGCCTCGAGATTATTCTCTTTTCCATATAATCTAAATTGATTCAAGCTGTCATGGTTAAATGTAAAGCAAGATATGAGTATGAGACTATGTTTATTCTCCAATGTTGAAGATATATCAAGATATTCTTTTAAGATCTTACCTTCTTTCGGATCGTTTACATTTTTCACTGTATTCAATCGTAGATAGGAACCATTTTTATCCAATAAGTTAAACGCAACAGAAGGGCTTGTATAATGAGCGACATATTTTTCATAACCAAATTTATCATCCTCAATCTTAAGGATTGACAAAATATCTGTTACACAACGGTATATGGAGTTTATTGTTTCTTTATTATTAGAATTTTCCATACAAAATAGCTCTTTCTTAGTCTCATAGTAAAAATATTTTTTAGAACTATTAAAGTATTCATAACTTTTCTCACTATTTTCTAAGTAATCTCTAGTTATCACTCCTAAAAAGTACTGCGCTTTGTAATATAAAAAATCTTTTATATTATCTTTGTTAATCTTATTTAAATACTCAATTGCTTTATCAAAATCCTTCTTCCCTTTAAAAATATCCCCTAATAAATACATAGACCTACTATATATATATTTATATTTCTCATTAATTTTCTTTAAATAACTTATTGCATCATCATTAGCTAATTCAAACCAAGATATACACCCCAAGTGATAACTTGCATATGAAAAAACCAATTCACTATCCTCTTCTTTTATTTCTAAATAAATACTTTTAGCCTTTTCATATTCCCCTTTTTTCCTATATTGGTTAGCTAATTTAAAACAAGCTTTAGCAAAATTTTTTGGAGTTGAATTATCTCTTTTTAGAGATTCTAATTCTTCATTCAAACACATTAAATCATATCCTTATATATTATTAATCAAATTCAAAATCCGCTTATCCGACACCTGATACTTCGTGCCTAATTGCTGCGCAAATAAACTCACACGCAATTCTTCAATCATATAGCGAATTTCTGCAATTTCATCAGAAATTGGTTTAGATTTCGGCAGTTTAGCGAGCAATTGTTGGTAAGCTTGTTGTACTTGTTCCACGCGTAGCATCGCAGCACGATCGCGATTTACATCTTGAGCCAACTTATCAATGCGTTTATCAACGGCTTGCAGATAACGCTGTAAATCTGGTAGGCGATCATAACCGCTCTTTTGCACAAAACCTGGATAAATCAGCCCGCTTAATTGCGCCTTAATATCAGAAAAGGCAAAGGCCATGGTGAAATCCATTTTACCTTTTAAACGTTGGTTTAAGGCGTGATTGAGAGAGAGGATTTGTTCCACTTTCTGCGCAATATCCACGGTCACTTCGTTAAGGTTTTCTCGAACGAAATCACGCAATTTTTCAAAGCCGGCTTCATCCCACACAAACCCGCCAAAATCGGTAATCAGTTTATCCACCGCACAAGCAATACAGTCGTCAATCAAATCCAACACACGACCGAACGGGGTAAAATACAGACCCAATTTAGCCTTATTCGGCAATTTTTCATGCAGATATTTAATCGGTGACGGTACATTGAGTAACAACAATCGACGCAAACCTTGTTGCATTGCTACTGCTTGCTCAAATTCTGTTTCAAACAGTTTGATACCTACGGCATCTTTTTCATCTACAATGGCCGGAAACGCTTTGACGCTAAAACCACGTTGTTTTTGTTCGTAACATTGTGGTAAATCTGCAAAGCTCCAAATATGCAACCCGCTTTGTTCAATACCATAATCTGCCACTGCAGAAATACTTTCCTGCACACGATCTTTTAAGTTGAATTTCAGCTCATCCAAATTCATGGATTCCGCAATTTTCTTGCCGTTTTCATCCACCACACGGAAAGTCATTTTCAGATGGCTTGGAATTTGTTCCCAATTCCAATGTTCCGCTTCTACGGTGACGCCCGTCATACGACGCAATTCATAAATCAGCGTAT
>NZ_KV801005.1:65201-168006 GCF_001810345.1 Haemophilus sp. HMSC061E01
TAATAATGGCTTTTCCAACGGCACCGCACGACTTAAAAAAGCTTGAGCATAATTAGGTGCCGGCACGAAATTACGACGATAAGATTTCGGCAGAGATTTAATCAGTGCAATCACTAATTCTTCACGCAAACCTGGAATTTGCCAGTCAAAACCTGTCATTTCCACTTGGTTGAGCAATGGCAATGGAATATGCACGGTCACCCCGTCCGCATCGGTACCTGGTTCAAATTGATAAGTTAATTTGAGTTTCAAATTGCCTTGATGCCAGAAATTCGGAAAATCCAGCTTGCTCACTTGTTCCGCATCATCATTAATCAAGAATGAACGTTCAAAATTAAGCAATTCCGGATCTTTTTGCTGCGCCTTTTTCCACCAGGTATCAAAATGTTTTTGGGAAACTACTTCCGTGCCAATACGTTGATCGTAAAATTCAAAAAGCGTACGGTCGTCCACCAAAATATCGCGGCGGCGACTTTTGTGTTCCAACTCCTCCACTTCTCGAACGAGTCGTTGATTTTCTTTGAAGAATTTATGTTTAGTATTCCAATCCCCTTCTACCAAGGCAGATTGAATAAAGATCTCGCGGCTTACCGTTGGATCAATAGCACCGTAATTCACTGGTCGCGCTGCTATAATCGGCACACCGTAAAGCGTGACTTTTTCATCTGCAATCACGGTGCCACGAGATTTAGACCAACGCGGTTCGGAATAGGATTTTTTAATTAGATGCTCGGCAAGTGGCTCAATCCATTCTGGCTCAATTTCCGCTACCATACGCCCCCAAAGTTTGGAGGTTTCCACTAACTCTGCCGCCATCACCCATTTCGGTTGTTTTTTGAAAAGCACAGAATTGGGGAAAATTGCAAAATGAGCATTACGTGCGCCAAGATATTGTTGTTTCTCCGCTTCTTTTAAGCCGATATGAGAAAGCAAACCACTTAACAGTGCGGTATGAATTTGCTGATATTCGGCTTTTTCGGAATTAATCGGCAAACCCATTTCACGCACGGTTAAACGAATTTGATGATAAATATCCTGCCACTCGCGAATGCGTAAATAATTTAAGAAATCCTTTTGGCATTGGCGGCGGAATTGGTTTTTACTCAATTCTTTTTGTTGTTCTTGTAGATAACGCCAAAGATTGAGGAAAGCTAAGAAATCCGATTTTTTATCGGCAAAACGGCGATGTTTTTCATCGGAAGCTTGCTGTTTTTCTTGTGGACGCTCACGCGGATCTTGAATAGATAATGCGGCGACAATAATCATTACTTCATGCAAGGCACCCTGTGAAACAGCACTCAGTAACATTTTCGCCAAACGTGGATCCACAGGGAGTTGTGATAATTGACGCCCTACTGCGGTTAATTGACGTTTCTCACCCGCTTTAGTGCGAACGGTTTCAAACGCACCTAATTCTTCCAACAGTTTTATCCCATCTTGAATATGGCGTTTATCCGGCGCATCCACAAATGGGAAGGCTTCAATATCATCCAAACCCAATGCCGTCATTTGCAAAATAACGGAGGCTAAATTGGTGCGTAAAATTTCAGGATCGGTAAATTCAGGACGAGAATTAAAATCCTCTTCCGAATATAAACGAATACAAATCCCTTCACTTACACGACCACAACGACCTTTACGCTGATTAGCAGATGCCTGCGAGATAGGTTCAATCGGTAAACGTTGGACTTTGGTGCGATAACTATAACGGGAAATTCGCGCAGTACCTGGGTCAATCACATATTTAATGCCTGGCACGGTCAATGAAGTTTCCGCGACGTTGGTCGCCAACACGATGCGATTTAATCCGCTCGGATGGAAAATTTTATTTTGTTCTTGCGCAGAAAGACGGGCAAAGAGCGGTAGAATTTCCGTATGTTTTAGATTTTGTTTTTGTAAGGCTTCGGCGGTATCGCGAATTTCACGCTCACCATTCATAAAAATCAAAATATCGCCCCGACCTTCTGCTTGCAGTTCATCCACTGCATTGAGAATGCCTTGTAGCTGATCTTGGTCGTCTTCTTCCACTACGGGGCGATAGCGTACTTCAACGGGATAGGTTCTGCCCGAGACTTCGATAATCGGGGCATTGTTGAAATGTTTAGAAAAACGTTCCACATCAATGGTCGCGGAAGTGATGATAAGTTTTAAATCACGACGACGTGGTAAAAGCTGTTTCAGATAACCAAAAATAAAATCATTGTTCAGACTGCGTTCGTGAGCTTCGTCGATAATCAAACAAGAATATTGATTAAGAAAACGATCGTTTTGAATTTCAGCAAGCAGAATCCCGTCAGTCATCAACTTGATTTGCGTATCATCACTGATTTGATCGTTAAAACGAACCTTATAACCAACTAAACCGCCAAGCTCCGTTTCCAGTTCTTCCGCAATACGTGCCGCCACCGAACGAGCGGCAATACGGCGCGGCTGAGTATGGCCAATCATGCCCAAATTGCCGAAACCTAATTCCAAACACATTTTCGGCAACTGCGTGGTTTTACCCGAACCGGTTTCCCCTGCCACTACAATGACCTGATGTTCAGAAAGCAGTTTTTGAATTTCTGCTTTGCGTTGGCTAACGGGCAAACTCTCTGGAAAAACAATCGGATTTTTGACCGCACTTTTACGATTTTCTACACGTAATTGGGCCTGTTCAATCTGCAGCTGAATTTCATCAGCCACAGCTTGTTGAGCTTCTTGGCTTTTAATTTTTCCAATCCCATGAATGCGGGCAGATAAACGGCGTTGATCCACCAACATGATATTCTTGAGTTTCGAAAAGAGAGATTGTTGTATCGGGTTTAATTCACGTCTGACTGATTTATTCTTCATATCTATTTACTTTTAAAACCACCGTAAGCCAAACAAAGCCAACCAATTAAAAATAACGTTCCGCCAATTGGTGTTACCCAAACAAGGAATTTGCTAGCTCCAAGGGCAAGTGCATAAAGACTGCCGCTAAAAAGAAGAATACCGTACGCCCAAGTCCCTGCAGCGAAATTAGCCATTTTGTTGGTAAACAATGCTTCACGGCATAATTGCAAAATGCCAATCGCAAAAATCGCAATGGTGTGGAACATTTGATATCTCACACCTGTTTCAATCCACGCTAATTCTTTAGGTTCTAAAACCTTGCTTAATCCATGTGCCGCAAAAGCACCAATCGTCACACATAAAAAACCGCTTAATCCTGCGATAAATAACCATTTGTTTTTCATTTAAAATTTTCCTATTAATACCGCTAAAATACCTGCGGCGATTAAAGGTCCCACCGGAATACCACCTAAGAAAGACACACCAATAATCGTACCAATTAATAATCCTGTCACCAAAACAGGTTGTTCACTCATTAATGGCACCCCTTTCCCCGCAAGCCATGCGACGAATACCCCTGTTAAAATAGAAACGCCCATTTTCCAGTTTAAAAATGAACTGAGATCGGGCAGTTGGATTGTTCCCGACACTAACGGTGCTAGCACACCAATCGTTAAGATGATGATCCCAATTTTGACACCGTATTGTTCGAGTATAGGAATATATTTGGATAATAAGGTTTGCTGCATGATTAATAACACAGCCGCTGAGATGGTGATTGCGCTGTTTTGACTCATTAAGCCCAAAACGATTAAGAAAACCAATAACAACGCGATCATATTGAATTGTAATGACATAATACCTCTAAAGTGCGGTCAGAAAGATGACCATTTTTTGGCATGTAAAGTTTTTGTAAATTATACCAATTTCTTGCTTTTCTGTGTTTTTTATTTACCTAAAAAAGGCTAGAATACAAGAGAACTTTCTTCTCATACTCCCTGTTTTTACTAAGGTTTCTTTGCCCTATGTCGAATGCCGTCAGCCCTGAATTAATTAAAACTGTTGTTCTACTTGCTACCAGTGTCACTATCGTGCCACTTTTTAAGCGTATTGGTTTAGGTAGCGTATTAGGTTATTTAGTGGCAGGCTGTTTAATTGGTCCTTCCGTTTTCGGCGTCATAAAAGATGCAGAATCGGTTCTCCACATGGCGGAACTGGGCGTGGTGATGTTCTTATTCATCATCGGTTTGGAGATGCATCCAGAACGTTTATGGGCCATGCGAAAAGCGATCTTCGGGCGAGGTTTTCTACAAGTGGGGCTATGTGGTGCACTGCTTACCTTTGCCGGTATCTATATTTTAAATCTTCCTAAAGAGGTAGCGTTTATCGCAGGTATGGGCTTTACCCTTTCTTCCACCGCTATTGTGATGCAGGTATTAGAAGAACGCGGAATTACGAACACACCAAAAGGCCAACGGGTGATTTCAACCTTAATCTTTGAAGACTTATCTATTGTGCCATTATTGGCTTCTATTGCCTTTTTAACGCCTGAAACAAAACACATTGAACATCAAACAAACTGGACATCTATTGCTGTTGCACTCGGTGCCGTTGTTGGTTTAGTGGTTGCAGGTAAATGGTTAATGAACCCTATTTTCCGCTTGATTTCCAAAGCCCATATTCGCGAGATGATGACAGCTGCCGCTTTGCTTGTGGTATTAGGTGCGGCATTAGCGATGGAAGCGAGTGGCCTTTCAATGGCGATGGGCGCATTCGTTGCGGGTGTAATGCTTTCAGAATCCGCATTCCGCCACCAATTAGAAGCCGATATTGAACCGTTCCGTGGTCTATTGCTCGGTCTTTTCTTTATGGGCGTAGGGATGTCACTTGATTTAACCTTGGTGTTCGACAATGCACTTTGGTTATTAGGTATCGTGTGCCTTTATATCATTGGCAAAGCCTTAGCCGTTTACACTGTTGCGCGTATTACAAAACTTGACCGAAAAGAATCCGTTGGACGAATGACCATTATGGCACACGGTGGTGAATTTGCATTCGTACTCTTCTCTGCTGCAACTACGGCAGGTGTAATGACAAAAGATCAAAATGCAACTTTTACTGCAGCTGTCATTATTTCGATGCTATTCTCCCCACTGATTGGTTTATTGATGCGTAAAATCAACCAACGTAAATCAACAAATCAAGAGGAAAAAGTAGACACTAGCGATCTTGATCCAATTGTGGATTTAGAAGATAGCGTACTCGTGATTGGTTTTGGTCGTTTCAGCCAAATCGTCTGTCAATCGCTTCTTGTTCGTGGCATTAACGTATCGGTGATTGACCGTAACATCGAAAACATCCGTGCAGCAGCCAAATTTGGTTTTAAAGTTTATTACGGTGATGGTATTCGCCTTGATGTATTACGTGCTGCCGGTATCGAAAAAGCGAAATGTGTCGTCATCGGGATTAACGATACAGATCGTATTGAAAGCATTGTTCAGAATTTGAAAGATGCTTATCCTAAACTCCCTATTTTAGCGCGAACTTATGACCGTAAAACAACAGTAAGCCTGATTAAACGAGACGTAGACTTTATTGTACGTGAAACCTTTGAATCTGCACTTACGCTCAGCCATGCAACATTAATGCAATTAGGTATCAATAAAATTGAAGCTGATGAGGTCATTGCAGAAGTTCGTTACTTAGATCAAGAACGATTGAATGAAGAAGTTTTACATGGCTTTTCTACGGACATCATCCGAAAATATTGGATGCCAAAACCTTTCATCAAACCACATTCTGATGCTGAAGCATTAAATGAAGAAACGGCTGAAATCTTAGAAAAAGAAGATGATATCAATGATGAAGCCGCAGTTGAAACCCTTCTTCATGATGATTCTGAAACTGAGAAACAAAAAGAAGTTGAATAACAAAAAAGCCCGATAAATCATTATCGGGCTTTTCTATTAGGCTTTCATTGTCACAATCCAGCAATTGTGGATTTGCTTATTCCGCTCAAAATCAAGTGGCAAGGTTTTCGCTGAAATTTCGACCGCACTTAATCCCAATTCATCTAATGCCTCAAAATCCATTTTAAAACCACGTTTATTGTTTGAGAACACGATGGTGCCGTTAGGACGTAAAATACGTTTAAGATTACGCATTAATTTGATGTGATCACGTTGTACATCCCAGCTGTCTTCCATACGTTTAGAATTCGAGAATGTTGGCGGATCCACGAAAATCAAATCAAACTGGCGCTCACATTTCTCTAACCACTGCAAACAATCTGCTTGAATGAGCTTATGCTGCTTACCTTCAATATCATTTAAAATCAGGTTTTGTTCTGCCCAGTTTAGATAGGTGTTTGACATATCCACGGTCGTCGTTGATTTCGCTCCGCCTAATGCAGCATGCACGGTTGCAGAACCGGTATAAGCAAAAAGATTGAGGAAATCTTTGCCTTTTGCCATTTCACCAACCATTTTACGGGTTAAACGATGATCTAAGAATAATCCTGTATCCAAGTAATCCGTTAGATTCACCCAAAGCCGTGCACCGTATTCATTTACATAGAAATATTCGCCTTTATTAGCCAGTTTTTCATATTGGTTGGTGCCTTTTTGTTTTTGACGTACTTTCAAAATCAGTTTATTGGTTTCAATACCGGTGACTTGTAAGGTTGCAGTCACTGCATCCAATAAACGTTGACGGGCTTTATTTTCATCAATATTTTTCGGTGCAGCATACTCTTGCACCACAATATGATCGCCATAACGATCCACTGCCACATTGTATTCCGGTAAATCAGCATCATATAAACGATACGCATCAAGGCCTTGCTGCTTCGCCCATTTTTCAATTTTCTTAATATTTTTCTGTAAGCGATTCGCAAAATCCACCGCTACCGTTGAAGTGCGGTCAAATTCAAGCGGATTTTCAACCGCACTTTCTTTGCGTTCAGAAATTTGATAATTCTTCTGAACACAATCTAACGGACCATTTTTCGCTTTAAATTGACGATGTGAACGCATACGTAAGCAATCAAGCAACGTAGATTCACTACTGAAAATCGACGCATTCCAACCACCAAATTCATTTTTAAGACGTTGTCCAAAGACTGAATATAGTGCAATCAAAGCAGGCGTTGTGCCTAAACGTTCACCGTAAGGCGGGTTACAAATCACTGTTCCCACTTCATCTGGGCTTGGATTTTTTAATGCGGCGACATCACCTTGTTTCCACTGAATTAAGTGTGCCACACCTGCATTTTGTGCATTCTTTTGTGCTTTTTTAAGTACGCGATGATCGAGATCGAAGCCATAAAAATGCGGTTTTGGATTTTGATTAAAATAAGTTTCAGCTTGCTGTACCGCCTCTGCTTTCACCTTATCCCAAGCATCTTGATTATGCCCTTTCCAGCAATCAAAGCCCCAATGTAAACGATGTAATTGCGGCGCAATTTGTGCTTCCATCTGCGCGGCTTCAATTAGCAAGGTGCCCGAACCGCACATTGGATCCACTAATGGTGTTCCTTTTTTCCAACCTGAACGAAGTACTATCGCTGCGGCTAAGGTTTCACGTAAAGGTGCTTGCCCTGTATCTTCGCGATAACCTCGTAAATGTAATGCTTCACCACTTAAATCGAGTGAAACGACGAGCTCTTCTTTATTCAAATAAACATGAATTCGCACATCTGGATAGTCTTTATCCACGTTTGGACGCGCTTTTCCTTGGCGTTCAAAATAATCCACAATGGCATCTTTCACACGCATCGCACCAAATTGGGTGTGACGAATTTCTTGGTTTGTCCCGTTGAAATCGACAAAAAATGTGGCTTTCTCATCAAAATAACTTAACCAATCCTGCCCTGTCACAATTGAATACAAGTCTAAATCACTATAAACCTTGCCATTTACAATGGGTAGCAAAATACGTGAAGCCAAACGTGACCATAATAAGCTGCGATAAAGTGTTTCATCATCAGCTTGAAAATGTACACCGCCTTGTGCAATTTTACATTCTGTTGCACCAAGCTCTGTCAATTCGACTTTTAAGAGTTCTTCAAAACCACGGGCAGTTGTGGCAAATAATTGTTTCATGCGTTTTCTCGATAGGGAAAAATTGGGCGGATTATAGCATAGTTTTAATTAGGATTTCGCCTAAGGCGACCTACTTTTCTTTGCTTGTGCAAAGCAAAGTAGGCAAAAGAAAACACACCCCAATTAAATCGCTAATCCTCATTCTTTTTCAATTTTCTTTACAGAAATTTTCGAACTCGCTTCGCTCAAACAAGCGAAAATTTCTTAAAAATTGAAAATCATTCGGGCGATTTAGATGGGGCAATAAAAAAACAGCCTTAAGGGCTGTTTTTAAAATAAAAGTAATTAAGATTATTTACTTAAACATTGAGCATAGCTATCAGCGGTGGCTTGAAGGAAATTCGCATAAGAATTTGGACCAAGCTGTACGTTATCGCCAATAGGATCTAAACGACCTACGTTAACTTTTGTACTTTGCGCAAGCGAATCAATCACTTTTGGTGTGAATTGAGGTTCAGCAAAAAGACAATTTACATGGTGTTCTTCAATCTCTTCTTTGATGTGAGCAATGGTTTTTGCACCTGGTGCCACTAATGGATTAATGGTGAAATAACCGGTTTGGTTTAAACCGTAAGCATCATTGAAATAGCTATAAGCATCATGGAATACAAAGAAGCCTTTATCTTTAAATGGCGCTAATTGCGCTTTGATTTTCTCGCTTTGCTCGGTCAAAGTGCGGTTAAAATCGGCTAAGTTTTTCGCAATAAGCTCTTTTTTATCCGGGTGTTGTTCTGTTAATTTATCCGCGACTTTCTGTGCCACAATTTGGCTAATGGCTGGTGAATACCATAAATGCCAGTTCACACTTAACCCATTTTCATCAACATCGTGGTCGTGATGGTCATGACCATGCTCGTGTTTATGATCGTGTCCATGTTTGTGATCATGTCCGTGCTCGTGTTCATCGCCTTCATGATAATGCTCATGATGCACTTTGCTTAAAAGTGGTTTAATTTCTGGAATATCAGAAATATTGATGACTTTTTTACTATCAATTTGACTAATCGGTTTTGCTAAGAAAGCATCAATATCTTCACCAACCCAAAGCACTAAATCCGCAGATTTCACTTTTTGCACATCTGAAAGTTTTAAGCTGTAATCATGTGGAGAAGCACCTGCTGGTACTAAAACCTGTGTATCCGTCACACCGTTTGCAATAGACGATGTAATAAAACCGAGCGGTTTCACGGAGGCCAATACATCTGCATTTGCCATCATTGGAAGGGTTAAAAGTGCGGTAGAAATTGCACTCATTTTTAATACTTGTTTCATGTTTGTTTCCTTACTTTTATTGGGAATTATTCTCAAAGCCAACATAGACTACGCCTTTTTGATAAAATTGCAACATTCCAAATAAAAAAATGAAGTGATATTTCTTCATCTTGTTAAATACTTTCATTCATAAAGAAAAAGCAACGTTTTCACGTTGCTTCATTTCTTTATTTTAATAACTTATCGATTACCCGAGAAACGGCAAAAAATCCAAAGGTTGCGGTGATCATAGTTACCGCACCAAAACCATTTGCACAATTCATGGTAGCTGATACTTCACAGCCCTCGCCCATTTTAGGGAAAATCAGAGGCTGGGTGGAAAACACCGCATCAACTGCAAACTTACGTTGTGGATTTTGAGTAAAATTGAAATCCTTACGTAAAACTGACCGCACTTTTGCCAATAATGGATCTTGAATCGTTTTGCTTAAATCAGCAATTTGAATTTTCGAAGGATCGGTCTGACCACCTGCGCCACCAATGGTAATAATCTTGATTTTATTACGTTTGCAATAGGCAATCATCGCGGCTTTCGTTTTCACGCTATCAATGGCATCAATCACATAATCATAGCCACGATTTAAGTATTCTGCTTGATTATCCGGTGAAATGAAATCATCGATAATATTCACCACACATTCTGGATTAATCAGCTTAACGCGCTCGGCCATCACTTCCGTTTTAAGCTTGCCAATATTGCCGCTTAATGCAGGAAGCTGACGATTAATATTAGTGACACAAATATCATCCATATCAATCATAGTGATCTGCCCTACGCCACTTCGCGCAAGTGCTTCCACTACCCACGAACCTACACCGCCAATACCAATGACGCACACATGAGCCTGACGCAAACGCGTCAAGCCTTCTGGTGTGTAAAGGCGACCAATGCCGCCAAAACGTTGTTCGTAGTTATCGACTCGAGCCATTATTGTAGTACCCAAACACGTCCATAGTGTTTTGATAACCCCGCAATATGACCCGCTTGATCGCCAATACCACGATATAAGTCGAAGTGGTGACCATTTACCGCTCCGCCCACATCAAGTGCCACCATTAAGTGTAATTTGTGTGTGCCCATCCAGTTACCCTCATTATCAATATCCGGTACTTCAACCAATAATACGGTTCCTGAAGGAATCACATTACGGTCAGAAGCAACAGCAGCCATTGGCACTAAAGGCACACCGGCAGAACCTTTCACTTCACCTGTTGGATCGTTTTTAAAGAAAACATAAGATGGATTACGTTCTAACAATTCTCGTACTCGAGATGGGTTTGCTTTCCCCCATTCACGAATCGCTTGAATAGACATTTTTTCTTTTGGAATTTCACCATCTTCTACTAACAAACGACCAACTGCTTGATATTTATAACCATTTTGACCTGCATAGGCTAAATAATTTAAATTACCATCACCGTAATCCACATAACCACTACCTTGTACACCAAGTAAGAAGTTATCCATCATTGAATCACTATAAGCAAGCTCTAAGCCTTTTCCTGCCAATGCGCCATTGTAAATTTCCGCACGGCTATAACGTTTATAGCTTGGCATCGCATAAATTGGATGTTGATATTGACCTTGTGCAGTACGGCGTGCATGAATCACTGGCGAATAATAACCTGTCATCAGCACGTTTTGATAACCATCAAAACCTTTCATAATCTGAGGATTAATGCCGTATTGTGCTAATTCATTTACATTTGCTCCTGCAAGCACCCAGTTAGTGATTTTGCCATAATTCGCCGCAAAGCGATTTGTTAATGAATTTGAGTAATCACGAACATTCGTCAACTGTGTTAAAAAATCACCTTGGTTAACGACTGCACCTTTGTTCTCCACGGAAGCCACTGGGCTTAAAATAGCTTGTTGATAAGTACGTCCGCTATACTTTGCCCCAAATTTTTGTGGATCATCGCCCGTTGCTGTACGCGGCAAGCTAGAATTATTTTTAGAAGAGACTTTACTTGGTGCTGAACCACATGACGCAAGCACCGAAACTGCCGCCATTACAGAGAGCATTTTTACAGCGAGATTTTGACGAAATTTCATTCTTATTTTCCTAAATTAAACTAACTCAATACAAAGTTGCATACGCTATCAAAAATTCCCTTTTAGGACTAGCACTATTTCATAAAATGATTAATTAATATTCACATTGTTTATTTTCTTAACAAACGGAAAGTCAAATTCAGTTTAAATCTTGCAATAATTTTTGAAACGAGTATATTACGCGCCATCAGACGCGGGGTGGAGCAGCTTGGTAGCTCGTCGGGCTCATAACCCGAAGGCCGTCGGTTCAAATCCGGCCCCCGCAACCAAATTACAAAGCACCGAAATTTCGGTGCTTTTTTCGTTTTTAGATAAAGATAAAATTGAATCGAAATAAAAAGGCACATGTCGTGAAACATTATGCCTTTATCTATCAATCTTATTAGATTTGATACTTTGTTTTATCGCCAATATCAAAGTGCAATGGCATTCGCCATTTTTGAACCGCAAGAATTAATAATAATCCACCAACGATCAACGATAAAATTCGGGCAATCCAACCCCCTTCAAATACCCAAGTAAACCAAAGTGCGGCGACAAATGCAGGTTGTAAATTTAACAGCGGTACTCTAAAACAGAAGTATTCTTTAAAACATAATCCACCTAGTGTTACTAATGCACCACCTAACGCTAATTCATGCCAACCTAAAAGCGCACATAAGAGTGCAAGCCACGTGGCAAATTGGAATGTTAAGCGGAAATGTTTTAAATAAATATGAAGGGATGATGCACAGCAAGTTGCTGCAATCAATATGGCAATTTGAGCCTGTTGAGGATACCAAGTTAAAGCCAAAATACTAAATGCCGCAATGACAAAGCCTGTGCGATAAATAATGACGGTGAGTTTATCCCAAACATCCATTGGAGATTGAATATGTGGATCAGCCATGTAATTTCCTTATTTTTGATAATAAAAAGTGCGGTCAAAAACACGCTCATTTTTGACCGCACTTTACATTGAGATTATTTTAATCGATCTAAAATCTTTTGATGAATACCACCAAAGCTACCGTTTGACATCACAAGAATATGATCCGTTGGTTTCGCTTCAGCCACAATCATATCGACTAATTTATCAACGCTTCCAGTGTAATGTGCCGGTTGAACACATTGTCCCGCAATTTCAGCCACATCCCATGGAATATTATCTGGTTGTAGCATAAACACGACATCAGCACGTCCAAGTGCTGGCGCAATTTCATCTTTATGCACGCCCATTTTCATGGTGTTTGAACGAGGCTCTAATACGGCAAGAATACGTACGCCACCGCCTACTTTATCACGCAACGCAGTAAGTGTCGCCAAAATGGCTTCTGGATGGTGAGCAAAGTCATCATAAACTGTAATACCGTTTACTTCACCCTTCACTTCTAAACGACGTTTTGCATTGATAAAGCTGCCTAATGCCTGACATGCATCTTCAATTTTCACACCTGCATGGTAAGCCGCTGCAATCGCCATTAAAGCATTGTGCATATTGTGCTGTCCGACAATATTCCATTTCACTTCAGCGACTTTTTGACCGTGATGGAATACAGCAAATTCTGAACAATCATTGGTAATACGTTCCGCAAACCATTCTTTATCTTTACCGATAAATTGCTGTTCTGACCAACAGCCCATATTAAGTGTTTCTTTCACGCTTTGTTCATCTGCAAAAGAAAGAACACGTCCTGTGGAAGGAATGGTTCTGATCATGTGATGGAATTGACGCTGGATCGCATGAAGATCGTCGAAAATATCTGCATGATCGAAGCTAATGTTGTTAATGATCAAGGTTTTCGGATTGTAATGAACAAATTTAGAACGTTTATCAAAGAACGCCGTATCATATTCATCCGCTTCAATCACGAAGAACTCGCTTTCCCCTAAACGAGCAGATGTACAAAAATTCCCCGCAATACCACCGATTAGAAAACCGGGTTTTAATCCATTTTGTTCTAAAATCCAAGTCAACATGCCCGTTGTTGTGGTTTTACCATGTGTACCCGAAACCGCTAACACCCAACGATTACGCAATAAATGGTCGTGTAACCATTGTGGACCGGATGTGTAAGGCAACGCATTATCCAAAACATATTCCACGCAAGGATTACCACGTTTCATGGCATTTCCTACAATCACCATATCGGGCGCAGGCTGAAGTTGAGCCACGTCATAATTAGGAATAATTTCAATACCCTGCTCTTGTAAAAAAGTGCTCATCGGTGGGTAAACATTGGTATCGGAGCCTGTGACTTTATAACCCATTTGTTTGGCAATCATCGCGACACCGCCCATAAAGGTCCCGCAGATGCCTAAAATATGAATATGTTTCATTGTTCTTCTCTAGTTGCTAAAAACGCTGACTATGATAAATCAACTCAAAGATTGAGTAAATAAGGGCTGTTTACATAAACAGCCCTCTTTCTTATTTGATTCGGTCAAAGCCCGCTTGAAGATCGGCAATTAATTCATCCGTGTCTTCAAATCCAATATGCAGACGAATTAATGAGCCCGTTAATTTACGTTCAATACCCGGGCGAATTTTCGCAATTTCTTCTGGTTGATTACATAAAATGAGCGATTCAAACCCGCCCCAAGAATAAGCCATCGTAAAAAGCTCAAAGTGATCCATAAAGGCGGCCAGCTCTTCATCATTTAAACGTTTATGTAATTCAAAAGAAAATAAACCGCTTGCGCCAGTAAAGTCACGTTTAAAGTTTTCATGACCTGGGCAACTTGGTAACGCTGGATGATACACCGCTTTCACTTGTGGTTGTTCACTTAACCATTTGGCCACTTTTAAACTACTTTCATGATGTTGTTTTAATCGTACGCCTAAGGTGCGAATACCACGTGCTGTCGTATAAGCGGAATCAGCGTCAACCATTTGTCCCATTAAATAAGAATGTTCACGCAATTTATCCCAAGTACGTGCATTAGCCACTGCGGTACCGATCATAATATCTGAATGCCCCACTAAATATTTGGTTCCTGCTTGAATAGAGATATCAATACCGTGTTCTAACGCTTTGAATAGTACGCCCCCCGCCCATGTATTATCGATCATAATGACAATTTCTGGGCTTACAGCTCTAACCGCTTTAACAATCGCGGGGATATCAGGCACTTCCATCGTTAAAGAGCTTGGCGACTCTAAAAATAAGACTTTCGTGTTTGGTTGCACGAGTTTGGCAACATCAGCACCTATCATGGGATCATAATAGGTTGTATCAATATGCATTTTTTTCAAAATCACATTGCAAAAATCTTGTGTCGGCTCATACGCCGCACCTGTCATTAAGACATGATCGCCTGTTTCCACAAAGGATAAAATAGCATTGGTTACTGCTGCGGCACCACAAGGATAAAGATAACAGCCAGCGCCCCCTTCCATTTCACACATTAAATCTTGAAGCGCAAAATGCGTTAACGTGCCACGGCGTCCATAGAAAAGCTCTCCCTTGTAACGATTTTTTGTACAATGTTTTTTATCTGCAATAGTGTCAAACACTAAAGAAGAGGCACGTTGGACCACCGGGTTTACCGCCCCTTGGGTAAAACGTTTTTTACGTCCGGCATGAACCAGTGTCGTTGATAAAGTATGATGTTCTGACATATATTTAACCTGTAACTTAGACAATATTAATTAATTCAATAGATAAAAACAGCTGTTAAAGTGCGGTCAATTTTTTTAGAATACTAACCGAATTTTTGCGTTAGCAAAATTTTTATTAACATTTATATAGGAATTATGACTATGGTATTAGTAACTCGTCAAGCTCCAGATTTTACTTCTTCTGCAGTTTTAGGCAATGGTGAAATCGTTAACAACTTCAATTTCAAAAAACACGTTAATGGTAAAGCGGCAGTATTATTCTTCTACCCATTAGACTTTACTTTCGTTTGCCCATCTGAATTAATCGCATTCGACCACCGTTATGAAGAATTCAAAAAACGTGGTGTTGAAGTGGTTGGTGTATCTATCGACTCAGAATTCACTCACAATGCATGGCGTAATACCCCAACTGAAAACGGCGGTATCGGTGCAGTTAAATATGCATTAGCAGCTGATGTTAAACACGAAATCGCTAAAGCATACGGTATTGAACATCCAGAAGAAGGTGTAGCATTACGTGCTTCATTCTTAATCGACAAAAACGGCGTTGTTCGTCACCAAATCGTAAACGACTTACCATTAGGTCGTAACATCGATGAAATGTTACGTATGGTAGATGCGTTACAATTCCACGAAGAACACGGTGAAGTTTGCCCTGCTCAATGGGAAAAAGGCAAAGAAGGTATGAAAGACAGCCCTGAAGGTGTTGCTAAATACTTGAAACAAAACGCTGACAAACTTTAATTTTTAAGAAAAAGCCACATTAAGTGGCTTTTTTTATTTTTGTAGATCCTTTAAAATGAACGTATCTTTAACCAAAGTGCGGTTATTTTTATGAAATATAATATTCCCATTTTCCTGACGATTCTCCGAGTGATTTTAATCCCATTCTTCGTCTTGGCGTTTTATCTCCCTATCCCTTCAGCGCCTTTTATTACCACTCTTATTTTCTTTATCGCGGGTGTCACTGACTGGTTTGATGGCTATCTTGCTCGAAAATTAAAACAAACAACCCGTTTTGGTGCGTTCCTTGATCCTGTTGCTGATAAAGTGATGGTGATTACTGCCCTTGTATTAATTGTGGAATATCAACATTCTTTCTGGATTACTATCCCTGCAATTATTATGATTTCACGTGAAATCATTATCTCTGCTTTACGTGAATGGATGGCTGAGTTGGGTGAACGTAATAAAGTAGCTGTTTCATGGCTGGGAAAAGTAAAAACCACCTCTCAAATGCTAGCTTTAGGTGGATTACTCTGGCGATATAACGTCTATATGGAAACATTGGCAATAATACTACTCTACTTGGCGGCGATTTTAACAGTTTGGTCAATGCTCCAATACTTAAAAGCAGCGAAAGGCAGCTTGTTAGATAACGTTGAATTATAGAATTGGCTAAATTTTAAATAAAAGGTGCGGTTATTTTAATCGCACCTTTTGTTTTTGAATTATTTTTAACCAATCAAAAAAATTTTTTACGAATTTTATTTGACACAATAAGATAAATCCGTAAAATACGCCCCGTTGTTTGGCAACAAGCAAACGCGGGAATAGCTCAGTTGGTAGAGCACGACCTTGCCAAGGTCGGGGTCGCGAGTTCGAGCCTCGTTTCCCGCTCCAAACTAACGGCGTGTTAGCAAAGCGGTTATGCACTGGATTGCAAATCCATGTAGCTCGGTTCGACTCCGGGACACGCCTCCATAACCACGCAGTTAGTTAATCACTCAATGCCCGAGTGGTGGAATCGGTAGACACAAGGGATTTAAAATCCCTCGCCTTTCGAGGCGTGCCAGTTCAAGTCTGGCTTCGGGCACCATTTCAAAATCATACCAGTGGGTCGTTAGCTCAGTCGGTAGAGCAGCGGACTTTTAATCCGTTGGTCGAAGGTTCGAATCCTTCACGACCCACCACTTTAAATCAGCACCTTAACGGGTGTTTTTTTATGCCTAAAATTTAGGATAAAGACTTTCCTACTCTCTTTTCTAAAAAACACATAAAAAAATAACCGCACTTTCGTACGGTTACTTATCCATATTCATTTTAAATAATTAGCCGTGATAACGTCCTACGCCTAATTCATCTTCTTTACGAGTACGATTCATCACTTCTTGTGGAGATTGTGCAATACGTAATCCCATTTGGTCTTCTGTACGCACTACTTCACCACGTAGAGAGTTAGTATAAACATCCGTAATCTTGATATCGACAAACTTACCAATCATATCTGGTGAGCCTTGGAAATTCACAATACGGTTGTTTTCCGTACGCCCTGTTAATTCCATAATATCTTTCTTAGATGGGCCTTCTACCAATACACGTTGCTCTGTACCAAGCATACGGCGACTATATTGTGCTGCTTGTTGGTTGATACGCTCTTGTAAAAGATAGAGACGTTGTTTTTTCTCTTCTTCAGTGACATCATCTGGCATATCAGCTGCAGGTGTGCCTGGGCGCGCGGAATAGATAAAGCTGAAGCTCATATCAAAGTTAACTTGCGCGATGAGATTCATTGTTTGTTCAAACTCTTTATTGGTTTCACCTGGGAAGCCAACAATGAAATCTGAGCTGATTTGAATATTTGGACGCACCGCACGTAATTTACGAATGATTGATTTGTATTCTAACGCGGTATGACCACGTTTCATCATCGTTAAAATACGGTCTGAACCAGCTTGTACTGGTAAGTGTACGAAGTCTACCAACTCAGGCGTATCACGATACACATCAATAATATCATCTGTAAATTCGATGGGGTGGCTGGTAGTAAAACGTAAACGGTCGATACCGTCAATAGACGCCACTAAACGCAATAATTCCGCAAATGTACAGATACCGCCATCAAATGTAGGGCCGCGATACGCGTTTACGTTTTGGCCTAATAAATTAATTTCACGTACACCTTGCTCTGCCAACTGCGCAATTTCAAATAACACATCATCAACAGGACGGCTCACTTCTTCACCACGGGTATAAGGCACCACACAGTAAGTACAATATTTATTACAGCCTTCCATAATAGACACAAACGCGGTTGGACCTTCTGCTCGAGGCTCTGGTAAGCGGTCAAATTTCTCAATTTCTGGGAAACTCACATCCACCACCGAACTTTTACCGCCACGAATTTGGTTAATCATTTCTGGTAAGCGATGTAAAGTTTGCGGACCAAATACGATATCCACATAAGGTGCTCGATGACGAATATGCTCACCTTCTTGTGAAGCCACACAACCGCCCACACCAATCACTAAGTTTGGATTTTGTTTTTTTAATTCTTTCCAACGACCTAACTGATGGAACACTTTTTCTTGTGCTTTTTCACGGATAGAACAGGTGTTAAGAAGTAACACATCTGCTTCTTCTGGAATATCTGTCAATTCCAAACCATGTGTATTTAAGAGAAGATCGGCCATTTTTGATGAATCGTATTCATTCATCTGACAGCCCCATGTTTTAATATGTAATTTTTGCGTCATATTGCTTAAAAAATAAAGATTAGTAAAAAGATAAAATCGGTCGGCTATTGTACAGATTTGTGGGAATTCTGGCTAGTGTAAAATGGACTTTTACCTATTTCGGTATAGAAAAAGTGCGGTTAAAATCATCTAAATTTTAACCGCACTTTGTTTAGTATCCTTCTTCTTCCATATTGGGTAGGAATGTTTTTTGTTTGATTCGTTTTACTCTCGTTTCAATTCGTCCATCTGGGTGTAGCTCAATTTCACGCCAACCTGGTTGTAAGGTATCTAACGCAAAATGATTGCTATCTGGCTTAAATTGAATACAAGTCGCTGGCGTTGCCATGGTTTGATACCCCTGCCAATAACCATCAACCTGTTGATGAATATGCCCGTATAAAATCCCTTTTACATTGTTGAATTGAGCAAGAACGGCTGAGAAGCTATGCGCATTACGCAAGTTATGCTGATCAAGCCATGCTGAATTCGTTGGTAATAAATGATGATGCAATACGACTAAGCTATGACGCGCTGGATTTTCTGCTAATTTTGTTTTTAACCAATCTAATTGGTAAGCACTTAATTCACCATGAGGCACACCGGATACTTGGCTATCTAACAAAATCACTTGCCAGTGTTTACCTAGAAGTAAATGTTTTGACGCGTTAATCGGCGGTTGGCTTAAATGTTCGACCATTTTGGGTTGAAAATCATGGTTACCCGGAAGCCAAAATACTGACTTATTTAACGGTTTAACCATTTCAACAAATCGCAGATAGCCTTCGTCGCTACTATCTTGTACCAAATCCCCTGTTGCAAGCACGACATCGTACTCAAAAGACTCCAACTGAATTTCTTTTAACACCTGAGAAAAACTTTCGTGCGTGTTAATACCTAATAAGTCTTTGCTTGTATCCTTAAATAAATGAGGATCGGTGATTTGTAATAATTTGACAACTTCACTCGCGGGTTCATATTCAAATCTATTGTTCATGGGACTCCTATTGCCAGCGTTGCTGCAATTGGGCGTAATTTAATTGAAGCCATTGCAAGCCCATTACTGCAATGCCATTATCAATTTTGCCATCACACATCCATTGATAGGCTTGCTCACGTTTCACCACATGAACACGGATGTCTTCATTCTCTTCAGCTAAACCATGAAGTCCCTTAGCTTGCGAGCTATCTACTCGACCAACAAACAAATGAATACGTTCGACGACACCACCCGGGCTATCCCACACGCTTAAACAATGAGTGAGATCTTGAACGGATACACCTGCTTCCTCTTCACTTTCACGCAAAGCGACTTCTTCAGGTTGTTCCCCCTCTTCTACCATGCCGGCGATCAATTCTAATAACCAAGGGGAACGAGCTGATTCAGGCTGATATGCACCAATACGTACTTGCTCAACTAAAACCACTGCATCTTCTTCCGGATCGTAAGCAATCACTGCAGAAGCGGCACCTTTGACCAACAACTCCCTTGTCACAACACCACTTTCTCCACCGGCAAAAAGCTTATGTTTAAACTGTACTTTCTTAAGTGTAAAAAAACCTTTATAAACAGTTTCTTCATTAAGAACTTCTATATCATGCTGACTAAACTGTTGAATTTCTGACATCATTACTCTCCTAGTATCGAGGTCGCATAATACTCCCATAAAAAAATAAAAAAAACTGACCCCTCTATTTTTTTGTCGAAACTTTGAAGCTGGTCACAAAAAAAGAAAACCTATGATGATTTCTTATTCATCATAGGTTTACATTAAAAATTTATTTAAATTAACAAACGCGGCTGGTTATCTCCCCATCTGCTACCTTCGTTTTAATGGTGTCGCCTGTTTTGACTTGCTTCACACTCACAATAGCATGTCCTTTGACATCTTCTGCGATGGAATACCCTCGTGCTAATACTTTTAATGGGCTTAATCCATCTAACTTGCCACACAATGTCGCCAATTTATTTTGACGTTCCGTGACTTGACGATTCGCCCCTAAATTTAACCACACTTGTAACTGAGCTAAATATTGGGATTGTTTTTGCAATCGATAAGGCAACGGATTTTGTTTTAAGCGCGCGGAAAGTGCGGTCAATTTTTGTTGCGTTTTATCCATTTGGCGCTGCATCGCTAACACGAGACGATGATGTAATTGCTCCGTTTTGGCTTTTTGCATCAATAATTGATTTTGCGGATGTTGGTTTTGCAGGCGTAAACGTAACTGTTGTAAGCGCTGTTGTTGATGACTAAAAATACGATCCAACGCCATCTCTAAGCGCTGTTGTTTATAGGCTAACTGTTGAAGTAATTCCTGCTGATTGCGACTCACTAACTCCGCCGCAGCAGAGGGTGTCGGCGCGCGTAAATCTGCCACAAAATCTGCGATGGTGACATCCGTTTCGTGACCTACCGCGCTGATAATCGGTAAATTTGAACGAAAAATTGCACGTGCTACTTCTTCTTCATTAAAGCACCAAAGATCTTCTAAAGAACCACCACCACGGCCGACGATCAATACATCCACTTCTTGACGCACATTAGCGAGTTCAATCATTTGGACGATTTCAGCCGTTGCTTCTTTGCCTTGCACTGCCGTTGGATAAATCACCACTTTTAAACTGGGATCTCGGCGAGCTAAAATATGCAGAATATCTTGTAAAGCTGCGCCAGTCGAAGAGGTCACAATACCTACGGCTTTAGCAAAATCCGGCAAGCTTTTCTTCAAGTTTTGTGCAAACAACCCTTCTGCCGCCAATTTCATTTTTAGCGCTTCAAATTGCTGTTGCAACAATCCCTCACCAGCAGGGTGCATAGATTCAATAATCAGCTGATAATCACCGCGAGGCTCATATAAACTGACATTCGCTCGTACCAAGACCTGCATGCCGTTTTGCGGACGAAACCCCACCCGTAAATTTTTCATGCGGAACATCGCACCGCGAACTTGGGCATTTTCATCTTTCAGCGTTAAATACCAATGCCCAGATACAGGTTGAGTGAAATTGGAAATCTCCCCCGTAAGCCAAATCTGTGAAAAATTCCCTTCTAGCATTTGGCGGGCGGCGCTGTTCAGTTGGGAAACAGAGTAAATGTTTTCAGACATTATTCAATCAACACCCAACCGTCATCTAGCCAGTTACAAATCGAATCGAGCAATAATTCCATCGTGCTTTCAGGATCTTCTGTATCATTCACTAAATTATTTAAGAATGTCCAATCTAACGCTTCACCATCAGAAAGGCGTTTCAACACTTCCGCTTCAATAACATTCACTTCATCCAACCATTCGCCATTAGCATAAATGCGGAGCGGATTTTCAGTGTAAAGCAATTTGCAGTTATTGTCCTGTATTAATACACCTTGTTCTTCTTCTAAAATTGACCGCACTTCGTCAGGTTCGGACATTTCATCGGATACTAACATTTCATAGCGACGCGAACTCACTGTGCCTGCTACCGCTTGTTTGAACAAGGCATCAAAGGCTTCAGACTCTGCCAATTTCGCTAAGAATTGTTTTTTCATTGCCTGAATATTTTCATCTGCCAATTTGCCCGTACGCTGCTCTGCTTGCGTTAAACGTAACGGTAATTGGAATTCGCTTAAATTCAATTCAGGATCTTGATGACAAAACGCTTTATTCACGTTATCAAAAATGTCTGCTAAATTCGGATAACGCAAACCAAAAGAAAAGGTCAAACAATCATCTTCAGCCACACCATAATGCGACATGCGAGCCGGAATATAAAGAATATCGCCTGGATTCATGACTTCATCAATGACCAATTCGCCCATATCATCAAAAATACGAATCGGCTGATTCGGTTTAAATTCTGTGGAAGAATCACACCATTTACCTAACTGCCAACGACGGTGGCCATAGCCCTGCACCAAGAACACATCATATTCGTCATAATGTTTACCAACGGAACCGCCTTTAGGTGCATAGGACACCATAATATCGTCACGTTGCCATTGTGGAATAAAGCCAAACTTATTCCAAAGCTGACCGAGTTCTGTACTCCATTGTTCTAGATTTTGGACGAGCACCGACCATTTCTCGGGTACATCTGCAAAATCTTCTTCAGATAACGGACTAAAAAACACTTTCCAATTATCATCTGAAAAGGTTTTTACCAAACGTGCGGTCACATCTTCGCCTTGTGCTAATTCGATAATATCGTCAGGCTCAAATTGACCAACAATTTCAGGCAAACCATTACGAATAATTAATGGTTTTTTCTGCCAATAATCACGCAGGAAAATTTCAGGGGTAATGCCATCAGGCAGACAATATTGGTTGGAAAGTGCGGTCATTTTTTTACTCCTTTTCCTGTTTTTCTTGTTGAGCTTTTTCTTGTGCGGCTTTGGCTTGCTCTGCTGCACGTTTACGACGAATTTCTTTAGGATCGGCTAATAATGGGCGGTAAATTTCAATACGATCGCCGTCTTTTAATTGATCGTTTAGTTTTGCTGGACGGGAATAAATCCCCACTTTATTTTCACGCAAATCGATCTCGGTAAACTGTTGTAAAATGCCCGATTGTAAAATAGCCGTTTGAATCATTGTGCCTTCATCCACTTTGAAGGACTTCAAATAATAGCGATCCGGCAAGGCATAAGCGATTTCAATATTAATTTGTTTCATGTTTTATTCTGTCTTAATGAGTTTTCCGTTATTATAGCGGAAAAGTGCGGTCAATATTAACGATAAAATCAGGAGCACATCATGAATTGGGTATTTTTTGCTATTGGTTCAGCCTTTTTCGCTGGACTTACCGCTATTTTAGGCAAATTAGGGGTTGAAGGCATTAACAGCAATCTTGCGACATTTATCCGTACGATTGTGGTTTTACTCGTTACAGCGGGTATCATTAGCGCACGTAACGAATGGCAACTGCCACAACATATTACCGCAAAACCATTTACCTTTTTAATTCTTTCTGGTGTTGCTACAGGCCTATCTTGGCTTTGTTATTATCGTGCGTTGCAAATGGCGCCCGCCTCTTGGGTTGCGCCCATTGATAAACTCAGTGTCGTGATTGCCATTATTTTAGGTGTGGTATTGTTAGGCGAACCCTTAAGTATGAAATTAGTCATAGGAAGTCTATTAATTCTCTCAGGTGTTTTAGTCTTATCCTTATAGATTGAGAAATTAGCCCTTTTTCGCTACAATACGCCACTATTTTTATTCAAGTAGAAAACTATGTCTGAAATTAAACTCATCGTGGGGCTGGGAAACCCTGGCGATAAATATGCGGAAACCCGCCACAATGCAGGGGAATGGCTGATTGAGCGTTTGGCTCGTCGCTTTAATGTTTCGCTTAATGCAGAAAATAAATTCTTCGGTTATGTAGGAAAAACACTGATTAACGGCAAAGAAGTGCGTTTTTTAGTGCCAACGACGTTTATGAATTTAAGTGGAAAAGCCGTAGGCGCACTTGCTAATTTTTATCGCATCAAACCAGAAGAGATTTTAGTGCTACACGATGAATTAGACTTACCGCCAGGCACCGTAAAATTAAAACAAGGTGGCGGACATGGCGGACATAATGGTTTAAAAGATATCGTGGCACAGCTTGGTAACAGCAACAATTTCTATCGTTTACGCATTGGCATTGGCCATCCTGGACACCGTGATTTAGTTTCAGGTTTTGTACTTAACAAACCCGCGCCGGCAGAAAGAGAAGCGCTCGATAAAGCGTTAGATGAAGCCACCGATTGCATTGAATTGCTTTTCAAAGAAGGCATGGTGAAAGCCACCAATCGCTTAAACAGTTTTAAAATTTAACTCAGAAGTGCGGTGAAAAAACACCATAAATTTTAACCGCACTTACGCTTACAATAAGGAAAACATCATGGGATTTAAATGTGGTATCGTTGGTTTGCCAAACGTCGGTAAATCTACCCTTTTTAATGCATTAACCAAAGCCGGTATCGAAGCGGCAAACTATCCGTTCTGTACAATCGAACCAAATACTGGCGTGGTACCAATGCCGGATCCGCGTTTAGATGCATTAGCGGAAATTGTTAAACCTGAACGTGTGTTGCCAACCACCATGGAGTTTGTAGATATTGCTGGTTTGGTTGCGGGGGCAAGTAAAGGTGAAGGCTTAGGGAATAAATTCTTGGCTAACATCCGTGAAACTGATGCAATTGGCCATGTTGTTCGTTGCTTTGAAAATGACGACATCGTGCACGTTGCAGGTAAAATCGATCCATTAAGCGATATCGAAACCATCAATACCGAATTAGCCCTTGCTGACTTAGACAGCTGTGAACGTGCCATCCAACGTTTACAAAAACGAGCAAAAGGTGGCGATAAAGACGCAAAATTTGAGCTTTCTGTGATGGAGAAAATCCTTCCTGTACTTTCTGAAGCAGGCATGATTCGTTCTGTTCCTTTAGATAAAGATGAGTTATTAGCAATTAAAAGCTATAACTTCCTCACATTAAAACCAACCATGTACATTGCTAACGTGAATGAAGACGGTTTTGAAAACAACCCGTATTTAGACAAAGTACGTGAGTTTGCAGAAAAAGAAGGCTCTGTTGTGGTGCCTGTATGTGCAGCGATTGAAGCTGAAATTGCGGAACTTGATGACGACGAAAAAATCGAATTCTTACAAGATCTTGGCATTGAAGAACCTGGCTTAAACCGTGTAATTCGTGCAGGTTATGCCTTATTAAATCTTCAAACCTACTTCACTGCGGGTGTGAAAGAAGTGCGCGCATGGACCGTTTCTGTTGGTGCAACCGCCCCTAAAGCAGCGGCTGTCATCCACACAGACTTTGAAAAAGGCTTCATCCGTGCAGAAGTGATTGCTTACGATGACTTCATCCAATTCAAAGGTGAAAACGGAGCAAAAGAAGCAGGTAAATGGCGCTTAGAAGGTAAAGACTACATAGTCCAAGATGGTGATGTCATGCACTTCCGCTTTAACGTATAAAAACGCTTCAGACCGCATAACTATGCGGTCTTTTTGTATTTATAAAAGGAAAAAAACAATGTCGGATAAATTAAATCAGCTCATCGAATTGTTAAAATTAGAAAAAATTGATGATCTTATCTTTCGCGGAGCCTGTGAAGACTTAGGTTTTCGCCAAGTGTTTGGTGGCCAAGTTGTGGCACAATCGCTTTCTGCCGCGATGCAAGTTGCACCACCTGAGCGAGTACTCCACTCTTGTCATGCTTACTTTTTAGCGCCGGGCGACAGCCAATACCCGATTATTTACGATGTGGAAACCTTGCGTGAAGGTCGCAACTTCTCTGCATTACGCGTAAAAGCCATTCAACATAAAAATGTGATTTGTCATGTCACCGCGTCATTTCAAGTACCTGAAGAAGGTTTCGATCATCAATCCGCTATGCCACAAGTACCAGGCCCTGAGCAATGTATTGATGAACACGAAATCATGTTAAAAGTGGCGCAGACTTTGCCTGAAAGCTTGAGTGAAAAATTTGCTCAAGAACGACCATTTCAGATTCATAGCCGATATTTGAACAATCCATTTGATGGCCGAGAACTCCCCCCCGAACAATATGCTTGGTTTAAAACCAATGGCGAAGCGCCATTAGATTTGCAGACACAACAATGTCTCTTAGCGTATTTTTCTGATTTCCACTGTATTTTGACCGCACTTCACCCACATGGGAAAGGCTTTTTACAGAAAGGGATGAAAGTAGCCACGATCGACCACAGTATTTGGTTCCACCGCCCTTTCAATTTAAATAATTGGCACTTACATGCCATTGAAAGTAACAATGCTTTTGCAGGACGTGGTTTAGCGAGAGGACAAATTTTTGCTGCAGATGGCACACTAATTGCCACCACACAGCAGGAAGGTTTAATTCGTTATCAAGAATAACCGCACTTTAAAACCAGGTGCAGACTACCCTTCGTAACCAATATCTTCGAAAGTTGGATTTTCTGCACCTTGTTTGGCTAATTCATCACAAATTTCATTTTCACGGTGGCCAGAATGGCCTTTCACCCACTGCCAATTAATGTTATGGGTTTGAATCGCCTGATCTAATGCAATCCATAAATCCTGATTTTTTACCGCTTTGCCCGTGCTCGCTTTCCAATTGTTTTTCTTCCAATTGTAAATCCATTGTGTGATGCCATTTTTCATATATTGGCTATCGCTATAAAGCGTCACATGACAAGGCTCTTTTAAGCCATTTAAAGCCTCAATCACAGCTCGTAATTCCATGCGATTATTGGTGGTTTTGAAATACCCTTTTGAAATATGTTTTTCATGCTGTTTATAGCGCAGGACAATCCCTATGCCACCGGCTCCCGGATTGCCTAGGCAAGATCCATCCGTAAAAATTTCAATCTGTTTTTGCATAACTAATTCGAGCTTGTGTAAAATAGGCAGTATTTTAAAGGAAACAAATAGGTAGAACAATGATAAATCCGGATCGCCAGATTGTACTGGATACTGAAACCACCGGTATGAACCAAATTGGCGCACATTACGAAGGACATTGCATTATTGAAATTGGCGCGGTGGAAATGATCAACCGTAAATATACGGGCAATAATTTCCATATTTATATTAAGCCGGATCGTTTGGTTGATCCCGATGCCATTAAAGTTCACGGTATTACGGATGAAATGCTGGCGGATAAACCGGATTTCAAAACAATTGCACAAGATTTTATTGAATACATTCGCGGTGCTGAACTGCTGATTCACAACGCGCCCTTCGATGTGGGCTTTATGGACTATGAATTCCGTAAACTCGGGTTAGATATCAAAACGAACGATATTTGCCTTGTTACCGATACGTTGCAAATGGCACGCCAAATGTATCCTGGAAAACGGAATAGCTTAGATGCGTTGTGTGATCGTTTAGGCATTGATAACAGCAAACGCACGCTCCACGGGGCCTTACTGGATGCGGAGATTTTAGCCGACGTTTATTTGTCCATGACAGGCGGTCAAACCAGCTTATTTGATGAAGAGCATGCAGATAGTTCGATTATCCAAACGACAGCCAATGTTCAAGATCTTCAAAGTACGGTCAATTTTTCGCAAAATTTAAAAGTGTTACAACCCACCGATGATGAACTCCAAGCCCATTTAGATTTCATTAAATTGGTCAATAAAAAAAGCGATGGCAAATGTTTTTGGTCTATTCGTACGGGTGAGGAAACCTCACATTAATCGGTTATCTATTAATCAGATAAACATAAAAAAGAAAAAAAAGATTGACGGTTTTAACGTTCATCATTATTATACCCAGCACTTAGCGGAGTGGTAGTTCAGCTGGTTAGAATACCTGCCTGTCACGCAGGGGGTCGCGGGTTCGAGTCCCGTCCATTCCGCCAATTTAAAACTTGTCTTAATATACTCACGGAGTGGTAGTTCAGCTGGTTAGAATACCTGCCTGTCACGCAGGGGGTCGCGGGTTCGAGTCCCGTCCATTCCGCCAATTAAGCCGAGATAATGAAGCACCTGAAGGTGCTTTTTTTATACCCGAATTTTACCTGCCAGCCAACATTCGCTATAATTAACTAAATTTACATTTTACAGAGATATTTTTATGACAACTCCTGTCGTTGCCTTAGTGGGTCGCCCAAACGTAGGTAAATCCACCCTATTCAACCGTTTAACCCGTACTCGTGATGCGCTTGTCGCAGACTTCCCCGGTTTAACCCGAGATCGTAAATACGGTCATGCCAATATTTCTGGCTATGATTTTATTGTGATCGATACTGGCGGTATTGATGGTACTGAAGAAGGCGTTGAAGAAAAAATGGCAGAACAATCCTTATTAGCGATTGAAGAAGCCGATGTCGTGCTTTTCTTAGTGGATGCACGCGCAGGTTTAACAGCAGCAGATATTGGCATTGCCAATTACTTACGTCAACGCACCAATAAAACAACCGTTGTTGTGGCAAATAAAACTGATGGTATTGATGCAGATTCACACTGTGCGGAATTTTATCAATTAGGATTAGGTGAAATTGAACAAATTGCTGCATCACAAGGCCGTGGCGTGACTCAATTAATGGAGCAAGTACTTGCCCCTTTAGCGGAAAAATTACAAGAAAATGAAGCAGAAAATGACCGCACTTCTGATGAAGAAGAAAAAGATGAATGGGATCACGAATTTGACTTCGATTCAGAGGAAGATACCTCATTAATTGATGAAGCATTAGACGAAGAGCTTGAAGAAGAACAAGATAAAAATATCAAAATTGCGATTGTAGGCCGTCCAAACGTCGGTAAATCCACATTAACCAATCGTATTTTAGGTGAAGAGCGCGTGGTCGTTTACGACATGCCAGGCACAACGCGTGACAGTATCTACATTCCAATGGAACGTGATGGTCAGCAATACACCTTGATTGATACAGCAGGTGTGCGTAAACGTGGTAAAGTGCATTTAGCCGTTGAGAAATTCTCTGTCATCAAAACATTACAGGCGATTCAAGATGCAAACGTGGTATTACTCACAATTGATGCGCGTGAAAACATTTCAGATCAAGATCTCTCTCTACTTGGCTTTATCTTAAATGCGGGTCGCTCACTGGTGATCGTCGTAAATAAATGGGATGGCTTAGATCAAGATGTGAAAGATCGCGTCAAATCCGAATTAGATCGCCGTCTTGATTTCATTGATTTTGCTCGTGTGCATTTTATTTCTGCTTTACACGGCAGTGGCGTGGGTAACCTTTTTGATTCGATTAAAGAAGCTTATACTTGCGCGACGCAAAAAATGACGACGTCTCTTCTCACCCGCATTTTACAAATGGCAACGGATGAGCATCAACCACCAATGATTGGCGGTCGTCGTATTAAATTAAAATATGCTCACCCAGGCGGCTATAATCCACCAATCATCGTGGTGCATGGTAACCAAATGGATAAATTACCGGATTCATACAAACGTTATTTATCTAATTATTATCGTAAGAGTTTGAAAATTATTGGTTCGCCAATTCGCTTGCTATTCCAAGAAGGTTCAAACCCATTCGCGGGTAGAAAAAATAAACTCACACCAAACCAATTACGTAAACGTAAACGCTTGATGAAGTTTATCAAAAAAGCGAAACGCTAATCTTAATAAACAAAGAGCGGTCAAAAATCACTGTGAATTTTGACTGCTCTTTTTATTGAAAAATAAATTATTCGTCTATGACTACTTTACCAATATAGCCTAGATTACGATAACGTTGAGCATAATCAATACCATAGCCGACAACAAATTCATCCGGAATAGAAAAACCAATCCATTCAACAGGTACTTCCACTTCTCGGCGAGAAGGTTTATCTAACAAGGTACAAATCGCTAAGCTTGCAGGATCGCGTAAATTTAAAATACCACGCACTTTTTCAAGGGTGTAACCCGTATCAATAATGTCCTCAACAATTAGCACGTGTTCATTACGAATATCGCCTTCAAGATCTTTCGTAATTTTCACATCGTGATTACTTGTCATTCCGCTACCATAGCTTGAAGTGGTCATAAACTCCACTTCTACCGGTAATTTAAATTCACGCACCAGATCGGCCATGAACATAAATGAACCACGTAAAAGACCGACAACAATCAGTTTATCAATGGCTTTTTGTTGATAAAAATGCGTAATTTCCGCGCCAAGTTCAGCTATGCGACTACGGACATCCGCTTCTGAAATCATAATATCGACGTGGTGTTTTTTCATGGTCTTTCCTTTTTAATTTAATCGTTTGCGTATTCTACAATAAAAAAGGCTGAAGTTTAAACCTTCAGCCTTTTTAACCCTAACGAATTTACTTTCTACTCTACCTGTTGAAGCAACCTGCAATCGCTACGAAACAGATGTGTGTATAGTAGCAGAAAGAAAATATCTGTCAATAAGAATTATTATCATTTTTATAAATTTATTAATTCCCTGAGATTTTCATCTTGTCGAGTAGGATTGAACCAGTTTGGATATTGGATCGATGTTCAACATCATCTGCTACTGCCACAATATTTTTCAACATATCTTGTAATTGACCAGCAATGGTAATTTCGGCAACCGGATATTGGATCTCGCCATTTTCCACCCAGAAACCGGCTGCGCCACGAGAATAATCCCCCGTCACAATATTGACACCTTGTCCCATGACATCGGTAACCAATAAACCAGTGCCCATCTGACGTAAAAGTGCGGTCAATCCCCCCGTTAAATTTGGTTTCACGAGCCAGTTGTGAATACCACCTGCATGACCAGTACTTTGCATGCCCATTTTTCTACCGCTGTAACTGGTGAGCAAATAGGTTTGCAACACGCCATCTTGAATAATCTCAAGATTCTGTGTGCGAACCCCTTCGCTATCAAAAGGCGTAGAGGCTAAACGTCTTAACAAATGAGGACGCTCACTAATTTGGAACCAATCTGGCAATACTTGTTTTCCAAGATGATCGAGCAAGAAACTAGATTTGCGATATAAGCTGCCGCCACTAATCGCCCCCGTTAAATGAGAAATTAATCCTGTTGCTACATCATTTAAGAAAATCACGGGCACTTCACGTGTCGTTAATTTTTGTGGATTTAGACGCGCAATCACTTTTTTCGCACAATTTTGCCCAACCCAATCCGCTGAAGAAAGCGCATCAAACTCACGTGAAACCGTATATTCGTAGTCATTTTCAAGTTGATCTAGCTCGCCACCAATCACCGAACAAGATAAAGAATAACGGCTAGATAAGTAACTTTGTAGCATGCCATGTGTATTGCCATAAACACGCACGCCGGTATGTGAATTAAAGCTTGCACCATTGCTATTCACAATTTTTTCATCGTATTCCAACGCCGCTTTTTCAGCTTCTAGCGCTAATTTTGTAGCCTGTTCAACATCAACATTTGCGCTATGATAAAGTGCTAAATCCGGTGCTTCGAAAGCCATTAATTCTTTATCGGCGAGCCCTGTGCAATCATCTGGCGAGGTATATTTTGCAATAGCGAGCGCGGCTTCAACGGTGTTTTTAATCGCTTCTTCACTTAAATCTGAAGTAGAGGCATTGCCTTTTTGTTGGCCTAAATAAACGGAAATACCTAATGCCCCATCGTTAGTAAATTCAACATTTTCAATCTCTTGCAGACGGGTGGAAACCGATAAACCACTCACTTTTGTCACACCTACTTCCGCGGTGGCGCCCGCTTTTTGGGCGGTTTCAATCGCAAAACTGACTGCATCACGCAATGTTTGCTCTTGAGATTTTAAAAGTGCGGTTAAATTTTCTGCTGTTTTCATGGTGATAATCCTATTAAAAATTTGCGCCATTTTATCTTATTTTGAAAGTTTATGCTAAAATGCACCAAATTTTTCATAAGGTAACAGAATGGCAAAACGTAAGAAAAAAGAAGCTTTTGATTGGGAAGATGAAGACCAAGAAGAGATTATTTGGGTAAGCAAAAGTGAAATCAAACGCGATGCTGAGGATTTAAAACAGCTCGGCGAGAAATTGGTGAACTTAACCAAAGCAAATCTGACTAAGGTTCCACTAGACGATAGCTTGAAAGATGCCATTGAATTAGCGCAACGCCTGCAAAAAGAGGCGCGTCGTCGCCAATTACAATATATTGGTAAGCTCTTACGCTCAATTGATGCAGAGCCTATTCGTGAAGCTTTAGAAAAAATTGAAAACAAACATAATCAACAACAAGCGATGCTGCATAAGTTGGAAATCTTACGTGATGAATTGGTTGCGAAAGGTGATGCGGCTCTGACTGATTTGTTAAATGAACATCCTTCTGCAGATCGCCAACACTTACGTAATTTGATTCGTGCAGCACAGAAAGAGAAGGAACAAAATAAGCCATCAAAAGCTTATCGCGAGATTTATCAGATCTTAAAAACACTCATTTTAGAAGACTAAAATACGGCTATTTTTGACCGCACTTTGTGTCAAAAAAGTGCTATGATTAGTTACCCTTTTAAGAAGGAAAGAACGTTATTTATGAATATTCGTTGGAATATTATTTTAGGTGTCATCGCCTTGGCTTTATTAGGCTGGTATTATTCGCTTAATCAAGATCATGGCGATTTACAAAGCCTAATCAAAAAGCCTGATAGCCCAGAATACGTCGGTAATAAAATGGAAACGACTGTATTCTCGCCAGAAGGAAAAAAACAATATCTCGCGATTTCCGACAAAGTGGAATATTACACACAAGACGGTCATACGGATTTTATTTCGCCGTTAGTCTATCTTTTTGATGTCTCTTTAGATAATAAAGACAAAGATACGAAAACCGATAAAATTCAATTAGAAAAACAAAATTGGAAGCTTAGCGCGAAAAAGGCAAAATTAACTAAAGATCAAATGCTCTATCTTGAAGGCGGCGTGGTTGTCGAGAGCCTTGATCCTTTATCTCGCCTACAACGTGTTGAGACTGAAGCCGCAGTAATTAATTTAAAAACACAAGACATTACTTCCGATACACAAGTAAAAATTAACGGATTAAACTTTAACTCTAGCGGATTGAAGCTCGTCGGAAATTTACGTCAGCAAGTTGCAACTCTAAAGGAACAGGTAAAAACATATTATGAAATCAACAAACAATAAAATTCTGCTTTTAACAGCGTTAATGATGACTTCTTTGTCTGCTTTTGCGTTAAAAGATGATACCAATAAACCGATTAACATTGTCTCAGATAATCAATCTTTAGATATGGAAAACAGCGTCGTAACCTTTACGGATAACGTTGTGATTACGCAAGGTTCCATCTTGATTAAAGCCAATAAAGTGGTCATTACTCGCCCACCAGAAAATTCAGGTAAAAAAGAAACTGTTGAAGCATTTGGTAGCCCTGTTACCTTCCACCAGCAACTTGATGATGGTAAACCTGTTGACGGTAGAGCGAATAAAGTTCACTACGATTTAGGCACTGAATTCTTAACATTGACCGGTAATGCTGAATTAAAACAATTAGATAGTAAAATTAACGGTGAACTCATCACTTATGATGTGAAAAAACAACAGTTAAAAGCCAATGGTAATGGAAAATCACGCGTGCAAACTGTCTTAATTCCGACCCAATTACAACAAAAAGGTAAAAAATAACCGATGTCTGTATTACAAGCTGAATTCCTCGCAAAAAGCTATAAGAGCCGAAAAGTGGTTTCTGATGTGAGTTTAACCGTAAACTCCAATGAGATTGTTGGCCTACTAGGTCCAAATGGTGCAGGTAAAACCACTACTTTCTACATGGTCGTCGGTTTAGTGCGTCACGATCAGGGAAAAATCACCATTGATGGCGATGATATTAGCGTATTACCGATGCATGAACGTGCACGTCGAGGAATTGGCTATTTACCACAAGAAGCCTCTATTTTCCGTCGTTTAACGGTGTATGAAAACCTTATGGCGGTATTAGAAATTCGCAAAGATCTCACTGCAGAACAACGCAGAGAGAGAGCGGATGAGTTAATTGATGAGTTCAATATTGGCCATATTCGTGATAGCCTGGGACAATCGCTTTCTGGTGGTGAACGTCGTCGTGTGGAAATTGCACGCGCCTTAGCGGCAAATCCCAAATTCATTTTACTAGATGAACCGTTTGCCGGTGTTGACCCTATTTCGGTGACGGATATTAAGAAAATCATCACGGATCTCCGTAATCGTGGCTTAGGCGTGTTAATTACCGACCATAACGTACGCGAAACCCTTGATGTCTGTGAACGTGCTTACATTGTTGGTGAAGGGAAAATTATCGCGACCGGCACACCGGAAGAAGTCATGAATGATGAGCACGTTAAACGTGTCTATTTAGGCGAACAATTTAAACTATAACCTATGAAATTTACGACATTGCTCTCCCCTGATGATATTCGTCAGGGGGTTGCTTTTTCTAGCAAGAAACGATTATTTGAATCTATTGCCGCTTTCGTTGTGGAAAAACTTCACTGCGAAAATGGTGAACAGGCTTGTTTTGAATGTTTATTTGAGCGGGAAAAATTAGGTAATTCAGGATTAGGTAATGGTGTCGCTATGCCTAAAGCCAAGTTACCTACTACTGTGTCAGATAAGATCCTAACGGTATTTATGCAATTAGAAACGCCTGTCGAATATGATGCTGTTGATAATAAACCGGTAGATATCGTTTTTGCAGTGCTCGTACCCGAAAATCACTGCCAAGAATATATTCCTGTTCTGGCAGAACTCAATGAAAAATTAACTGATAAAAACTTAATTAAACAACTTCGTTCAGCACAAAGTGCGGATGAAATTTGGCAAATTTTTGAATGTGCTGATCATTCAGAGGAATCTGAAGACGACACAAATTTAGATAATGTGGAACCTCAAGAGGTATAACCTAACCAACTAACCATAAGGAATCACGCAGATGGAAATTATTATTATCAGCGGTCGCTCCGGCGCAGGGAAATCTGTCGCATTACGAGCTTTGGAAGATATGGGCTATTATTGCGTGGATAATCTCCCTCTCGATTTACTTCCTCAACTCACCAATATTCTCGCCAAAACTCAAACGGCTGTTGCCATCAGCCTCGATATTCGAAATCTTCCCCATTCAAGTGCTGATTTAGACAAGATTCTGACAGATATTCAAGCCACTTATTCCGTCAAAATTATCTTTCTAGATAGCGATCGTAGTACACTTATTCGTCGTTACAGCGATTCACGTCGTCTTCACCCACTCTCAGCACAAGATCTCCCGCTTGAATCAGCGATTGATTTAGAATATCAGCAACTTGAGCCTTTAATTCAACATGCTAATTTTATTATTGATACCGCACCGCTTTCTACCCATTCGTTATCTGAACGTTTAAGAGAAGTTTTACGTGGTAATACGGATAAAGAACTTAAAATCGTGGTTGAGTCGTTTGGCTTTAAATACGGCATTCCGCTTGATGCCGATTATGTCTTTGATGTACGTTTTCTACCTAATCCGCACTGGAACCCAGAACTTCGTCCAATGACGGGGCTTGATGAACCTGTTGCACAATTTTTACTTGCGCATGATGAAGTGAATAATTTTATCTACCAAACACGCAATTACATTGAAACGTGGTTACCGATGTTAGAGCAAAATAACCGAAGCTATCTCACAATTGCTATCGGCTGTACAGGAGGTAAACATCGTTCTGTTTACATCGCTCAACAAATTGGTGAATATTTCCAAGCCAAAGGCAAGAATGTAAAAATTCAACATAAATCCTTGGAAAAGAATAAAAAGAATTAATCAAACCATAAAAAACGCAGCAACTTGCTGCGTTTTTTGTTAAACCACATATTGCTCAAAAATCTCGGGCAAATGCGTAATTAACGTTTCTTTTCCCGCCACGGTTTCATTCTGCCAAACTTGCAATAGCACATCTGGCGTAAATAATCGTGAGGCCTGTTCAGCTAAAGGTAAATAGCTAATATGCCAAGGCTCTCGACCCACTTTTTTACCTTCTGGTTGGCTTATAAATGGCAAAACAAAATCAAAGTGCGGTAGATTTTCAGTGAGAAATTCACTTAGCTCAAAAAAATAGCCACCGCTTTCATATTCCCATGGTTCAAGTTGTAATGATTGGCCTTGAGGTAAAAGATCAGGATCAAAAATATCGATTTCCGTTCCCCAATGATGACGACTTCCTCCTGGAAGCGCTGACCAACGTAAAATAGCTTGTGCTTTTTGCCAATCATCTAACGACGCTAAATCTAATGGATTTCCCGCATCATCATGCACTTTGCGTTCGCCGTTAAATTTACCGTTCCAAATGAGTTGTTGACGCTCAAAATCACGAAAGCTACTCGCGGGCTGCAAATTAAAGCCATTTTTGACCGCACTTTGCTGCAATCCTTGAAACGCTTTCATTGCCTCTGCTTGCAAAAAATGATTTGGAGAATGAGGTGTAGGCAAATTGATCAAATGTTCACGAGATTTGCCAGTTAACATTTCAGGCGTTAATTTCATCTTACTTGTCCAATAAATTCACTAACATTTGATGATAAATCTGACCGCACTTGGCTAGATCATCTACACTCACACATTCATTCACTTTATGAATCGTCGCATTAAGTGGCCCAAATTCCACCACTTCAGCTCCCATTAACGCAATAAAACGCCCATCAGAGGTACCACCGCCTGTTTCTGCTTGTGGTGTAATACCGGTTGTTTGCTCAATTGCCGTCGTTAATGCATCTAATAATTTACCCGGTTTCGTTAAAAATGGTTTACCTGATAAATTCCAATCAATACGGTATTTCAAACCATGCTTTTCGAGCATTTCTGCCACTTTCTGCTTAATAATTTCATCAGTTACTTCCGTACAATAACGTAAATTGAATTGCACATAAAGCTCACCTGGGATGACATTATTGCTTCCTGTGCCCGCATGAATATTCGCGATTTGCAAACTGGTCGGCGGGAAAAATTCGTTACCGTTATCCCATTGATATGTGGTTAATTCCTGTAAGAACGGCGCTGCTTTATGAATGGGGTTTTCCGCTAAATGAGGATAAGCGACATGACCTTGAATACCTTGAATATAGAGGTTGCCAGTAATCGAACCCCGACGACCATTTTTGACTACATCGCCTAATGTTTTTGAACTAGACGGCTCGCCTACCATGCAATAAGTGATTTTCTCACCGCGCGCCATTAAGGTTTCGACAACACGTACCGTGCCATCTTTCGCGGCAGCCTCTTCGTCAGAAGTAATCAACAAAGCAATCGTTCCTTTATGATTCGGATTAGCTTTCACATATTCTTCTGCCGCCACAATCATTGCTGCTAATGAGCCTTTCATATCTGCCGCACCACGACCATAAAGCACATCATCTACAATTTCGGCAGAAAATGGCGGATAAGTCCATTGCGTTTCATCTCCCGTTGGTACTACATCAGTATGCCCTGCAAAGGCGATAACAGGCTCACCGGCACCATGTTTTGCCCATAAATTTAACGTATCGTTGAAAGGCATCCATTCAATTTGAAAGCCGAGTTTTTCCAAACGCTCAGCGATTAGTTGCTGACACCCCTCATCATTCGGGCTAATAGAAGGGCGACGAATTAATGCTTGTGCAAGCTCAATAGTTTTTTGTTTCATAATATTCAGTGACGACTAAAAGTGCGGTCTAATTTAACAAAATTTTCCTTCAATTTAAATCTGTTCAAATAAAAAACGGATAACCTCGTTATCCGTTTTTATTAGTTTATGAAGAATCCTAGAATTGAACTTGTAAACGTAACCAATATTGACGTCCTGGCTCGTTCACTCGAACAGTTTGAAGCCCCGCTGAAGGATCTGCGCCTTTACTCACAAATTCTGCATAGGATTTATTAAATAAGTTATCAATTCCGCCCTGCAAAGTGGCATATTTATTAATTTTCCACCCTGTATTAAAGGATAACGTTCCAAAGCCTGCTGAAGCACCGATGTCCTGCCCAATAATGTTGCCTTGTCCCGTTGCATAGCGTTTTTGTGCAGAAACCACTCGCCATAATATTCCCGCGCTCAAGGTTTCATTATCCCAAGTTAATGAGTTTTTCCATTCTAATGGTGGTGTTTGAGCAAGTGGACGGTCGTCCGTGCGATTTTTACCATAAGTATAAGCCAGACTACTACCGATTTCCCAGTGATGTGCAAATTTCCATTTGCCTTCAATTTCGCCGCCTAATCGAGTTGCCTTGATATTACGAGCCGAGACATCTTTACCTACTCGTTCTAACATAATGAAATCGCGGACATCACTACCAAATAGCGACACAGAAAAATCAAAGGTATCATTTTTCCACATCAATCCCGTATCAATTTGACGGTTTTGCTCTTTATCTAAAACTTGGCTTGCACGGCGCTCCCAATAATCTGGCGCTCGCTCTGCAATCCCTACACCAGCATAATATTTAATACCATTTATTTCCTCTTCCCAACGGAAGAAACCTGAATGTAAACCATACGTATGATGTTTATTTGGGTGATTTGCAATTAAAGTGTCGTATTCAGCTTTCACTTCATCATAGCGATAACCAGAAATAAACTTACGACTATCACTTGCTGTCCAGGCCCCCTCAACAAATCCGCCCCATTGAGTAAAGTTTTGCTGTGGTTGATAAGGCTTGTGTCTATAGCCCTCACCATTCATTTCCATACGTGAAAGGTGTTTATCACGCATATAATCAATGCCTGTTTGCAAATTAATATCCGGCCAATCAAAGGTTGCTTTCAAATGCCCTGTATTGGTTTCACGCTTTGGATTCATTGCTTTTTTAACTTGATTTCCCATCATGCTTAAATAACGCATACTATAAGTATCCATCACGTGATCAATCTTGCTTTGACCGTAACGTAATTCTAGTTCAGTGAACCACGGGGTAATATTACGTTGTACAAATCGCACATTCCACGCATCACGATCAAATTTACTCCCATCCATCATTCGATCTGCATAAGCCGCTTCGCCTCGACTACGTTCATAAGTTCCGGTTAATAAGGTGTTTTCTGTCGGTGTGAAACCAAGCTGTAACATTTGATTACGACGCTCAAAAGAGGAATGAACTCGATTGCCATCGCCATCTTTGTAATTCCCCGCCTCATTGTGTGACATACTCGTACGTAAATAACCATATTTACCACCCGCCATCGCATCGAAATAAGCATCTCTACGTTTGTTTCCGCCAAGTGTGACACTGCCGTTTAAATAGGTATTTTGAGTATCAAATTCAGGCTCTTTACGCACAAAACGAACTGCGCCAGCCACCAAGCCAGAACCTTCAGTTACAGTTTGGGGACCTTTGGTCACCACCACTTCATCATAAGCTGATGGGAAAATATAAGCTGTAGGCGGATCCATTCGGTTGCTACACCCACCATAAATGAATTGATCGTCTGCTTGAATGTTCAAGCGAGAACCACCTAACCCGCGAAATAACGGATCGCCAGAACTCCCACCTTTACGAATCACGCTCATATTTGCCACAGATTGCAATAAATCTGCACCATCACCAGCAGGTAAAGGTTGAAGCGTTGTTTTAGGATTAAGTTTGACCGAATTGGTATTCGTCTGAGTAACACCTGTTACCACAATAGGATCCATTAATGTTACAGACTGCATATCCTCAGCAAAAGCATTAGATATAAAAAATGAAAGTGGAAGGAGGGCAAAATAAGATTTGTTATTCATAATCAATCCCTTGTTTTGGCACTTGAGTCATAAAAACCACAATTCAACCACATAAAATCTTTCAAACAAATACGCAACCGTTATAAAACATTTATCACATTAATGATTGAGATTGTAACAATACTGTAATGAATATGATTCTTATTAAGTGCAAAAGACAAGGTTAAAAGATGGCTATTTACTTATGCATTTCTGGTAAACATACTACTGCCAGCACTAATTGAGCTAATGCCAAAATAGTGCAAGGAAGGCCTAATAAAAAATAAGCTCCTATAATTGTATCAATAGTGCTATCCCAGTTTAAATCAACAAAATGCAAAGATAATCCGACGATAATAGGGATTAAAAAAGGCATAAAAAATGCCACCAATAAATACCGCCCATAGTAGCGACTTGCTTTTTCCCGAGTAACAAAAAAGATAAGTGTTGTCATCACCCCTGGTATAAATGAAATAAGAAAAGAAAGAAAAAATGCATCTCCAACAAACTCAGAAATAATGACTGCACATAATAATGCAATAAAAAAACTCCCAATAAAAAAACGTGGTATAGTCTTTTGTAATGCATTATTCATCTTTATATTTCCTTTCAAATAAAATTAATAACTCTAATAAGCAGATAAGAAAGCCTCCAGCTTTAATAAAGAACAAGGTTAAGAGGTTACTGTGTGTCCCATATTTTTATAAAACACGCTTGTGCTAACACCAGTTGAGCTACTCCCAATATACAAGCCAAAATACCGTGCGTTAGATAATACTCTACAAGCGTATCAATAGCATCATGCCAACTGTTTAAACAAATCAAATCGAATAATGTGGTCAGGATCGGAATTAAAAAGGGTGGCATCAAAAATGCCAGTAACAAATACCGCGAATAGTAGCTACTTGCTTTTCCCTGAGTGATGTAAAAAACAAACGTTGTAATCGCACTAGGTATAAATACGATAAAAAAAGTATAAAAAAATACCCATACCACGTCATCTGATGAGCTGCCATCCATTGAAGCAAGAAATAAATCAACGACGACTGTGCATAATAATGCAATAAAAAAACTCCCAATAAAAAAACTCCCAATAAAAAAACGTCGTATAGCTTTTTGCTGTTCATTTTGTTGTTCATTATTCATTTTTATATTTCCTTTTTTAATCAAAATTAGTAGTTCTAATAAGTAGATAAACAAGTAAAAATAAATTCTCTACTTTAATACTACTTAAATACTGCAATATATTCTTTTTCGTTGAAGCCAATCAATGCCTTACCATCTTGCAAAATAATCGGTCGTTTGATTAACGTTGGATTTTCAGCTAATACGGAAAGTGCGGTAGATTTCGAGAGTGTATTTTTCACATTTTCATCAAGATTACGCCAAGTTGTGCTGCGTTTATTGACTAAATTTTCCCAACCAAATTGGGCTTCTGCTTGTTGTAAGAATTGAGTATCTAATCCATCCACACGATAATCATGTAATTTATGTTGAATATTATGTTCAGTTAGCCACTTCAATGCTTTTTTCACCGTATCACAGTTTTTAATGCCATAAACGATAATCATATTCTCACCTCTAAAAACAAAAAATCCTCAATTCATTTAGAACGAGGATTTTAACTGCTACATGAATAAATCACAAATAGATTAGCCCGATACAAATTTTCACATCCAAAAGAAAAAGTGCGGTAAAAATCAACCGCACTTTTCAAAAGGGAAATTAGAATTCGTAACCTACGCCCACTTTAGCGCCATAGTTATTCACTTTAGTATCGTCAAAGCTACCTAAACGGTTATATTCTAAACCACCGTTTGCATACACTTTTTCTGCTAATTTATATTTAGCACCCGCGACTACGCCATAACCCACTTTGGTTTCAGAAGAGCTTTTATAGCGTTGATCCGCACGTTCTTCAAATTTGAAACGGTTTGCCGCAAGACGAGCACCAACATAAGGTTCAATTTGAGAGTTGGTATCGAAGTCATAGAATACTGTCGCACCTAAACCTTGAACTTTAGTTCCTTGGAAGTTACCGTGATGAGTATAATCACCTGCTACACGCACATTACCTAATTTGTAACCTACTGCAACACGAGGCTCAATTTTAGTTTTGCTTGAACCACCATTGCTTAATTTAGTTCTTGAAAGACCAAGATCACCTTCTGCATATAAACCTGCATTTGCAGTTGAAGCAACCGCTAATGCACCGACAACGATAGCTAATAATGATTTTTTCATTGGATAACCCCTGTTATTTGATTGAAAACACTAGAAATATACCACACTGCTTATGAATTTTCACTATGAAAAACCAATTTTCCCTGACATTTTCGACATAAATAGGCAATTTTATCTCGTTGAATGCGATTATGCCGACGAATCGTTAAATAATGGGTCTGACATTCGCATTGATAAGCAAACATTTTACCCTGTACACTTTCCACATCGAATTGATGGCAAGTATCAGCTGGAAGATTAAATAACTGTGTCATCACCGCTTGCCATTCCTGTCCATGCGGTTTCACTCGACCAAATACTTGATACACAATAAGATGGGCTAATTCATGGGGAACAACCTGATGAATAAATTCATCTGAGTTCTCGAGTAGCAAAGTGCGGTTAAATTTAATCTCATTTTTCTGCAAGTATGCAACGCCGGCCTTTACACCTCGCAAGTCATAACTGATTGTCGGAATGGGAAATTTCTGTTGAAAGTGACGTTCAGCCAGTTGTAATGTTTCTGCAAGCTTGCGTTGCACCTGCATTTTTAAATGCCGAAACTGAGTTTGATATGACATCATCATACTAAGTAAACAAAAACCGCTAAATTAGCGGTTTTTATCATATACATTTAATTTACTTATTTTAGACCTGCTGCCGCACGTAACTCTTCAGCGCGATCTACTTTTTCCCATGGGAACTGTTCACGACCAAAGTGTCCATACGCCGCAGTTTGGCGATAGATTGGTTGAATTAAATTTAACATTTTAATTAAACCATAAGGGCGTAAATCAAAGAATTCACGCACTAACTTAACCAATACTTCGTTTGATACTTTTCCTGTACCAAAGGTTTCTACCATGATAGAAGTTGGCTCTGCCACACCAATTGCATAAGAAAGTTGAATTTCACAACGATCTGCAAGGCCAGCCGCAACGATATTTTTTGCCACATAACGTGCTGCATAAGCGGCTGAACGGTCTACTTTTGATGGATCTTTACCAGAAAATGCACCACCGCCATGACGAGCTGCGCCACCGTATGTATCGACAATGATTTTACGACCTGTTAAGCCACAGTCTCCCATTGGGCCACCAATCACAAAACGACCAGTTGGGTTGATGAAATATTTTGTTTGTTGAGATAACCATTCACTTGGCAAAATTGGCTTGATGATTTCTTCCATCACGCCTTCATAAATTTCTTTTTGTGACACTTCTTCACTATGTTGTGTAGAAAGGACGACTGCATCTACACCCACGATTTTATTATCTTCGTATTTTAAGGTCACTTGGCTTTTCGCATCAGGGCGTAACCATGCTAATTTTCCGCTTTTACGCACTTCTGCTTGTTTTTCCATTAAACGATGCGCATAAGTAATCGCCGCAGGCATCAAGACTTCTGTTTCATTTGTCGCATAACCAAACATAATCCCTTGATCACCCGCACCTTGATCTAATGGATTCTCACGATCCACACCTTGGTTAATATCAGATGATTGCTTACCAATCGCATTTAATACCGCACAAGAATTGCCATCAAAACCCATCTCTGAGTGTTTGTAACCAATATCACAAATGACTTGTCGAGTGAGATTTTCAATATCAACCCATGCTGATGTAGTAATTTCACCACCAACTAACGCCATCCCTGTTTTTACATAGGTTTCGCAAGCCACACGAGCTTTAGGATCTTGTTTTAAAATTTCATCAAGTACCGCATCAGAAATTTGATCGGCAATCTTATCTGGATGTCCTTCTGAAACCGATTCAGAAGTAAATAAATAGCTAGACATAAGTTCTCTTCTTTTGGATGTATTGACGTATAGACGGCTATAATACGCTTTTTTGACTAATAAGCAAGCATTCCTATCAAGTATTTTTGAAATGTGACAAGAAGAACCTAAGCTTTACGACAGAATTCAGCTCATTAATGCATAAAATGGGCGACAAACGCCCATTTATTTACCAGATTTTACTTCACTAAATCCAACATTTCTTGTGCATTCGCCAAGGCAAGCTCTGTAATTTCACTGCCGCCGAGTAATCTTGCAAGAGCTGGAACTCTCTCTTCTTGAGAAAGTGCGGTCATTTTAGTTTCTGTTTTATCATCAACGGTAAATTTCTCAACATTAAATTGATGATGTCCATGGCATGCGACTTGTGGTAAATGAGTCACACAAAGCACTTGGCATTTATCGCCTAATTGACGTAATAATTTACCCACTACACTCGCGGTTTTACCGCTAATACCAACATCGACTTCGTCAAAGATCAGCGTTGGAATCGCCGATTGATCTGATGTTAAGACTTGAATAGCTAATGAAATACGAGAAAGCTCACCACCAGATGCCACTTTTGCTAATGGTTGTGCTTGTTGTCCTAAATTACTACGTAAAGTAAAGACGATATTATCTGCCCCATTTGACGCAACTTTAGTTAAATCCGAATTCACTTCAATAAAAAACTCGGCATTTTCCATTGCAAGTCCTTTGATAGAATGTGTAACCTGTTGGGCTAATTTCTCTGCAGCTTGGCAACGGCTTTCATGTAATTGTTTTGCCGTACGTTGCATTTTCTCAAAGGCAGCTTTTTCTTCTAGAATCAGGCGTTCTTCACTTTCTGAAAAATCTAAAAGTGCGGTCAATTCTGCTTTTAATTTTTGATGCCATTCCACCAACTCTTCAGGTTTCACATTATGCTTGCGAGCGAGTTGTAAAGCTTGACCTAGACGTTGTTCAATCTCTTGTAATAACATCGGATCTTGCTCAATATGAGAAGCAAGATGCTGCACTTCACTTGTCGCCTCTTGCACTTGAATAAGTGCATCATTCAACATTGTTTGAACAGAAGCATAGCGAGGATCTAACTCACTTAATTCATCAATATACTGTGTCGCACGATAAAGCATCGAATCGATACTCACGGTCTCATTTTCACTGAGTAACTGTAAGGCTGATTGTGATAACTGTGTCAGCTGTTCGCTATTTGATAGACGACGTTGATCCTCTTCCAATTCTAAATATTCATTTGGACGAAGTGCAAACTCATCCAACTCTTCTACCTGATATTGTAAAAGCTGTTTCTTCGCTTCATTTTCAGTAACTTTTTGTTGGAAGGTTTTAACTTGTGTTTGGAGATTTTTCCACGCGCGATAATCTTCTCGCATTTGTGCGAGCAAATCATGATGATGTGCAAATGTATCCACCAACTGAAGTTGGTAGTCATTTTTCAATAATAATTGTGAAGCGTGCTGCCCATTAATATGAATAAGATATTGACCAATTTCTTTTAATTGAGAAGCCGATACAGGCGTGCTATTAATAAAGGCTTTAGAACGCCCATCTGCATTGATGACACGGCGTAAAATACAATCGGAGGGATTATCAGGATCTAGCAATTCTTGTTCTTGCAACCATTGATAAGCGGGGTTCGTTGGTTCAATAGAAAAGGAGGCGCAGATTTCAGCTCTTTCCTGCCCTTCTCGAACCATAGACGTTTCAATACGTTGCCCTAAGCATAACCCCAACGCATCAATAGCAATGGATTTCCCTGCGCCGGTTTCCCCCGTGATCACAGACATTCCTTTCGCTAATTCAATCTCTAATTGACGAACAATCGCAAAATTATTGATGGTAAGTTGGGTTAACATAAAAAAATCTCCTTAACTGTATATTCATATATTATAACTGTCACAATATACAGTAAAGAGATTTTTAACTTTTGGGATTAGAAATTTTTAAGCCAACCTAATTTTGTACTTAATACATTGTAATAATTATAATTTTTAAGATGTAATAAACGTAGCTTGTGAGGGCTTTTTTCAATATGCACCACATCATCTGGGCAAAAATCTAGTGCAATTTGACTATCACAGCCTAATTCCAACTGTGAAGTATTATGTTCCGCAAAACGAATTGAAATCTTACTGTCGCCATCAATTACTAATGGTCGAGAAGAAAGTGTATGTGGGAACATCGGCACAAGGGCAATCGCATTTAAATTTGGTGTTAAAATTGGGCCGCCTGCGGAAAGCGAATAAGCGGTTGAACCTGTGGGAGTGGAAACAATCAAGCCGTCTGAACGTTGAGAAAAGGCAAATTTATCATTGATATAAACATGGAAATCAATCATGTGCGCAATTTTAGCGGGGTGAATCACCGCCTCATTTACAGCATTGCTACTGGAGATAATTTCTCCGTTTCGTTCAATTTTAGCTTCCAATAAAAAACGCTCTTCTACAAAAAATTCACCATGTTCTAAACACGCTTCGAGCTGTGCATAAGCATTTTTCGGGTCAATATCGGTCAAAAAGCCTAAGTTGCCTCGGTTAATCCCAATCATTGGAATATTATATTTAGCCAAAATGCGAGCACGCCCTAGCATATTGCCATCACCACCGATTACAATCACGAGTTGAGCTTGCTCTCCAATTTCTTCAACCGTTGCTAACACCTCTTCCGGTAAACCGAATTTTTCACCCACCTCTTTTTCAACTAAAACTTGATATCCTCGCTCTTTCAGCCATTGATACAAGTTTTTATGCATTTGCAAATTAATATCGCGACGTGGTTTTCCCATCAAGGCGATGGTTTTAAATGATTTGACTAATTCATCCATAACTATGATTGCTCCCAAGTACAGACTTACTGATTTTTGACCGCACTTGAATTTAAAATTTTAGCCATTATATTACATAGCAATTCAGTTTTGCTAAAATAGCACTAATTTTTGATAAATGGAGAAAAAGATGTCAGAACAAGCACAAAACTTAAATGAAAATGAAGAACTTGTTGAAGAAGTTCAGCAGGAAACCACCGCAACGGAAGATCCGTTAGAAGAAGCGATTGCCCGTGTACAAGAACTTGAAGAACAATTAAAAGCACAAGTAGAAGAAACCTCTAAAAAAGAGCAAGATTTATTGCTTCGTACGCGTGCTGAAATTGACAATATGCGTCGTCGCAGTGAACAAGACATCGAAAAAGCACATAAATTTGCGCTCGAAAAATTCTCAAAAGACATTTTAAATACGATTGATAACTTAGAGCGTGCGCTTGCAACGCCTGCCAATAAGGAAGATGAAAATATCAAAGCCTTATTCGATGGCGTCGAGCTGACTTTAAAAGAGTTACTCTCAACGGTTTCTCGCTTTGGTGTAGAGCCTGTTGGTGCAGTAGGTGATACCTTTAATCCAGATCTTCACCAAGCTATCTCTATGCAACCAGCAGAAGGCTTTGCAACGAATCAAATCACTACCGTTTTACAAAAAGGTTATACCTTAAATGGTCGAGTGATTCGCCCAGCCATGGTAATGGTTGCAGCTTAATTTCTTTTCTAAGACTAAAAGAGCGGACGATTTTTCGTCCGTTTTTTATTGCCAAAAATCTTGACATAGATCAAATTTATTAAAAAATAATTTGAGAATAATTCTCAATAAAAACTCTCTTGATTTCCAGATTTAGCAAGGTTCCTCCACAATTTTAAGCATCAAAAAACATAAAATAACACTACATATTGTGTGTTGATCTATTAAATAAAACTATATATAGTGCTTTCGTTTTTTTTAAAGTTAGCCTATATAGGAGTCATAAAATGAATGCTTTCTTCGTGATTAAGCGTGATGGTTCACGAATTGGGTTTGACCTACAACGTATTACTAATGCAATCAGAAAAGCGGCAAGTGCGGTCAATATTGTTGATGAAATGTATATCCATGATCTGAGCCAGCGAATTAATACCGAGATTTTTAGTCACTATCAGCATGAAATTGATATCAACCAGATTCAAAAAATCGTTGAAGATCACTTAATGACAAGCAAGTATCCACAAATTGCACGTGCTTATATTGAATATCGTCACGATCGTGATCTTGCTCGTGAAAAACGCAGCCAATTAACCAAAGAAATTGAAGGGCTGATTGAACAAAGCAACGTGGAATTACTCAATGAAAACGCAAATAAAGATGCGAAAGTGATTCCTACCCAACGTGATTTACTAGCAGGTATTGTGGCCAAACATTATGCTAAACGTCACATTCTGCCAAGAGATGTCGTGGAAGCTCACGAAAAAGGCGAAATCCATTATCACGACTTAGACTACGCGCCATTTTTCCCAATGTTTAACTGCATGCTGGTTGATCTAAAAGGTATGCTTTCACATGGTTTTAAAATGGGTAATGCCGAAATTGAACCGCCTAAATCTATCGGCACAGCAACAGCGGTTACTGCACAAATTATTGCTCAAGTAGCCAGCCATATTTATGGCGGTACAACCATTAATCGCATTGATGAAGTGCTTGCGCCGTATGTTCAACTCAGTTTTGAAAAACATTTGAAAAACGCTGCACAATGGCAAATTCCGGATGCGGAAGGTTATGCAAAAGCGCTAATTGAAAAAGAATGTTTTGATGCGTTTCAATCCCTTGAATATGAAGTTAACACGCTCCATACGTCCAATGGTCAAACGCCGTTTGTTACCTTTGGTTTTGGTTTAGGTACAAGTTGGCAAGAACGTTTAATTCAACAGTCGATTTTGAAAAACCGTATTCGTGGTTTGGGTAAAAATCATAAAACACCGGTCTTCCCTAAACTGGTCTTTACCATTAAAAAAGGCGTGAACCAAAACGAACAAGATCCGAACTATGATATTAAAAAACTGGCATTAGAATGCGCATCAAAACGCATGTATCCGGATATTTTAAACTATGATCAAGTGGTTAAAGTCACAGGCTCATTCAAAGCTCCAATGGGTTGTCGTAGCTTCTTGGGTGCTTATGAAGAAAACGGCCATGAAGTGCATGATGGTCGCAATAATTTAGGTGTGGTGAGTTTGAATCTACCTCGTATTGCTCTTGAAGCACAAGGAAACGAAGAAAAATTCTACCGCACTTTAGATGAACGCCTAGCCCTTGCGAAGAAAGCCTTGCTTACCCGTATTGCTCGGTTAGAAAATACGAAAGCCCGTGTCGCGCCAATTCTTTATATGGAAGGTGCGTGTGGGGTTCGATTAAAAGCCGATGATAACGTTGCCGATATTTTCAAAAATGGACGAGCATCAATTTCTTTAGGCTATATTGGCATTCACGAAACCATCAATGCGCTGTATAAAAAAGGGCATATTTTTGACGATGAACAACTGCGTGAAAAAGGCATCGCGATTGTTCGTCGTTTAAGCGAAGCGGTAAAACAATGGCAGAAAGAAACCGGCTATGCATTTAGCCTTTATTCCACACCAAGTGAAAACTTGTGCGATCGCTTCTGTCGTTTAGATACCAAACAATTTGGAGTTATTGAAGGCGTTACCGATAAAGGCTACTACACTAATAGCTATCACTTAGATGTAGAAAAAAAAGTGAATCCATACGATAAATTAGACTTTGAAATGCCTTATCCTGAATTAGCGAGTGGCGGCTTTATCTGTTATGGCGAATATCCTAACATTCAACATAACCTGAAAGCACTCGAAGATGTGTGGGATTATAGCTACGATCGTGTGCCTTATTACGGCACCAATACGCCAATTGATGAATGTTACGAATGTGGTTTCACAGGAGAATTTAATTGCACAAGTAAAGGCTTTGTTTGTCCGAAATGTGGCAACCATGACAGTGCAAAAGTGTCTGTAACCCGACGAGTTTGCGGTTATCTCGGCAGTCCTGATGCTCGTCCATTCAATGCGGGCAAACAGGAAGAAGTAAAACGTCGAGTGAAACACCTATAATGTCGCAACATTGATTATGATAAAATAGCTCATCAAAAGTGAGCTATTTTTATTTCAATAAATAAGGAAGTACCATGTCAACACTTACACAAATCACGCAATCCATCATGCAAGATCCCGATAATCAATCGTTCACAGCAAAAGGCATTGAACCGCTTTTTGCCGCGCCAACCACGGCTCGTATTAATATTGTCGGACAAGCCCCCGGAATTAAAGCCCAAGAAAGTCGTTTATATTGGAATGATAAAAGCGGTGATCGCCTACGTGAATGGCTCGGTGTGGATCGTGATACCTTCTATCATTCTGGTTTGTTTGCTGTCATCCCGATGGACTTTTATTACCCTGGAAAAGGCAAATCCGGTGATTTACCACCGCGCAAAGGCTTCGCAGAAAAATGGCATCCGCTAATTCTCGCTAATTTGCCTAATATTGAGCTGACGATTCTTATTGGACAATATGCACAAAAATACTATTTGCCAGAAAATAACCTTAATGTCACTGAGACTGTTCACCATTTCCGTGATTTTCTCCCTCAGTTTCTTCCGCTCGTTCACCCTTCTCCACGTAACCAAATTTGGCTCAAGAAAAATCCATGGTTTGAACAAGAGATTGTGCCAACATTACAAAAGCAAGTGAAAGCGATTTTATCCCGTTAAACAAATATTCCACGAATAAAGAGCGGTCAAAAATCAGGAGGTTTTTGACCGCACTTTGCTTTAATACTAATCAATTTTTAGTATGCATTATTTTCTGATTAATTACTCTTGTGCTACAATCGGCGGCCATAAAAAATATAAGGAGAAATATGCAATCAATCCCCGTCACCAATTCTCAACGAAAAGCGTGGAATAAACAAACCATTATATTCCTCTTTGATGTCGCGCTCTTTTTTATTTTACTTAATACCCTTCCTTTTGAACCGGCGGCAAATAAAGGATTATCTTTACTCGCATTTGTAGCCATTTTATGGCTTACCGAAGCCGTCAGTGTAACGATCACTGCATTGTTCGTGCCTATTTTATCTGTTCTGTTAGGATTAGCTAATAGTCGTGAGGCGCTTGTTGCCTTTGCAGATCCCACTATTTTCTTATTCTTTGGTGGTTTTGCACTTGCTACGGCATTAAATGTGCAAAAGATCGACCAAATGATTTCCAACAAAATCATGCAATTAGCGAAAGGTCGTCTCTTTGTTGCGGTGCTTTACCTCTTCTTAGCAACAGCATTTTTATCTATGTGGATGAGTAATACGGCCACGGCGGCGATGATGATCCCGCTTTCAATGACCATTTTAAGTCAGTTAGACCGTAATAAAGATCACAATACTTACGTATTCGTGTTATTAGGGATTGCCTATAGTGCCACCATTGGCGGGATGGGAACACTTGTGGGAAGCCCACCTAATGCGATTGCAGCCTCCCAACTTCATTTAGGTTTTGCTGACTGGTTAATGTATGGCACGCCAGCCATGTTAATTTTATTCCCGCTTATTATTGGTTGGTTATATCTTGTATTTAAACCTAAATTAGGCCTTCGTTTTGCTGCTGAATTTGAAAAAATTCACATGACCAAACAACGTATTTTAACGTTGGTCATTTTTATCACTGTAGCAATTCTGTGGATTTTTGGTGGGTACCTTAACCCAATTATTTCTCAATCATTAGGTTTGCCAAAACCTATTGGCAGCTTTGACAGTATGGTTGCACTCTCCGCAGCAATTGTCATTTGTGTAACGGGTATCGCAAGTTGGAAACAAGTGCAAGAAAATACAGAATGGGGTGTGCTGTTCCTCTTCGGTGGCGGTTTAACCTTAAGCTCGGTATTGACTGAGTCTGGTGCAAGTAAAATCATGGCAGATGGTATTGTCTTCATTATTGAAGGCGGTCACTACTATGTGATGGCATTAATTGTTGCCGCCTTTATTGTCTGCTTGACTGAATTTACGTCAAACACTGCAAGCGCAGCTTTACTGGTTCCAATCTTTATTTCCATCGCACAAGCACTGAATATGCCACCGCTTGGTTTTGCAATGATTATCGGCCTAGGGGCATCTTGTGCCTTTATGATGCCGGTCGGTACACCACCGAATGCGATTGTGTACTCAACAGGTTTTGTTAAACAATCCGAAATGATCCGCGTGGGTAAATTTATTGATTTAACCTGTATGCTAATTATCGGAACAATTGCTTATATCTTCTGGATGTAACCTTTAAAATCGAATAAGTGCGGTTAAAAACAAGATGATTTTTAACCGCACTTTTTTATTTTATTTACGCAAACGTTTGCCTGAAATAAAAATTAACGTATAATTCGCACAATTTTTTTACTTAGGGAAACCAAATGAATAACAACCTGCTTTATACGGTGGAAGACAAACCACCTTTCGGATTGAGTTTACTCCTTGCCGCACAACATTTACTTGCTGCACTAGGGGGAATTATTGCCGTACCATTAGTCATTGGTAACGTCTTAAAATTACCTACCGAAGACACCATTACGCTAGTGAATGCTGCACTTTTGATTTCTGGTGTGGTGACCGTTATCCAATGTAAAGGCTTAGGCCCTGTGGGTATTCGTTTGCCAAGTGTGATGGGGACCAGTTTTACTTTCGTTGCTGCTGCACTTGCCATCGGTTTCAGTGAATATGGCATCGCTGGTATTTTAGGTTCTTCTCTCATTGGTTCCTTAGTGATGATTATCGGCAGTTTCTTCATGCCGTATATTCGTAAATTATTCCCACCACTTGTGACAGGAACTGTCGTTATGATGATCGGCTTAAGTCTTATTCCAGTTGCCGTTGACTGGTTTGCTGGTGGTCAACGTGGTGATGCGAATTATGCGACGCCAGAAAATTTAATGATGGCGAGCTTTGTATTAGTGATAGTGGTCGCTCTCGTACAATGGGGTAAAGGCATTTTCTCTGCCGCAGCGATCGTTATTGGCATGATGACAGGCTATCTCGTCTGTTTAGCCATGGGCTGGGTAAGCTTTGAAGGTGTAAAACAAGCACAAACTTTTGCGATTCCGCAACCACTACACTTTGGCTTAGCTTTCCCTATTTCAGGTATTATCGGCATGTCTATTGCCTATTTAGTGACGATCGTTGAATCAAGCGGTAACTTCTTAGCACTAGGTAATGCCACCAAAACCGAAATCACTGGTAGACATTTACGAGGCGGGGTTTTAGCCGATGGTTTAGGATCAGCCTTAGCCGCCATTATGTCCACCACACCATTCTCTTCATTCTCACAAAACATTGGTGTCATTTCTCTAACTGGCGTGGCTAGCCGTCACGTGGTTGCGCTAACCGGTGTACTTCTAGCGCTAGCGGGCTTATTCCCTGTATTCGGTGCATTAATTGTATCAATTCCATTACCAGTATTAGGCGGTGCAGGCTTAATGATGTTCGCGATGATTATCGCTGCGGGTATCCAAATGTTGGATAAAGTGGCACGTAGCAAACGTAATGGTTTAATTATCGCGATTTCCATTGGCTGTGGCTTAGCCGTGACGACTCGTCCAGAATTACTTGATAAATTACCGCACTTTTTCAAAGAAGTGCTCGGTTCAGGCATTACTGTTGGCTCATTACTTGCCTTAATTCTTAACCTTGTGCTTCCAGAAGATAAAGTGGAAGAAACAAAAGAATAAAAATGCATCTCAACTAAGGGCAGATTAACACTGCCCTTTTCTTTTCCTGTAAAACATTTCTAAAACTGACCGCACTTTGTTAAAATCATGCATCATTTTCCATTTATGAAGGAATAAAAATGGCAGATTTACCTTTCTTCGTTGAGCTCAACGAACAAAATCTTACTGAAACGTTGCAACGTTCTGTTGAAACGCCACTTGTCATTAACTTTTATGCGCCAAGCCATAAAGAATCAGCTGATTTTGCAACAGTCCTACAACGTGTTGCAGAACAACATCAAGGACAATTTATTCTCGGCTTAGTCAATTGTGAAACAGAGCAAATGATTGCTGCTCAATTTCGTATTCAAGCATTGCCTACGACCTATCTTTTCAAAGAGGCTCAAGCAATAGATGCGTTCCCTGGTGCATTAGATGAAGCCAGTTTATTGCAACGTTTGAGTGCAATTTTGCCAAAAGAAGAAGATTTAAAATTCCAAAAAGCCTTGGATTTTTTACAAGTAGAAGATTACAACTCAGCCCTTCCATTACTGAAAGAAGCCTGGGAACTTTCGGATAAGAAAAACAGCGATGTGGCGTTACTTTATGCGGAAACCTATATCGCCATGAAAAAAACAGAACCTGCGGCAGATATTTTAGTGCAAATTCCGATTCAGGATCGCGATAGCCGTTGGCATGGATTACAAGCGCAGATTGAGCTTTTAATTAAAGCCGCTGATACGCCAGAAATTCAACAACTACAAGCGGATTATGCGAAAAATCCAACGCCTGAAATTGCGTTGAAATTGGCAGTACAGCTACATCAAGCTAATCGAAACGAAGAAGCATTGGGCTTATTATTTAGCATTCTTAAACAAGATCTTTCTGCGGAAAATGGTGAAGTGAAACAACAGTTTTTATCTATTTTATCAGCCATTGGCAATGCGGATCCTATAACCAATAAATATCGCCGATTGCTGTATTCATTGCTTTACTAATACGATCAACTATTTTTTTATGCATGAAGGCTTTATAATGAACGAATTCCAAAAGCCTCATGCTTTATTTTATAAACAAAGGATTCTTTATGTCAGACGTTAAACACAGTAAATTATTAATTTTAGGTTCAGGCCCTGCGGGTTATACCGCCGCTATTTATGCCGCACGTGCAAACTTAAAACCTGTTTTAGTGACCGGTCTTCAACAGGGCGGGCAACTTACCACTACTGATGAAATTGAAAACTGGCCGGGTGATTTTGAAATGACCACTGGTCCAGGTTTAATGCAACGTATGTTGCAACACGCCGAAAAATTTGAAACGGAAATCGTGTTTGATCATATCAATAAAGTCGATTTATCTTCTCGCCCATTCAAACTTTATGGCGATATGCAAACCTTCACATGTGATGCATTAATCATCGCAACAGGGGCATCAGCACGTTATATCGGATTAGAATCTGAAACCGCTTATAAAGGCCGTGGTGTTTCTGCTTGTGCAACCTGTGATGGTTTCTTCTATCGCAATAAACCCGTTGCGGTTGTCGGTGGCGGAAATACCGCCGTTGAAGAAGCTCTTTACTTAGCTAATATTGCTTCTGAAGTACATTTAATCCACCGTCGCGATAGTTTCCGCGCAGAAAAAATCTTAATCGATCGCTTATACAAAAAAGTCGAAGAAGGCAAAATTGTGCTTCATACTGACCGCACTTTAAATGAAGTGTTAGGTGATAACATGGGTGTAACAGGTGTTCGTTTAGAAAACGTGAAAACTGGCGAAAAAGAAGACGTGAAATTAGACGGTTTATTTATTGCCATCGGTCATGCGCCAAACACTGAAATTTTCCAAGGTCAGCTTGAACTTAACAACGGTTATATCGTCGTTAAATCAGGCCTTGAAGGCAATGCAACAGCGACCTCTGTAAAAGGTGTATTTGCTGCGGGTGATGTAATGGATCATAACTATCGCCAAGCCATTACTTCAGCAGGAACAGGCTGTATGGCGGCATTAGATGCTGAACGTTATTTAGATGCACAAGAATAAGTGCGCTAAATTCTCATGTAAGGTGCGTAAAACAAGGTTTCACGCACCTATTATTTTTCAAAGGTAGATTTTTTAATCCTCCATCCAACTCATCCTATCCTAGGATAAATAAAAACAATGGACAAACTTCGCCAAAAATATTTACAAAAATGGCTTCGTGCGCAGCAACAACCTGTTAAAAAATTAATGCGCACCAATATTGCCCTTGCCACACTTTCCTCCTTAATTCTGGTGGTTCAAACCTATTTTCTTGCGACATTGCTCGACAAGCTCATTATGCAACATGTCGATCGCGCTGAATTGATTCCATATTTTATTGCATTAATCATTACTTTTGCGTTGCGTGCGGTCATTTTATGGCTACGCGAAAAAATTGGCTTTAAAGCAGGTCGATTACTGCGCAATCACATGCGTCAAAAGATCTTAGACAAAATCCACCAAGTGGGACCTGCGACTATCAATAACAAACCAGCCGGAAGCTGGGCAAGTATCATGCTTGAACAAGTGGAAAATCTGCATAACTTCTATGCGCGTTTCTTACCACAACAAAGTTTGTCTGCCATTGTACCAATGGTGATTTTAATTGCCGTATTCCCACTCAACTGGGCGGCTGGACTGATTTTGATGGTCACTGCTCCACTTGTACCCATTTTTATGATTCTGGTGGGGATTGCAGCAGCAGATAGCAGCCAAAAAAATATGGCTACCCTTTCTCGCTTAAGTGCACAATTCTTGGATCGCTTACGTGGTTTAGAAACCTTACGTCTTTTCAACCGCACTTCAGAACAAACACAACATATTGAAAGCACAACGGAAGACTTCCGTGAAACGACCATGTCGGTACTTAAAATGGCGTTTCTCTCTTCTGCCGTGTTAGAGTTTTTCACGTCCATTTCCATTGCTTTAATGGCAGTGTACTTTGGTTTTAGCTACTTAGGCCAAGTTGAATTTGGTACTTATGGCACCACGCTGACCTTATTTACCGGCTTTTTCTGCTTAATTCTTGCACCAGAGTTTTATCAACCACTGCGTGATCTCGGGACTTACTATCACGATCGTGCAGCTGGTATTGGTGCTGCTGATGCCATTGTCGATTTCTTAGAAGCAGACTATTTAATTGCACATCAAGGCAATGAACAAATTCCAGCACAAAATGCGGTCGAAATTCAGGCTGAAAATTTAGTGGCGCTTTCGCCACAAGGTCAACCATTAACGAAGCCGCTTTCATTCCATATTCCGAAAGAAAGTCATATTGCCCTTGTGGGCCAAAGTGGTGCAGGAAAAACCTCTTTAATCAATGTATTACTCGGCTTCTTGCCCTATGAAGGCAGCTTAAAAATTAACGGTGTAGAACTTAATCAAAGCCGTTTAAGCTACTGGCGCAAACAAATTGCTTGGGTAGGTCAAAACCCATTACTGCTACAAGGTAGCATCAAAGAAAATCTACTTTTAGGCGATATTCAAGCAACTGAAGAGCAAATCGAACAAGCCTTGATTTCTGCGCAAGCGAAAGAGTTTACCGATAAATTAGGCTTAGATAGTGAAATTAAAGATGGTGGGATAGGGGTATCCGTAGGCCAAGCGCAACGCTTAGCTATCGCTCGCGCTTTACTACGCAAAGGCAATTTATTATTACTCGATGAGCCAACGGCTAGCCTCGATGCTCAATCTGAAAATCTGGTACTTGCTGCCCTTGCAGAAATGAGCCATAACCAAACCACCTTAATGATCACACACCGCATTGAAGATCTGAAACAATGTGACAACATTTTAGTGATGCAAGAAGGTGAAATTGTTCAACAAGGCCATTTCAACCAATTAAAAGATCAAGGCTTCTTTGCCGAATTATTGGCTCAACGAAAAGAGGATATTCAATAATGCGGGCTTTACTTCCCTTTTTACGTTTATTTAAATTCGCCAAGTTGCCTTTATTTTTAGGCTTGGTTTTAATGATCACAGGTCTAGCATCCAGTATTGGCTTACTGACCACATCGGGTTGGTTTTTAGCAGCAACAGCAATTGCGGGACTTGGTACATTATTTAATTTCTTCTATCCATCTGCTTCCGTGCGTGGGCTTGCTATTAGCCGCACCCTTTTCCGCTATTTTGAAAAGTTGGTGACACACGATGCGACTTTCCGCATTTTGGCTAAATTACGGGTACAAGTTTTTGAGAAAATTATTCCATTAAGCCCTGGTGTGTTAAATCGCTACCGTAACAGCGATTTGCTAAACCGCTTAGTGTCTGATGTAGATACTCTCGATAGCCTTTATCTTCGCTTAATTGCGCCATTTATTACGGCTATTTTTGTGATTCTAGCTATGTGCATTGGCCTAAGTTTCGTCAATACTCCTTTAGCCTTAGGTTTAGGCATTAGCCTACTTTTATTGGTATTCGTTATTCCAACCGTTTTCTACCAACTAGGTAAAAAATTTGGCGACAAACTCGTGCATTCACGTGCACTTTACCGCACACAATTCCTAGAATTTATCCAAGCGCAAGCTGAATTATTACTCTTTAATGCCGAAGATAAATTGAAAAATAACATGGCTAAAACTGAAGCTAACTGGCAAGCAGACCAGCAAAAAGAAGCCAATTTAAGTGGATTTTCAACCGCACTTTCACTCTTCTTAAATGGTTTGATTATTGCCGCAATGTTGTGGTTTAGCTCACAAGCGGAATTTGGCAACGATGAATATCGTATGGCATTTATTGCGCTCTTCACTTTTGCGGCCCTTGCATCGTTTGAAATCTTAATGCCATTAGGTTCTGCGTTCTTACATATCGGGCAAGTCATTGCGTCAGCTGAACGCGTGACAGATATTATCGAGCAGCAACCATTAGTGACCTTTAATGGCAAAGCGGAGTTCGATCAAAACGCCACAACATTAATTGAAACCAAAGATCTTTCTTTCACTTATCCTGAACGTCAAAATCGTGCTTTAGAGAATTTGAATTTAACCATTCAAAAAGGTAAAAAAGTCGCCATTTTAGGTAAAACAGGCAGCGGAAAATCCACGTTATTACAGCTTTTAGTACGCAATTACGATGCAAACCAAGGTCAGCTATTTCTTGCTGGCAAGCCGATTGCTGATTACGCCGAAGACACATTACGCAGCCAATTCTGCTTTTTAACGCAACGTGTTCATGTATTTAGCGATACACTTCGTCAAAATCTGCAATTCGCAAGTGCGGTCAATATTTCAGATGAAAAAATGATCGAGGTGTTAAATCAAGTTGGTTTAGGCAAATTGTTGGAACAAGAACAAGGCTTAGATATTTGGCTAGGTGATGGCGGCCGTCCACTTTCTGGTGGAGAACAACGTCGTTTAGGCTTAGCGCGTATTTTGCTTAATGATGCGCCAATTTTATTATTAGATGAGCCAACAGAAGGTTTAGATCGCGAAACTGAGCGCCAAATTTTACGTTTGATTCTTGCTCATGCTGAAAATAAAACCTTAATTATGGTGACTCACCGCTTAACGGCGATTGAGCAATTTGATGAACTTTTTGTGATTGACGAAGCGAAGCTAATTGAAAAAGGCACTTATGCAGAATTATTGCAATTAGAAAAAGGGTTCTTCAAACAATTAGTGGAGCGTGTGTAAAACAAGGAAGGATAAGTTGGGTGGAAATCTTCCCAGCTTATTCTCGGCACACAGAAATTCCGACTTTGGCTGCTTTCTTCCGAACCTGACCGAGTAAACCGGACACCGTTGCGAGAGACTGAGAAGATTTCCATTGATATCGCAATGCGACTAGGTGGGCTATTATGCAAGAATTGGCCCTGTATTGCAAAGGTTAATTTATCAATTCGGTGAATTTGACGAGAAAATCAACCGCACTTTTAAGGTAAAACCATGAACTATCTCCAATACTACCCTACCGATGTTGTAAATGGCGAAGGCACCCGTTGTACTCTTTTCGTTAGCGGTTGTACGCATGGTTGCCGTGGTTGCTACAACCAAAAGAGCTGGTCTTTTGATAATGGTGTATTATTTGATGAGGCGATGGAACAACAGATCATCAATGATTTAAAAGATACGCGCATTAAACGTCAAGGGCTCACACTTTCTGGTGGAGATCCGATGCATCCTCGTAATGTTGAAGCCTTACTTCCTTTTGTTCAACGTGTCAAAAAAGAATGTCCCGATAAGGACATTTGGGTGTGGACGGGATATAAACTGGATGAACTTGATGATTATCAACGTCAAATGTTGCCTTATATTGACGTGCTCATTGATGGAAAATTTATACAAGAACAGGCTGACCCAAGCTTAGTTTGGCGTGGTTCAGCCAATCAAGTAATTTACCGTTTTAAGGTTTAACCGAATAAGGTTAAGCTATTCTGCCAAGCCGTTTCTTTAATCACTTCAGCATTTTCACTTCTTAAACGGCATAACGCCTCAAAGGTGTGAACAATCCGTTCTGGTCGATTAGGTTGTCCTTGAAAGCCAAACACCGGCATATCTGGTGTATCCGTTTCTAACACCAACGCCTCTAATGGCAACTTCGCAATCGCCTGGAGCGTTTTATTCGCGCGCTCATAAGTAATAGTGCCGCCTACGCCAATTTTATAGCCTAAATCCACAAATCGTTTCGCTTGATCGTAACTCCCTGAAAAACCATGCACCACACCACATTTTGTCAAATTAGCCTGTTTCAAAAAGCGGAATAATTGCTCGTGGGATTTTCGACTATGCAAATTGACCGACAGATTGTATTTCTTCGCTAAATAAAGCTGACTTTCTAAAAAGTGCTGTTGCTTTTGCCATAATTCATCCGTCAATAAATCTGGAATCGCACACTCTAAACCAATTTCGGCTACGGCTGTACAATTTTGATCACGTACAGATAACGCCGTATCCAAAATTTCTAAATCGTTCTCTTGGTGTTCTTTGATATAAAGAGGATGCAACCCAAGTCCACAATAAAGATGCTCAGGGAAAAGTGCGGTCATATTTTGGATTGTTTTAAAATCCGATTCTTTTACCGCCACAATCAAAATTTTTTGCACATCAGCTTGCTTAGCGTTCTCCACGAGCTGAGCTAATGGCTCACCAGTGTCATGATGAAGATAATCAAGGTGGGTATGAGTATCGAAGAAAGGCATTGCGTTATTTCACTTAAGAAAAAAGTGTGTAGATTACGCATCCACACACCGAATTAATTATTCGACAGACACCGATGTAATCACGACATCTTCTGTTGGAACATCTTGGTGGAAACCTTTATTACCGGTTTTTACTTTTTTGATTTTATCAACCACATCCATGCCTTCAACCACTTCACCGAATACGGCATAGCCCCATTCTTGTACCACTTCACGGCCAAACATCTCTTTTGAACGGTAGTTTAAGAAGTCATTATCTGCCACGTTAATGAAGAATTGTGCCGTTGCAGAATGTGGATCAGAGGTACGCGCCATGGCGATTGTGCCACGTTTGTTACTTAAACGATTGTTAGCTTCATTTTGGATCGGTGCGTTTGTTGCTTTTTCACGCATTCCGCTTTCCATACCACCGCCTTGAATCATAAATCCATCAATAACACGATGAAAAATTGTGTTATTATAGAAACCGTTTTTACAATAGTTTAAAAAGTTTTCTGCAGTGATTGGCGCTTTATCAAAATCAAGTTTAATTTTAATATCGCCAAAATTTGTGTGTAATGTAACCATTTTGTTTTCCTCTTGAAAATTAAGGCATTCATTATTCCACAAATGGCGAGAAAGTGCCACAAGGAGCAGAAAAAGTACGGTCGTTTTCCAACTAGTTTTAAGAGAAAAAATATGTTAAAGATTTTTAATACCCTCACTCGTGAAAAAGAAGTGTTCAAACCTATCCATAAAGGAAAAGTGGGTATGTATGTGTGCGGCGTGACCGTTTACGATTTATGCCATATTGGCCATGGTCGTACCTTTGTATGTTTTGATGTGATTGCCCGCTATTTACGTTCTTTAGGTTACGATTTAACTTATGTGCGTAATATCACTGATGTGGACGATAAAATCATTAAACGTGCATTAGAAAACAAAGAAACCTGCGATCAACTTGTAGATCGCATGGTGCAAGAAATGTATAAAGATTTTGATGCGTTAAACGTACTACGTCCAGATTTTGAGCCTCGTGCGACGCATCATATCCCTGAAATTATTGAGATTGTGGAAAAACTGATTGCACGTGGTCATGCTTATGTTGCAGACAATGGTGATGTCATGTTTGACGTGGAAAGCTTTAAAGAATACGGCAAATTATCGCGCCAAGATCTTGACCAATTACAAGCCGGTGCACGTATTGAAATTAATGAAATCAAGAAAAATCCAATGGATTTCGTGCTTTGGAAAATGTCGAAAGAAAACGAACCAAGCTGGCCATCGCCATGGGGTGCTGGTCGTCCAGGTTGGCACATTGAATGTTCAGCGATGAACTGTAAACAACTTGGTGAACATTTTGATATTCACGGCGGTGGTTCTGATTTAATGTTCCCGCACCACGAAAATGAAATTGCGCAATCTTGCTGTGCTCATGGTGGTCAATATGTGAATTATTGGATCCATTCTGGCATGATCATGGTAGATAAAGAAAAAATGTCGAAATCCCTCGGCAACTTCTTCACTATTCGTGATGTATTAAACCACTACAATGCAGAAGCGGTGCGTTATTTCTTACTAACAGCACACTATCGCAGCCAGCTCAACTACAGTGAAGAAAACCTGAATTTAGCACAAGGTGCATTAGAACGTTTGTACACCGCTTTACGTGGCACCGATCAAAGTGCGGTTGCTTTTGGTGGTGAAAATTTTGTGGAAGCCTTCCGTGAGGCAATGGATGATGATTTCAATACACCGAATGCCCTTTCTGTCTTATTTGAAATGGCTCGTGAAATCAATAAATTGAAAACTGAAGATACAGAAAAAGCCAATGGTCTTGCTGCTCGTTTACGTGAATTAGCGGGTATCTTAGGTTTACTTCAACAAGATCCAGAAAAATTCTTACAAGCGGGCTCTGACGATGATGAAGTCGCAAAAATTGAAGCGCTCATCAAACAACGCAACGAAGCGCGTGCTGCTAAAGATTGGGCTGCTGCAGATGCGGCTCGTAATGAACTCACTGCAATGGGAATTGTGTTAGAAGACGGCCCTAACGGCACGACGTGGCGTAAACAATAATCTCACTTTGATACAAAAACTGCGGTCAAATTGACCGCAGTTTTTCTTTTAAGAAGAAAGCATTACATTTTCGGTTTTTCCATTGTTTTTGCTTTTTTCTTCATTTCTTTTGCTTTCATTTCTTTTGTTTTCATATCATCAGATTTCATTCCTTCTGATTTCATATTATCCATTTTCATGTCGTGAGATTTCATATCATGAGATTTCATCATCCCATCAGATGCCATTTTGTCATTTTGCATTGGCATAGCGTCTTTTGTCATCGGCATGGAATCTTTTGTCATCGGCATGGAATCTTTTGCCATCGACATTTCATTAGATTTCATATCGGTCGCATAAAGACTGGTTGCGAAGAAAAGTGCAGCAATAGCAGTAAAGGTTGTTTTTGAAGTAATATTTTTCATTTTGAATCTTCCTTAATTTGTGAATAATTAGCATTGGATGGAAAGGTTTCCCCTTTCATTATCATTAGACGAATGAGAAATCTATTTCTTACACTTTTTTCAAGGAAAAAATATGAAAACTGGAATTTCCAATAAAGACTTGGCTCAAATTAGAGAGCAAATGCTGAAATTTGCCACATTACAGGTGGGCGATTCTGTATTAGCTGAAGATTTGGTGCAAGAGAGTTTTTTAAGTGCATTTAACCATCTTGAGCAATTTAAACGACAAGCGGCATTTAAGACCTGGGTCTTTGCTATCTTAAAAAATAAAATCATTGATTTTCTTCGCCAGAAAGGCAAATTAGTGCTAGAAACCGAAATTGAAGATGAAGAACAAACTAATCATTTCTTTGATGAAGGGGGCCACTGGAAAGCTGAACATTCTCCACTCGATCTCGAACTGAGCGAAAGTGCGGTCTATTCTGAAGAATTCTGGCTGATTTTTGAAACTTGCTTAACTTGCCTGCCAGCCAAACAAGCCAAGATTTTTATGATGAGAGAGTTTTTGGAATTATCTTCCGAAGAAATTTGCCAAGAAAATCAACTAAGCATAAGTAACTTGCACACGACACTCTATCGTGCTCGCTTACAACTTCAAAACTGCTTATCTCATAAACTTTAAGGAGTGATTTTATGAAATGTCGCCAAGCGACTCGACTCATTTCAGATGCGCAAGAACGCTCATTAATGACTAAAGAAAAAATTGGGCTCAATTTGCATCTTGCCATCTGTACACATTGCCGTAAATTTCAACGAAATTGTGGCACATTGAGAAAATTAATGAAGGATTTCAAAGGATAAAAAAGCGGAAGAGAACTTCCGCTTATTACTCTATTACTTCGCCATTAATGCTGTTGCACGTGAAATCACTTCTTTGACTTCATCATCCGTCAATTTACCTTCTTTCACAAATTGCACCTTGCCGGTTTTATCAAGCAAAATAATCACGCTGTCTTTTTCACGTAATCCCCACGCATTTTTAACCGCACTTTTATCATCTAAAATCACTTGGCTATGGGCATTTTCTTTTTTGCCTTTTTCTGCGCTACTTTTCACAAACATACCCGTGCCCACAACGGCATCATCAGCATTAATAATGGTCGTGGTTTGATATTTGGCTTGGTTAAAATGAGCTGCTTTGATGGCTTCGATCATCGCTTGATTTTTCTCTTTTGCCGCACTTCTGCCTGCAATATGCTGAATCACACGGACTTTGCCAGGTAATGCCGTTGAGCTCCACGATTTATACGCTACATCATTGCCATTTAAAGTGATTTCGCCTTTATCCGAAACCGTTACATTGGCTAAAAGTTGATTAGGTTGAATATTGTGAGCGAATGTATTGGCTGAGATTAAACTCCCCATCACAGCACTCAAAAGCATGATTTTTTTCATAAATACCTCATAAATTCCGTGAAATGCCCATTTTTTGGCGAATAGTCACTTTTTTGTTATACTCCGTGCGCATTATACTTTGCTTAAATCAGATAAAGAAGGAAAAAGAAATGGATCAAATGCCAGCTTGCCCAAAATGTAAAGGTGAATATGTTTATCATGATTCTGTGAATTTTATTTGCCCTGATTGTGGCAATGAGTGGAATGGTAACGAAGCAGTTGAAGCCGATGAAGATCAACTGATTGTCAAAGACAGCAACGGTAATTTATTAGCCGATGGTGATGATGTGCTTTTAATTAAAGATTTAAAATTAAAAGGTTCATCTGAAGTGTTGAAGAAAGGCACTAAATTCAAAAACATCCGTTTAGTCAACGGTGATCACAACGTCGATTGTGGCAAAATCATGTTGAAATCAGAGTTCTTGAAAAAAGCTTAAGAATTCCCAATAAAAAGAGCGGTCGATTTTAACGTTGTTTTAAATCGACCGCTCTTTTTTATTTTCATTATACCTTCGCAGGTTTCACTATTTCACTTGGATAACAACCAAGCACTTTCAGATAATTACTGAATTGCTTAAGCTCTTCCAAGGCAATTTGGGTATCTGGATGATGAATATTTCCTTCAATTTCTAAATAGAACATTTCTTCCCAAGGTTTGCCATAAATAGGACGAGATTCAAGCTTGGTCATATTAATACCGTGCTTTTTAAACACAAGTAAGGCGTCTACTAAAGAACCGGCTTGTTGCGATGTGGTCATCAACAATAAGGTTTTCGTGTGGATTTGCGGTGAAACTTCACGTGCTTGTTTGGCTACGACAATGAAACGCGTAATATTGTTTTCTTGGTTGGCAATATTATGTTTTAACACATGTAAGCCGTAAAGCTTGCCACCATCTTCATTGCCTAATGCCGCAATATTCGGTTTATTCAAGCTTGCCACGAGTTGCATCGCATGAGAGCTACTTTCACAGAATTCAATATGCACACGCTCAAGACTTTGAATAAATTGACTACACTGCTGGATCACTTGTGGATGGCTATAAAGCGTATCAATTTTGCTTAAATCATCTTGCTCATTCACTAAAACACAGTGCTTGATAGGATAAGCTAACTCGCCCACCAAAGATAAGGTGGTATGTTGAAGCAAATCATAAACTTCATTAATTGCACCTGACGTAGTGTTTTCTAAAGGCAGTACACCATAATCAGCTTCTCCACTTTCAACCTTTTCAAAAATTTGAGCAAAGGAATCACAACTGATTTCAGCAAACTGCTGATTATAACGAGCCGCATAATTACGCGCAGCCAAATTAGAGTAAGAACCACGCTTGCCTAAAAAAGCAATATGTAACGTTTCTTCTCGTTGCTCATTGAGCTTTTTCTGCAAATACACTTGCTGTGTGAGCACAGAATCTTCAATGATCTTTTGGAAGACCGATGTAATATACTGTGGTTCAAGCTGATAATTTTGGCTTTCAGCAAATTGCACAAGCTCTTGTAAAAGTTGCTGCTCACGCTCTAAATCACGCAACGCTTTTTGCGTCACTTCTTTGCTTCTTACTACATCATATGCCAGGCGATGACGCTCAGAAAGCAGCTTTAACAAGCTACGATCAATTTGCGTAATTTGCTGACGAATTTCTGATAAATCTAATGCCATTTCATTCCTTATTTAAAGGTTACTTCATTATGAGGGATATATTTTTCAGCATTAATAGGTGAATTTTTCTCAAAAAATTCTTTTAAAACATCCGCATCAATAAAACCTGTGTTGACGAAAGTTGGATTTTTTGTCATGACTGGATAACCATCTCCACCTGCTGCATTATAGCTTGGTAAAGAGATACGGTAAGTTTTATTTAAATCCAATGGTTTACCTTGAATTTTCACATTTTCAACTTTCTTCTCCGCACAATTTACTGTCATGCTGATACCTGAGTATTGTGCGTAAGCACCAGAATCCACTTCTTTCAATGCCACCACATTTAAATAATCCAGTAATTCTTTACCGGTTAATTCAAAATAGCTCACAATATTACCAAATGGATGGATTTTTAAAATATCTTTATAAGTTACATCACCTTCTTGGATAGAATCACGAATACCACCAGAGTTCATGATACCAATGTCAGCTTTCGCTTTTTGGCGTTGTGCTTCTGCAATTAAGTGACCAAGGTTAGTTTGTTCAAAACGGATAATGGTACGATCGCCTTCTAACTTACCTTTTAGTTTACCCACTTTTTGGCTTAATAATGCATCGCCTTTATCTTGGTAAGTTTTTAAAAGTTTTTCCATTTCTGGATCTTGTGGAATCTCTTCGGCATAGTTCACATATTCTGTTTTACCGTCTTCTTTTTTCACTTTTTTCTTCAAGTTCACTGGAATTAATTGATAATTCACTAATTTTAATTCACCATTTTTGAACTCAAAGTCAGCTCGACCAACGTATTTGCCCCATTCAAACGCTTGCATAATCCAAGTGCCGTTTTGGAAATCTGGTTTACATGGCTGAGTTGGTTGATAATCTTTAATCCATACGCCTTTATCATCCACACAAATCGGATCATGGCTGTGACCACCGATAATCATATCGAATGCGCCTTTATCTAAATTACGTGCAAGGCTCACATCACCCGGCGCATTTGAACCATGTTTCGCATCATAGTAATAGCCCATATGCGTTAAAGCAATTTTTACATCTGGCTTAACTTTTTCATTTAGCTCTTTTAATGTGGCTTTTGCTACTGTTGTAGGATCTTCAAACTTCACATTGTGAAGATATTCTGGGTTGCCTAATTTTGCAGTATCTTCTGTGGTTAAACCGACCACTGCAATTTTAAGATCTTGTTTATTTAAAATCGTATAAGGCTTAACTAAGGTTTTACCTGTTTTGGTGTTAATTACGTTTGCTGATAAGAATGGGAAGTTTGCCCATTTTTCTTGCATATCAAGAATTTGTAGTGGATTATCAAACTCGTGGTTACCTAATACAGTTGCCTCATAACCCATTGCGTTCATTGCTTTAATATCAGGTTCTGCTGTTTGCATATCTGACTCAGGTACACCAGTATTAAAATCACCTGCATTTAATAAAATGAGTGACCCACCTTTTTGCTCGACTTCAGCTTTTACACGATTAACAATTGTTTTGTGAGCAGGAAAGCCATATTCACCTTTTGCATTCGGCCAAAAATGTCCGTGCGTATCATTAGTGTGCAATATGGTAAATTGATAGGTTTTGTCCTGTTCATATGCCATTGCAGCAGACGTTACTAGCACAAGAGGAAGCACGGTAAATAATTTTTTCATAATAAAAATACCTCTATTTTTGACCGCTCTTTACCTTCGCAGAAAACAAAAATAACAGAGCAAGATGGGAAATAAAAAAGCTATACTCCCGAAAGAAGTATAGCTTTTCAACAAAACATTGTTAGATGAGTACCTGTGCAGGTGCAACATAACCTTGTGGAACTTGTTTCTTATCTTCAAAGGTAACAAATTCCCACGCTTCCTGATCAGCTAGTACTGCACGGAGTAACTTATTATTTAAACCGTGACCAGATTTATAGGCTTTGAAATCACCGATAATGTTATAGCCACACATATAAAGATCGCCAATCGCATCAAGCATCTTGTGACGAACTAATTCATCTCTGAAGCGTAATCCGTCTTCATTTAAGATACGGTAATCATCTAATACGATGGCATTATCTAGGCTACCACCTAATGCAAGACCTTGAGATTGAAGATACTCAATATCTTTCATGAAACCAAAGGTTCTTGCACGGCTAATTTGATGTACGAATGCTTGTGCAGAGAAATCCATCACATAATTACGTACATTTTTACTAATCGCTGGATGATCAAAGTCGATTGTAAAATCTAAACGGAAACCATTATAAGGTTTGAATTCTGCCCATTTGTCACCGTCTTCTACTCGTACCTTTTTCTTAATACGAATAAATTTCTTCGGTGCATTTTGTTCTTCAATACCTGCGTCTAAAAGCAAGTAAATGAATGGGCTTGCACTACCGTCCATGATTGGAATTTCAGGTGCATCAACTTCGATAATGATGTTATCAATACCTAAACCAGCCAACGCTGCATTTAGGTGTTCTACAGTTGAAACACGCACACCTTGCTCATTCACAAGTGCAGTACAAAGCATTGTATCACGCACTGAATCTGCATTCGCAGGGAAAGTCACCGGCGGATTGAGATCAGTACGGCAGTAAATCACACCTGTATTTGGCATAGCCGGACGCAACGTTAACGTTACTTTTTTACCGCTATGTAAGCCTACACCAGTGACTTTAATGCTTTGTTTTAATGTTCTTTGTTTAATCATCTCTTTTACCTTATTGCTTCACAACAAGATTACTTCTACTCTTATTTCTCATCACGACCAAATGATGCCGGATTAAAGAAATTAGGATTATTTCTTAACTGTTCTAAACGGCTTGGGTCAAGCGGTTTATTTAAGTTACCGTATTGTGGATTTTGCTCCTGTGCTGGTTCTGGCTGTGGATTATGTCTTAATGCATCTAAACCATGTAAACCAACTGGCGGTTGTGGCTGAATCGTTTCTTGTGCTACGGGTTGTTGAACTGGCGCTTGTTGTACTGCTGCTTGAGGACGAGCAATTACGACTGGCTCAGCCGCAACAACATCACCTAAACCTGTTGCAACGATCGTGACACGAATTTCATTGCTCATTTCAGGGACTAAACTGGTACCCACAACGATAGTCGCGTCTTCTGATGCAAAGCTACCTACAGTGTCACCTACCACGTTAAATTCGTCAAAGCCGAGATCCATACCTGAGGTAATATTAACAAGGATACCCTTAGCGTTAGAAAGATCGACTTTCTCTAATAAATCATTTTTAATTGCAAGACGAGCTGCTTCTTCTGCACGGCCCGCACCTGGTTCACTTTGAGCTGAACCGAAACCAATCATTGCTTGGCCCATTTCCGACATAACGGTTCTTACGTCTGCAAAGTCCACGTTGATTAAACCTGGAGACGTAATCATATCGGAGATGCCCATAACAGAGTTACGTAATACGTCATTTGCAGCAGCAAAAGCATCAATTAACGTTGCATTTTTCGGGAGAACTTTTTGGATTTGTTGGTTAGGAATAATGATCATTGAATCCACGTATTGTGAAAGATCTTTAATCCCTAATTCAGCAAATTGCATACGTTTTTTGCCTTCAAAGCTAAATGGCTTAGTAACAACAGCAACAGTTAAAATACCTAATTCTTTCGCAACTTTAGCGACGATTGGTGCGGCACCAGTACCTGTACCACCGCCCATACCGGCTGCGATAAAGACCATGTCTGCACCTTCAAGCATTTTACGGATTTCTTCTTGGTCATCTTCAGCCGCTTTACGACCTACATTTGGGTTTGCCCCCGCACCAAGACCTTTCGTTGTTGCCCCACCAATTTGTACAGTTTGTTGAACTTGGCTTTTGCGTAATGCTTGCGCATCGGTATTCACCGCATAGAATACGATTTTACCGTGCTCTTCGCTATCAATTGCACTTTCGCCCAAGAAATTACCATTGAATTCTTGTTGCACCATGTTAGCAACCATGTGGTTAACTGCGTTACCGCCGCCTCCACCGACACCGACAACCTTAATCAGTGCACCTGTTTGCTCTTCAAAATCACCATACTCTGGGTATAACATTTGCTGTTCTCCGTTACTGCTAATACTCTGCTAGCATATTAATAAAAGTTAAATCTTTCTTATTGTAAATGAAAAAGTCAAAATGATCAAAATTCTGATTTCACTTTATTGAAAATATTTTTAAGGCCTTTCCAGAATTTTCTGCCAACACCTTCATCACCATAGTTACTATCTACAGGATCATTATCACTATTTTGATGATGGTATTGTAATAATCCAACTACAGTTGAATATTGTGGACGGTTTACATAATCCGTTAAACCCGTAATATTCAATGGACTACCAATACGCACTTGGCAACCAAATACATTTGAAGCACAATCTTTTAAATCTTCAATTTGTGCGCCACCACCGGTAATAACGACACCAGCAATTAATTCAAATTTAATATGTTTGCTTTCTAAATCTGCTTTGAGCTTATCTAATTCGTCCTTAACAACGCCTAATAGTTCAATATATCTTGCTGAAGTGATTAAAGATAAATCACTTTTTGTTAAAGCACGTGGCGCTCGACCACCAATACTTGCTACTTCAATTTTCTTATCGCCATGTAAACGTGCCGGATATAATGCACTCGCATAATTCACTTTAATGCGTTCAGCTTCTGCACGAGAAACGGTACATGCATGGGCAATATCATTGGTTACAATGTTCCCTGCGTAAGGAATAACCTTGCTGAAACGCAACGAGCCATTGGTGTAAACCATCATATTCATGGTACCTGCACCAAAATCAACTAAGCAAACACCAAGATCTTTTTCATCTTCAGTTAAAACAGAATGTGTTGCTGCAAAGCCGGAGAACACGACTTTATCGACTTGTAATCCGCAACGCTCTACTGCTTTTTTCAAGTTATTTTGCCAGTCTTGATGACACGCAATTAAGTGTACGTTTGCTTTTAAACGAACACCTTGCAAACCTAATGGGTTTTTAATATTAACTTGTTTATCTACGGCATATTCTTGTGGAATGATGTGTAATAAAGAAAGACCCTCAGGTAATTTTACTGAGCTCGCTGTATGTAAAGCATCATCAATTTCATCTTGAGTTACTTCATTTTCAGAAATAGCAACAAAGCCGCTCTCATTCAGGCTTTGAATATGTTCACCTGTAATCGCAAGAGTCACGCTCATAATTTGACAATCGGCCATTGATTCAGCTGCTTCAATGGCACGTTGGATAGAATTAACAACGGCATCTAAATCAGTAATACTGCCACGATCAATCCCTTTTGATGGACAACTGCCCACGCCAAGTACATTTACTACGCCATCAGGAAGGACTTCCCCAACGACAGCAACAACTTTTGATGTACCAACTTCAAGACCTACAATTACTTTCGGTTCCAACTCTTTTGCCATTTTCTTATTACACCCAATGAATTATTTTTTATTTCTCTGTCAATCCAACCGCTGCTGATGCAGATGCATAGCGCAAATCTACATAATCAATTCGTTTACCTTCAGGCACTTCAATTTGTGGATAAATCGTTACAAATCGATCTAATTTTGGTTTCCAATCTCCGCGTCCAAGTTTCAATACTATATCATTATCTAGCGTAACTTGCCACGCACCACGATCATCAATTGTCACACCTTTAACCACCAAATTTTTCGCTTTAAAATCAGCAAAAATTTGATTCCAAGCCTCTAATACTTTCAAGCTTTGATAATCCGGACCACCTAAATAAGGTAAAGCTTTTTCTTTTAACTTATCCATCGGCAATTGGAAAACTGTTCCCTCTTTTGTAACGAACTCTGTTTTGTTCCAAATGGCGACTGGCTGATATTCTGATAACCAGATACTTAAACGATTTGGCCAAATTTTACGAACTACCGCACCTTTTACCCAAGGAATTGTTTCAAGCTGCTCTTGAATTTGCTTAACGTCCTGTCCCCAGAAGCCCTTAAGTGACCCCATTTTGAGTAATACATCTTGCACATCCGGATAAGTGGTAAATTCATTTTGACCTACTAAGGCATAAGCAGTAATTTTTCTATCACCGTCTAAGCTTTCCAGCCAACTTTGCCAGTTTGAATAAACAAAATACCCTAGCCCCGCACAAAGTAACACCAAAGCAAGTTTAATCGGCAACATAAAACGGAATTTACCCTCTCCGTTAGATGAGCGACCAAATTGCGTTGGCGGTGTATTTTTGCGCTTAATTACATTCATTACGCACTCAACTCCAAAATTTTCACGACGAGTTGTTCAAATGAAATACCGACTGTTGACGCTGATTTAGGGAACAAACTGTGACTTGTCATGCCAGGATTTGTGTTTACTTCGACTAAACGGAAATTACCTTGTGCATCAGTCATCACATCAATGCGGCTCCAACCACGACACCCTACGACGTCATAAGCACGTTTAACTAATTTCGCTAATTCTTGCTCACGTTCAGCTGAAAGGCCCGCAGGGCAAAAATATTGAGTGTTATCTGAAATATATTTCGCATCGTAATCATAAAACTCACCTTCTGGCACAATGCGAACAGCCGGCAATACTTCGCCACCTAAAACAGGTACCGTTAATTCATCACCCGCTAACCATTCTTCAATCAAAATGGTGTTATCAAATTTAAGTGCATAATCGACCGCACTTTTTAATTCTTCGACTACTTTTACTTTCGTTAAACCCACACTTGAACCTTCAAGAGACGGCTTAACCATTAAAGGTAAACCTAATTTTTCGACCACAGCTTGTGGGTTTAGTTCGTGAGCGTTTTCTTTCGTCACGATCTCCATATCGGCAACAGGTAAACCAAAGGCTTTCCATAACATTTTAGTGCGCATTTTATCCATGGTTAACGCCGAAGCCATCACACCACAACCGGTGTAAGGTAAACCGATTTGTTCTAATAAACCTTGCATGGTGCCATCTTCACCACCGCGACCATGTAAAATGTTAAAAACGCGATCAAAACCATCTGCTTTTAAATTCGCGACATTATATTCTTTAGGATCGATACCGTGCGCATTATAGCCTTGACTCACTAATGCATTTAACACAGCTGCACCAGAATTAAGAGATACTTCACGTTCAGCTGATGTGCCGCCTAACAACACGGCAATTTTTTCTTGTTTTAAATTCATTGTTTTATCCTGTTTTCCTTTTATTCTTCATTGAAAAGTGCGGTTATTTTTTCAATGTATTTATGCTTTCCAACGCTCTGCTAAACCACGAGAAATTTTGCTTACACTTCCCGCACCTTGGGCAAGAATTAAATCACCATCTTGAATAATTTGATCTAATACATCACCAAGTTGTTCCGTATCAGAAACTAAAATAGGATCGACTTTTCCTAGGTTACGAATAGAACGACAAAGTGCTTTACTATCTGCACCGACAATTGGTGCTTCACCTGCGGCATACACGTCTAACATAATCAATGCATCCACTTGGGATAATACCTGCACGAAATCATCAAATAAATCGCGAGTACGTGAATAACGGTGTGGTTGGAAAATCATCACAATACGTTTATCTCCCCAGCCTTCACGTGCTGCTTTGATTGTCACGCCAACTTCTGTTGGGTGATGACCATAATCATCCACTAAGCGTACTTTACCATTTGGACGAATAAACTCGCCTAATTGGTCGAAACGTCTGCCCGCACCTTGGAAATCAGCAAGCGCTTCTAAAATCGCTTCATTGCCAATGCCTTCTTCTTTTGCTACTGCAAGTGCTGCGGTTGCGTTTAACGCATTGTGTTTACCCGGTACATTTAATAATACATTAATACGTTCACCACTTGGACAAACTACGGTGTAATGGCCTTGGAAACCGGTTTGTTCATAATCTTCGATACGATAATCAGCATGTTCACTGAAGCCATAGGTTAATACTTGGCGACCAACTTGAGGAACAAGTTCCATTAATACCGCATCATCTGCGCACATCACCGCTAAACCGTAAAACGGTAAGTTATGTAAGAATTTTACATAGGTGGCTTTCATTTTCTCAAAGTCACCTTCATAGGTATCCATATGATCCGGTTCAATATTGGTCACCACAGAAACCATCGGCTGTAAGTGTAAGAAAGAGGCATCACTTTCATCTGCTTCAGCGATTAAATAACGACTTGCACCTAAATGCGCATTTTTACCGGCTGATTTAACTAAACCACCATTAACGAAAGTTGGATCCAGTTTCGCTTGAGTATAAATCATCGAAATCATAGCTGTAGTAGTGGTTTTACCATGGGTACCTGCTACCGCAATACCATGACGGAAACGCATAATTTCAGCCAACATTTGTGCTCGCTGAATCACTGGAATACGATTTTGTTTTGCGGCGATTAATTCAGGGTTATCTTCATGGATCGCACTTGATACAACTACTACACTTGCCCCTTGCACATTTTCCGCTTGGTGACCAATGAAAATTTTTGCGCCTGCTTGAGCAAGACGCTGAGTCACAACACCATCTGCAATATCAGAACCAGAGATATCATAACCTTCATTTAATAAAATTTCGGCAATTCCACTCATACCAGCACCACCGATACCAATGAAATGAATTTGTTGAACCCGACGCATCTCAGGGATAATCTTTCTAATTTCGTCCGAAATATGTTTCATATTATTTCACCTTTATTTTTAACCGCACTTTTAGATTAAGGATTTATTTACTCCCCTTAACTTCTCTGTTCTTATTTCGCATTCTCTACGATGACATCAGCTACACGTTTAGCCGCTAATGGTGCTGACATTTCTTTTGCTTTAATCGCCATCACTAACAAGGTTTCACGATCTATTTTTTCTAAGAAATCAACTAACACATCCGCATTTAATTCATTTTGCTGAACGATTTTTGCTGCACCGACATCGGCAAGATATTTTGCATTTAAATATTGTTGCTGATCTTTATGCTGGAATGGTACGAAAATTGCTGGAGTCCCTACTGCAGCTAATTCACATACTGTTAAGGCACCAGAACGACAAATCACCACATCCGCCCAGGCATAGGCTTCTGCCATATCATCAATAAATTCTGTAATTTTGACCAAACCGGCATGTTCACCATAAAGTGCGGTCACACTCTCAACTGAACCTTTACCCACTTGATGACGCACTTCTAGTTTATCTGCCAAACGTGCTACTACTTGTGGAATCGTTTGATTGAGTACGCGAGCACCTTGACTCCCCCCCACGACAAGCACTCTCAGTTTTCCACTTCTTTCTGAAAAACGCGATTGTGGTGATGGCATTTCAAATAAATCTTGGCGAACCGGGTTTCCTACCACTTCGGCATCTTTGAATGCCGTTGGGAAAGCTTGTAATACACGTGTCGCAATTTTTGCTAACCATTCATTGGTTAAGCCCGCTACGGCATTCTGTTCATGTAAAATAACCGGCACGCCACAAAATTTTGCCGCGATGCCACCTGGGCCAGATACATAACCACCCATACCTAATACCGCATTAGGTTGATATTCTTTGATAATTTTACGAGCTTGCAATACTGCTCTTAAAATAGCAAAAGGTGCGCCTAGTAATGCTTTAATGCCTTTACCACGCAACCCAGAAATTTGAATAAAACGAATCGGAATACCATGTTTTGGTACAAGTTGTGCTTCCATTCGATCTTTGGTACCTAACCAGCAAATTTCCCAACCTTCTTTTTGTAAGGTTTGAGCAACCGCAATGGCGGGGAAAACATGTCCACCAGTACCACCCGCCATAACTAATAATTTTTTACTCATAAATATCCCTAATCATCTCTCAAACGCGCTTGACCACCTCGTTGTAATCTATTCTCATGGTCAATACGCAATAAAATCCCTACGGTCGCCGACATAATAATGATACTTGAACCACCGTAACTCACTAATGGGAAAGTTAAACCTTTTGTTGGTAACATCCCTAAGGCCATGCCTAGATTGACAAAACCTTGGAAGAAAATCCAGAAACTAATACCTAAAGCAAAAAAGCCACGGAAACGTTGTTCTAACATGAGTGATTCTCGTCCGATTTTCATCGCTCGGAAAATCAGTAACCCTAAGAGAATCACAACCACTAAAATACCAATAAAACCGAACTCTTCACCAATAATCGCCATGATAAAGTCAGTATGTGCTTCAGGAAGATAATCGAGTTTTTGAATGGAGTTACCGAGTCCTTCCCCACTAATTTCACCACGACCAAACGCCATTAAAGAGTTAGTCAGCTGGAATCCTGTTCCGTATGGATCTTTAAATGGCTCTAAGAAACCGGTAAAACGTTTTAAACGATAAGAGGCGGAGAGAACCAGCCATACAAAGAGGAGTATGCCTGTACCAATTAGCAAAATAAATTGCCAAAAATTTGCACCGACAATAAAAAGCATGCCAAAGGTAATAACGAAAAGTACAACGGTACTCCCTAAGTCAGGCTGAGCTAGTAAGAATATCCCTAATACGCCCATCACAATGAAAGGCTTAGCCGCACTGAATTTTTTACCACGAACTTCATCATAACGACGCGTAAAATAGCTCGCCAGGAAACAAGTTAAAGCTAGCTTAGCAAATTCCGCAGGCTGGAAATTTAAAATTCCTAAAGAAATCCAACGTTTAGCCCCATTAACAGAAGTCCCGATACCAAGAACCAGTATTAATAAAACAATAGCTAACAAGAAGACTTTTGCGTGCCACTTTTCCCATTGAGAGGAAGAAATTTGGAGAGTTAAATAACAAGTTGCTAAAGAAAGTAAGACATACACGGCATCACGTTTAGCAAAATAGAATGTATCATTAAATACGCGTGCACTGTAAGGCATCGAAGCAGAAGTTACCGCCACTAAACCAATCAGTAATAGCACGACAAAAAGCCAAAACAATGCGCGATCATAGAGCAACCCTTGCGGCGTCACTCTCGCCCATTGTTCATAATTTTGTTTAATTTTATTGATAAATTCCATTACTATCCTAATTCTTTAAGCTAATTTTGCTAAACGAGTAAACTCTTCGCCACGTTTTTCAAAAGAGGCAAACTGATCCAAACTTGCACAAGCAGGAGATAATAACACCATATCGCCTGATTTTAAATGTGGACGTAAAAATGCAATCGCTTGTTCCATAGTTTCAAACAAATGGCTTTGACTTGAAAGTGCGGCTAGTTGTTTGCCATCACGACCAAAGCAATACGTTGAAATATGAGGCTGATTGATTAAATCCTTTAATTCAGAAAAATCTGCACCTTTACCATCACCACCTAATAAAAGGTGTAACGTACCCTCAACATATAAACCTGCTAATGCGGCAACGGTGCTACCTACATTAGTGGCTTTGGAATCATTAATCCAACGAACGCCATTCGCTTGATGCGCTAATTGGAAACGATGGTCTAAGCCTTTAAATTGACGAAGTGCGGTACGAATTGCCTCTAAATTTATGCCTACTGCTTGCGCTAACGCTGTCGCCGCTAAAATATTCATGTAATTATGACGGCCAACTAAGGTCGCTTCATCACAAGGTAAAATCACTTCCTCTTTCGCCATTAAGTACTGTTTACCATTTTCGGTTTTTAACCAGTAATCCGCTTGATTTTCAGCAAAAGACACTACCTTCTTAGCTTGATTTTCACCTTCGCCAAACGTGAGTTTATCTTCTAAATTCACTACTGCTGTTTCCGCATTGTGGTAAATACGCAATTTGGCTTGGCGATAATCTTCTAAATCAACATAGCGATCCATGTGATCTTCAGTCACATTAAGCACTGTCGCTGCAGCCGCTTTCAAACTATAAGTGGTTTCAAGTTGGAAACTGGAAAGCTCTAATACATAAAGATCGCAATCTTCATTTAATAATGACAACGCAGGGATGCCAATGTTTCCCCCCATGCCTACTTTTATTCCTGCAGCTTTCGCCATTTCATAGACTAATGTTGTTACGGTGCTTTTACCGTTAGAGCCTGTAATCCCGATAATTGGCTTGGTGGCAGTTCGACAGAATAATTCAATATCCCCTATTACTTCTACGCCCGCTGAAAGTGCGGCCTGAATTTCAGGTGTTTTTACCGCGAGTCCTGGGCTAATGACAATAATATCGCTTTCAAGTAACCATTGTTGATTTAGGCTACCTGTATGTAAGGGAACATTTTTAGGTAATTTATCCGCACCTGCTGGATGTTGACGTGTATCAATCACTCGGATGTTAGCTTGTTGAGATTGAAGATATTCAACGCAAGAAAGGCCTGTTTTTCCGAGACCTATAATGGTGATAGTTTTATTTTGATATAGAGTTGTCATGTTGTTTTTCTTCTCTCGTATTCTGGGATCACGCAGGGTGCAACAAGTGCACCCTACAAAAATTATCTTAGTTTGAGCGTTACAAGCCCCATCAACACCAACATCAAGGAAATAATCCAAAACCGAATAATCACTCTTGGTTCTGGCCAGCCTTTCAATTCAAAGTGGTGATGAATTGGCGCCATTCTAAAAATACGTTGTTTTCTTAATTTGTAAGAACCCACTTGCAAAATCACAGACAAGGCTTCAACAACAAATACACCGCCCATAATCACTAATAAGAATTCTTGACGAACAAGGATGGCAACAACACCCAGTGCGCCACCAAGGGCAAGGGAGCCGACATCGCCCATAAAGACTTGAGCTGGATAAGTATTAAACCATAAGAATCCTAAGCCTGCGCCTACGATTGCGGTACAGAACACCACCACTTCAGAACTATATTTGATATAAGGGATATGTAAATATTCTGCAAAATTAACGTTACCGGTCGCCCATGCGATTAAAGCAAATGCACCTGCAACTAACGCTGTTGGCATGATCGCAAGACCATCTAAACCGTCAGTTAAGTTTACCGCATTGCCTGTACCCACAATTACAAAGTAAGACAACACAATATAGAATAGACCCAATTGCGGCATGATATCTTTGAAGAATGGAATCACTAAACGGGTTGCATCGGTATCATGACCTAACCAATACAACCAAATGATTGCTACTAATGCAACTACTGACATCCAGAAATATTTCCAACGCGCAATTAAACCATCGGTATTTTTACGCGTGATTTTACGGAAATCATCCACAAAGCCAATGGCACCATAGCCAAACAATACAAATAAGCAAATCCAGACGTAAGGATTCGTTAAGTTAGCCCATAATAACGTACTCACACCGATGGAGAATAAAATCATCACTCCGCCCATGGTTGGGGTGCCTTTTTTAGCAAAGTGACTTTCAGGACCGTCATTACGCACTTCTTGACCAAATTTTAAAATTTGAAGGCGTTTGATCACTTTCGGACCAATCCATAAAGAAATGAAAAGTGCGGTTAATAATGCCAAAATCGCACGTACAGTAATATAAGAAATGGCATTAAATGCCGTTTCATAGCGAACTAAATATTCAGCAAGCCAAACTAACATAAGCTATCCTTTAATGAATAAATCGTCTCTTCCATTTTCATTGAGCGCGAGCCTTTCGCTAATACGACGACTTTTTGGTTTTCTTGTAATTTCTGTTTAATAATATCTAACGCATAAGCTGTTAATTCAGCTTTATCTTTAAAATGTTTTCCCAAAACAGCCTCAGAAATGACCGCACTTTCTGTTCCATAAGAAAGCACTAAATCTAATTTAGCTTGTTTTGCATGCTCGCCCACTTGTTGATGACATTTTAGACTATCCTCGCCTAATTCTTTCATATCGCCCACAAGTAGAATACGGAAAGCATCGTAACCTTTTAAAACATCAATTGCCGCTTGTAAAGAATCCACATTTGCATTGTAAGTATCATCTAATAGCAACAAATTTTCATTCACTTGAATAGGGAATAAACGCCCTTTTACTTGAGAACGGTGTTCAAGTCCTGCTTTAACATCAGCAAGACTTGCGCCGACATTCATAGCAAGTGCGGTCGCTGCCAAGGCATTTTTTACATTATGCTCACCTAAATAAGGCAAATTAATTTCAGTGCTACCTTTTGGTGAAACTAACGAAAACGTTGAGCCATTAGATGAATGTTTTACATTTTCAGCTTTGTAATCGCCACCATTAAAATATTGAATAGCATGGGAACCAATTTCTTTTTGCCACAATTCAATATAATTATGTTCACAGTTAATAATGGCTACACCATTTGGGGTTAAACCACAATAGATTTCCCCTTTCGCACGAGCTACACCTTCAATTGAACCAAAACCTTCTAAATGTGCAGCCGCGACATTATTCACTAATGCAGCTTCAGGCTGTGCAAGATGCGTCGTGTAATCAATTTCACCTTGATGATTGGCACCTAACTCAATGACAGCAAATTTATGCAGCTCTGTTAAGCGTAATAATGTGAGTGGTACGCCAATATCGTTGTTGAAATTACCATTGGTAAACAGCACTGCCTCTGCATTACCTGCAGTTTGTTGCAGAATCGAGGCTGTCATCTCTTTCACTGTAGTTTTGCCCGATGAACCTGTCATCGCCACGGTACGAGGATTAATTTTTTCACGTAACCATTTTGCTAATTGACCAAGGGCTAAACGCGTATCTGCAACAACCAATTGTGGCGTGGCTATTTCGGTGTTGGCTTGTTGCACGACTAAGGCTGTCGCACCTTGCTCAACGGCTTTATCTAAGTATTGATGTGCATCAAAATGCTCACCTTTTAATGCAAAGAAAAGCGAGTTGGATACCGCTTTACGAGTATCCGTATTGATATTTTCAACAACGACCTGCTCATCGCCAATAAGATCAGCATTTAAAATTTGGGCAAGTTGTTGGGTAGTAAGTTTAATCATTATGTTTATTTTTTCGTTAAATAGATTTCAGCCACTTCTTGATCAGAGAAATGAAGTGTTTTATCCCCAATGATCTGATAGTTTTCATGACCTTTACCAGCAATCATAATCACGTCATTTTCAACTGCATTCTCAATGGTAAATTTAATGGCTTCTTCACGATCCGGAATCACACCAACATCTTCCATTCGGCTAAAACCTGTAAGGATATCTGCTTCAATTTTATTTGGATCTTCTGTGCGTGGATTATCTTGGGTCACAATGACTAAATCAGCAAATTGCTCTGCCGCTTTTGCCATCAGCGGACGCTTGCCCGCATCACGATCACCGCCACATCCAAAGATACACCAAAGTTTACCTTTACAATGTTCTCGTGCGGCATTTAATGCTTTTTCCAATGCGTCTGGAGTATGCGCATAATCAACGATAACTGTTGGTTTGCCTGCTTTCTTAATCAATTCCATTCTTCCATTTACTCCTTTTAGCTGTGAAACAGTACGGATAAGATCATTGAAAGAATAACCTAAAGCCAATAAAACGGCTGTAGCTAACAACAGATTACTCACGTTAAAAGCGCCAATTAATGGGCTATGTAATGTTCCATTACCCCAACTTGAAGCAACATCAATTACAGCACCTTCGTGAGTAAAACGAATCTGTGTTGCATAAAGCCATTGTTTAGAAGTTGGTTGAAAATCTGGGCGACAGCTGACAGCAATACCATTTGGTAATTCACTTAACCACGCAGCCCCAATTGGATCGTCAGCATTGAGAATTTGTAATTCGGGCGCTAAATCAATGAAAAAGCGTTTTTTAGCTTCGGCATACTTTTCCATTGTCTCGTGATAATCCAAGTGATCACGACTTAAATTAGTAAAAATAGCAGCCTTAAATTTAAGGGCTTCAACGCGATGTTGAACTAAACCATGTGAAGATACTTCGATAGAAGCAAAATCTGCCCCTTTCTCCACAAAATCAGCGAGGTTTTCTTGAACTTCAACGGCTGAACCTGTGGTATTTTTTGCTTCCTTGACTTGACCTAATAAACCATTGCCAATGGTGCCCATGACAGCGGCTTTGTGGCCTAATAGCGTAGCCCATTGAGCTAATAATTGAGAAACCGTAGTTTTACCGTTTGTTCCTGTGACACCAACTAAAGTTAATTTTTCGGAAGGATTGTCATAAAACTGACCTGCCAATGCTGAAAGATTGGCAGATAAATGATAGTAGTGAATCACTGGCACATTATTTTGCCATTGGATGTTCAAATGATCGTTTTCTAAATCTGTCTCTAAAACGACCGCACTTGCACCAGAAGAAATAGCTTGAGGAACAAATTGACTCGCATCAAAACGATGCCCTTTTACTGCCACAAATAGATCTCCTTGAGTCACTTTGCGGCTATCTAACACCATCGCCTTTACATTAATGTCTGAAAGCACCGGAAGATCAAAAAGTGCGGTCAATTTTTTCATTGTTTTGCCTTTTCTTAATTCATTTTTTCAAGTTTTTGATCGCTTAAGCGAACAGTGCGTCTTGCTGTTTTTTCTGTTGGTTCTGCATCTGGCGCAATACCATTAGCGCGTAATGCATAACCCATAATGCTAGAGAATACTGGCGCTGAAACCGCACCACCATAATACTGCCCTGCTTTCGGATCGTTAATCAAAATAACTAATGCATAACGTGGATCGCTAATTGGTGCAATACCCGCTGTAAATGCGACATATTTATTAACATAGTGACCATTTTCAATTTTACGCGCCGTACCTGTTTTCACACCAACACGATAACCTTCAACCATCGCACGTTTATTTTTGATTGCCACTTTCTCTAACATACCCACGACGTCTTTCGTGATTTTTTCAGAGAAAACACGTTGACCAATAACCGGCGGATCAACTTTAGTGATAGAAAGTGGACGATAAATCCCAAAGCTACCTAAAGTAGCATAGGCACGCGCAATTTGTAATGGTGTTGAAGTAATACCATAACCATAAGCCACAGTTGCACGTTCGATATCTGCCCAACGTTTACGGTTTGCATTTAATACACCGCGTTGCTCACCGATTAAGCCTAACTCAGTATCTTTACCTAAGCCTGCATTTTGGTAAGTTTCCATTAATGCTGAAGGTGGCATACGTAACGCAAGACGGCTCACACCACGGTTACTGGAGTTAATCAAAATTTCATCTAAGGTTTGTTGTGGGCGAGGTGCCACATCGACAATTTCTTTACCACTTACGGTAAATGAACCCGTATTAATTACCTCATCACGTCTCACTGCGCCACGTTGAAGTGCGGTCAACACGACGAAAGGTTTTACGGTTGAACCCGGTTCAAATGTATCAGTAATGGCACGGTTACGTTTTAACTCGTCTTTTACATTAGCTAAGTTATTCGGATTGTAGGAAGGCGCGGTTGCCATGGCTAATACTTCACCCGTACGTACATCCACCAATACGGCTGTGCCTGATTCTGCTTTGTTCTCTGTTACCGCTTTTTTGATTTCACGATACACCATGGATTGTAACTTTTCATCAATACTTAAGGTGACATCTTGTGCATCGTATTTTTTCTCATCAGCAATATGTTCAACCACATTACCACGTTTGTCTTTACGAACAACACGCGCACCGTCTTTACCCACTAACATTGAATTGAAGCTTGCCTCAACCCCTTCAATCCCTTTACCATCAATGTTAGTAAAGCCAATTAATTGAGCCGCCTCTTCTACACGAGGATAAAAACGACGTGGTTCTGTCTCTAATGAGATACCTTTAATTTTGAGTTCACGGATATAATTCGCTTTGCTCGCTTCTACTTGACGTGCTAAATACAAGAAGCCTGATTTTGCATTTTTCTCAATTTTTTTCACCAACTCGGCTGGTGTCATATTTAATTCGTTAGCAAGGGCTTTAATACGTTCTTTATCATCTAATGCATTTTCTTTTAGCATTAAACGCGGTTCAGCCACGATTGCACTCATCGGTACACTCACCGATAACAATTGACCGTTACGATCTAAAATTGAGCCGCGAACAGAGAGGACATCATCTTTACGTAGTGAACGTTTGTCCGCTTCACCAGAAAGGGTTTCAGAATTAACAGATTGCACATAAGCAGCACGAGCCACTAATGCGCCTAAGCCTAAGAAAATAAAACTTGTCGCGATGAGATAACGACCACGAAGGAAGCATTTCTCAAACACCATCTTCGGTTTATTTGGTTTTACTGACGCAGGTTGAGCCAATTTTCTAATTGTTTTCTTTGGCTTTCCTGGTTTCTTAGAGGAATTAAATCTAACCATTTTATTCAAAATCCCTATTCAAAAATAACCACTTCTTGTTCACTTTGAACACGTTGCATTTTTAATGTACCGATTGCAATGGATTCAACTCTTGTATTATCACTTTCGGTTGCTTCTTGTAATTGCAAATTGCGATATTCGTTTTCAAGGGCTTGGTGTTGTAATACCAACTGCCCGTTTTCAGAAATTAAGCCTCGTGTTTGGTGGGTCATCCAAATTGTGCCCATTGCAGAAGCTAAAATTAATAAAAGTAAGACGACAATTAATTTATTAGAAGAAAAAATATCTTCAACGAGAATATGTTGTAAAGGATAACGTTCGCTATTTTCTAACATTTTATTTCACCCTTTCCGCTATACGTAACACCGCGCTTCTTGAACGTGGATTCGCTGAAATTTCTGCCTCACTTGGCTGGATTGCCTTACCAATGATTTTTAATTTTTGATTACGTTGGATTTGATCTTCACGTAATGGTAAACCTCTCGGGATATCCTCACCTTTACTTTGTTTACGCATGAAATGTTTTACCATTCTGTCTTCAAGTGAATGGAAACTGATAATCGATAAACGCCCTTCTGGTGCCAACATATCTAATGCAGAATTCAATACACTTTCTAACTCATCTAATTCAGCATTAATATAAATTCGAATGGCTTGGAAGCTACGAGTTGCTGGATGTTTATGTTTATCTTTAAACGGTACAGATTGAGCAATTAATTCAGCGAGCTGAGAAGTACGACTTAAACATTCTGTGCCATTTTTAATCGCACTTTTGTTGAACTCTACGATGGCAGTCGCAATTCGTTTTGCAAAACGCTCTTCCCCGAAGGTTTTTAACACCCAAGTTAAATCATCAACAGATACCTGTTTTAGCCACTCTGCCGCGGATAAACCTTGTGTGGTATCCATGCGCATATCTAACGGGCCATCTTTCATAAAACTGAAACCACGCTCTGCTTCATCAAGCTGTGGAGATGATACGCCTAAATCCAGCAAAATACCGTCAATTTTACCAACTAAATCGAGTTTTTGACAGATATCTGGAATGTGTGAAAAGCTATTATGTTCAATATGAAAACGAGGGTCTTGAATTTTTTCAGCTTCAGCAATTGCACGAGGATCACGATCCACTGCAATTAAACGACCATGTTCAGAAAGCTGCGAGAGAATGAGGCAAGAATGACCACCACGACCAAAGGTACCATCGATATAAATTCCGTTTTCTTTCAACGCCAAACCATTCACCGCTTCGTGAAGCAAAACCGTGATATGTTCAGGTGCAGAAAAGGAATTTTGCGTAGTCATAAATAAAAAGTAAACGTTAAATCAAAATCGATAAAGAAAAGATAGAGCGGCGCAAGCACCGCTTATCCTGCTAGTGCTGCTGTTCTATAATGACAGCATTTTTAGTTCTTCAGAAGCACCAAATTCAGCACTTGAGCCAATTTCAATGTCTTCATCAATTTGTGCATACCATTCGGTATCACTCCAAATTTCAAATTTATTCAACTGCCCTACCAACATTAAGCCTTTTTCTAATTTTGCGTGTTGACGTAATGGACCACTTAATAAGATACGACCTTGCGCATCCATTTCACATTCTGTGGCATAACCGAGCATAACACGTTGTAAACGGCGTTGATTTGGGTCAAAGTTGGAGAGTGAAAGTAGTTTTTGTTCGATTTTTTCCCACTCATCTAAAGGATAAAGTAATAAACAAGGCTGACGAATATCAACAGTACAAACCATTTGGCCTTGGTTCTTTTCCATGATTTCAGCACGATAACGAGTAGGAATCGCTACACGACCCTTCGCATCTAAATTTACCGCTGCTGCACCACGAAACATTTTTCTACCTTTAAACGTTTATTTTTAGAAAAATTAGCAGAATTCTCCACAAAATTCCACTTTTCACCACTTTATGTAAGTTTATCGGTTGTAGCCTTAACTTGCAAGCAATTAAAACGTAAAGATTGGTAAATTTTGGTAATAAAATAAACAAAAAAACCGTTTGAGGTTTTCCTCAAACGGTTTTTCAATTTTTAACTCAATTTGACTAGTTATTTACATACGCTTCTTCGTCACGTTCACCTAATGGTTTAAGCTGTGTGAAGAATAATACTAAACAAAGTACTGTTAAACCTAAGCCGATATAAACAGATAATTGATAGTCTAAACCGAAACCAATTTTGTTGTATGCAAGGTAAGTAAAACATACGGTACTGATAAATGCCGCAGGGATTGTACATATCCAGTGGAATTTATTATAGCGATATAAATACGCAGCTGCAGTCCATAACATAACCATCGCAGTAGTTTGGTTCGCCCAAGTGAAGTAACGCCATAAGATAGAGAAATCCACTTTTGATACGATATAACCAACCACGAATAATGGCACAGCAATAATTAAACGTTTAGCTAAGGTTTTTTGTTCTAAATGGAAAAATTCTGCAATAACAAGACGTGCCGCACGGAATGCTGTATCGCCTGATGTAATTGGAAGAACAACCACACCTAACACGGCAAAAATACCACCAACAAGACCTAAGAAGTGGATAGAAGAGTCATAAACCACTTTAGAAGGAGAACCTGCTTTAATCGCTGCTAATAAATCTGGTAAAGAATCATAGAAACTTAAACCAACTGCACACCATACTAACGCAATCACACCTTCACCGATCATCGCACCGTAGAAAATGAAACGTCCTTCTTTTTCGTTTTCAGTACAACGCGCCATTAACGGGCTTTGTGTTGCGTGGAAACCAGATAATGCACCACAAGATATTGTTAAGAACAAGAGTGGCCATAATGGTAAATCTGCACGGGTTTCAAAGTTTTGGAAGAATTTCTCAAAAGACATACCGTCCACAGAACGATAGAAAGAAATTGGGTCTGCTGAGCTAAGATCTGCACTTACTAAACCATATACCATACCTACAGACATAAAGAGTAATAATGCACCGAAGAATGGGTAGATACGACCGATGATTTTATCAACCGGAAGTAATGTCGCAAGAATATAGTAAATGAAAATGATACCAGTCCAAACACTGATAACAGTCGCTTTATCCATACCCCAAACGGTAATACCACCTGCTTCAGCTACCTGATGGATTTCTTCCGCATTGCTAATAGAAATGCTACCTGATGCAGCACCGAACACATCCATTGTAATCGTACCCATTAATTGAGCTGGACTTGCAACGAATACCACACCCACTAATAATAAAAGTACAACCGCTAAGATGTTAATAAATGCTTTAACTGGACGACCTAAGTATTTACCTGCGAGGTTAGGCATAGATGCACCGCCATTACGCACACTTAACATTCCACAGAAATAATCGTGTACCGCACCCGCAAAGATACAACCCACCACAATCCAAAGCATTGCAACTGGTCCGTATAACGCACCAAGAATCGGACCAAAGATTGGGCCTGTACCTGCAATATTTAATAATTGAATTAACCAAATCTTAGTTTTAGACATTGGCATATAGTCAACGCCATCATTCATGGTATACGCTGGCGTTTGACGATTTGGATTGATCACAAAAATGCGCTCAATCACTCGACTATAAAAGAAATAACCTGCAAGCAATAACGCCACGCAGAAGAAAAACCACAACATAAAAAATACTCCTCAGGAATAAATGAATACCGAAATTTAGTCATATACTAGACTTCGTCGGCGGTATTCTAAGTGAAAATCATCAAAATCAAAATTTTAATTTTTACATTGTTTCAATTTTGTGATCCATGTCACGTTTATCATTACGTTTTTTTCACTTACAATAGGGATATAAATTAAAATAACTAATAAAGGATCATCAATGGCTCTCACCCGCTGCCCTGAATGTCGTAAAAAAATCAGCGAATCTGCTCAATTTTGTCCAAATTGTGGTTTTTCTTTTAAAGAAGAAGATCTTGAAATTTACAAACAAAAACTCGAAGAACGACGCCAGCATAATGCCGAAATTAATCGAAAAAGCACTAAACTTCACCTTATCTGGTTCGCTATTTTCACTATCGTTATTTTGCTCGCAAGCTGGCTGACAGGAGAATAAAAAATGCGGTCAAAAAACCATAAAAATTATGACCGCACTTTAATTAGAACCCTATCCGTCTTGTCGTTGCAGAAAACGCTGGTTTCACTTCACATTCACCTTGTAATGCGCTCAGCCAATCTTGCACCTTTTGAAAAGGGGAAAATTGATGACGACGAGCCACCGCAGCAAAATCCCCAGGCGTCAGCAGATTAAGCGATTCAATCTGACTTAAATCCTCTTCCGATAATGATGGCAACCCTAAGATTTCAGCCTGTTGTTTAGCGAAATCTAAACGTTGTGGCAGCGTTAAATAATCAAACTTCAGTTTCAAATCAAAACGGCGTAAAGCAGCAGGATCGAGTACCTCAATTAAATTTGTTGATACCACCATCAATCCCTCAAAACGTTCAATTTGCGTTAGCATTTCATTTACTTGTGAACGTTCCCAACTACGTTCTGCGCCATCACGTGAAAACAGGAACGTATCCACTTCATCTAGCACCTATAATGCATTATCAGCTTTCGCTTGCTCAAAAGCTTGTGCGATATTCCGTTCTGTCCCGCCTACATAAGGATTAAGTAAATCTGAGCCTTGTCTTAGCAACAGCGGCATATCTAACTGTTCTGCAAGCCATGCTGCCCAAGCAGTTTTTCCTGTTCCCGGCGGGCCATAGCAACAAATTCGCCCTTTTTTCGACCGTTTTAACCCTTCACTAATACGATGAATATTGTCATTACAAGCCACATAATCTAAGTTATAGTCAGCTTTACCTAAAACAAGCGGTTCGATTTTCGGTTTATTTTGCGACTTTAACGTTTGATTAAACATCATGAGCAAAGTCTCAGCAAAATTTGACGTATTGAGTTCCTTTGCCACCCGAATTGTGCGGCTTAAAATCGCAGGCGTTAATAACCGCACTTTAGCAAAATGCTGGACATAAGCCGGACTTAATTTTCCCTCAGTCAGTTGCGTAATGAGTGCTGACTTATTTTTCAACGGCAAATCTGGCATTTCTAAAATTAAATCAAAGCGACGTAAAAAAGCAGGATCTATGCCCGAAACAGAATTAGATGACCAAATCATCGGCACGTTATTGTTTTCCAATAACTGATTCATCCAAGCTTTATTCTGCTGTGCCACTGATTGCTCAAAGAAACTAGCGCGAAAAACATCTTCTATTTCATCAAAAATCAATAGCGAAGATTGTCCTTCTAACACCTTCTGCGCAAAACGACATTTATTCAAACGATCTTCTGCGCTAATCACATCCCCATCTCCATCCATATAGGTAATGTTATGCACCGAAACGCACAACGCTTTACCCAACAAAGTTGCCAACTCTGTTTTTCCCGTACCTGGTGCACCATAAATTAAAATATTTACGCCTTTTCTATGAGTAGCAAATGAGGACTGAAGATAATCCAGCATCATGGTTTTCATCTTACCTAGATAAGAAAAATTGTCTAAACTTAAACTCGTTTCAATCGCAGGCTGAGTGCACGATTTTAATAGCATCTGTTCATTTAATGCTTCCGAGATAAACTCATCAAAATCTAGCATTTTGCCCCAATCCAAATATTCATGGATTCTATCTGGATTATAGTTTCGAGCGAGCAAGCCATAGCCTAATAGTTTTCCTTTATCTTTTAAGGCAGAAATAATGTCCGATTTGGGTAAATCAAATAAATTTGATAATACCTCACCTAGCTCTGCCAAATTAGATTTTGGTAATGCTCCACTCAATTCTTTCAATGCTTCATCTAAACGGAACTGAATAGCTAAGCGAAAAACTGTCTGCTCAGCTGTATTCAATGATAATAATTGAGTCAATTTATCGATATTTTGTTGAATAATTGAATTCTCGTTTACGCAAAGTGCAGTCAATTTGGGCAATGTTTTATTTCGTGCTTGTAATAATTTTTTCACTTTCGCACGGAAATCATCACAACGCTCCATTTCACCCGGTAAACCTAAAGCCGCTGCAATATTGTCATATCGCCAAACATCCTCATGAAAAACCTCTGAAAATCCTCGATGCTCTAATAAAAGTTGCAACATTAATTTTTCGGTATAAGGAGAAACCAACGACGGGTTAAGTTTGAATTTCGACATAATCATCACTCCAATAAAAAATGCTCAAACCTAATAGGTTTGAGCATAGTTTAAAAAGGATAGCGACAGATTGTGTCGTCTAGATTAAATGTAACGTTTTTAGATAATCATCCATATCTATTGGTGTAAATGCTTGATATGAGAGATATAATGGATGTCTAGGCTGACCTCTTTTCGTCAATGTCCCCACTTGAAACCAATTAGGCTTACAACTCTCCAGTTTTTTATAAATCATTTTAATACTGTCTAGTAAATAAGCACGAGAAAAAATATTATTTCCCCATGCCAATAAGATATTAGCCTGCTTTTCTTTTTTTATTAACTCATAAATAATAGAAAGATTTTCCTCCAGTATTTTTTTATCAGCCTCATCAGGTAAATCATCTGGATACGTATCTCGTTTAGGATATAAATTTAGCATAATAAAGCTAGTGTAGCCGTTATACTCAGCTAATCCCATTACCTTTCTAATTGTATTATCAGGTGTTTTATCACATGCAGTACTTGGATTTAACCCAATTACAAAAAGTGTTTTTTCTGACTGATAACCTAACGCATAACGATAATTATTTTCTGCATCAGTAAGATAAACATCAATAAGATATTCCATAACATACTCCATTAATTAACTTATTTTGATTAATAATTATACTCTACAAATCACCACCGATAAATCATCATAAAACTTCTGTTTCGTAATTAATTTACGACACACCGTCAATCTTGATTTGTCATTATCATATTGTTTCCAAATCTTTTCTCTCATTTCTTCTGAAAGGCCATCTGTTAACCCATCAGAACACAGTAATAAACTTTCCCCTTGTTGAATTTCAATTTCTTGATAAAAAATTTTATCTTGGAATTCGGAATAATCGGCGACTAAACAAGAAGAAACGCCGCCATAAATCGTGGCAAAATCTTCCTCTTTTTTATCGGGGAAATCAGCTAACAATTCAGAAAGAATAGAATGATCTTGGGTGATTTGTTGCCATTTATCTTGGGCATCAATTAAATAAGCACGGCTATCCCCTACGCTGAGAATTTTGGCTTTACGAGTGATTTGATCAATTTCGGCAGCCACAAACGTGGTCGCCGAACCAAAATAATCCTCTGCTAACTCTGCTGATAAACTGGATTGTAAATCGTAGATCGTTTGGCGACTTAGGCTTTCCATTTTGCTTAATAATTGCATTGCCAATTTGCTCGCTTTTTCCGAACGATTGCTATTGGAAATACCGTCTGCCACGCCCACAATAAAGTGCGGTCGGTTTTCAAGGCGTTTTTCAGCCGTTTTGAGTTTATATTGAAACACCGACTCGCCATTAAAAAGGGCATCTTGGTTGTGTCGCTTATTGCTGCCAATTTGTTGGCAGAAGGTAATTTCGCAAAAATTTTCCATTATTCAACCGCTTGTTGAGAAGGATTTAGAAGGCGATCAATCGCTTTTAGCGCATCTAACGCTTTCATTTCTAGACTTAAAAAGTGCATTTTCGGCACGCCTGCATCTTGTGGGTTAATACGGATAAATCCGCCCTTTTTTGCTTTTGCCGTACGTTCAGAAAATCGACGCACAGTTGGAATGGCTTTCCCCGCTCCCAGTTCGATAACGACGAGATTTTGCACTTCTTTCAACCATAAATCGAGCTTATTTCGTTTTAAATTTTGATAATTACTGCTGTAAAAATAATCGTCAAACATGAGTACATTTTGTCTTGCCAAACGCTGACAATAAGGGCAACGAGGTGGCTCACTTAATAAGCGCAAGTTTTCGTTATCCACCACTGGTTGAAATTCTTTTGCAGACCAGCTCAAATCACGGCAATTATGCGCACACTGCAAGCGCTCTAGTGTGCCATGCACTTCATAAATACGCCCCTCTTCAAACCCCGCTTTCTGAAAATGCCCATCCACATTGCTTGTAAAAACAAAATAACCATGCGGTTTGCTTTCTGCCCAACGTTTTAAAATTTGGTAGCCCTCATGCGGGCTTGTTGCACGATATTGCGACAAACGATGCCCATAAAACCAATAAGCTAACTCTTGATGGGTTTCATAAGCCAATGGTGTCGCAATATCTTGGAAATTGATATTACGGCCTTTAAACATTGGGTAGGCATTCCAAAACCCGCCTACACTTCTAAAATCCGGCAAACCTGAATCCACGCTCATTCCTGCCCCAGCAGTAATTAAAATGCCATCGGCCTTTCGGATAAGTTCCACTGCATAATTTAAATCATTTTTCATAATACTTTTCCCTGTCCATTTTTCATTGATGAAATAACGCCTGCTTCTTCTAGTTGTTCTACAATTCTCGCAGCTCGATTAAAGCCTAAACTAAATTTGCGTTGAATCCGTGAACCAGATGTAAATTTTTCTTGTTGCACGAATTTTTTTACATCCTCAAAAAGTGGATCTCGTTTAAAAGTGACTTTCATTGCCATAAGTTTTCTCCTGTGTTGTTTCTATAAAAGGGCTTAAGCGTGTTGTAAGAGGTAAAAAACTCTCTTTTATGGAAAAAATTATATGGAAGGAAGCGACATTTCGTGTCGCTGGAGAATGTTACAAGCGGTTATTTTTAGAAGATCTTTTACAAATAAGATTATCCTTATTGCAATATGTATATTTATCTGTTTATATATACATATAACTTATTAAGGAAAAGAATATGAATCATCAAAATCCGATTGAAATTTACCAAGCTCAAGATGGCACAACGCAAGTGGAAGTGAGATTTGAAAATGATACCGTTTGGCTAAGTTTACAGCAGATGGCTGATTTATTTGGACGAGATAAGTCTGTTATTTCACGTCATTTACGCAATATCTATACTGATGGCGAGTTAAATAGAGAAGCAACTGTTGCAAAAAATGCAACAGTTCAAATTGAAGGCAAAAGACAAATTAATCGAACAATCGAATACTATAATCTTGATGTAATTATATCTGTGGGTTATAGAGTTAATTCTATTTTAGGTACTAAATTTAGAATCTGGGCAACTGCACGTTTAAAAGAATATCTGACTCAAGGCTATACCATTAACCAAAAACGTTTGCAGCAAAATGCTCACGAATTAGAGCAAGCACTTGCACTTATTCAAAAAACGGCAAATTCATCGGAATTAACGCTAGAAAGCGGTCGTGGACTAGTGGATATTGTCAGCCGTTATACGCATACCTTTTTATGGCTACAACAATATGATGAAGGTTTACTTACTGAACCACAAACACAGCAAGGCGGTACATTACCGACTTATGCCGAGGCTTGTTCTGCACTAGCAGAGTTAAAATCACAGCTGATGGCAAAAGGTGAAGCAAGTGATCTGTTTGGACGTGAACGAGATAATGGCTTATCTGCGATTCTAGGTAATTTAGATCAAAGTGTATTTGGTGAACCTGCTTATCCAAGCATTGAAGCAAAAGCGGCACATTTACTTTATTTTGTCGTCAAGAATCATCCTTTTTCAGATGGTAATAAACGTAGTGGCGCATTTTTATTTGTAGATTTCTTACATAGAAATGGGCGTTTGTTTGATCAGAATGGACTTCCTGTTATCAATGATACTGGGCTTGCAGCACTCACTTTATTAGTGGCAGAATCTGATCCAAAACAAAAAGAAACGCTTATTAGGCTTATTATGCATATGCTTAAACAAGAGAATAAATGATAAATAGCGACCGAAGTCGCTATTTATTTAAAAAGTGCGGTCGATTTTCTATGATTTTTTAATTTTCTCTAATAATTCGGCGACCACCTTCGGAACTCCCTCACCCGCTTTTTCTTTTATTACGATAACTTGCTTACGAACAAAGCCTGTGTTGGGATTAGGATCGATCAAATAGATAAGTGAACCATATGGAGCGAGATTTACCAATCCATTAGCTGGATAAACTTGTAATGAAGTGCCAATAACAATCACAATATCTGCCTTTTTCACTAACTTTTCTGCTTTAGGAAACATGGGTACATTTTCCCCAAAAAAGACTATATGTGGACGCATTGGATGACCGTGATTATCCTTATCCTCTAACAGTTGATCACCCAAACATGGAACAATGTAATCGGTATTAAAACTGCTGCGAGCTTTATTCAATTCACCATGTAAATGGAGTACGTTAGTACTTCCCGCTCGCTCATGTAAATCATCCACATTTTGAGTGATTATATGAACTTCATAAAACTCTTCCAATTCAACCAAAGCTAAGTGTGCAGCATTTGGCTCTGCAGCTTGAGCATTACGACGTCGTTCATTATAAAACGCCAATACTTTTGCACGGTTTTTCTTTAAGGCTTCAGGCGTACAAACTTCCTCCACTTTATGCCCAGCCCATAAGCCATCTTCTGCTCTAAAAGTAGGAATACCACTTTCAGCACTAATTCCAGCTCCCGTTAATATCACGCAAATTGGTTTATTTTTCTCTGTCATTTTTCAGGCTCCTTTTTCTTCTAAAATTTCATCAATCTGTCTATCTCTAGCCATCATGCCAAATATATTCCCTGCTTTATAAAGGGGTTGATAAGTATAGCTTTCAATATGCAAGAATGACTTCTCTGAAAGGCGTTGAAAATATTGTTTTAGCTGTGATTTTGAGCGTAATAACACGTCATATTCGGCTTGAATATGAGCACACATTGCTTCAATACGCATTTTAAATTCATCACTGAGATAAGGGCTGATAATTAAATAGACCGTTTTGTGTTCGGTTGATGTTTCATCCGCATAAATACAGGCTAAATTAAACACTTGCCATTTATAGCGATCTGCAAAAGCAGCAATGACTCGGCTTTGCTCCTCATTTTCAACTTGCACGAGGGCGGCCGGCTTTTTTAAACAATCTTGCAAAATGTCACTTGGTGTAAAAGGCCCGCAATCTAAGTAAGATAGTACACAGTTCCAGTTAGCAAATTGTTCAGTACCAAAATGTAAGTGTTTGCCTTCGAATTTATCCGCCCCATTTTTAGTGCGATCATCAATTAAATAATCGCCTTTGTTCAGGTTTTTATGGTGAGATAAAATTAACCGTTTGTATAATGCCGAGCCTTTTTCTTCGCCGAAATAACGCTGAATCCATTTTACTTTATCACTCCAAGCTGATGGATTATGCCAAGGGGCGGTAGAAAGTGCATAAATATGATATTTCTTCATCAATTTATGAACGGCTGAAATGGCGTTAGGTATCGGCTCCATTAAGCTAAAAATGCCCTCGACCTCATCATATCGACCTTCATACTCTTGCTTAGTTTTCTCATCTAATTTTGCAATACCAGACGGGAAATCAACCATCACATTATCCATATCAATATAAACAATTTTCTTCATTTTAATGCCCTCTCTGTTGATGGCTTAATGATAAAAGATGAAGCGACAATTTATGTCGTTAGGCATTTTCGTCTAAATAAGTGCGGTCAATTTCTTGGTAATCTTCACCAAAATGGGCAATCCACCACTCCAGCATAGCGCTCTCAATCACGGTAGCGGAAATTTCATATTCAGAGCCACAATCTTTTACCGTTTGATCGGTTGATAATGGTGTTTCTGTCAAAAATCCACCTGTTTCTTTATCAATGCGGAAGGTTAGGCGAATTTTCTTACCTGAGCTAAAACCAAAGTTTTGGCTTTCGATATGCGCTTTTAAACTAAATTTTGGGCGTTCAAATTGCATCGTACTGACATTAACCGAAATAAATCGATGTAACGCAAGATGTCTAATCGCTCCACTCTCATATTGAACCACCAAATAAGTACTTGGACCTTGCTGCACTAATGCAAGGGGTTTAACTTGAGCATCACGTATATTTCCATCATTCTTACGATAGATCATGTTAATGTATTTATTATGATAAAGAGCAATACTTACTTTATTGAATACTTCAGGATCAATCTTTGCGGGTAATAATGGCTGGCTAGTGGGAGCAATCCCAGCTTTATTCAACCACTCAGAGGCTTCCTTTTTCTGATTTTTGCCATAAGCTAAATTATATTCCGCCTGTTTAAAGAAACCGTCCATTGACCGCATAATATTGGTTGGCAAAATACCAGTTAAATATTGCTTTGCCAGCATCAACACTAACGATTGTTGTTCATTTAAAATCGGCATATCTAAGCCTTTCGCATCAGGCTTCCAGCGATAGCTATAGGGCTTATCATTGGTATTGCAATCAATTTCAAACTGCTCACATAACGTATTCAGTGCACGCTGAATACTGCGCAAATCGCGCTCAATGCCTAATGCGAGCAATTTCTCTCGCAATTCTAATGAGCTAATGGAATAGTTTTTCGGAATTAAACGTAATAGTTCGAGATGGAATTTTAGGGAAGATGATTCGGACATAATTGCCTCATAAATAAAAATATTTTCTTTAATCATATAAAAAATCGGGCAATTTTTAAACTGCCCGATTTGTTTCTATTTTTGACCGCACTTTATGCTTTGGCGGTATCAATACGTTCGAATGACAACACTTTATTTTCTAACTGACGAAGTAATAAAGTGGCAATGCCGGTAATGATGAGATAAATTCCACCTGCAATACCGTAGATAGTGAGTGCATCATATTCTGTGCCGTAAAGTTGGCGTGCATATCCCATGATATCCATGATCGTGATGGTAGAAGCTAATGCTGTACCCTTAAATACCAAGATAATTTCATTGGTATAAGAAGGAAGCGCACGTTTTAATGCATAAGGAATTAGGATTTTTAACGTCTGCATACGACTTAACCCTAATGCCGCACAGCTTTCCCATTGACCTTTAGAGATCGCTTTGACTGCGCCATGGAATAATTGGGTTGAATAAGCGGCACTATTCAAGGCTAAAGCTAATGCTGCACAGAACCATGCGTTGGAGAATAATCCCCATAATGGACTTTCCACCAACCATTGGAATTGACCAGGGCCAGCATAAATTAAGAAAAATTGCACTAAAAGCGGGGTCCCTGTAAATAAAACAAGGAATAAATTGACCGCACTTTTCACCAATTTATTGCCAATAGAAAGCAAGAAGGTTAGTCCCAATGCTAAGAAAAAGGCAATAAACAAAGATACGACTGTAAGCAACAGGCTAGTCGGAATGCCTTGAGCAATCACTGCTAAATACTCTTGAAACATTATTCGACTCCCCGTTCAAATCGAGTGAAACGTAATTCTAATTTGCGAATACCCGCTTGGCTGATCAACGTAATCACTAAATAAATCAACGCAGCAATACCATACCAAGTAAAAGGTTCATGAGTATTTGTATTGATGTACCCAGCCTGACGCATTAAATCATCAACACCAATTAATGACACCAATGCCGTATCTTTTAATAACACGAGCCATTGATTGCTTAAGCCCGGTAAAGCGTGTCGCCATACTTGCGGCATAATCAAATGAATGAAAGTATAAGGTCGGCTTAATCCTAACGCTGCACCTGATTCCCACTGCCCTTTTGGAATAGCTTGGATCGCACCACGTAAGGTTTGTGAAGCATAAGAGGCAAAAATCAAAGACAATGCAAATACTCCACAACCAAAGGCGCTGAATTCAATATACTCCCCCGTCAGCATTTCTACTACTTGGGTTGAACCAAAATAAATCAGTAGAACCACTAAAATTTCCGGTAAACCACGCAATAAAGCGATCACAACAGAAGCGGGTTTCGCAATAAAGACATATTTATTCGCTTCTAAAGCCGTAAAAATAATACTGAGCAATAAACCGACAATTAACGAGCAAATAGCAAGCCCTAAGGTCATTAGGGCTGCATGTCCAATTAATGTAAGATAATCATAAAACATAGATTATTTTGTCATCCATTTGTCATAGATTTTTTGGTATTCACCATTTGCTTTCACGGTTTCTAAACCTTTATTTAAGCTTTCTAGCAATTCTTTGCTTGATTTATTCACCGCAATACCTAAACCATTACCGAAATATTTTTTGTTAGTCACTTTCTCACCAACAAATTGAATTTCAGGCTCTTTAGAAATCATATCAGACAATACGGCAGTATCACCGAAGATGATATCAATACGACCATTTTTTAAGTCTAAGATCGCATCTTGTAAGCTTGCATAAGATTTTGCATTATATTGCTTGGTTTCTGCTGCGGTATATTGTTGGAATGTTGTTCCGTTTTGAACACCAATTGTTTTTGCTGAAGCTAAATCTGCTTTGCCTTTTAAAGCGACATAACTTGCTGTGCTGTCATAATACGCATTAGAAAATGAAACTTGTTTTGCACGCGCTTCAGTAATATCCATTGCAGAAATCGCTGCATCAAAACGTTTTGCTTTCAAGCTTGGAATTAATGCATCAAAAGATTGGCTTTTGAAATGACAAGTCGCTTGAATTTCTTTACAAATTGCATTCGCTACATCCACATCAAAACCGATAATTTCACCTTTTTCATTTGTTGTTTCAAATGGCGGGTAGCTCGGCTCCATCGCGAAAGTGATTTCTTGTGCATTTGCAGCAAAAGCTGAGCCCATTAACATTGCGCTTAAAAGTAATTTTTTCATGTCGTGTTTCCTTATTCTGAGTGTGAAAGATATTGTTTAAATTGTTCGGTTTTTGGATTATCAAAGCAATCTGCACTGCCCATTTCAATAATCTTACCTTGTTCCATATAGACGACCTTGGTCGCCACTTTTTGTGCCACGTTCACTTCGTGGGTCACAATCACCTGAGTAATACCTGTTTGTTGAAGTTCTTTAATAATATCAACGACTTGAGCTGTAATTTCAGGGTCCAGTGCTGCCGTTGGTTCATCAAACAACAACACTTGTGGTTTCATCATTAATGCTCGAGCAATTGCAACACGTTGTTGCTGACCGCCTGATAAGTGAAGAGGAAAACGATCGGCATGCTCTTCCAAACGTAAACGTTTTAAAAGTTCTAATGCATCTTTTTTCGCTTCTTCTTCGCTAATGCCTAATACTTTTTGGGGCGCTTCAATTAGGTTTTCAATCACCGTTAAATGCGGCCAAAGATTGTATTGTTGAAATACCATGCCCACATCTTGACGAAGTTGACGAATGGCTTTCGGATTATTATTCGCTTGAGACAAATCAAAATGATTATTCGCAATATGCAATTCGCCAGAGGTCGGCACTTCTAATAAATTTAATGTACGGATTAACGTACTTTTTCCTGCGCCACTTGGTCCAAGTAACACCACGGTATCGCCTTCTTGTGCATCAAGATTGATATCAAACAATGCCTGTGATGAACCATAAAAGAAATTCAAATTTTTAACACTAATCGCCATACTAAGTTTACTGCTATCCTCTCTTGATTTCTAAGAATGAATAAATATTACTTTTTAGTGATTAATTATGCAAGTATTTTTGTAAAAAAATCCCAAAAAACTTTTTGGGATCTTTAAATCATTGAATTTTAAACCGCACTTATCGCGAATTAGGCCTCTTTCGCCATCTCAAATTCAACTAACATCATCAAAATATGAATCACTTTGATGTGGATTTCTTGAATACGATCTGCATAACCGAAGTGTGGCACACGAATTTCAACATCCGCTAAGCCTGCCATTTTACCGCCATCTTTACCAGTCATCGCAATCACTTTCATGCCTTTTGCTTTCGCGGCTTCAATCGCATTTAAGATATTTTTAGAATTCCCAGAGGTCGATAATCCAAATAAAACATCACCTTCTTTACCCACTGCTTCAACAAAGCGAGAGAATACATATTCATAACCAAAGTCATTACTTACACAGCTTAAATGACTCACATCTGAAATTGCAATCGCAGGATAACCTGGACGATTTTCACGATAACGACCAGTGAGTTCTTCTGCAAAGTGCATGGCATCACAGTGGGAACCACCATTACCGCAAGATAATACTTTACCGCCATTTTTAAAGCTTTCGGCTAACAATTTAGCTGCTTTTTCAATGAGTTTGATGTTGTTATCATCTGAAACAAACTTATTTAATACATCTTGAGCTTCCACAAGCTCAGCTTTAATTTGATCAAAATACATTTTATTCTCCTTAAAAATTAAATTCGAAATAGCGTTGGCATTGTATAGCGTTCATTTCAAATAATCTAGCGCCCTTTTTCAGCTTACGTCTCATTATTTTGCGATATCTATCGCAAATCCAGCTAAAAACACTTCAAAAAATGACCGCACTTTTTAAACTCAATAAATTTAAAAAGGAGAGATTATGCGAGCGATTTACTTTTTACTTTACCTTCTATTCAGCCAAATAACCTGGGCGAACGAGCGTGATTTAATGCTATTAAGCACTTATGAAAACCAAGATGTTCAAGGTTGGGTGATGTCTGAAAAATTGGATGGGGTACGAGGTTATTGGGACGGCAAAACATTATTAAGTCGTCAAGGGCTACCCTTGCCTGCGCCGACCTATTTTACCGCTCAATTTCCACCTTTTGCCATTGATGGTGAGCTCTTTAGTGAACGTAATCAATTTGAAGAGATTGCTTCTATCACGAAGTCTTTTAAAGGTGATAATTGGGCAAAATTAACACTTTATGTTTTTGATGTGCCTAATGCATCAGGCAATCTCTTTGAACGTCTCAAAACCTTAGAAGATTATTTGAAAGAACACCCTACGCCTTATATCAAGATTATTCCGCAAATTCCGATACGAGATAAAACACATTTATTCGAGTATTTGCATGAAGTGGAAGCGAAAAAAGGTGAAGGGATTGTATTACGTAATCCTCATGCGCCTTACGAAAGAAAACGCAGTACACAAATTTTAAAGTTAAAAAGCACTTATGATGAAGAATGCACTGTGATAGCACATCACAAAGGAAAAGGACAATTTGAGAATATACTCGGCTCGCTTACCTGTGAAAATCATCGTGGAAAATTCAAAATCGGCTCAGGATTTAATCTGAGTGAGCGTGAAAATCCACCACCTATTGGCAGCACAATCACCTATAAATATCGTGGATTAACCAACTCCGGAAAACCTCGTTTTGCCACTTATTGGCGAGAGAAAAAATAAGAGCGGTCAAAAACATCGCTATTTTTGACCGCTCTTTATATTTAATAACTCAATTATAGGTGTTGATTAATAAACGCCGCTAATTGATTTTTCGGTAATGCACCCACTTGTGTTGCAACAAGTTGGCCATTTTTGAAAAGTAGTAAAGTTGGGATACTACGTACACCAAATTGACCTGCAACTAATTGGTTGTCATCTACGTTGATTTTAACGATTTTTGCTTTACCTGCGAATTCAGGTGCGATTTCATCTAAAATTGGCGCAATCATTTTGCAAGGGCCACACCATGGTGCCCAGAAATCCACTAATACAGGGATATCAGATTGCACAACAGTAGTTTCAAAATCTGCATCATTAATATGTAATACTTCGCTCATTTTTGTTTCCTTATTTAATAAGGTGCTGACGAATCAACACCTAACGTTAATTAATGTTGTGCATAATAACACAAGGTATATTGGATTGCACAGATTAGTCCGATTGATAAAAACTAATTACTTAAGCTGTGCAAATGCCTGTAATAAATCGGCTTTGATGTCTTCCACATCTTCTAAACCAACAGAAAAACGTAATAATGTGTTTGTAATACCACGAGCGACGCGTTCTGCTTCTGGAATATCCATATGGGTTTGGGTCGCAGGATAGGTAATAAAACTTTCTGTACCGCCTAAGCTTTCCGCAAAGGTAATCAACTTGATCGATTTTAAGAACGTATTTACCCAATTTTCATCTTTCAAACGGAAAGATAGCATTCCGCCTTTGTTTGGATATAACACGCTATCAATTTGTGGTTGTTCGCGTAAAAATTCCGCAATCGCCTTCGCATTATCTTGATGGCGTTTCATACGTAATGAAAGGGTTTTCATACCACGCACGGTTAACCAAGAATCAAATGGCGAAAGTACGGCACCTGCACCATTTTGAATATAAGCGATACGATCACAAAGTTCTTGTCCTTTTGCAATAATCAAGCCCACTAAACTATCATTATGACCTGCAATATATTTTGTACCACTGTGGATCACAATATCTGCGCCTAAATCTAATGGACGAGATAGCACAGGAGTTAAGAAGGTATTATCCACAATCATTAATAAATTGTGCTTTTCCGCTAATTTCGCAATTTCTGCTACATCACACTCTTCCATTAATGGATTTGATGGGGTTTCAATAAAAATTGCTTTTGTATTCGCTGTAATTGCGGCTTCAATTTCAGTTAAAGAAGCGGTGTTCACATAAACGGGTTTTACGCTGTTGTTATTTTTATAGGCAAAATCCAATAAACGATAAGTCCCACCATATACATCACTTGACACAATCCATTGATCAGGGCCTTTAAATAGGTTCATCAGCACTTGAATTGCCGCCATGCCAGAGGAAAAGGCAAAACCACGATCACCATTTTCTAATTTTGCTACGGTATCTTCCAAAACACTACGTGTTGGGTTTTTCGTGCGGGTATAATCAAACCCTGTGCTTTCACCAATCCCATGGTGGCCATAAGCCGTTGAAAGATAAATGGGCGTTGAAACCGCACCAGTGCGCTCATCACTGCGATTTCCCGCTTGAGCTAATAATGTATCGATAGAATATTGTTGTGTCATAATTTACCTCTAAAACATGCAAAAATTTGACCGCACTTTTCTTGATTTAATGGCGAACAAAACGCTCCAATTTTGTCACAAACCCAATCACGATAAAAGTAGAAATTGAAAACTAAGCTAAAATTATATTCTTGAGTCAAATTTTGCTGTAATTTCAACCGAAACGAAGATTTTTTCAACATTTGAATTTTTTTTTCAGATCTTCGATTGACAGAATTTCAAATTCCCGTAAAATGCACCGCACTAACAGCGTATGCGGGAATAGCTCAGTTGGTAGAGCACGACCT
>NZ_KV801005.1:168106-205033 GCF_001810345.1 Haemophilus sp. HMSC061E01
CGTGCCAGTTCAAGTCTGGCTTCGGGCACCATTTTAAATATAAAAAGAAGATTGTCGCGTAAGCGGCTTTTTTTATACCTAAAATTTAGCTTTTCTACTTTTTGACTAAGTCATTTATGACTTGTTATCTAACTAAAACTCACTAAAAAACGACCGCACTTGCGGTCGTTTCTATTTACAGCTTAAAGGATTATTTTAATTTTTCACCTTTAAATTCACCTGTTAAACTTTCTAAGAAAGAGGTTATGTCCTCCACATCTTTTTGAGCAGGCTGTTTCACGTTACTTTGGTATTTCAACATTGCACTCACAGCATCTTTTAGCTCTTTTGCTGACGCATCATGGAAATAGGGTGCAGTAAGCGCGACATTGCGCAAGGTTGGCACTTTGAAGCGATGCATATCGAAAGGATCTTTAGTTTGTGCAAAGCGACCTTCATCCGCATCAGTTAATGGCGTACCACGATCTTTAAAGTAATCGCCGTAGAGTCCCATGTATTCATAAGATTGTCCACCCATTGCTACACCAGTATGACAAGTATCACATTTATGTTGTTTGAATAACTCATAACCGCGAACTTGTTGCTCGGTTAACGCTGTTTTATCCCCTTTCAAATAACGGTCGAAATCACTATTTGGTGTAATTAATGTTTTTTCATATTCACCAATTGCGTGAGTTAAAGTTTCTTTCGTCACTTGTGGATATTCTTTTAAGAATTCTTTTTTAAATTCTTCATCCATTTCAAAACGAGCCACGATGTCATCCCACGAGTGCGAGCCCATTTCTACTGGATTTGTTGGAGGACCTTTCGCTTGATCTGCTAAATCTGCAGCTCGTCCATCCCAGAATTGCACAAAGTTAAATGCGGCATTGAACACGGTTGGCGCGTTAATTGGGCCTTTTTTACCATCAATACCTGTTGAAGTATCAAGTCTATCCACACCGCCTTTGTCTAATTGGTGACAAGTATGACATTGAATAGAACCATCGCCTGATAAACGTCCATCAAAGTAAAGATCATGACCTAACGCGACTTTTGCTTCATCAGTCGCAATACTGTCTGGAATCGGTTGAACTAAACGATCGGCATCAACATTGGGTGTTTCTTTTGGTAAAGACATTTTACGTACTTCACGAATCCAGTTAAGCAACGCCACTTTCTCTTGCTCATCTGGTTTACTTCCCCAGTGAAGATGTCTGAATTTAGCAATTGGCATTTCGTTATTTTCAAGTACACGTTGTAATTTTGCTAAATCAGCTTGGGATAATTTGCTCGGATCTTTTAAGCCTTCAACTAAACGATCTAAGCGGAAAGCACGAAGCCCATTCTGAATATCCGATTGCATTTGGTCACCCACAATCGGGAATTTTGAATAAAATGGAAGAGGCGTGCTTGGACTATGGCAATATTGGCAGCTGTTATCAAACAACGCTTTTGCCACTTTTTCTTGTTCGCCCGTATAGCGATTTTCCATTAAAAGTTGAGTCGCGTTCTCTTTATCAAATTGATGCAGATACCCCACAACCCCAAATAACCCAATACTGCAATGGCTGCTCCGCCAATAATCAGTTTTTTCATCTAATCCTCCAAATGATCAATAAAATATAAAAAGAAAGAAAAAGCTTAAAAAGCAAGGTGATTATGCCAAAAAATTGGCTTATATTTTATGTGGATTTAATTTGATTTGGCTATGGATTCGATTGATTGCATTAAAGGTCTTTTTACCTTATAAGTGAGAATTCCCCTAAAATTAAGCAATAAAAAATGCGGTTATTTCTAACCGCACTTTACTTTTCATTATCTCTTGTTTATTTCTTTGGCGCTTGCATAAAGCGGAAGAAATCACTGTCAGGTTTCAAAATCATCATATTATCTGAACCTTCGAAGCTACTTTCATAGGCTTTTAGGCTACGAATAAAGCTATAAAACTGTGGTTCTTGAGCAAATGCTTGAGAATACAATTTTGCTGCCGCCGCATCACCATTACCACGTAATTCTTGTGCTGTTTTATTTGCATTCGCTAAGATCAAGGTCACCTTACGATCCACATCCGCTTGAATGAACGCCGCTTTTTCTTTACCTTGTGAGCGATGTTCACGGGCAACAGCATCACGTTCTGCACGCATACGTTGGTAAATCGAAGAAGAAACTTCATCTGGTAAATTGATTTGTTTTACGCGAACATCGACGACTTCGATCCCTAACTCAGAAGTACTATCCTGCCCTGAATTTAACGCTTTTTTCGCGCCCGCCATTAATTCACCACGTGTACCTGAAACGATGTCTTTAATCGTACGTGTACCAATTTCTGAACGCAGACGGTCATTCACTTTACGGCTTAATAAGCTTGAAGCTTGGTTATAATCTCCACCACCTGTTGCAGTATAGAAACGACCGAAATCGCTGATTTTCCATTTCACATAGGAATCCACCAACAAGTCTTTTTTCTCGACTGTCACAAAACGAGTAGCTGAGCCATCAAGGGTACGAATACGCGCATCAAGCACTTTAATGCTATCAATTAAAGGCAATTTGAAATGCAAACCTGGTTCATACACCACCACTTTGTTTTCTGCATCACGTTGTACTTTGTTAAAACGCAACATGATGCCACGAGTGCCCTCAGTTACAACCACGACGCTGGAATATAGCACCGCAGCAATCACCACAATAATCGGAAGTAAAAATTTACGCATTAGTTAAATCTCCCTTGGCGAATGCCTTCATTTGATTGAACTGGTTGAGCCGTTTGCGTTTCTACACGACGTTCCTGTGTTGAAACTGGTGCAGAACTGACCGCACTTTCAGGCGTTGTAGTAGTCGGTTGAGCCGCTTTTTTACCCATTAATTGCTCTAATGGCAATACGGTTAAATTGTTACCATTATTGCTATCTAGCATCACTTTAGGTGTATTTGCCATGACTTTTTCCATGGTTTGAATATAAAGACGCTCTTTTAACAAATCAGGTGCCGCTTTAAATTCAGGCAGAAGACGTTGTAAACGTTCCACTTCCCCTTGCGCATCAAGCACAACACGATCTTTATAAGCGGTTGCTTCTTCAACTATACGCTGTGCATCACCACGAGCGATTGGCTCTTTCTCGCGAGCATAAGCTTCTGCTTCACGAATGTAACGTTGTTCGTCTTCCTGTGCTTTAATCGCATCATCGAAAGCATCTTTCACTTCTTCTGGTGGACGTGCAGATTGGAAGTTCACGTCAATCACTTCAAGTCCCATATCATAAGGTTTGATAATATCGTTCAAGGCTTTCCATGTATCTTCACGTACCACGGCACGACCCGTTGTCAGCACATCATTCATAGTCATATGACCAATCACATAACGAAGTGCACTGTCAGTCGCTTGTCCAAGACTATTGTCCGCATTGCTCACGCTAAACAGGTATTTTTCAGGATTTTGCACGCGATATTGTACGGTCATTTCCACTTTAACCATGTTTTCATCTTTGGTTAACATCGCACCTTGCGTTTTAAGCTCACGAACTTGTTCTACATTCACTGGAATCACTTTATCAATAAAGGTTGGTTTCCAGTTTAAACCGGGTTGAACGATAGAATGAAACTCGCCAAAACGTAACGTCACGCCACGTTCTGCTTCTTTAATGGTGTAAAAACCGCTTGCACCCCAAATAATCCCTCCGATTACTGCGGCGATCGGTAAAATCTTACCTAAATTAAATGAAGGTATATTCGGCGAAGTATTATTTGATCCGCCCTTCTTATTCCCACCACCTAATTTTTTCAACAGATTATTAAATACTTCTTCAATATCTGGAGGTGATTGTTCCTGATTTTTATTGTCTCGAGCGCCCCAGCCATTTTCATTTTGCTTATCTGATGAATTATCTGAATGTTTTGGACCGCTACTCTGTCCCGGTTTACCCCAAGGATCTTGATCTGGACCGTTTTGCGACATTACGTTCTCCATTTGTCTAAAATTTTTAATGAGTTTAACGGAATAAATGGGGTTAGTCTATGAAAATACAAGTGGCAATGCAAATTATTACAAAATAAAAAATCCTTGAATATTTTCAAGGATTTTCTTTTATTCATTTACTTGGTAAATCAAGGGTTTTTGTATATTTTTTTCTACTAAACTTTTTCCATCCCATTGATAAAAGTGCGGTTGAATTTTTGACTGATTTATAAATGCCGCAAAGTAAAAAGGCAATTCATCCGTAAAGATCAATTCTCCTTTCGGACAATAATCTGAAAAGATCTGTAACCGCTCTGGTAAATGTACCACACTTGAAAGTTTTACAATCCCAACGCCTTGTGATTTCAATACTGCTTCACGCAAACACCAACAGCGATAAAAAGCCTGCTCTGTATCAGGCTGTTTAGCAAACCATTCTTGTTCTGCTTGTGGCGCGAAATGCGCCATGAGCGCAGAAAAATTCCGTTTTTTGGGAAATTCAATATCAATACCGACCGCACTTTTTTCTGATTCATTAATATGCAGCAATACGGCAACCCAATCGCCTGAGTGGGTTATATTAAAATCGATCTTCTCGACGGGAAATTGTGGTCTGCCACTTTGCGTACGATAAATTTGTCCTAAAAGTGCGGTTGATTTTCCCGCTGTTTTTAGCAACTGCCAAAGTAAAAAATGCGCTAATCGACGACATTGATGGCGTTGCGTTATCCGAGTATTTCCCTGTGGTTCTGTACGCAAATTTTCAGGTGCAAGATCTGTAGGAATTTCATCAAAAGAAAAAGGTTGCTGAATATTGGCGTAGGCAATAAAAGTTGTCATACAAATAATAAATAAACATATCAGTTTGATAGCATTATAAAAGGAAATCCGCTGCGCGCCAACACAAGCAAAAATCTGTCAAAACAACATCTTAGATTAAAACTGTGAGCAGTTTCACAGATTTTTCTCCTTAAATACGTTACATTTCAAAAAAGTAATCACAGGAGGTTCTATGTTTAAACAACTTCAACAAGTCGGTAAGGCATTTATGTTGCCGATTGCTATTTTGCCTGCTGCAGGTCTTTTACTCGGGATCGGTGGTGCACTTTCCAATAAAGCAACGGTGCAAGCCTATCCAATTTTAAATAATGAGGCGCTGCAAGGTCTGTTTCAGATTATGTCTGCGGCAGGTAGCGTGGTGTTCGCTAATTTAGCCTTATTATTGTGTATTGGTTTAGGTATCGGCTTAGCCAAACGTGACAAAGGCGTTGCTGCTCTCGCTGCCGTTGTTGGTTATCTCATTATGACGGGCACCATTGCTGCATTAATTCCGATTTTCTCTCCTGATGTAAAAAGCATCGATACGGGTGTGATTGGAGCATTGGTGATGGGCTTGATTACCGTTAAATTGCACAATCGCTATCACAACATCCAATTACCACAAGTATTAGGTTTCTTTGGCGGCTCTCGCTTTGTACCAATCGTAACTGCTTTTTCAGCTATTTTTGTTGGATTAGTTTTCTTCCTCATTTGGCCAACTTTCCAACAATGGCTCGTCTCGGCGGGTAAAAGCATCGCATCCATGGGAACCTTTGGTACATTCTTATACGGTTTCTTAATGCGACTATCTGGCGCGGTTGGCTTACATCATATGATTTATCCGCTGTTTTGGTATTCTGAATTAGGTGGTGTGGAAATGGTCAATGGCGAAATGATTGTCGGTGCACAAAAAATCTTTTTCGCTCAATTAGCCGATCCAAATCACCATGGTTTATTTACTGAAGGAACCCGTTTCTTTGCTGGCCGTTTTGATACCATGATGTTTGGCTTACCAGCTGCCTGTTTAGCCATGTATCACTGTGTACCGAAAAAACGTCGTGCGCAAATTGGCGGCTTGTTCCTTGGTGCAGCCCTAACCTCTTTCATTACTGGCATTACAGAACCGATCGAGTTTATGTTCTTGTTTGTTGCACCATGGCTTTATGTATTCCACGCATTCTTAGATGGTGTATCTTTCTTTATTGCCGATTATCTAAACATCTCTATCGGGAATACTTTCTCTGGTGGTTTTATTGATTTCTTGCTCTTCGGCATTTTACAAGGTGATGAAAACACCCATTGGTTGCGTGTGATTTTTGTCGGTATTCCTTGGGCTCTACTCTATTATTTCTCTTTCGTTTTCTTGATTCGCATCTTTAATGTGATGACACCAGGACGTGGTGAAGAAACCGAAGAAAATGTAGAACAAGAAACAAGTTCACTGACTGAAAATGCACATAAAATTATTGCAGCATTAGGTAACGCTGAAAATATTGAAAACGTGGATGCGTGTATTACTCGCTTACGTGTTTCAGTTAAAGATGTAAAAGCCGTTGATAAAGCCACATTGAAAAAATTAGGTGCGATTGATGTGCTTGAAGTTGGCGGTGGCGTACAAGCCATTTTCGGTGCGAAAGCAGTTCTCTATAAGAGTGAAGTGAATCAAATCTTAGGAAAAGAAGATTAACTCCTAAAAAATAAAGGGCGTTTATCCCGCCCTTTTGAGTAATAAAACAAAAGTGCGGTCAAAATCAACCGCACTTTTTTATTATTTCAACAAATATGCATGTAGTTGTGCAAAATCGTTATCCATTTCATCAGAAAGTAATGGCAATTTATTGTGTTTATCCAAGGCTTCTGGCAATGGAAGATCGAGCGAAAGAATACGCTCCACTGACTCTTTAAATTTCGCAGGATGTGCCGTACATAAGAAAATACCGGTTTCATCCGCTTTAAGTTGATCTTTCAATACTTGATAGGCGATTGCACCGTGTGGTTCACATAAATAACCTTTTGCGTACATCGCTTTTAAGGTTTCTTCTGTTTCGCTATCGCTTAACATACCAGAACCTAAATCACTTAAATTCCAGCCATTACGTTTAAATAACTCTTCGACACGTGGCCAGTTGTTCGGACGACTGACATCCATCGCATTAGAAAGCGTGGCTACAGTCGCTTTAGGTGCCCAATTACCTGATTCTAAATAACGTGGCACGGTATCGTTCGCATTGGTGGAAGCAATAAAGCGTTTAATTGGTAAACCCAATGTTTTTGCAATTAAACCTGCGGTTAAGTTACCGAAGTTACCACTTGGTACAGAAACTACTACGTTATCACGTTTTTCTTTTGGTAATTGCGCTACCGCTTCAAAGTAATAACAAACTTGCGCCAATAAACGGCTAATGTTAATGGAATTTGCTGAGTTTAAACCAATCGCTTGACGTAGTTCTGCATCATCAAATGCTTGTTTAACTAACGCTTGGCACGCATCGAAATCGCCATTAATCGCCACAGTGCGAATATTGCCACCTAAAGTACAGAATAGCTTTTCTTGTAATGGACTGATTTTGCCTTTCGGATATAAAATCACGACATTGATGTTTTCTAACCCATAAAACGCGTGGGCAACTGCCGCACCGGTATCACCAGATGTCGCTGTTAAAATAGTAATTTTTCCATCACCACGCACTGCAGCAAGCGCTTGCGCCATAAAACGACCACCAAAGTCTTTAAATGCTAAAGTTGGTCCATGGAATAATTCAAGTGCATAAATATTATCTTCTACTTTTTCCAACAGTGCAGGAAAAGTAAATGCATTTTTTACCATTGCATCTAATGTTACTTTCGGTAATTCTTCACCGATTAATGCGCTAAGAATTTTTTGACTACGTTCAACCAATGGTAAAGCTAATAATTCGTCAATATTGCTTAACGTTGGAATGGTTTCCGGAAAAAATAAGCCTTGATCCTTACCAAGCCCTTGACGTACTGCCTGAGCAAAATTTACTTGTTCTTCAGGGTGTTTGATGTTGTACAAATTCATTGTATATCCGTTAATTATAGAGTTTTGATAAAATGTTATTCCCCTCTTATAAAAGAAGGGATAAAGCGATTTGTTGTTTAACCGAGTTCTCTCGCGCCGTCATTATCGACCTTACAAACATGAACAAAGCCTTCATTGTTTTGTAAATAATGATTTTCTAAATAAGTCGCCAGTTTTGTTGCCGTTTGTAAATCGGGTGCGATGGAGAAAATCGTTGGTCCAGAACCTGAAATTCCCGTCGCTAATGCACCTAAATCACGAGTGGCTTGTTTCACTTCTGCGAAGTTTGGTAGTAAAGCCTCACGATAAGGTTCTGCAATCACATCTTTCATCATCATCGCAGCAAGGTTTTCTTGATGCGTGTGACATGCGTGCACAAATCCACCTAAATGACGACCATGAGAAATCACATCTTGACGCGTGTAGCTTTTCGGTAAAATTGCACGCGCTTCAGCAGTTGAAACCTCAATACCTGGATAAGCTAAGACCCAATACCAATTATCAAAAAATGGTAGTTTTTGGCAAATGTTACCGAGGGATTGTACCATAAATTGCACACCGCCTAAGTAACAAGGTGCCACATTATCATAATGGATAGAGCCTGAAATACGACCTTCTAGCTCCCCCATCATTTCTAACAATTCCATTTTTGAGAATGGCTCATCGTGGAATTTATTCAATGCCACCAATGCAGCCACGATAGAACACGCACTTGAACCTAATCCCGAACCAATCGGCATATTTTTCTCAAGGGTCAAACGCAATGGTTTGACTCTCATATTGCGTAATTTTAATTGCTCACTAAACAGCACATAAGCCTGATACACGATGTTTTTTTGCGGCTCTTTTGGCAATTTACGCACAAAATAACCCGCACTTTCTAGCTCAAAACCACTTGGAATAGACTCAATCTGTACAACATCACCTAATAATGAACCATCAATCGGCGAAATGGCTGCACCTAATGTGTCAAACCCTACACTAATATTGGCACTCGATGCCGGAGCATAAATTCTTAACATGTTATGTCCTTCTTAGTGGTGTAATGTTCTTAAAATATCAGCAAAGATGCCCGCTGCAGTCACTGCGTTACCTGCACCGTAACCACGTAATAACAACGGAATTGGTTGGTAATAACGCGTATAGAACGCAAGGGCATTTTCACCGTCTTTCACCTTGTACAATGGATTATTTTGATCCACGGCGATGATTGATACCTTGCAGTGACCATCTTTAATTTGTCCTACATAACGCAATACTTTGCCTTCTGCTTTCGCCGCTTCAACGCGTGCTTTAAATTCCGCATCTAATTGTGGCAACATTGCCATAAATTCATCAGCAGATTTACCTTCAGAGAAACCTTTTGGCAATACCCCTTCCACTTCCACATCGGAAAGCTCAAGTTCTAAACCTGCTTCACGCGCTAAAATAAGCAATTTACGTGCCACATCTTGTCCTGATAAATCATCACGAGGATCTGGCTCTGTAAAGCCTTTTTCACGTGCAAGTGCGGTCACTTCTGAAAGAGAAAGTCCTTCTTCTAATTTACCGAAAATGAAAGAAAGTGAACCTGATAAAATGCCTTCAAAATACTCAAGCTCATCACCTGCAGCCAATAAGTTCTGTAAGTTTTCGATAACCGGCAAGCCTGCGCCTACGTTAGTTTCGTATAAAAATTTATGTTGGCTTGCTTGTGCATTGCGACGTAATTCGTGGTAATAGGCTAATTCACGGGTATTCGCTTTTTTATTTGGAGTTACCACATGGAAGCCTTCTTTTAACGCACGTGCATAAAGTCCTGCGACCGATTCAGCCGTTGTACAATCTACGAAGACTGGGTTCACTACGTGGTGTAATTTAATGAAAGATAACAACACATCGAAATCAGAAGGTTGGGTTGCATTTTCAAGATCGGTTTTCCAATTATCTAAATTCAATCCGTTTTCATCTAAAAGCATTTTTGTTGAATTCGCTAAGGCACAAACACGGATTTCAATATCCTTCTTTGCGAGGTATTCTTTTTGGTGTTTAATTTGTTCAATTAACTCACCACCAACGCCACCAACGCCGACTAGAAACATATCAACAACTTTTTTGTTATTAAAAAGCGCTTGGTGAGTGGCTTTCACGGCTTCAATCGCTTTATTTTGAGCCACTACTGCTGAAATTGAACGTTCAGAAGAACCTTGTGCAATTGCGACTAAGCTGATATTCGCTTGTGCTAAGGCAGAGAAGAAACGAGCCGCGATACCTTTAGCTTGTTTCATACCATCACCTACAACTGAGATGATAGATAGATCTTTTGCGACTTCAATTGGCTCTAAGTCATGCGCTTTTAATTCTGTCGCAAACTCTTGTTCTAAAATCGCTTTCGCTGCATCCGCTGATTTAACAGGCACACAGAAACTAATGCTGTATTCAGAAGAAGATTGAGTGATTAAGATAACTGAAATACCCGCTTTTGACATCGCTGAAAATACACGCGCAGCCATCCCCACCATGCCTTGCATACCGGGGCCTGAAACATTAAACATTGCCACGTTATCAAGGTTAGTAATCCCTTTCACTTGTAACCCTTCAGATTTCACATGACCATCGATTATTGAACCAGGTGCAGATGAATTACCGGTGTTTTTAATCACACAAGGGATTTGTTTTGGCAATAATGGACCAATTGTACGTGGATGGATCACTTTCGCACCAAAATAAGAAAGCTCCATCGCTTCACGATAAGAAAGGCTTGGTAATAAACGAGCATCTGGCACTAAACGAGGGTCACAAGTATAAACGCCATCCACATCAGTCCAAATTTCACAAACAGATGCATCTAAACAAGCTGCTAAACAAGCTGCTGAATAATCAGAACCATTACGGCCTAATAACACTAATTCACCTTTATCATTACATGCGGTAAAACCAGCCATTAAAACAACTTTATCTTTATCGATACTTTTCGCATCAACGCGTTTTGTTGATTCGTCAATATCAACTGAAGATTCTAAGTAACCACCTTGTGCTAATAATTGCTTAACTGGATCAACAATGTGAACACTATACCCACGTGCTTCAAACCACGCTTTCATCATCGCAATTGATAATTTTTCACCACGGCAATCAATGGTTGCTTTAACTTTATCTTCTACTTTGCCAGCTTGGCGAATTTCTTCTAATAAGCCTTTAATTTGAGCAAATTCTGCATCAATGAGGGCTTTAGTACCAGCAAGATCAAATTTATTATTTTCAGCGTGTAAACCATTAATGATGTTATAGAAAATCTCAATGGCTTCGTTAAAGTGGGTATCAGTAGGTTGGTTTAATGCGGCTTTTTCAGAGAGGGCAACAAGATGGTTAGTAATTTTTGCTGGGGCAGATAAGACACCGGCAGCCTGCTCTTCTAAATGAGCTTTTTCGATTAATTGAGCTGCTTGTGAGAAACGCTCAGGATTGGCTAATGAAGTGCCACCAAATTTTAATACGCGCATGATAATATCCTCAGATGTTGTGATTTTTAAATACTAAAAAACCCGCACTAGACTGAATGCGGGTTTTCTTGATCCTGTTTGTTATGCACTAACCCGCCCCATTAATTGTCGTAATGGTCATAATAATGGTGGTAATCGTGAAAGTGCGGTTATTTTTCATTGTGTTTTAACCTTGAAAAAAAAGATGTGTTTAGAAATACCGAAAAAGCGCTGGCTTGTCAAACACAAAATCAAAAAAATGAAGATTTTTTCTAAAAATCATCGCTTTGGTGTAGAATGAAGAGAGTTTCACATTGGTCAGGAAGGGAATTATGACAATTCAACAAGCTCTCGAAACCATTCATCAAAAAATCCAAGCCTCCACTCAACTTGCACATCGCCCTGAAAGTGCGGTCACTTTATTAGCAGTTTCTAAAACGAAACCCAATGAAGCGATTTTAGAAGCCTATCATGCAGGACAAAAAGCATTTGGGGAGAACTACGTTCAAGAAGGTGTAGATAAAATTCAGTATTTTGAAGCACAGAATATTCAGCTTGAATGGCATTTTATTGGCCCATTGCAATCCAATAAAACGCGTCTTGTGGCCGAACATTTCGATTGGATGCAAACGTTAGAACGTGCAAAAATTGCTGATCGTTTAAATGAACAACGCCCTACCAATAAAGCGCCTTTGAACGTTCTAATCCAAATTAATATCAGTGATGAAGCGAGTAAATCAGGTATTCAACCGGGTGAAATGATTGCGCTTGCAAAACACATTGAAAATCTACCGCACTTACGTTTACGTGGATTAATGGCTATCCCTGCTCCAACAGACAATATTGCTGAACAAGAAGCAGCTTTTAGCCAAATGGAACAATTATTTGAGCAATTGAAAGTCGCTTTCCCTCATCAACAAATTGATACGCTTTCTATGGGAATGACCGATGATATGCAAAGTGCCATTAAATGCGGTTCAACCATGGTGCGTATTGGTACAGCCATTTTTGGCGCAAGAGATTATTCGAAAAAATAATGAATAGAAAATAAAAAAGCGGTCAAAATTGACCGCTCTTTTTTATCTGGATTTCATTAAACTTCTTCGCTCTTTTCAGAGAAACGTTCAATCTTCGCACCTAAGCAACGAAGTTTATCTTCAACGTGTTCATAACCGCGATCGATGTGATAAATACGATCAACAATAGTTTCACCACTTGCGATACAACCCGCTAATACCAGGCTGATTGATGCGCGTAAATCTGTTGCCATCACTTCGGCACCAGAAAGATGCTCAACACCATGACAAACTGCCGTGTTACCTTCAATCTCAGCTTTACCGCCCATACGAATCAATTCTGGAATGTGCATAAAACGATTTTCAAAGATGGTTTCAGTAATGATACTGGTGCCTTCTGCCACCATATTTAATAAGGTGAACTGAGCTTGCATATCGGTTGGAAAACCTGGGTGTGGTGCAGTACGAATATTAACGGCTTTCGGACGATTGCCATGCATATCCAATGTAATGCTATATTCTGTGACTTTAACTTCTGCACCCGCTTCACGAAGTTTATCAATCACGGCATCCATGGTATCCGCTTTGGTATTTTTACATACCACGCGACCACCAGAAATAGCACCTGCAATTAAGAATGTACCGGTTTCAATACGATCTGGCACAATGCTGTGCTCGCAGCCAGTTAAACGCTCAACACCTTCAACGACAATGTGATCCGTACCGGCACCTGTAATTTTTGCGCCCATTTTGTTGAGGAAATCAGCTGTATCGACAATTTCTGGCTCACGTGCGGCGTTTTCAATCGTTGTTGTACCTTCAGCAAGCGTTGCAGCCATCATGATAGATAAAGTCGCACCAACACTCACTTTTTCCATCACAATACGTGTACCTACAAGACGCTCTGCGACAACTGCTTTTACATAACCTTCGTCAAGCTCAATCGTTGCACCAAGTTTTTCTAAGCCACTAATATGGAGATCAACCGGACGAGCACCAATTGAGCAACCACCAGGTAAAGAAACTTGACCTTGATGAAAACGAGCCACCAACGGTGCTAATGCCCAAATAGAGGCACGCATGGTTTTTACTAATTCATACGGCGCAACGAAGTGATCAATTTTAGAGCAATCTAATAATACTGCACCTTCAGCATCACGCTCTGCCACCACGCCAAGTTTACGTAAGATTTTTAAGGTGGTATCGATATCTTTGAGTTCCGGTACATTTGTTAATTTAACCGGCTCAGTCGCCAAAATTGCGGCAAAAAGAATAGGAAGTGCAGCATTTTTTGCACCAGAGATGGTTACAGTACCACTTAAGCGAGATTGCCCGCCATAAACACGAAATTTTTCCATAGAAAATCCTAGCTTGCTTGATGTAATAGACGATCCATTTTCCACTTTGCAGTGGTATAGGTTTTAATGGTTAAAGCATGAATTTCACCAGTTTGGAAATAAGGCATTAATGGCGCGTAGATAGTTTGTTGCTGTTTTAATTTAGAAAGTGCAGCGATCTCATCGCTCACCACAATCACACCAAAGTGTGCATTTTCACCTTGAGCATAAACCTCATCTACATTCAGGCTTTCTTTTAAAATACGTTCAATTTCTTGCAGTTCCATTAGGATTTCCGTTTTAATGATGATCAATAAAAGTGCCAATCCAATGAGATAAATTCACTAAATCAGCAAGGGTTAATAACTGTTCTGGCGGATTTATCAACCGCACTTTTTTATTTGCTAACTGCTCACTATCATGTAGAAAATCACACAGCAATGCGAAACCAGCCGAATCAATTCGTTTAATATTCGTTAAATCAAATTCAATGAGACTTTGATTGGTTTGCTTTTCTGATAAAAAAGAAGCACGTTGCTGCCATAATGGTAACAACGTGTTGCGGGATAGCTCCCCCGATAATTGGAGAGCTATCTTATCATTATTTTGGATTAAATCCCACTTTAACGCAGTCATTCGCTTATTTGCTCAATGTCACAGGTGCTGCGGCAGATTTTTGAATTTGAGCTGTTAAAGCATCAATACCTTGTTGACGTAAAATACCGCTCCATTCGTTTTGTTTGGTGACAACCATGCTCACGCCTTCTGCAACCATGTCATAAGCTTGCCATTCGCCAGTTTTACTGTTTTTACGCCATTTGAAATCTAATTTGATTGGCGCTTGTCCACCATTTTGCATGATGTTTACACGAATGCTCACAAGGTTTTTGTCACCCACTTCTTTAGCCGGTTCAATTTGAATATTTTGATCGGTGTAAGCGGTTAACACTTGTGCGTAAGCTTGTTCGATAAAATCGCTGAATGCTTTAAAGAATTTTTCACGTTGTTCTGGTGTGGTTGATTTAAAGTATGAACCTAACACTAAAGAACCAGCATAGTTTACTTGCACGTAAGGTAATAAATCATTACGCACGATAGTACGTAAATAGTTTGGATCCTTTTTAATTTTTGCCTGATTGTTTTTGATATCGGCAAATAACTTATCTGATGCTTGTTGCATCAACACATAAGGGCTCGTTTCTGCACGTACAGTTTGAGTCACAAAAAGTGCAGTCACTGCAAATGCCATTACGCTAAACCATTTTTTAAACTGAGTAAATTTCATCATAAATCTCCTAAATAAAGATTATTATTTAGCTTCAGGTTCTGCTTTGTCAGCATTACCGTCGGCTTTTTTATCACCGTAAAGGAACTGGCCGATTAAATCTTCCAATACCATTGCGGATTTCGTGTCTTGAATTTGGCTACCGTTTTTTAACATCGCGGTTTCACCATCATCAAAACCCATCGTTAAGGCGATATATTGCTCGCCCAATAATCCCGATGTTTTGATCGATAACGAACTATTTTCCGGAATTTCTTTATATTCTTCATTAATCGCAATACTGACTTTTGGCAAGTAAGATTTTTCGTCTAATGTAATGTCAGATACACGACCAATGACTACCCCACCAAGTTTAAGTGGTGCACGGACTTTTAGTCCACCAATATTGTCAAAAGTTGCAGTCACTGTGTAAGATTTTGTTTCACCAAAACCTTGTACGTTTGCTACACGTAAGCCTAGAAACACTAACGCAGCGATACCGAGTAGTAAAAATAAGCCTACCCAAAATTCATATTTAATTGTTTGTCGCATAAAAATACCCTTTTAGCCTGCCCCAAACATAATGGCAGTTAAGATGAAATCGAGCCCAAGAACCACAAGTGATGCGTGGACAACTGTTCTGGTTGTGGCTTGACTGATCCCTTCTGATGTCGGAATACAATCATAACCATTGAATAACGCAATCCACACCACGGCAATGGCGAAAAATACGCTTTTAATAAATCCGTTTAGAATGTCATAGCTCCAGCTGACGGCATTTTGCATCACAGACCAAAAGCTACCTGCATCAACACCTTTCCAATCTACGCCGACAAGCGCACCGCCCCAAATACCAATCGCGGTAAAGAGAAGCGCAAGAATTGGCATCGCAATCAGCCCCGCCCAAAAACGCGGTGCGATCACTCGACGTAATGGATCGACCGCCATCATTTCAAGGCTGGAAAGTTGTTCTGTGGCTTTCATTAAGCCAATTTCAGCCGTTAACGCAGAACCTGCTCGACCCGCAAATAAAAGTGCGGTCACTACAGGGCCTAATTCACGTAATAAAGACAGCGCTACAAGTTGTCCAAGGCTGGTTTCTGCTGAAAAATCAACTAAGACCACATAACCTTGTAAACCCAACACCATTCCAATAAATAAACCAGAAAGCAGGATAATCAATAAAGACTGTACGCCTAATACGTATAACTGCTTCACTAATAAAGGAAAATGTTGACGAATTTGTGGCTTACCCACTAACGCACCAAACAACATAAAGCCTGAGCGGCCTAATGCACGGAAAAATTTGATTACGCTTCGTCCAAGTGAAGAAATCATATCTACGATCATTTAAATAATTCCTCCACATAATCACCTGCCGGATAATGGAATTTTACCGGACCATCTGCTTCACCTTTTAAAAACTGAACCACTTGCGGATCTTGGCTCGCGAGCAGTTGCTCTGATGTTCCTTCGGCAATCACATGTTTATCCGCAATAATATAAGCATAATCTGCAATGCTTAATACTTCCTGCACATCATGGGAAACCACGATAGAAGTTAAATTCAATGCTTCATTCAAGCGTTTAATTAAACTCACGATTACGCCCATGCTGATTGGATCTTGCCCTGTAAACGGCTCATCAAACATAATTAAATCAGGATCAAGTGCAATCGCTCGAGCCAATGCGGCACGACGCGCCATCCCACCAGAAAGCTCCGAAGGCATCAAATCTGCTGCACCACGTAAGCCCACCGCTTCTAATTTCATCAACACAATTTGACGAATTAGACTTTCCGGCAAACGGGTATGCTCGCGAATCGGAAATGCCACGTTATCAAACGTGGAAATATCCGTAAATAAAGCGCCTGATTGGAATAACATTCCCATGCGTTTACGTACTTCGTAAAGCTCGCGATTTGAAAGACGACAAATATCTTGTCCATCAAACAAAATCTCGCCTTGTTCAGGATACAACTGACCACCAATTAATTTCAGCAGCGTGGTTTTCCCGATCCCTGACGGCCCCATAATGGCCGTAATTTTACCCTGTTGGACTTTCAAATTCAGGTTATCGTAAATCACACGCTCACCTCGTTTAAAGGTCAGGTTTTTGACTTCGATTAGATTTTTATTCATTAAAATCTCATTGGTTTTACAAGAGGATATTTATTTTCCTCTCACGTTAAAAAAGTGCGGTCGTTTTGACTGCTATTTTTGTGAAAGGTTCAAGCGGCGTTTTAATAACGTCGTGAAGCCACGTAATAACACAAAAATTAATGACAACACATAAATAGGTAAATTACCCAGTGCAGCATAAGGCGTTTTGCCTTCTGTTGGCACCATTTTATGGGTCAGCGTTGTTTCCTCAAATTGAGGTGCTTGTGCTTCAATATTACCCTTTGAATCAATAAACACTGAAATCCCTGTATTGGTTGCACGAATTAATGGCTTACCTAATTCTAGCGCACGCATTCTAGCCATTTGTAAATGCTGCCAAGGGCCAATGCTATCACCAAACCATGCATCATTGGAAATAGTCAGCAAATAATCAGTTTCTTTTTTCAGATTTTCACGAAGTTGCTCACCGAAAATAATTTCATAACAAATAGCCGGTGCAAAAGCATGTTGTTTTGCCATAAAAGATGGCTGTACCGCATCACCACTTTGGAACGCAGACATTGGTAAATTAAATACCGAGTTAAGTGGACGTAACAAACTTTCTAACGGCACGTACTCACCAAATGGCACGAGATGATGTTTGCTGTAACGATTTTTTGTCGTTAATTCATAAGGAAAATCTGGATTCCCGGCCGTCACAATGGAATTCAATAATTTACCGCTTTGCTCATCACGATATACGGTGCCAATCATCACTTCCGTGTTTTTCTCTTTCGCAACTTTATCTAAAGCTTCAAAAAATGGCGTAATCGCATTTTCAAGAGTCGGTAATGCCGACTCGGGCAAAATAATTAAATCAGACTTGCCTAAATGCGCCAAAATTTGTTTTTGATAGATATCTACCGTGGCATAAAGATATTCAGGATCCCATTTTAAATTTTGCTCAATATTACCTTGTGCAAGCGTGACAGTTAGTCCTTTACCTTCTTTGGGTTGAACAAAATTCACCTTACCAGTATAAGCGCTTAATCCACCCACAACCAATAATAGCAATGCATTCATACTGACTAAATTCCATTGTTTTTTCGATAGTGCAAAAATAAAATTAAAAATGACCGCACTTGCCCAAACGGTAAAGAATGTCAGCCCCGTGACACCAAAGATCGGCGCAATGCCGAAAAATGGACTGTCGATTTGGGTATAACCAAATTGTAACCAAGGAAAACCGGTAAACACCCAACCACGCAAAAATTCAGTCAATGTCCAAATCGCAGCAAAAATGACTGCACTTTGCACCTGAAAACGCTGGACTAAATAAGTGAAAAGCATTGGATAAAGTGCAAGGTAAGCCGAAAGTAAGCCCACCAAGAGATAACTCACACCAAGGGAAGCGCCACCAAATTGATGAATGCTGACATTTAACCAACTTACACCAAAACAGAAAAAGCCCATCGACCACAAAAAGGTGGCCAAAAGTGCGGTTGATTTTTTGACATTTTTCGCCACAAAAAGCAATCCACCTAAGGATACATAGGCTAATTCCCAATAATCAAACGGCGAAAAGGCAAACACGCCAATCACACCCGAAATCAGAGCAATAAGATAAATCACTAACTTATTCATTTTATCCATACTATAAAAAAATATTCCCCCTCTTCAGCAAAGAGGGGGCTAAGAATACGGTCAACTGAGCAACTTATTCAGCTTGCTCTTCCACGCCTTCCATATCCGATAAATGCTCATCCGGCACAGTTACGCGCACCTGAATTAAACGGCGACTATCGGCAGAAGTCACCTTAAACTGAATATTTTCTAAGGTGATTTCTTCACCTCGTTTAGGCAGATAACCAAAGGCTTGCATAATTAAACCGCCAATAGTATCCACTTCTTCATCATCGAAATGCGTATTAAATTGCGCATTAAAATCATCAATATCCGTTAGCGCGCGCACCGCATAAGTATGACGAGAAAGCTGGCGAATATCCGCGACATCTTCCTCATCAAATTCGTCTTCAATATCACCCACAATCTGTTCGAGAATGTCTTCGATGGTCACCAAACCTGATACCGCACCGAACTCATCTACCACAATCGCCATATGGAAACGTTCAGAACGAAACTCTTTTAGCATACGATCGACGCGTTTACTTTCCGGTACGATCACAACAGGACGTAATAACTTAGAAAGTTCGAACTCTTCCGCATCTTCACGTAAAAACTTGAGCAAATCTTTCGCGTGTAAAATACCTTCAATATTATCGCGATCATCCGTATCTGCGATCACAGGAAAACGAGAGTGTGCTGATTCAATAATGGTGTTTAAGCAAGCATCAAGATCTTGATTCGATTCAATAAATACAATTTGAGAGCGTGGAATCATGATATCGCGTACACGAAGCTCAGCGATTTCCATTACCCCTTCAATCATCTCACGAGTGTTTTGATCGATTAAATCATTTTGTTCTGAATCGCGAATCACTTCCACGAGTTCTTCACGGTTTTTCAGCTCACCTTGGAAAAAGCGGCCAATAAGTGATTGGAAAAAAGATTTTTTAGTTGTTTCAGTTTGATTACTCGAATGTTCTTCGTTCATAAAATTAAATGTGTTACTGTCGGATTGACTGCGTAAAAAGTAGCATATTTTGACAAAAATCGCAAAAAACTTAAGCTAAATGGCTGAAAATAAAGTGCGGTTAAAAACATAACAATTTTTAACCGCACTTCAATTTTAACTGTTGTTATGATTCCTTCTGCAGGTAGAAGGAGCTTCCATAACTCACGCTTATTTATAAGCATCCTCTGAATCAATAATTTCTACGTAGTTCGGATCTGGTATTGGTTTTTGTATGAACGCCAACCATCTTTCTAAAAGGTAAGTTAGTTTCTTACGAGGGATTAAATACTCTGTATGCTCGCTTTCATCATCAATTTCATCGCATTTATCTAGAAGATCGAAACCCAATTTAACCCTATTATGATCGATAAAGGCATCAAAAGCTTCCGTGCCGATATATTTCCATGTGAGTTCTGAATTTTTTAAATCATCTAAAACAAGACGAACAATATCTATATCATTTAATGTTAATATATATGTGGCTATAGCTCTTCTTGCATTGTCTGACGAATCTTTAGCTACACACCTAGGCGCTAGTTTGCCAGAAGAATCACAATATCCAAATTCAATTGAATCAACAATTTCTATGTAGTTCGGTTCTGTTATTGGTTTTTGTATGAATGCCAACCATCTTTCTAAAAGATAAGTCAGTTCCTTACGAGGGATTAAATACTCTGTATGATCTCTTTCATCATCAATTTCATCATATTCATCGTATCCATCTAAAAGATCGAAACCCACTTTCACCCTATCATGATCGATATAGGCATCAAAAGCTTCCGTGCCGATATATTCCCATGTGAGTTCTAAATTTTTTAAGTCATCTAAAACAAGGCGAACAATATCTATCTCATTTAATGTTGATATATATGTAGTTATAACACTTGAATCAAATAACGAATCCTTAGTTGCACAGATAGGAGCTAGCTTGCCAAAATAATCATAATATCCAAATTCAACTATCATTATTGTCCTCTTATAGGATAAATACTTAGAACATTTTACTTATTGTCTAATGAATTAATCCATTTATTAAAAAACACAATTTGTTCATCTACGGAAGAAGTTAGTTCACTATCTTCAGGAGAAAAAATAAAAACTAAATCTTCAAATGTAGCTTGTTTACCAAGTTTGTATTCATATACTTTTACAGCTTTTCCCATCTGTAGTAGCATGCGCGATGGATAAGCATTTCGTTTATATCCTTTACAATGTAACAATATATCAGGATATTGTTTTTTTAATCTAGATAAACAATCCCAAAAATTATCCTCTACAATACAAATTTTCATATCAAAACATTCAAAGGATATTTGGCATTGATCATTATCAACATATCCAAAATAAACAGGGAAAAATCCTGCATTACTTCCTTTAGATATTTTAAGCATCGTTTTTTCAAAGGCGCTTTTCATTTATAATTTTTCACCTCTAGTAAAATATTACGAATTAAATACAATTAATGTATTTTTTATACATTTTATGTAATTACATATAAACAAAGTGCGGTTAAAAACACAATAGTTTTTAACCGCACTTTCAGAGATTACCTATTTAAACCTAAACTCTGTCCACTGGTAATAGCGTTCACCTGCTTTTTGAACACCGCCATAATTTTTCCATTCGGGATGGTTAGGGGTATCGGGAAGGCATTGCGTTTCAAGGGCTATGCCGCTGAAATCTTGATAAGTGCCACCTTCACGAGCTGGAGTGCCGGCAAGATAGTTTCCCGTATAAACCTGTAACGCGGCTTGGGATGTGAGCACTTCAAGGCTTAAATCTTCATTAGGAGAAGTCAATAATACGCAAGGTTTTTGCCATGCTTTATTGACGATAAAGGAATGATCATAACCTTTCGTTACCACTTGATCGCCTTGTTGGAAATCTTGTGCGATTGGTTTTGCCACACGAAAATCAAAGCTGGTATTCACCACATGTTTAAGTGGTGAATTCGGGATGCCTTCGCCATCAACCGGCAGATAGAAATCCGCATTAAGGCGTAATGTATGATTTCGCACATCACTGCCCTGCTCCGCATTTTCTAAATTGAAATAAGCGTGGTTCGTTAAATTAAGTGCGGTATCTTTATCACTTTCGGCTTCGTATTCAATTTTTACGCTATTTTCATCGGTCAGCGTGTAAAGCACATTAACTTGTACATGGCCTTCAAAACCTTGATCTCCATCAGGAGACACAAGAGAAAAACGCACAAAATTCTGACCGCACTCTTCGACTTTCCAACGGCGTTTATCAAAGCCTTCTTTGCCACCATGTAATTGATGTTTGCCTTGATTAGCGACCAGATGGATTGTTCGCTCACCTAATTCAAATTGGGCGTTAGCAATACGGTTCGCATAGCGTCCTACGCTTGCACCCAAATAAGCAGTTTGATGAGGATAATCTTCCACTTTGCAGCCGAGTAACACTTCTCGCAACTCACCATTCACAGGGACTTTACAAGAAAGCCAAGTGGCTCCCCAATCCATAAATTGCACAGTCATGCCATTTGAATTGGTGAGTTGAACAAGTTGATAAGGCTGTCCATCTGGTGCATTGAACGCCGTTTTTTCTAGCATAGACTCACTCCTTGTGAGGCAGTGCAAACGTAGAAATCTTCTTTTAAGCCAGTTTGTTTTTCATAATTATCGGCAATGATTTTACGCACTTCTTCAACTTTATCATGAGGTGCAAGGGCAACAATGCAGCCACCGAAACCACCCCCTGTCATTCTCGCGCCACCGGTTTTACCAATCACTAATTGAGCGAGCTCCACAAGATAATCGATTTGCGGCACGGTAATCTCGAAATCATCACGCATGGATTCGTGAGATTGCCCCATTAATTCGCCTAATTTTGTTAAATCGTTATGTTTTAATGCTTCTACTGCATCAAGCACACGTTGGTTTTCAGTCACTACATGTCGTGCACGTTTAGCCACTAAAGCATTAAGTGCGGTCAATTCTGCTTCTCTTTTTTGGAATTCTTCTACTGATACGTCACGCAACGCTTTCACACCAAAGAACTCTGCTGCCTTTTCACATTGCCAACGGCGTGTATTGTATTCGCCTGTCACCAAATCATGCGGTACATTTGAGTTCACAATAATAACAGCGACATCTTTCGGCACAGGCGTTGGTTGTGTTTCTAAGCTACGGCAATCAATCATTAATAGATGATCTTTTTGCCCTAAAGCGGAAATTAATTGATCCATGTTCCCGCAATTTGCGCCTACAAATTTGTTTTCAGCTTTTTGACCAATTAAAGCAATTTCTGTATGTGTTAAAGGTAAATCACTGAGTTGTTGGCAGAACTTGCCTGTCGCCACTTCAAGGGCGGCGGAAGAGCTTAAACCAGAAGAATGTGGCACATTTCCGGAAATCACCAAATCAGCGCCTTGTTTAAATTGCGGGCAGCGTTCTTGAATAAATTTCACGACACCGCGCACATAATTCGCCCATTTTTGCTCACTTTGAGGGAAATCTTCATTAAGAGAAAAGGTATCCTCAAGATCAAGATCTGCGGCATAAACATTCCAAATATGATCAGCACGTTTTGATCCCGCAATGGCTGTACCATAATTGATCGCACAAGGCATCACAAAGCCATCGTTGTAATCCGTATGTTCGCCGATAATGTTTACACGACCAGGCGCATACACGGTCAGTTCAGGTTGCTTGTTATATTTTTGCGTAAAAATGTGTTGGGATTTTTGGACTGGAGTCATATTATTTTCCTTTATCTTTCACACTCCCTCTTAACTCAAGAGAGAAATTATTGCTTAACGTTCTTTGTAATGTACTTCGCTTAACGCACGTAATCTTTCTGCGGCTTGTTCTGCGGTGAGGTCACGTTGGCTTTCACCTAACATTTCATAACCCACCATAAATTTGCGAACCGTAGCTGAACGCAATAATGGTGGATAAAAATGCGCATGAAGCTGCCAATGTTCGTTATCTTCGCCATTAAATGGTGCTGCATGGAAGCCCATCGAATAAGGGAAAGACGTTTCAAATAAGTTGTCGTATTTCGTTGCCAGCTTTTTCAAGATCACAGCAAGATCTTTAGCTTGAGCATCGGTTAATTCTGTTAAGCGTTTGACATGCACTTTTGGCAATAACAAGGTTTCAAACGGCCACACAGCCCAATAAGGCACTACCGCAACCCAATGCTCGGTTTCCACCACAATACGTTCTTTTTTCTCTAATTCTTTTTGAACATAATCCACTAAAAGGACAGAACCGTGCTTTTCATAATAATTTCGTTGAGCAACATCTTCGCGAGCAACTTCATTCGGCAAAAAGCTGTTTGCCCAAATTTGTCCGTGCGGATGGGGATTGGAGCATCCCATTGCCGCGCCTTTATTTTCAAAAATCTGTACCCACTGATATTTTTGACCCAGTTCACGTAATTGCTCTTGCCACACTTTAATCACTTCTTCAATTTCAAGTGCGGTCAATAATGGCAATGTTTTACTGTGATCTGGCGAAAAACAAATAACACGGCTTTCACCACGAGCTTGGCTCATTTGGAAAAGCGGATCGGCTGATTGCTCTGGCGCTGGTGTATCTTCTAATAAAGCCGAGAAATCATTTTTGAATACATAAGGTTTATGGTAATCCGGATTAGGTTCACCGGTAATACGCTTATTACGTGGACAAAGATAACAATTTGGATCGTGGCTTGGCTTTTGTTCCTCACTCACTTTTTCTTGCTGCCCCTGCCATGGACGTTTAGCACGATGTGGCGAGACTAAAACCCATTGGTCAATTAACGGATTATAACGACGATGCGGATGATCTGTCGGTTCAAATACGGTTTCGCTCATATTTTTGCTCCAAAATGTAAACGATTACAAAATTTTCTTCATAAGATAACAAATTAAAAAAAATAAACCGTGATCATTATCACAAAATCAGGAAATAAGGCGCTAGTCCAATCTCTTTTTTGTGACGAATGTAGCATTTTTGAAAGTAACCGCTTTCAATTTTATTCAAATTTACTATGATAATTATTATGAAAAAATGAATGAGAGCCCAGTTATGCCTACAATTCGAGATGTTGCTGAATTAGCTTGCGTGTCGGTCGCCACTGTTTCCCGGGTGATTAATCACTCTCCCTCCGTAAGTGAAAAAACCCGTTATTCAGTACAACGCGCGATGGAGGTTTTAAATTATCAACCCAATGCAAACGCACAAGCTCTGGCCGTGCAAAATACTGATACCATTGGCGTAGTGGTTACGGATGTAACAGATCCCTTTTTTGCTATTTTGGTCAAATCAGTCGATAAAGTGGCTGAAGAGCATCAAAAAACGATTTTGATCGGTATTGGATACCACCATGCTGAAAAAGAGCGTGAAGCAATTGATACCTTGCTGCGCAAGCGTTGTAGCTGTCTGGTCGTTCATTCCAAAGCCCTTTCTGACGAAGAATTACGTCATTATCTTGAAAATGTACCGGGTATGGTTGTGATTAACCGTGTGATTTCAGGTTATGAAAATCGTTGCGTCAGTCTTGATAACCGGCAAGGTACCTATCTCGCGACTGAAATGCTGATTCGTTATGGTCATAAGCACATTGCCTACATTGGATCTAATCACGGTATTTTAGATGAAATCGAACGTAAAGAAGGTTATTTGGCCGCTTTAAGAGCTCATCACTTTCCTATTGTCGAACAAGCCATTGTGCATAATTCGCCTGATTTTGAAGGCGGTGAAAAGGCGATGATTGATTTATTGAGCTACAACTCTAACTTAACAGCGGTTGTAGCCTATAATGACACGATGGCTGCAGGAGCAATTTCCGTTTTAAATGAAAACAATATCAAAGTGCCGAAACAGTTTTCCATTGTGGGCTTTGATGATATGCCAATTGCTCGATATTTAATTCCAAAGCTCACCACCATTCGCTATCCAATTGATTTAATGGCAAATTATGCGGCAAAACTGGCTTTGAGCTTAGTTGATTCGTCTATTGTTACACCGACTGTTGTCCAATTTAATCCAACCTTGGTGAGACGTTTTTCTGTAGAAAATGCAATGAAACCGTGATGGAGATCACAAATTTAAACATTGCTATGTAATCGTTTTCATTTATGTGAGTTTGATCACAGATTAACAATTTTGATTTCGTTATGATGGATTCAGTTGCAATAGATGTACGCAACATTCCTCTATTTGGTATATAAAAATCAACAATAAAATCTCTTTCTCTAATAGGAGCGTTTTTATGAAAAAAACAGCAGTATTAAGTACGGTCGCTTTAGCAATCGGTTTAGGTTCAGCAACTTCAGGTTTCGCAGCCGATAACCGTATTGGTGTTACCATTTATAAATATGATGATAACTTCATGTCATTAATGCGTAAAGAAATCGATAAAGAAGCGAAAGCCCTTGGCGGCATTGAGTTGTTAATGAATGACTCGCAAAATGCACAATCTATTCAAAACGACCAAGTAGATGGTTTGCTTTCTAAAGGTGTAAAAGCCCTAGCCATTAACTTAGTAGACCCAGCTGCAGCTTCAACTGTTATCAACAAAGCGAAACAAGATGACATTCCTGTTGTTTTCTTCAATAAAGATCCTGGTGCAAAAGCTATCGGTAGCTATGAGCACGCTTACTATGTTGGTACCGACCCGAAAGAATCAGGCTTAATCCAAGGTGATTTAATTGCAAAACAATGGAAAGCAATGCCAGCCTTAGACTTAAATAAAGACGGTAAAATCCAATATGTATTATTAAAAGGTGAACCAGGCCACCCAGATGCTGAAGCACGTACTAAATATGTGATTGAGCAATTAAATGCTAAAGGTATTCCTACCGAACAATTATTTATTGATACCGGTATGTGGGATGCAGCAATGGCAAAAGATAAAGTGGATGCATGGTTATCTAGCTCTAAAGCTAACGAAATTGAAATGATTATTTCAAATAATGACGGTATGGCGTTAGGTGCATTAGAAGCAACCAAAGCACACGGTAAAAAATTACCAATCTTTGGTGTAGATGCATTACCAGAAGTACTTCAATTAATTAAGAAAGGCGAAATTGCTGGTACTGTGTTAAACGATGGCGTTAACCAAGGTAAAGCAGTTGTTCAACTTTCTGCAAATCTTGCTAACGGTAAAGCAGCAACAGAAGGTACACAATGGAAATTAGAAAACCGTGTGGTACGTATCCCTTATGTTGGTGTAGATAAAGATAACCTAAGTGAATTCTTAAAATAAGAAAATCTATTGCTTTTCTTTAATTTTAGGGGGAAAGGAAACCCAAATTCCCTTTCCCCCTTTTTGATGAGGTTGGATATGACAACTCAAACCCAAGACAGTGATGTACTACTGACAATGACGGATGTCAGTAAGTCTTTCCCCGGTGTAAAAGCCCTTGATCACGCCAATCTAACAGTTCGTTCTCACTCTGTTCATGCCTTAATGGGCGAAAACGGGGCGGGTAAATCTACATTATTAAAATGCCTCTTCGGAATTTATGCAAAAGACGAAGGTGAAATTTTATTCTTAGGCAAACCTGTTGATTTTAAAACATCAAAAGAAGCCCTTGAAAATGGGATTTCAATGGTTCACCAAGAACTTAACTTGGTGCGTCAAACTAGTGTAATGGATAACTTATGGTTGGGTCGCTATCCACTTAAAGGTCCTTTTGTGGATCACGCCAAAATGTATCGTGATACCAAAGCGATTTTCGATGAATTGGATATTGATGTTGATCCAAAAGAAAAAGTAGCTAAACTTTCCGTTTCACAAATGCAGATGATCGAAATTGCGAAAGCGTTCTCTTATAACGCTAAAATCGTAATTATGGATGAGCCAACATCCTCACTTTCAGAAAAAGAAGTGGAACATCTTTTCAAAATTATTCAAAAATTAAAAGATCGCGGTTGTGGCATTATTTATATTTCACACAAAATGGATGAAATCTTCAAAATTTGTGATGAAATCACCATTCTTCGTGATGGTAAATGGATTAATACCGTTCAAGTTAAAGGCACCACCATGGAAGAAATTGTTTCAATGATGGTTGGCCGTGAATTAACACAACGTTTCCCTGAAAAAACTAACGTACCAAAAGAAATCACGCTTGAAGTAGAACATTTAACTGCGGTGAATCAACCTTCCATTCAAGATGTTTCCTTTAATTTACGCAAAGGTGAAATTTTAGGTATTGCAGGTCTTGTTGGTGCAAAACGAACTGATATCGTGGAAGCCATTTTTGGTGTGCGTGAATTAAAAGAAGGGACGATCAAGCTCAACGGAAAAATCGTGAAAAATCATACCGCACTTGAGGCGATTAACCACGGTTTTGCTTTAGTAACTGAAGAACGTCGTTCAACAGGGATTTATTCAAATCTAAGTATTGAATTCAACTCGTTGATTTCAAATATGAAATCTTACCTCACCCCTTGGAAATTACTCAGCAACAAAAAAATGGCAAGCGATACACAATGGGTGATTGATGCGATGAACGTGAAAACACCTTCTCACAAAACAACGATTGGCTCGCTTTCTGGTGGTAATCAACAAAAAGTCATTATCGGTCGTTGGCTTTTAACCCAACCAGATATCTTAATGCTCGACGAACCAACTCGTGGTATTGATATTGGGGCAAAATTTGAAATTTATCAGCTCATTCAAGAACTCGCTAAAAAAGATAAAGGCATCATTATGATTTCATCAGAAATGCCGGAACTATTAGGCGTAACAGACCGAATTTTGGTCATGAGTAATGGTCGTGTTGCCGGCATCGTTGAAACGGCAAAAACGTCTCAAGAAGAAATTTTGCAACTTGCCGCAAAATATTTATAAATCATAAAGGAACAAATTATGAGTGCCTTACCAAAAAATAAATCATTCGATTTCTTAAAACAAAATGCGATTTATTTTGTGTTGTTGATTTTACTTGGCATCATCATCGCACAAGATCCAACATTCTTGAATGTTCGCAACTTTAGTAACATTTTAACTCAATCATCCGTCCGTCTCATTATCGCCCTTGGTGTTGCAGGCTTGCTTATTACTCAAGGCACCGACTTATCTGCTGGTCGCCAAGTAGGTTTAGCTGCAGTTATTTCTGCTACCCTCTTACAATCAATGGAAAACATGAACCGCGTGTTCCCTGATTTAGGTGAAATTCCTATTCCGGTAGTTATCCTGACTGTTTGTGTGGTAGGTGCTGTAATCGGCTTAGTGAATGGTTTAGTTATCGCTTATCTCAATGTAACCCCGTTCATTGCAACCATGGGTACCATGATCATCGTTTACGGTTTCAACTCACTTTATTATGATGGCGTAGGTGGTTCACCAATTGCAGGCTTCAGTGAATCTTTCTCTAACTTCGCACAAGGCTTTTTTAGACTCGGTTCATTCAAATTATCCTACATCACTATTTATGCCGCAATTTGTGCATTCTTAGTATGGGTAATGTGGAATAAAACACGCTTCGGTAAAAATATCTTTGCTATCGGTGGTAACCCTGAAGCAGCAAAAGTATCTGGCGTAAACGTAGCACGTAACCTTGTTGTGATTTACATGATTGCAGGCATGTTCTATGCATTCGGTGGTATGTTAGAAGCTGGTCGTATCGGTAGTGCAACCAACAACCTTGGTTTCATGTATGAATTAGATGCGATTGCTGCCTGCGTAGTAGGTGGTGTATCCTTCGCTGGTGGTGTGGGTACTGTTATCGGCGTAATCACTGGTGTGATCATCTTCACCGTTATTAACTACGGTTTAACTTATATCGGTGTAAACCCTTACTGGCAATATATCATTAAAGGTAGTATTATCATCCTCGCGGTTGCTATCGACTCCTTAAAATATGCGAAGAAAAAATAATTAAAAACAACGATAAAAATAACCGCACTTTAGTAATAAAGTGCGGTTTTATTTTGAGGTAAATTCTCAAAACAAAAAGCGAGCCTCTCAGCTCGCTTGATTAATCTCATCAATTACTCGTATTCATCTAACCATTTCAACAAAATCGCTTCCAGAATACTCTCGTTAGATTTCATTGGATCATCATCAAAACCATCTAGTTCACAAATCCACTTATGCAAATCCGTGAAACGTACCGTTTTAGGATCTAAATCTGGATTACGATCATACAGCTCTTCTGCAATAAGTTGTGCATCAGTCCATTTCATTAGTGAGCTGCCTCATTCGCATGGTTAATATTATATTTAGGGATCTCCACCACTAAATCTTCATCACCCACGACACATTGGCAAGAAAGGCGGCTATCCATTTCTAAGCCCCATGCTTTATCTAGCATATCTTCTTCTTGATCGCTCGCTTCATTTAATGAATCAAACCCTTCACGAATGACTACATGGCATGTTGTACAAGCACAAGAACCATCGCAAGCATGATGAATTTCCACACCCGCATTATGTGCCACTTCTAATAAGTTGTCGCCTGCTGCTGCATCAACCACCATACCCTCTGGGCAGAATTCTTCATTCGGTAAAAAAATCACTTTTGGCATATTACTTTCCTCAATATAAAAAACTCGTTAATTTATAATCGCACTTTATTGCTCAATATCTGATACAGATTTACCTGTCAGCGCTTGATTAATGGATTTATTCATTCGTCTTGCCGCAAATTCTTGAGTCGCAACATCAAGGGCTTTGATTCCTTGAACGATAGCATGACGATCTGTGCCTTCTTTTACATCCATTAGTTGTTTCAATGCATTTTCAATTTGGTGGAATTCGACTTCGGTTAATAAGTCAGCCCCATCTTGTTGTAATGCTACAATCACGCTTTCAATCACACGATCAGCCTCAACACGCTGCTCGGCTAATTCACGCGCTTGCATATCATCTTGTGCATTATCAAAAGAAGCTTTAATCATTGCCGTCACTTCTTCATCGGTTAAACCATAAGAAGGCTTAATTTGAATCGATGCTTGGACTTTTGTGGATTTTTCCATGGCGGTCACACTTAATAAGCCATCCGCATCCACTTGATAAGTCACACGAATATGGGCCGCGCCTGCTACCATTGGTGGAATACCACGCAATGTAAAACGACCTAAAGAACGGCAATCATCCACCAATTCACGTTCACCTTGTACCACATGTACCGTCATCGCAGTTTGGCCATCTTTAAAGGTGGTAAATTCTTGCGCGCGAGCCACTGGAATCGTGGTGTTACGTGGAATGATTTTCTCCACTAAACCGCCCATGGTTTCAATACCTAAAGAAAGCGGCACCACATCGAGTAACAACATATCGCTGTCATTCTTGTTGCCCACTAAAATATCCGCTTGAATTGCCGCACCTAAGGCTACTACTTTATCTGGGTCAATCGAGGTTAATGGTGTTCTACCAAAAAATTCGCCCACTTGTTCACGTACGTAAGGCACACGAGTTGAACCTCCAACCATAACCACTTCTTGCACGTCTTCAGCTTCAACATGCGCATCTTTCAATGCTCGACGGCAGGTTAATAAAGAACGTTTTACCAATGAGTGGATTAATTCATTGAATTGCTCACGACTTAATTCACCTTCAAATCCACGCCAAGAAACGACCGCACTTTGTGCACTTGTTAAAGCAATTTTAGTTTGTGTGGCTAAACTTAAAAGTTCACGTTGTTCATTCACATTTTGTGGTTGAATACCCGCTTGTTCAACAATCCAATCTGCAATTAAATGGTCAAAATCATCACCACCTAAAGCGGTATCCCCACCTGTTGCCAAAACTTCAAATACGCCTTTAGATAAGCGTAAAATTGAGATATCAAAGGTACCGCCACCTAAGTCATAAACAGCGATGACGCCTTCTTTTCCACTATCTAAGCCATACGCCACTGCTGCTGCAGTGGGTTCATTTAATAAACGTAATACATTTAACCCGGCAAGGCGTGCTGCATCTTTTGTACTTTGGCGTTGAGCATCATCAAAATAAGCGGGTACGGTAATCACCACGCCAGAAAGCTCACCTGCAAGGCGTTGTTCTGCAATATGGTTTAAACGAGATAAAATATCCGCAGAGACTTCAATTGGGCTTTTGTTGCCTTGATGCGTGACCAATAATGGTAACCCATTTTCACTTGCCACAAACTCATAGGGCAAGTTTGTATAACGAGATTGCACATCATCAAGGCTACGTCCAATCAGCCGTTTCACAGAAATAATCGTATTTTTAGGATCAATTGCAGCTTTTGCAAATGCTTCTGTACCAACAAGTTTTTCATTTTCACCATAGTAGACGACTGAAGGCACAAGGCTTCTGTCTTGTTCATCATTCAAAATGGTGGCTTGACCGCTACGCACTGCGGCAACTAAAGAGTTTGTTGTACCTAAATCAATCCCTACCGCAAGACGATGTTGATGTGGTGCAGCCGTTTGTCCTGGCTCTGCTATTTGGAGTAATGCCATATCTCTTTTTATCTCTAATAATTAATTCGTTAAAGGCTTATTATGCGACGGAATAAGCTTGTGCAAATTTATCTTGTTCGGTGAAACTTGCGTTGTAATGGGTTTCAATGTTGACTTCGCGTCGCTCACGCTGATTAATATCAGTTGTTTTATCTTCCGAAAGCTCTGGTGTAAAAACAATCATGTGGTTACCATCGAGTTGTTTTACATCCTCTTGCCAATTTTGCCAAAACAGATTTTGGTAAAATGCTTCAATGTCACCATTTAATGCCCAAGCTAAGAAATCCGTATAGGTAAAATTTAAATCATGCCAAGTTAAGTCTTTCGGCGAAAAATAGTAAATCTTGCCAAGATTATCCCCTAAAGAACCGCCATTTAAGGCAAAATAACCACCAATGACATCATCTGCAACGAGCAAATATTTTGGTTTATCACCTGATTGATTAAAAGATTTGCTGAAATTCCAGTCCATTAATCCACGTGGTAATTTAAAACTACCTGACCCCAATATACGCAACCAACCATGATGGATTAAAATGCCGCCAGTTTCATAAATGACCGCGCCCATTGGAGAAGAAGTGGGCATTTGCATGGTGAAAAGCTCACGTTCTGCACTAGATTGATCTTTTTTAATCACATCACAATGATTACGAGCATGCTCAATCCATTGGGAAATGGTTCCCCAAGCAGATTTTGAGGCATCAGTCAGTTGTTCTAAAGTTTGCATAATCGGATTTCATTAGTATGAGGGCAGCTGCCCATTTATCAATAGCGAAAAGGGCGTATTAAACGCCCTCAAGATTATAATTCAAATAGACGTTCTTCTACTTGGCTAATTTCATCCGCCAATTTTTTTAGAAAACGTAATTTATCGCAGAACTGTGCAGCAGGTGACCATTGTTGCTCATTAAGCTGTGCTTCAAGTGCGGTCAACATTTCTTTTGTTTCTTTTTTGACACATTTTGCAAAGGATTCTAGCGCATTTTCATCCTGGCTTTGCTCAATATTTTCAAGCTCTTCTCGCCATTCTAATTGCTGCATTAAAAATGTGACATCTTGCGTACTTTTTTGCTCTAAATCCTGTGTTTTCCCTGTATTTAACGCAATAATCGCTTCTGCGCGTAAAATCGGGTCTTTCAAGGTTTTTAATGCATCATTAACTTCTGTCGACTTTTGCATTGCGATACGTTGTTCTTGCGCATCTGCCGTAACAAAATTATCAGGGTGCAAGCTCTTTTGAAGCACTAAATAGCGTTCAGACAAAAGGGCTTGATCAACATTGAAAGCAACCGGTAAATCAAAAATAGCAAAAGGATTTGTCATCTTTATTCCTTAAACATGGAAACTTTCACCACATCCACATGATTCTTTCACATTTGGATTGTTATATTTAAAGCCTTCGTTCAATCCTTCTTTGACATAATCTAGCTCAATGCCATCTAAATAAACCAAGCTTTTTGGATCGACTACCACTTTCACGCCATGCTGCTCAAAAACAAGATCGTCATCATTGAGCACATCAACGAATTCAAGCACATAGCCTAAACCCGAACAACCTGATGTTTTCACACCTAAGCGTAAACCGATGCCTTTTCCACGATTTTCAAGAAATGTACGAACTCGTTGTGCCGCTTTTTCAGTGAGTGTTATAGACATATTCTGATCCTTAAATTGATAAAGTGCGGTCATTTTCAACCGCACTTTGATTACTTACCTTGTTTATTTTTATAGTCAGCAATAGCGGCTTTAATTGCGTCCTCTGCTAAAATTGAGCAGTGAACTTTTACTGGTGGTAATTCAAGTTCTTCCGCAATTTGACTGTTTTTGATTGCACCTGCTTCATCTAAAGATTTGCCTTTTACCCATTCGGTGATTAAAGAGCTTGATGCAATCGCAGAGCCACAACCATAAGTTTTAAATTTCGCATCTTCAATAATGCCGCTGTCATTTACTTTGATTTGTAATTGCATAACGTCACCACAAGCCGGTGCGCCAACCATACCCGTTCCTACTGAATTATCTTTTTTATCCATCGAACCTACGTTTCGTGGATTTTCATAATGATCGATAACTTTTTCGCTGTACGCCATATTATGTTCCTTTCCTAAATAAGTTGCTATCAGACGGTCTAGCCGCCTTGAAAATTAGTGGGCCGACCACTCAATTGTATTTAAATCAATGCCTTCTTTGAACATATCCCAAAGTGGCGATAATTCACGAAGTTTTGCGACTGCATTACGTGTTAAATTAATGGTGTAATCAATTTCTTCTTCCGTTGTCCAACGACCAAGAGTGAAACGAATTGAGCTATGTGCTAACTCATCATTACGACCTAATGCACGTAGTACATAAGATGGTTCTAAACTCGCTGAAGTACAAGCAGAACCAGAAGAAACTGCCACATCACGTAATGCCATCATTAAGGATTCACCTTCAACATAGTTAAAGCTGATGTTCAAGTTATTTGCTACGCGGTGCTCCATCGAACCATTTACATAGGTTTCTTCAATTTCTTTCAAGCCATTATATAAGCGATCGCGTAAAGCTCTGATACGAGGAATCTCTGTCGCCATTTCTTCTTTTGCAATACGATAAGCTTCACCCATACCAACAATTTGGTGTACAGGTAATGTACCAGAACGCATGCCACGTTCGTGACCACCACCATGGATAATGGCTTCTAAACGAACGCGAGGTTTACGGCAAACATATAGTGCCCCGATACCTTTTGGTCCGTATAATTTGTGGCTAGACATTGACATCAAATCAACCGGTAATTCAGCAAGATTAATTTCGACTTTGCCGACACTTTGGGTCGCATCTACGTGGAAAATCGTTTTATTTGCACGGCAAAGCTCACCAATTGCTTTAATATCCTGGATCACGCCAATCTCATTATTCACGTGCATAATTGACACAAGAATCGTATCTGGACGCAATGCAGCTTTGAATTTCTCAAGATCGATTAAACCATCTTCTTCTGGATCTAAATAGGTCACTTCAAAGCCTTCACGCTCTAATTGACGGCAAGTATCCAATACTGCCTTGTGCTCAGTTTTACAAGTAATAATGTGTTTACCTTTTGTTTGATAAAAGTGTGCCGCACCTTTAATTGCGAGGTTATCTGCTTCCGTTGCGCCTGAAGTAAACACAATTTCACGTGAATCTGCACCAATTAAATCAGCAATTTGATTACGTGCAATATCAACTGCTTCTTCAGCTTGCCAGCCAAATTTATGTGAACGAGATGCTGGATTACCGAATACACCATCAATGGTTAAATATTCCATCATTTTTTTAGCCACACGTTCATCAACTGGACATGTTGCTGCATAATCTAAATAAATTGGTAATTTCATTTTCACTCCTAAATAACTACCAAAAATGCCATCATTTTGACCGCACTTTGATCTACTTTCCTATTATTGGTTAACGACAACCAAATCATCAAAATCTTTGTGAGCTTTATGCTTCCCAGCTTTTTTCTCTACAAGCTCAGCTAATGTAATCTCATCTAAAAAATCAGAAATACGATCACTTAAATCTTGCCATAAAGAATGAGTTAAACATTCAACCCCACCTTTACAATTCCCCTTTCCAAGGCATCTTGTGACATTAATGTTCTCGTTTACGGCAGAGATTACCATACCGATAGAAATTTGATCAGATGGTAACGCTAAACGATAGCCACCACCTGGACCACGAACGCTTTTTACTAATCTACCACGACGCAATTTGGCAAATAATTGCTCAAGATAAGAAAGTGAAATATTTTGACGTTCTGAGATATCCGCTAAACAAACTGGATCTGTCCCTGCGTGTAATGCGATATCTAAAATTGCGGTAACCGCGTATCGTCCTTTAGATGTAAGTTTCATAAAGCATCCCTATTAATCGTCGTTTGGATAGTTTACATATCTGACTATGATAGTCAATTTTAGTCTTTTTGCAGATTAAGGCGTTTTTCAACCGCACTTAACATTCCTCGCAAAATATTTAATTCATTTTTTTCTAGAGAAGAACGGTTATAAAGTCGTCTTAACTTTTGTATAACCCCTTGATTTTGAATAAAACCAAGTGATTGATATACCTGTTCCGTATGCACGAAAAAATACTCCATTTCTTGTGCTGTTGGATAGATATTTTCTATTGTTGAAAGTGCAGTTTCCGTTCTATTTTTCACTAAAAATGCCATTCGCATTTCATAACTTACCAACTGTACTGCCATCGCTAAATTTAGCGAAGAATATTCAGGATTAGCAGGGATATTTAAATGATAATGACATTTAAGTAATTCTTCATTTGTGAGCCCAACACGCTCACGACCGAACACGATTGCCACTTGGCCTTGATGTGCACTGACTTTCTCCGCACATTCTCTTGGCTCAATCAACGTACTCTGTAAATGGCGTAATCTCGCACTGGTCCCAATTACTAATGAGCAATTTTCTATTGCTTGTTCAAAAGTATCAACAATGTTGGCATTACGCACAACATCATCAGCGCCTGCAGCTAATGCAATAGATTGCTCATCCACCGATTTTGGCGAGACCAAATAAAGGTTGGATAATCCCATTGTTTTCATCGCACGCGAGGCTGAACCTATATTCCCACTATGAGATGTTTCAACCAAAACAATTCGAATATTTTGTAACATTTTATGCCCGACTTAAAGTTGTGGATATTCTATCATAATAACCGCTAAATATAGTCAAGAATTTTGAAAATATTTTACTTTTTTGTAAATTTATTAACAAACAGGAGGAATAAGAAGTTGACTGGTGGGCTGTGAGAGACTCGAACTCTCGACCGACGGATTAAGAGTCCGCTGCTCTACCAACTGAGCTAACAACCCAACCGGTTAAATAATGACCTGTAAAATAGATGGTGGGTCGTGAAGGATTCGAACCTTCGACCAA
>NZ_KV801005.1:205133-257289 GCF_001810345.1 Haemophilus sp. HMSC061E01
GTCCGCTGCTCTACCGACTGAGCTAACGACCCACATTGTTTCGTAACAGGTGCGTATATTACCGATTTTATTTTCTGACGCAAGAAAAATCTGAAGAAATTGTGCTAATTGCGTGAATACTCGTCAATTTGTGCCAATATCTTAGAACAAATAAAAAAAAGGAGAGTATTTCTACTCTCCCTTTTTCTAAGAATCAAAATTCTCTAAAAATTAGTATGCTAACACTGCACGACGGTTTTTAGAGTATGCTGCTTCATCGTGACCTAACACTGCAGGTTTTTCTTCACCGTAAGAAACAGTTGATACTTTACCAGCGTCAACACCTTTACCAGCTAAGAAACCTTTAACTGCATCAGCACGACGTTGACCTAAAGCGATGTTGTACTCTGGAGTACCACGTTCGTCAGTGTTACCTTCAACAACCACTTTAGAAGCTGCAGTTGCATTTAAGTATGCAGCGTGAGCATCTAAGATTTGAACGTATTCACCTTCGATGTTGAATTTGTCGAAACCGAAGTAAACGGTGTTGTAACGTTGTTGAAGATCTTCAACAGAGTAACCACCGAAAGTTTGGCCGTTGTTGTTAGCACCGTTGCCTGCTGCATCGTTGTTTGATGAGCTACATGCTGCTAATGCAGCTACTGAACCAGCAACTAATAATGATTTAACAAATTTGTTCATTAGATTTCTCCTCAATGAGTTTTTTTATTTAGTCAAGTATGGAGACCAAGCTGGAAATTTCACTTGGCCATTACTTCCTGGAAGACTCGCTTTAAAGCGACCATCTGCAGAAACTAATTGTAACACCTTTCCTAACCCTTGTGTAGAGCTGTAAATAATCATGATACCGTTAGGAGAAATACTTGGGCTTTCACCTAAGAAAGATGTACTTAATACTTCAGAGCTACCGCTGGTGAGATCTTGTTTTACCACGTTATTATTACCGTTGATCATCACAAGTGTTTTACCATCACTACTGATTTGCGCACTACCGCGACCGCCAACTGGTGATGCACCACCACCGCTTGCACTCATTCGATAAACTTGTGGTGAACCACCTCTATCTGAAGTAAAGAGAATTGAGCTACCATCTGGAGACCATGATGGTTCCGTATTATTACCCGCACCGCGAGTTAATTGAGTAGGGGTACCTCCATTTGAGCTCATTACATAGATGTTTAATAAACCATCTTGTGAAGAAGCAAACGCAAGTTTAGAGCCGTCTGGAGAGAACGCTGGCGCACCGTTATGGCCAGGGAAAGAAGCAACCACTTTACGAGAACCTGAACCTAAATCTTGTACAACAAGTTGAGATTTTTTATTCTCAAAAGATACGTAAGCTAAACGTTTACCATCTGGAGACCATGCTGGAGACATAATTGGTTGTGAGCTACGATTTACGATGAATTGATTGTAACCATCATAATCTGCTACACGAACTTCATAAGGTTGCGAACCACCATTTTTTTGCACTACATAAGCAATACGAGTTCTGAATGCACCACGAATACCAGTTAATTTTTCAAATACTTCATCACTCACAGTGTGCGCACCGTAACGTAACCATTTATTAGTCACGGTATAGCTATTTTGTGCAAGCACTGCACCTGGCGTACCTGATGCGCCCACAGTATCAACTAACTGATAAGAAATGTTATAACCACTACCAGTTGAAGTCACTTGACCTACAACAACAGCATCAATACCTAAAGCAGTCCAAGCCTCTGGTTTCACTTCTGCTGCGGTTGTTGGTTGTTGTGGCATTTGGCTTACTGGAATTGGATTAAATTTACCACTATTACGTAAGTCATCCGCAACAATTTGACCAATATTTTCAGGTGCAGAACCTGCGAAAGGAACAACTGCGATAGGACGAGCCCCATCAACCCCTTCATCAATCACAATTCTAACTTCATCTTCTGCCATTGCTGTGCTTGCAAATGCAAACATCACCACAAATAGCCCCATAACACGTTTGATCAATTTCATTTAATCACCTTATTTTAACGTTGTTATTTTCCTAAAACCGATTATCGAGCATTGATATCAAAATCGATAGTCGGCGCTTTATATTTCTCATACACTGCATCAGATGGTGCCGCTGGAACTTTTTTCGTTCTTGCTACCGCACTCATTGCCGCAGTACAGATGTCATCAGGTCCAGAAACTCGTTGGTAAGCTAAAATAGTACCATCTCGACCGAGTTGAATTTTAATGCGGCAAACTTTACCGGCAAAACTTGGATCTTTTAAGAAGCGGCGTTGAATTTCACGCTTAATCACACCTGCATATTGGTCACCGACTTTGCCACCGTCTCCGGCCCCTAGTCCAGCACCACTACCTTGTGTACCGCCTTTATTCGCATTGCCACCTTTAGATGCGCTACCACCACCGATGTCACCACCATTCATGAAATCATCTAAAGCTGCTTGATCCGCTTTACGTTTTGCTGCATCAGCTTTCGCTTTTGCATCAGCCTTCGCTTTAGCTTCTGCATCCGCTTTAGCTTTTGCTTCTGCCTTCGCTTTTGCTTCAGCCTCTGCTTTCGCTTTTGCATCGGCCTCAGCTTTCGCTTTCGCCTTAGCATCTGCTTCTGCTTTAGCCTTGGCGTCTGCCTCAGCTTTTGCCTTCGCTTTTGCTTCAACCTCTGCTTTCGCTTTCGCCTCAGCCTTGGCTTTAGCATCTGCTTCTGCTTTTTCTTTCGCTTTTTGAGCTTCAGCTTGTGCCTTCGCTTTCGCCTCTTCTTCAGCCTGTTTAGCGGCTGCCGCTAAACGTTTTGCCTCAGCTTCAGCTTTCAACTTCGCTGCCTCTGCAGCTTGTTTTGCTTTTGCTTCTTCAGCTTGTTTCTGTTTTTCTAACGCCTCTTGACGAGCAAGCTCTTGCTGCTGTTTTTGCTTTTGCTTTTCAATTTCTTGCTGCTTTTGTTTTTCAAGTTCTTTTTGACGTTGAATTTCCTGCTGACGCTTAATCTCTTCTTGTTTCGCAATTTCTTGCTGATTTGGTTCAGGTTCAGGCTCTGGTTTTTTCTCTTCAACTACAGGCTCAGGTTTCTTCTGTTTATCAGTTTGACCTTTTTTCTGTTGTTGAATACGTCCCCACTCCTGTGCTGCGCTGCCAGTATCGACCATCACAGCTCCCATGGCATCACCTTCACCTTCTCCACCACCCATTATTTCAACGGTTTGATAAAGAGAGCTCCAAATCAACAAACCAAACAATGCAAGGTGCATCGCAATAGAGATGACAAACTCATTTGCACGTTTTTTTCGTCGATTATTCTGCACGGTTTTACCTACTTATTCTTAAATTGGGTTAGTCATTAAACCCACAGACTTAATGCCGGCAAGATGTAGTAAATTCAGTGCTTTAATCACTTCTTCATAAGGTACATCTTTTGCTCCACCCACTAAGAACATTGTGTTATTGTCTTTATCAAATTCTTGTTTTGATAATTGGGTTACCATTTCTTCGTTAAGGCCTTCTTGGCGTTGACCACCAATCGAAATCGAATACTGCCCAACACCTGCTACTTCTAAAATAACCGGTGTTTTATCTTCATTTGATACATTTTGACTTTGCACCGAATCAGGGAGTTCCACTTGAACGCTCTGACTGATAATCGGCGCGGTTGCCATAAAAATTAACACTAAAACTAAAAGAACATCGAGAAATGGCACGATGTTAATTTCAGATTTAATGTCTTTACGCTGACGACGAGCCATAATTTCCTCTAAAACTTCGCTAAAATCCACCGCACTTTTCGTTTTATTTATTAAGTGCGGTCAATTTTTCATTTATTTTTAATGGGGCGCTTTACCAAAAGCTTGACGATGTAAAATTGTGGTGAATTCATCAATGAAGTTACCATAATTTTGTTCAATCGCATTTACACGTAAGCTTAAACGGTTATACGCCATTACAGCTGGAATCGCCGCAAACAAACCGATTGCTGTTGCGATCAAGGCTTCTGCAATACCTGGAGCAACCATTTGTAATGTTGCTTGTTTCGCACCACTTAATGCCATAAATGCGTGCATGATCCCCCAAACGGTACCAAATAAACCAATATATGGACTTACAGAAGCCACTGTCGCTAAGAAAGGTACACGACTTTCAAGCGCTTCTACTTCACGATTCATCGCAAGGTTCATCGCACGAGTGGTACCTTTAATGATTGCTTCTGGCGCATCTGCGTTCACTTGTTTTAAGCGAGAGAATTCTTTAAAACCAACAAAGAAAATTTGTTCGCTACCAGTTAATACTTCACGACGATTAGATAAACCATCATAAAGTTTATTTAAATCTTCACCAGACCAGAAACGATCTTCAAAAGTGTTCGCTTCTTTTAACGCACTCGTCAAAATACGGCTACGTTGAATGATGATTGCCCAAGAAATAATTGAGAACGAAATCAAGATCACAATTACAAGTTGAACAACGATACTCGCTTTTAGAAAAAGATCTAAAAAGTTCAATTCTGCAGTCATTGCATACTCCGAAAAGTTATTTACTTTAAAAATGCCGCTTTTAATTCTTCAGGAATTGCGACAGGTTTCATTTTGCCTAGATCAACACAGGCTACCTTAACAGTAGCCTTTGATAACACCACTGCCTCACGAACTAACCGCTGTTCAAAGAGAATTGTTGCTCCTTTCACTGCCGTTATTTCCGTTTCGACAATAAGATAATCATCCAATTTTGCCGGAATACAATAGTCAATAGACATGGTTTTGACCACAAAAGCTAATTGTTGTTCCTGCAATAATGATTGTTGGGAAAAATTAAGCGTTCTTAAATATTCAGTTCGCGCACGCTCAAAGAAATGTAAGTAACGTGCGTGATACACTACTCCGCCAGCATCCGTGTCCTCATAATAAACACGAACCGGAAAGGTAAAACATTGGTTATTCAAAATAATGCTCAAATTATCAGCCATAACAAGCCGCTTATTTTAGAACCTGTTCATTAGATGTGCAAGCTCCAAATAATAATATTTGTCTATCGTTCTTATAAAAACCAATGCTGAACAATGGCAATTATTGTGGTGAAATAACCAATAAATGGCAAGAAAACGAGCTGCCATATTGCTCGGCGAATATCGAATCCGATACCGTGGATCCACAAATTAATCAATCCCCAAAAAATCGCAAGAATCCAAGCTGGATGTGCAGTACGAAGTGCGGTCGAAAATTGATTTAAATTAAAAAAGAAAGCCGCGGTTAAAAATAACGCTAAAATAAACGAAAGGGTTCGCAAGGAACCCTTATTACTTAATTGATAGAGTGAATTAATCATCATTACTCGTCAAATTTGCCTGACTTTTCTTTACCAATGGTCAATTTAGCACTCACCATAACTGCAGCCAACACACCCACTACCCAAATTACATATAACATATTGTTTCTCCTTAGTATAATGAGTTTTTGTTGTCTTCAACAAAGCTTTCATCCAAGCGACCAAACATTTTGTAGTATGACCAAGTGGTGTAAAGCAATGAGATGGTAACGAATACTAATACCAAGTAGAACATTAAGTTTAATGTTAATTGACTTGATGTTGCATCCCACATTAACAAGCTTTGTTCTGGATGAGTACTTGAAGGCATTACAAATGGGAACATTGATACTGCCGCAGTGATAATCACACCAGCCATTGTTAATACTGAGAATAAGAACGCGAAACCGCAACGATTTGCTTTAGATGCAACCACATTCAATAATGCACCAACTACTACTAATGCTGGGAATGCCCATAAAGCTGGATTTTCATTGAAGTTTTTGAACCATGCACCTGCTTCAACTGCCACTTGTTTACCTGAAGCTGGCGCTGATGCTGCAAAGTGATCAATCACGCTAGTCACCACATAACCGTCTTTGAAAGAAAGCCATACACCTGCAAGTACAAAAGTAATTAATGTCACTAATGCACCAATTTGTGTAATTGCTCTTGCGCGATCACGCAATGCTGCAGTGGTTTTCATTTGTAACCAGTTCGCACCGTGAGTCACTAACATTGCAAGGCTTAACACACCGCAAAGTAATGCGAATGGGTTTAATAATGCAAAGAACGAACCTGTGTAAGTTGCTTGTGAAAGCTCATTTAATTCAAATGGTACACCTTGTAATAAATTACCAAATGCTACACCGAATACTAATGCAGGTACAAAACCACCCGCAAACAAGCCCCAATCCCACATAGCACGCCATGTTGGGTTATCAATTTTCGCACGATATTCAAAACCAATTGGACGGAAGAATAACGCAGCTAACACGAGGAATAAGGCAATATAGAAGCCTGAAAACGCTACAGAATAAACAATCGGCCATGCCGCGAAGATTGCACCACCAGCACTTAATAACCAAACTTGGTTACCATCCCAGTGTGGAGCAATAGAGTTAATCATAATACGTCTTTCTACTTCTTTCTTACCTGCTACGGGTAAAAGTGCGGTCACGCCCATATCGAATCCATCTGTTACAGAGAAACCGATAAGCAATACAACAACTAGCACCCACCAAATAATACGTAGAATTTCATAATCAAGCATAATCCATCTCCTGCTTATTTAGATGATTGCTCAAAATAGTATTTGCCGGTTTTCAATGCACTTGGACCTAAACGTGCATATTTAAACATCAAATACATTTCCGCAATGATGAAGAAGAAGTAAAGTACACAAATTAAACCGATAGAGAACCATAAGTCACCTACACTCAAGTTAGAGGCAGACACACCCACCGGTAATACTTCATAAATCGCCCATGGTTGACGACCAAATTCAGCTAAGAACCAACCAAATTCAATCGCTAAGAATGGCAATGGAATACCCCAAAGCAATGCTTTAAGTAATAAGCGAGAAGAAGTCACTTTGTTACGTAAATTTTGAACAAATGCACCAAAGGTCAGTAAAATAATTAAACCACCTGCGGCTAACATACCACGGAATGCCCAGAAGTTAGGACCGACATTTGGAATAGTATCACGTGCTGCTTGTTTAATTTGTTCATCCGTTGCATCAACAACTTTATCTGTGTAACGTTTTAATAATAAACCGAAACCTAAATCACCTTTGACTTCATCAAATTTTGCTTTAGTTTCAGGATTTACTTGGCCTGCTGATTTTTTCTCTGCTTTTAATTGCGTGAATAAATCATAAGCAACCATACCGTTACGAACACGACCTTCATTTTTCGCTTGAATATCTTTCAAACCAACAATTTCAGTGTCTAAAGAACGCGTTGCAATTAAACCACCTAAGTAAGGGATTTCAATCGCAAAATCATTTTTCATTTCAGCGGTATTTGGAATCGCAACTGGATGGAATGGCGCTGGCGCAGGATGGGTATCAAACTCAGCTTCCATTGCAGCCAATTTCACAGGTTGTGCTTTACCAATTTCATAACCTGATTCATCCCCCATAATTAATACAGCTGATGCAGCGATAAAACCAAAAGTTGCCGCTACAGAGAATGAACGTTTAGCAAAACCAATATCGCGGCCTTTTAATAAATAGAATGCACTGATACCTAATACAAACATTGCACCGGTTGTATAACCTGCTGTTAATGTGTGTAAGAATTTACCTTGCGCAACTGGATTTAACCAAAGATCTAAGAAGCTGGTCATTTCCATACGAATGGTTTCAAAGTTAAACTCTGCCGCTACCGGATGTTGCATCCAACCATTCGCGACTAAAATCCACATCGCAGAAAGGTTTGAACCAAAGGCTACGCAGTAAGTTGCGAGTAAGTGTTTACCTTTAGTTAAACGATCCCAACCGAAGAAGAATAGACCCACGAAAGTGGACTCTAAGAAGAACGCAAGTAATGCTTCGATTGCTAATGGCGCACCGAAAATATCACCTACATAGTGAGAATAATAAGACCAGTTTGTCCCGAATTGGAACTCCATGATAATACCGGTCGTCACCCCTAGAGCAAAGTTAATACCAAATAACTTACCCCAGAATTTTGTCATATCTTTATATACTTCTTTGCCCGTTTTAACATAAATGGTTTCCATGATCACAAGAACGAAAGATAAACCTAATGTTAATGGTACAAAAATGAAGTGATATAACGCAGTTAATGCAAACTGCAAGCGTGAGAGATCAACAACGTCTAACATCTCAACTCCTTGTATAAATCTACAAGATTTTCACTTTATGATTACCAAGGATAACCCCAAATAACCACCCCAAACTACTCAACAGAAATTGTTAAGAAATATTGAATTATTTACGTAATAATTGCCTTTTCTATTCTCAAAACAGAATACAGTAACCAATTACAGTATAAATATTCAAAAATTTGCCCTATTCTACTACTATTTATGAGGATAAAAAACAGAAAAAACCGTTATCTTGATCACATTTTTTGATATAAGTTACAAAATACCCTATTTTGCATAACAATGACAAAATTGATCCACATCAAATTCTGTATTTTTTGCTCAAAATGGAAAAATTTATCTATCACAAGGAAACTTTATTTAAAAAAAATGGACAAAATAATCACTAGACAGGGCTGCAAGATTTTGCTATTTTTTAGCCTAATAATATTTGGAAAGATTTGTAGGGATTTACAATGAAAAAAATTTGCGTAATTTTGACCGCACTTTTCGGTTCTATGGCATTATCTGCCACTGCAGCACCTCTTACAGAAAACAAAGCTGCTCTTCCACAACAATGCACACAGTTATTTAAAGAAACAGAAAATTTGATTGCCCAAGCAGAAAAACAGCCGGGTACTCATACTCAAGTAGGTAAAATCAAAAGCAAACTAAATCAAAGCAAACAGCAAATTCTTGAAATGGAATTAGCGACTCAACAAAAAAGCTGTGATGTGGGTTTAGCAAGATTAAATAGTATGAAGAGCTATACTGAAGGAACTGAAGGAACTAACTAAGCAGGTTTCAAAAAGAAAGGACAGATTGATATCAATATGTCCTTTTTTCTATCTCTTATTCTGACGGCTTCTGAAGTCCGAAGTGTCGATAAGTTAACGAAGTCGCAATTCGGCCTCGAGGGGTTCGCTGTAAAAATCCTTGTTGAATCAAGTAAGGTTCTAAAACATCCTCGATAGTGTCTCGTTCTTCACCTATTGCTGCTGCCAAGTTATCTAATCCAACTGGTCCACCATCAAAACGTTCAATCACTGCGGTAAGTAATTTTCTATCTAAGTAATCAAAGCCCGCATCATCTACATCTAACATTGAAAGCGCTTGTTTCGCAATGTCTGCCGAAATAATGCCATCATTACGCACATCAGCAAAATCTCGAACGCGACGCAATAAACGGTTTGCAATACGAGGGGTGCCACGTGAACGACGAGCCACTTCAAAAGCGGCTTTATCTTCTAATTCCAGATTTAAGCAAGAGGCACTTCTTGTCACAATAGACGTTAAATCTTCAACGGAATAAAATTCTAAACGCTGAACAATACCAAAACGATCACGTAGTGGCGAAGTTAAAGAACCCGCTCGAGTTGTTGCACCAATTAATGTGAAAGGTGGTAAATCCAATTTAATTGAACGTGCCGCTGGCCCTTCGCCGATCATAATATCTAGCTGATAATCTTCCATTGCTGGATAAAGCACTTCTTCAATCGCAGGGGAAAGACGGTGAATTTCATCAATAAACAACACATCATGCGGTTCAAGATTTGTCAGCATTGCCGCTAAATCGCCAGCTTTTTCAAGAACAGGCCCTGATGTAGTGCGAATATTCACACCCATTTCATTTGCCACAATATTAGCTAGCGTCGTTTTCCCTAAGCCTGGAGGGCCGAAGATCAAGAGATGATCTAGGGCATCTTGACGCAATTTCGCCGCTTTAATGAAAATATCCATCTGTTCTCGCACTTGTGGCTGTCCCACATAGTCCGCTAAAAGCTTTGGACGAATCGCACGATCGATGACATCTTCATCCATCTTTGCCTGACTGCTAATAATTCTATCTGCTTCGATCATATCTGTTTAATCTTTATAATGCGGCTTTTAAAGCTTCGCGAATTAATTGCTCACTGCTCAAGTCAGCTTTAGCGACTTTTTTCACCATTTTTTCAGCATCGGTTGGTTTATAACCTAACGCAACCAATGCAGCAACCGCTTCATCTGTAGAGCTTTCAGCTTGGCGTAATTCTGAAGTTGACGGAATATGCTTGCTCTCCACAAAGAAATCACTTTGGCGAACATCTTTAAACTTCCCTTTTAACTCTACTAATAAACGTTCAGCCGTCTTCTTGCCCACACCAGGAATTTTAACTAATTTTGACAGTTCTTCTCGTTCAATAGCATAAGCAAACTGCTCTACTGACATAGCTGATAAAATCGCGAGTGCCAATTTAGGACCAACACCATTGGTTTTAATTAATTCACGGAATAAAGTACGGTCAGTTTTTTGGGCGAATCCAAAAAGAAGATGCGCATCTTCACGCACAACAAGATGGGTAAATAAAGTGGTTTCTTGCCCGATTTCTGGTAAGTCATAAAAACTGGTCATCGGTAACAATAATTCGTAACCGACGCCTTGTACATCAAGCAAAATTTCAGGAGGTTGTTTTTCTAATAAGATGCCTTTTAAACGACCAATCATAAGATTTCCATGTAAAAAAATTTTGCATAGAATAAAATAAAACTGGATATTAATCCAGTTAAATTTTTAATCTAAATCGACCTCGGCTGTATCTTGTTTTTAAAAGTGCGGTCATTTTTTCGTGTGTTTCTGTCGTTTTGATCGAGCTAGCAATATGCAAAGAATGTTGAATGGTATGGGCATGGGTAATCGCAATAGCTAAAGCATCTGCCGCATCAGCTTGTGGTTTATCTGAGAGCTTCAAAATTCGTGTCACCATGTCTTGAACCTGGACTTTATCTGCAGAACCAATCCCAACGACAGTCTGTTTCACCAAACGAGCCGCATATTCAAATACCGGTAAATCATGGTTCACTGCCGCCACAATCGCCGTACCACGTGCTTGCCCCAGTTTTAAAGCTGAGTCAGCATTTTTAGCCATAAACACTTGTTCAATAGCAAACATATCGGGCTGAAATTGCGTGATGATTTCTGTCACGCCAGCATAAATTCGTTTTAAGCGTGTAGGTAAATCCTCTACCTGCGTGCGGATTGCTCCACTACCAAGATATTCTAAATGCCGACCATTTTGTCTAATCACTCCATAGCCTGTTACACGAGAACCTGGGTCAATGCCTAAAATAATACTCATAAATTCTCAAAAATAAACGGCCGGTCAATGCCGGCCGTTTTTAGCGTTAATTATTGGTTTGCTTTTGCAGTTGCTTTTGCATCTACATCACAGTTTTTCACAACAATTTTATCTGCTTTTTTGCCTTTGATTAAAAGATTTACTGGCGCAACAGAATCAAATTTATCTAAAGTTAAACCACTATCTACGTTCCAAACATATTTGCCTGAAGTAAATGAAGTGAAGTCTTTTTGAGCTGCATCACGAGCAAAATCTTTCGCGATAACTTTGTTACCCACCATCACCATTGCTGCTGTTGGCTCTTGGTTTTCGAATTGATAAACTGCAGTTACAGTTTTCTTGTTACAGGTATAAACTACTGTTTTATCCGTTACAGTAGGGGTGGCCATTTGTTCCGCTTTGTTTTCCATTTTTGGTGCATCGCTTGCACACGCAGATAAAACAACAAGAGCGGCCATTGCTGGTAATACTTTAGCAAATTTCATTATAAATCTCCTTAAAATTACAGCTGAGCTGCAACTTCATCACTAATTTCACCGTTATGATATACGTTTTGTACATCGTCACAGTCTTCTAACATGTCAATTAAACGCAACAATTTAGGCGCAGTTTCAAGATCAAGATCAACCGTTGTTGATGGAATCATTGTCACTTCTGCATTATCAATTTTAAATCCTGCTGCTTCGATTGCATCGCGCACAGAACCTAAATCTTCCCACGCAGTATAGATTTCGAATGAACCATCATCTTGTGGTTGAACATCATCTGCACCGGCTTCAATTGCCGCCTCCATTAACGCATCTTCTTCACCTTGGCTAATTAAAATCAAGCCTTTTTTGCTGAATAAGTAGCCTACAGAACCTTCAGTCCCTAAGTTACCACCACATTTAGTGAAACTTGGGCGAACCTGTGAGATGGTTCGGTTTGCGTTGTCACTTAGACACTCAACCATCACAGCAGTTCCACCTGGACCATAACCTTCGTAAATTCTTGTTTCCATATTGGTGTCATCGCCACCACCCACACCGCGTTCAATCGCGCGGTTAATGGTATCACGAGTCATGTTACTCGATAAGGCTTTATCTACTGCCGCACGTAAACGCGGGTTTGCACTGACATCACCGCCACCAATTTTTGCTGCAGTGACTAATTCACGAATTAATTTTGTAAAAATTTTACCGCGTTGCGCATCTTGTGCTGCTTTACGGTGTTTAATATTTGCCCACTTACTATGGCCTGCCATGTTGTTTTCCTTCTTATCTTAAAAACGTTTTTAAATGAAATCCTCTTCTATAGAGGAAAGCCGTTCATCAAATATTTTTTGATGGCCTCGGCATTATTCGGTGATTTCGTCATTTGGATCGCATCTTCTGGTAAAACCCATTGATACGCCAAATGCTCACTTAATATCGGTTTAAATTCCTGCTCAACTGCCAATAAAAACCAATTTTCATGACAGTGAGTCACATTCGGTGCGTATTTATAGCGGAAATGTGGGAAAATTTCAAATTCTATACTCTCTTTACAATCAAAAAGTGCGGTCGAATTTTCTTCTATTTTTAATCCTACTTCTTCCCAAACTTCTCGAATTGCTGTTTCTCTTGGTGTTTCATTGGTTTCCAATGTCCCCGTAACGGATTGCCAAAAGCTGGGATCATCTTGGCGCTGAAGCATCAGAATGCGATGCGTACTTTCCGCATAAATTACCACGAGAACCGATTGATTATTTTTATATTTCAAGCTCGTCATCTACATAATTGAGAATGGGTAGCATCATACCTTTTCTACTAAAAACTTTCAAAAAAATTACCGCACTTTAAAACTAAAGTGCGGTAATTATCTCAATTATTTTAGTTTAACCAGCCAGCTTGTTGGGCGATAAACAAGCCTGCAAAGGCTGTTAAGTAGAATAAACCGATAAGGGATAACCACAATAATCCGCCTTTTACACTGTGTTTCGCGTGCTTAGTCAGAGATAAATTCAACCAAGCAAAGATTGGTGCAGAAACAAATGAAGCAATCATCGCGAATTTCAGCATTGGGCCTACTGCATTATTAAAGTAGAAAATAATCGCTAAACCAGATAACGCCGCAAAAATCATACCGATATTAAGAATTCTCACAGAGCTTTCTTGTTTACCGAATAAGATACGCAAAGATTCAACGTTGGTACGAGAGTAACCATCAATGACTGTAATTGTTGTACCAAACATACACATGAACGCAATGACTGCAATTAATAAGCGAGACCATTCACCGATAGTACTTGCATACATATTGATAAGTTGTGCGATATATTTTCCGCCAACCATCTCTACGGTTTCAGGAGAACCATATTGTACCAATGCACCAAGCGCTAAAAATACGACAGCTAAAATTGCTGTACCGATATAACCCACGTTGAAGTCAAATAAACCATCTTCATAAGATACTTTCGTTAAACGACGTTTTGCTACCACCCACATAGAGTTAACAGCAGAAATTTCAATCGGTGCAGGCATCCAGCCCATTAAGGCCACTAAAAACGCTAATTTACTTAATTCCCATGGAGAAGGCGCTACAAAATCAGGTGCGGCTACGCCATTGATACCATTACGCATAAAAGCAATCACGACAGCGCTCACGGTTGTTACCGTTAAAGCAATCATGATGATTTTCGATAAACTATCTAATAAACGGTATTTACCCAACAATAAAATGCCGGTTGTCACAAGAATCACTAATGAGCTTAATACTGGCATTGGAAGTGGAATTGGTGTAATAAAGGTTAAAATTGCTGCCGTTAATAATCCCACTGCAGCAGTATTAATTACTGTGGCAAAAACGTTTAAAGCAAGGAATAACCAAAGGTAGAACTTCCCTTTTTGACGGTAACCTTCTAACAACGTATTACCGGTATCTAGGGTATATTGAACACCGAAACGGAAGAAAGGATATTTGAATAAATTAGCAAGAATAACAATGCTCACTAATTCCCAACCATAGATCGCACCCGCTTGGGTGGATGCAATAATATGTGAACCACCAACAGCTGCTGATGCCATCACGATTCCAGGGCCTAAGGCTGAGAATTTACTCGCCCATGTTGATTTTTCTACTGGAGTTAAAACTTCACTCATAAAATTTTCTCTTATAAATTGACCATAAACCGAAAAAGGTCTTATTTATAATAGAATTTTATCCTTGAGTAAAGTAAATAAAATCCACTTAAAAGCAGTAGTGAAAAATAAAAATCTGATTATTTTATTTTTTCAGAATATAACTTCAAAACAAATAAATTTCACAAGTATTCATACCGAAAAACTGATATCTTTAAGTGAATAAAATTTTTTCAATAAAAAGAAAGTGCGGTCAAAATTGACCGCACCCTATATTATAAATTTTAAACTTATTCAGCTTTCACAACCTGAATACTTAACTCACCTAACGCCTGTGGATTCGCAAAACTTGGCGCTTCAGTCATTAAACAAGCTGCGGCTGTTGTTTTCGGGAATGCAATCACATCACGGATATTTTCAGTGCCTGTTAAAAGCATGGTTAAACGGTCTAAACCAAATGCTAAACCAGCATGTGGCGGTGTACCGAATTTTAATGCATCTAACAAGAAACCGAATTTTTCGCGTTGTTCTTGTTCGTTGATACCAAGAATGCGGAATACCGTTTGTTGCATTTTTGGATCGAAAATACGCACAGAACCACCACCTACTTCATAGCCGTTGATCACCATATCGTAAGCATTTGCTACCGCACTTGTTGGATCGGCTTCTAATTGCTCTGGGCTGAAATCTTTTGGTGAAGTGAATGGGTGGTGCATTGCAGCAAGATTACCCTCTTCATCACGTTCAAACATTGGGAAATCAATCACCCAAAGCGGTTGCCATTCGTCTAAACGAGTTAAGCCAAGATCACGACCTAATTTCAAACGTAACGCGCCCATTGCATCAGTGGTGGTTTGCCATTTGTCTGCACCGAAGAATAAGATATCGCCAGTTTGAGCTTTTACACGTTCAGCTAACGCTTTCCACACATCTTCATTTAAGAATTTCGCAATCGGGCTTTGTACGCCTTCAAGGCCAGCATTAACGTCATTTACTTTCGCCCAAGCCAAACCTTTTGCACCGTAAATACCAACAAATTGTGTATATTCATCAATTTGTTTACGAGTGATTTCAGTACCATTTGGTACACGAATGACTGCCACACGGCCGTTTGGATTGTTTGCAGGCTCATTAAATACTTTAAATTCAACATCTTTAACGATATCTGCCACATCGACTAATTCAAGCGGGTTACGCAAATCTGGTTTATCTGAACCAAAACGAGTCATTGCTTCTTGCCAGGTCATTTGTGGGAATTTACCTAAATCCACACCAATGATGTTTTGCCATAAACCGTGTACCATGCGTTCCATGATCTCACGTACTTCTGGCGCAGTTAAGAAAGAAGTTTCCACATCGATTTGAGTAAATTCAGGCTGACGATCTGCACGTAAGTCTTCATCTCGGAAACATTTCACAATTTGATAATAACGATCAAAACCAGACATCATGAGAAGCTGTTTGAAAAGCTGTGGTGATTGTGGCAATGCATAGAATTTGCCTTTATGTACACGACTTGGCACTAAATAGTCACGCGCACCTTCTGGCGTTGCTTTGGTAAGCATTGGGGTTTCAATATCAAGGAAACCATTATCATCCATAAAGCGACGCACAAAGCTGGTGATTTTTGCACGGGTTTTCAAACGTTGTGCCATTTCTGGACGACGTAAATCTAAATAGCGATATTTTAAACGTTGTTCTTCTGTGTTGTTTTGGTTGAAGTCTAATGGTAAAACGTCAGAGGCATTGTAGATGCGTAATTCTTTCGCCAATACTTCTACTTCGCCTGTCGCCATATTTTTATTAATTTGATTGTCCGGACGCGCGATTACTTCACCTTTAATTTGAATACAAAATTCATTACGTAAGCCTGAAGCTGCAGTTAACGCTTCTTGATATTTCGGGTCAAAACAAACTTGTACGACACCATCACGATCACGAATATCAATAAAAATTAAACCACCTAAATCGCGACGACGGTGAACCCAACCGCTTAATGTTACTTCTTGTCCAATATGGTTGCGGTTTAATGCACCGCAATAATGTGTACGCATCATTTCTATATTCCTTTCATTTTTCTAAAAATGGATAATTAACGCGTTGATTATACGGAAAAAGACATGCCTTTTAAATTGAAAAGCGAAATTTATTTGATCCTTTAAAAACTTTCACTAAAATGACCGCAGTTTTTTGCATTTTATCTAAATAAATGCCCTCTCAATACAACAACAGAATTCAATCATGATGAAAGATACAATTTTTGCCGCCCCGATCGAAAAACTGGGCGATTTTACTTTTGATGAAAGCGTGGCGGAAGTTTTCCCCGATATGATTCAACGCTCGATTCCTGGCTACTCCAACATTATCACGGCGATTGGTATGTTGGCTGAGCGTTTTGTGACTGCTGACAGCCAAGTCTATGACTTAGGCTGTTCACGCGGTGCGGCTGCCCTTTCTATGCGCCGTAATATTAAACAACCGAATGTGAAAATTATCGGTGTCGATAATTCTTTGCCGATGGTGGAACGCTGCCGTCAGCACGTTGCGGCTTATCATAGTGATGTACCCGTAGAAATTCTTTGCGATGATATTCGTCAAATTGAAATTAAGAACGCCTCAATGGTTGTACTCAACTTCACGTTGCAATTTTTACCACCAGAAGATCGTGTAGCCTTGCTCACCAAAATCTACCAAGGTTTAAACCCAAATGGTGTATTGGTGCTCTCTGAAAAATTCCGTTTTGAAGATGAAAAAGTGAATGAGTTGCTTATTGATCTCCACCACCAATTCAAACGTGCTAACGGTTACAGTGAGCTTGAAGTGAGCCAAAAACGCACCGCACTTGAAAATGTCATGCGTACTGACTCGATTAACATCCACAAAGAGCGGTTAAAAAACATCGGATTTTCACACATCGAATTATGGTTCCAATGCTTTAATTTTGGGTCAATGATTGCAGTGAAATAAACGGAGAAAAAATAAAGTGCGGTCAAAAACATCATGTTTTTTGACCGCACTTTTTATATGTAATTAACCTTAATTACGCCGCATTTGGCTTATGAAGTAAGGTAAAGGCAATAAAACCAAATCCTAAGAAGCAAGAAACGATCAAGGCATAAAAACCGCCGTCCCAGCCAAATAAGTCTACCAGTTTACCCATCACATAGCCTGCGCTCGCAGAACCTAATAAGTAACCGAATAACCCCGTTAAACCTGTCGCTGTACCTGTTGCAACACGTGGCACAAGGTCTGCTGCTTGAAGCCCGATCATCATTACAGGACCGTAAATTAAGAAACCAATAGCAACAAGACAAATATTATCTACGAGTGGATTTCCTTCCGGGTTTTTCCAATAAACGATAATCGCGATTAATACACCGGTTAGGAATAATAACATCGGTGGTGCACGATGGCCTTTAAAGACTTTATCACTTAAATAACCACTGGCAAGCATACCAAAGATACCAGCATATTCGTAAAGGAAATACGCCCAACTTTGTTTATCTACTGAGAAATGTTTCACTTCTTTTAGATACGTTGGTGCCCAGTCAATAATGCCGTAACGAATGAAATACACAAATACGTTCGCAAGTGCAATTGCCCATAAAAACTTATTATTAATGATGTATTTCATAAAAATATCTTTAGAAGAAAGCGTGTGAGCTGATTCAACTTTCTCTACGATTTTTTCACCTTTCCATTCATCTACCGGCGGTAATCCTTGAGACTCAGGTGTATCGCGCATTAAATAGAACATAATGAATGCTAATACAATGGCGATTAAGGCGGGTAAATAGAATAAAGATTGCCATACGCCGAAAATCGATAAACCGAGGAGCGCTAATGGGCCGATTAAACCACCACCTAAGTTATGTGATACGTTCCACCAGCTCCACCACACACCACGTTCAGAAACTGAGAACCAGTTGGTCATTGTTTTTGCACCTGGTGGGTATCCCATTCCTTGGAACCAGCCATTTAATGCGGCTAACACAATCATCAATGGAATAGAAGAAAGCACACCTGGTACTAAACCAAAAATTAAGCTGACTAATGCAGAACCTAATAAACCAATGGTAATAAAATATTTAGGATTACTACGATCAGAGATGTTTCCCATAATGAACTTACTAAAACCGTAAGCCAGTGACAAGGCTACCCCTACTGTACCTAAATCAGCTTTAGTAAAGCCATATTCATCAATAAGATAAGGAATGGCTAAAGAAAAGTTTTTGCGGATAAGATAATAAGCCGCATACCCGATAAATACTCCAGCAAACACCTGCCAACGTAATTTTTTATACTCAGCATCTGTTCTAGAACTTTCAATTCTTGGTGCTGGAGGAGATGCTTTTAAAAATGAAAACATCTTAGTTCTCCTATAATAATTTACAACTTGTCATATCGTTGCAATAGCTAGGCTACCGCAACGAAAAACAGATTACCAAAGCCTAAATGAAACTGAGCTCTGACCACTCCAAATGACGAGTTTATTTACATCATTTAAACCGCTCCAATTTCTGGGATAAATTACGTTCTAAGTCTATTTAAAAATTTCTATGCTATAATCCCCCAACACCCAAATAGAAAAGAGGAAAACAAGATGCAAATTTTACACACAATGCTTCGAGTAGGTGATTTAGACCGCTCTATTAAATTTTATCAAGATGTTTTAGGTATGCGTTTATTACGCACAAGTGAAAACCCTGAGTATAAATATTCACTTGCCTTTTTAGGTTATGAGGATGGCGAGAGCGCAACTGAAATTGAATTAACATACAACTGGGGCGTGACTGAATATGATCTTGGTAATGCTTATGGCCATATTGCTATTGGCGTAGATGATATTTACGCGACTTGTGAAGCAGTACGTGCAAGTGGTGGTAAAGTGACTCGCGAAGCTGGTCCTGTTAAAGGTGGCACAACTGTGATTGCATTTGTTGAAGATCCAGATGGTTATAAGATCGAATTTATCGAAAACAAAAGTGCAAAATCAGCTTTAGGGAATTAAGGAATACATTGTGTCAGATACACCTAAAATTCCTTATCACTACCAATTAAAAAATCGCTTCCGCGGCTACTTCCCTGTCATCATTGATGTGGAAACAGCAGGGTTTGATGCAAAAAAAGATGCACTTTTAGAACTTGCAGCTATCACCTTAAAAATGGATGAGGATGGCAATTTACAACCTGATCAAAAATGCCATTTTCATATTGAACCATTTGAGGGGGCGAATATTAATCCTGAATCGCTCAAATTTAATGGGATTGATATTCATAATCCATTGCGTGGTGCCGTATCTGAATTAGATGCGATCACGGGATTGTTCCAAATGGTGCGTCGTGGACAAAAAGACGCAGAATGTCAGCGTTCTATCATCGTGGCACATAATGCGGCTTTTGACCAAAGCTTTGTGATGGCGGCGGCTGAACGCACAGGTGTAAAACGCAATCCATTCCACCCTTTTGGGATGTTTGATACGGCAACGCTTGCCGGTTTTATGTTTGGGCAAACAGTACTCGTCAAAGCGTGCCAAGCGGCAAAAATTCCTTTTGATGGCAAACAAGCACACTCTGCGCTATATGATACTGAACGTACCGCAGAATTATTTTGCTATATGGTGAATCATTTAAAAGATCTCGGTGGATTCCCGCATATTGCTCAAACAGATGAAGCGGAAAAAACAGATGAAAATCAGACCGCACTTTAATTTTTAAAATTTTTTAGAAAAAAACTTGCAATCATTTCCGGTTTACCGTATTTTGTAAAGTAATTCAATTTAGTTATCTAAATAAGAGAGTTTCCAATGAACTTTATCCTTCGTCACCATCATCGCCATTCAACTGAATAATCTTTCAGGCTGTTGGCGTGCTTGGAAGATTTCTTCCGAGCTGACAAGATAAAGATCAAAAAAATCTTACCCCTCGGAAGGCAACTTTCGAGGGGTTTTGTTTTATTATCAATTTACAGGAGTTTATTACTATGCGACATTTAACCTTAAATCAATTTTCTTTTATGCGACCTTTTTATTTTAATTAATCAATAAGGAACAACAATATGCTATCTAATCCCGTTGTTATTTCAATTGTCGTGCTACTGGCGTTAAGCCTACTGCGCGTGAACGTGGTTATCGCACTTGTGATTTCGGCCCTTACAGCTGGTTTATGCGGAGACTTAGGTTTAAGCAAAACCATTGAAGCCTTTACAGGTGGTTTAGGTGGTGGTGCTGAAGTTGCCATGAACTATGCGATGCTCGGTGCATTTGCCATTGCGATTTCAAAATCTGGCATCACTGATTTGCTTGCTTATAAAATTATTACTCGAATGAACAAAACACCAACCGGCAAAAATTTAGCTTGGTTTAAATATATGCTACTTGGTATTTTGCTTTTATTCTCAATTTCATCCCAAAACTTGCTCCCAGTACACATTGCGTTTATTCCGATTGTGGTACCGCCTTTACTTTCTATTTTTAACCGTTTAAAAATCGATCGTCGTGCAGTGGCTTGTATTATTACCTTTGGTTTAACCGCAACCTATATGATCTTGCCGGTTGGCTTCGGGAAAATCTTTATCGAAAGCGTTTTAGTAAAAAATATCAATCTGGCTGGTGCTCCACTCGGTTTACAAACCAGTGTTGGTGAAGTTTCTTTTGCTATGCTTATCCCTGTTATTGGTATGATTCTTGGTTTACTCACTGCCGTATTTGTTACCTATCGCAAACCGCGCGAGTATGTTGTGACAACGGCAGAACCCACTACAGCTGAAATTGAACAACACATTGCGAATATTAAACCTATTCAAATTACCGCAAGTGCGGTCGCCATTGTCGCCACTTTTGCCACCCAGCTTTTCACAAGCTCTACAATTATTGGTGGTTTAGTCGGTTTAATCATTTTCGGGGCATTCGGTATCTTCAAACTCAAAGAAAGTAACGACATTTTCCAACAAGGTTTACGCTTAATGGCAATGATTGGCTTCGTTATGATTGCTGCCTCTGGTTTCGCGAATGTGATTAATACCACAAGTGGCGTGAAAGAATTAGTTGATGCACTTTCAACCGGTGCGATTCAAAGTAAAGGCGTTGCCGCATTCTTAATGTTACTCGTTGGGTTATTGATTACCATGGGTATTGGTTCTTCTTTCTCAACTGTACCAATTATTACCTCAATTTATGTACCACTCTGTCTCTCTTTTGGTTTCTCACCACTTGCGACAGTAGCTATCGTAGGTGTAGCAGCAGCATTAGGGGATGCGGGTTCACCGGCTTCTGACTCAACACTTGGGCCGACATCCGGTTTAAATATAGATGGTAAACACGACCACATTTGGGATTCTGTTGTGCCAACCTTTATTCACTACAATATCCCACTATTAGCGTTCGGTTGGATTGCAGCCATGACCCTTTAATCGTTATAATCCCTGCATACATTATGCGGGGATTTTTTTATGTCTATTCAATCATTACTCAATGCGCTCGAGCAAAAAGTACAGCAACTGACTCAAGCCTATCAAACTGACTCTGATAAAAAAATCAACGCGAAATTTAACCGCACTTTATTTACCGAAGATTTTGAAACCGTCGGTTTTTATCTCAAAGAAATCCAACAAAGCTTAACTAAGCTATGTAAAATTACTCATCAAAATGAAGAACAAATTGTATTTATGGCAGAACATCTTTTAGGGCAATGTACCGCCTTGACCGAAGCCATGAATCGCAAGCATAAAAAGCCCATTCAGCCGAAAATAGCAGAGCCACAAGTTGCAAGTAGTAAATCACAACATAGCATTCATCGTCTCCCTCCTAGAGAGCGTCTAGAAAAGTATTATGAAGCCTTGCAGCAACTCACGGAAAAATACGAAGAAGCTAAAGCACAAGCGGATACGGCACAAACAGATATTCAACGAGATATGCATAAGCAAACTGCGGCAATTTATTTAACGCGCCGTCAAAAATGTTTAGAGGCGATTGAGACCTTAGAAGAATACCTTGCCTTTAAAGAAGCCCAAGAAAGTGCGGTCAAAAAATAAGATATTTTTTAATAGACTGAAAAGCAAAAATCCCTAAATCTTTCGACTTAGGGATTTTTTGAATTTGATGGCGGAGGAAGTGAGATTCGAACTCACGGAGGGCGTAAACCCTCGCCGGTTTTCAAGACCGGTGCCTTCAACCACTCGACCATTCCTCCGTGATTTAAGCGAGGTGAATAATACGTTTTTTCCCCCATCCCGTCAAGCAAGAAAATAAAAAAATTATCTGACTGACTACTTTTAAATCACTATGTTTTAAAAATACACAAAATAAAAAACGGAACCTACTGGCTCCGTCTTTATGATTAAGATATTACTCTGATTTCGCTTGTGTCGCTTCAGAATAAATATGACTAATTGCACTATGATGGCCTGCGGCGCCTTTACCGTTAAAGTAATAGCGAGACTCCGTCCATTCTACAATTGGGAATGGTTTAGACTCTTCATCTGGTGCTTTAGCTAATGTCATCGCTGCTTTAGTGTGTTGTACCGCTGAAATGGTACCTGCACGACCAGTGAACACATAAGAGCGAACAAACTCTGTTTTCTCTTGTGGTTCAACTTCTGTCGTTGCAACTTTAGCAACAGGTTCTGATTTATGATGCAAGCGTTCTAATGATTCTTGCACTTTCTGTTGAACAGCTTCATTTGCCGGTTGAGTAATGAAATCTAACGCTGGTTGTGCTTCAACTGATTTCTCTTCCACGACAATACCTGTTGCTGGCGTAATCACACCTTTTTTCGTTTTTTCTTGCTCAAGCAATTCATCCACCGATAAGAAATTATTTTCTTTCGGTGCATTCACAGCAGAATAATCGATGCATACTTTACCGCTTGCTAATTCAGGCGAAGCAACTGCCGCAAATAATGGCATTGGTGACTTCACTTCATTACGACGACGGCGTTGATTATTCGATGTACGTAAATGACGTGGAGTACGACGCTGACGTTCTTGACGTGGTTTATCTTCAGCATTATCAGCAACATTGTTTTCAACTACTTCATTTTGAACAGTCTCAACAACGGGTACTTCAACCGCTTCAATAACATTCTCGTTTACATCAGTTGAATTGTCATCAATACGAACACGTTTACGTAAATCACGACGTTGACGACGCTCTGCTACCGGTTTCTCTGCTTTTTCTTCTTGACGATTATCATCAGAAACATTAGCAAAATTAACCGCACTTTCAGATGTCACTTCTTCATTCGCGTTACGACGATTGCGACGATTATTTACACGCTCGCGAGTTGGACGCACATTTTCTTCATCTGTATTTTTCGCATTATCGTTGTTTTCATTATTGCGAGAACGGCGATTATTACGACGATCTTGATTGCGGCGATTATTACGGTTGTTGTTACGATTGTTGCGGTTATTTTGATTTTTCTCTTCTTCTTTTGGTTCAGAAGCAAATAAACCTTTAATTGCGGCAACAATTTTCGCAAACAATGATGGTTCTTCCGATTTACGCTCAACCGGTGCTGGTGCAGCCGTTGGAATCGATAAAGATACTGCCGCACTTTCCATCACTTGCTCAGATGTCACTGCTGCCGTTTCGATATTGCGAGAAACTAGAGACTCTTCTGGTACGAATGCATCGTCTTGTGCTTCATGGAATTTTGCTAAGTTGTAGCTTAATTCGTTCAGCTCTTCACCTTCACGTACGCGGAACACGCTGAAGTGCGGGGTTTCCATCGCTTCATTTGGCACCACGATAATCTCTACATCATGGCGTTTTTCGATGCTGCTTACTGCTTTACGTTTTTCGTTAAGTAAGTAAGACGCAATTTGTACCGGCACGATAGTGTGTACTTGTTTGGTATTTTCTTTTAACGCTTCTTCTTCGATTAAACGTAAGATTGAAAGTGATAAGCTTTCGTTATCACGTACTTTACCCGTACCTTGACAGCGTGGGCAAACATGGTGAGAAGACTCACCTAATGATGGGCTTAAACGCTGACGTGACATTTCCAACAAGCCGAAGCGAGAAATACGGCTGATTTGAATACGCGCACGGTCTTGACGCACGGCATCACGGATACGGTTTTCTACCTCACGTTGGTGACGAACTGGTGTCATATCGATAAAATCGATAACCACTAACCCACCTAAGTCACGTAAACGTAATTGACGAGCAATCTCATCTGCCGCTTCAAGGTTCGTATTTAATGCCGTTTCTTCAATATCACCACCACGAGTTGAACGCGCTGAGTTGATATCGATAGCTGTTAACGCTTCTGTCACATCGATCACAATCGAACCACCAGAAGGTAAACGTACTTCACGTTGGAAGGCGGATTCGATTTGAGATTCAATTTGATAGTGGCTAAATAGCGGCACTTCGCCTTGATACAGTTTCACACGATTGATGAAATCAGGACGGACAAGTTTGATGTGTGCTTTCGCTTTTTCAAATACTTTCGGGCTATCAATTAAGATCTCACCGATATCACGACGCAAGTAATCACGGATCGCACGAACGATCACATCACTTTCTTGATGAATTAAAAATGGTGCTGGACGGCTTTGTGAAGCTTGTTTAATTGCTTCCCAATGATGTAAAAGTACTTTTAAGTCCCATTGTAATTCTTCTGGTGATTTACCCACACCCGCTGTACGTACGATAAGACCAACGCCTTCCGGTACATCTAAAGAACTCAATGCTTCTTTTAATTCGATACGTTCATCGCCTTCAATACGGCGAGAAATACCACCTGCACGCGGATTGTTTGGCATAATCACCAAATAACTACCGGCAAGGGAAACAAAAGTGGTTAAGGCCGCGCCTTTATTGCCGCGTTCTTCCTTGTTCACCTGAACGATCACTTCTTGACCTTCGGTCAAAATATCACGGATATTTGGACGACCTTGGAACACATAATCAGCAGGGAAATACTCGCGGGCAATTTCTTTTAAAGGAAGGAAGCCATGGCGCTCCGCACCATAATCCACAAAGGCTGCTTCTAAACTCGGCTCTACGCGAGTGATTTTCCCTTTGTAAATATTGGCTTTTTTCTGTTCATGACCCGGACTTTCAATATCCAAGTCGAATAAACGCTGGCCATCGACCAACGCAACGCGCAACTCTTCTTTTTGAGTCGCATTGATTAACATTCTTTTCATTGTCAATTTCTCGTTTTGAATTATCTAAAATACCTTGAAAATTAACCGCACTTTACAGATTTACTGACCTTAGCCATCGACCTCGTGTTTCTCGCGAACAGTCAATCTCACGACTGTGTGTTGCTGGGTGCATTGATAGCATACTCAATTGTTATCTAAGACAATTTTCGTAAAACAATGCGGTGTGTTAATTACGCATTGCAAGGAAGCGTTAACCTTCATGAAAAATATGTTGATTATCAATGTCTTATGCCATTCGCCGCATTGAGTTTTGACCAACATACAAAATCGCTTTCTAAATGCCAAATTTTAGGCGCAGAAAGACGCTCTATTATCCACATTCAGGGCTAAATTAGCAAGGCATTCTTGCTATTATCACCAGGGATATTGTGATATGATTCAGCCCAATTTTTAAAGGACAGATTCAATGACTGAAAAACAAGAAAAAATCATCAATCAATCCGTCAAAATGCTCACGATTTCTGAGGATGAAGCAGGACAACGCATTGATAATTATTTATTGGCAAAATTAAAAGGTGTGCCAAAAAGCTTGATTTATCGCATTCTGCGTAAAGGTGAAGTACGTGTGAACAAAGGGCGAACCAAACCTGAATATAAATTACAAAATGGTGATGTGGTGCGTGTACCACCAGTTCGTGTTTCTGAAAAAAATACTGCACCAATTTCTAAAAACTTAAATAAAGTCGCCTCCCTTGAAAGCCATATTCTTTTTGAAGATGATTGTTTATTAGTATTGAACAAACCTTCTGGCATTGCGGTTCATGGCGGGAGTGGTCTGAATTTTGGTGTGATTGAAGCCTTACGCGCATTACGTCCTGAAGCCCGTTTTTTAGAATTGGTTCATCGCTTAGACAGAGATACATCGGGTATCTTATTAGTGGCAAAAAAACGCTCTGCCTTACGCAACTTACATGAACAACTTCGTGTTAAAACCGTACAAAAAGATTATCTCGCACTCGTACGTGGACAATGGCAATCTCATGTGAAAGTTGTGCAAGCGCCTTTATTAAAAAATGAACTGGCCAGTGGTGAACGCATCGTTAAAGTCAGTGAACAAGGCAAACCTTCTGAAACGCGATTTGCCATTGAAGAACGCTATCAAAATGCGACCTTAGTAAAAGCGTCGCCTGTAACGGGAAGAACCCATCAGATCCGAGTTCATACTCAATATGCAGGTCACCCAATCGCGCTGGATGATAAATACGGTGATAAAGAATTTGATAAATATATGCAAGATCTCGGACTCAATCGTTTGTTTTTACATGCATTTTCTATTCGCTTTGAACACCCTAAAACGGGCGAAACATTACGTTTCAATGCACAACTAGATGAAAAAATGAAAACAATTCTGAAAAAACTGCGTGAAAGCAAAGAGATAAACCCATAGACAAGAAAAATGTTTATTGCTATATTTGGTGACGGAGACAACTCGTTTCTATCATTAATTAACATATAACAACAAAGGATAGCAAAATGGCAAAAGGACAATCATTACAAGATCCTTATTTGAATGCGTTACGCCGTGAACGTATTCCTGTTTCGATTTATCTCGTTAATGGGATTAAATTACAGGGTCAAATCGAATCATTCGACCAATTCGTGATTTTATTAAAAAACACTGTTAATCAAATGGTGTACAAACACGCTATTTCAACTGTGGTTCCAGCACGTTCTGTTTCTCACCACAATAATAACGGCGGTCATCATGCAGCACAAACTTCTGACGCTGCAGCGGAAGTAGAAACACAAGCAGAATAATTCTGTTCAATGAATGATTTCATCAATTTAAGTGCGGTTGAAAATTCACCAGAAATTTCAACCGCACTTTCGTCATCTAAAACAGGCGACAATAGCCAATCGGCGAAAGATAAAGCTGTCGTCGTGCATGTTTTCTTTTCTCAAAATAAAAACATTGAAGATCTACAAGAATTCCAACTTTTAGCGGAATCTGCCAATGTTGAGATTTTACAAATCATCACCACAAGCCGTGCCACGCCACAAGCAAAATACTTTATCGGTGAGGGAAAAGCACAAGAAATTGCAGATGCCGTGAAAGACTTAGATGCCGATGTTGTTTTGGTGAATCACCAATTAACGCCCGCTCAAACTCGTAATTTAGAAAGTATCTGCCAATGTCGTGTAGTGGATCGCACTGGAGTGATTTTAGATATCTTTGCCCAACGAGCCCGCTCGCACGAAGGGAAATTGCAAGTTGAATTAGCTCAACTTAAGCATTTATCGACTCGATTAGTCCGCCGAAAAACAGGCTTAGATCAGCAAAAAGGTGCGGTTGGATTGCGTGGTCCAGGCGAAACGCAATTAGAAACGGATCGCCGTTTAATCAAGGTGCGTATTGCGCAGTTGCAAAATCGTTTGGCGAAAGTCGAAAAACAACGCAATCAAAATCGCCAAACACGACAAAAAGCGGATATTCCGACCATTTCCTTAGTAGGCTACACCAATGCGGGGAAATCAACACTCTTCAATTTCATCACGCAAGCCAATGTCTATGCGGCAGATCAGCTTTTTGCCACCCTCGATCCCACATTAAGACGTTTGCAAATTCAAGATGTTGGCACAGCGATTCTCGCCGATACCGTTGGTTTCGTTCGCCAACTTCCCCATGATTTAGTTTCCGCTTTTAAATCTACCTTGCAAGAAACGGTAGAAGCCAGTTTGTTATTGCATGTCATTGATGCAGCAGACGCTCGAAAGATCGAAAATATTGAAGCCGTGAATTTAGTGTTGGAAGAAATTAAGGCTGACAAAGTACCAGTATTGCTGGTATATAACAAAATCGATTTATTGGAAAATGTGGCACCCCATATTGAATATGATGATGAGAATAAGCCCGTTGCCGTTTATCTTTCAGCACATTCAGGTGAAGGATTAGAGCTGCTACTTGAAGCCATTAAAGTGCGGTTGAAAAATGAGATACTTTCTTTCACCCTTACACTGCTCCCACAAGAGGGAAAAATTCGCCACGCGCTCTATCAATTAAATAGCATTCGTCACGAACAAATTTCAGATGAGGGTGAATTTATCCTCAATGTACAAATTGATAAAGTCAAATGGCTCAAACTTTGTAAACAATTCCCTAAACTGTCAGAAATTATTTACTAATACCGTATTGTTTTAATTTATTGGCAATCGCCGTGTGTGATACACCTAATCGTTGTGCCAATTTACGCGTACTTGGATACTGGGCATAAAATGCACGCAATACACTCGCCTCATATTGTCCCATGATCTCATCCAGCGTTTGCTCACCAAAATCCTCCGCAGAAATGACCGCACTTTGTACGGGTTTTAAATTTAAACTTTCAATATCAAGCTGGTTATTTTTCGCTAAGGAACAGGCGCGATACAAGACATTGTAAAGCTCTCGCACATTACCTTGCCAAGTCTGCCCTTTTAAATAATTCAGAAAATCAGCATTATATTGCGGCATTGAAATCTTAAGCTGAGCACTTATTTCTTGTAAAAAACCGTCCGTTAAAGGTTGAATATCCTCCACTCGCTCACGCAAAGGCGGCACATTTAGCGCTAAAACATTTAAGCGATGGAATAAATCACTGCGTAATTTCCCTTGCTCTAACAGTTTTTCCATAGGTTCTTGTGAAGTACAAATCACTCGAACATTCGCATGATGTTCTTTTTCTTCACCCACTCGACGGAAAGAACCATCCGTTAAAAAACGCAATAATTTTGCCTGTAAACTTAATGAAAGCTCAGCAATGCCATCCAGCAACACCGTGCCTTCGTTAGCATATTCAAAAAAACCAGTGGTTTCACTATCACCTACTTTACGCCCAAACATTTCACTTTCCGCATCTTCATCCGGCAAGCCGGCACAATTTACCGCAATGAATTTTTTCTCACGACGCAAGCTCGCAAAATGGCAAGCTTTTGCTAATAAGTCTTTACCCGTACCCGTTTCACCTTGAATTAAAAGCGGCACATCAAACATCGCAAAACGTTGTGCATTTTCGACCGTACTTTTCATGGAAAGGCTTTGAGTGACAAAGCAAGAGAAAGGATCTTGTGGATTAAATGTCAGCATAAAATAAGCTCAATTTTATTGAATGATGCCAATATGATAGGGAGTTTATTGATATGTGTAAAGATTAATTTACATATAAAAAGGGCAATCCTTGACTGCCCTTTTAGATGGTTTTTTGTATTATTTTTTCACTGCACGATCAAGTTCTTGTGCGATGATTTCCATGCTTTCTAAACCACCAAACGCAAGATACCAATTCGCTGCATCAAGATACACAATGTGTCCATCTTTATACGCTTTGGTTTGTTTGATGATATCGTTATCCAACACTTTTTGTGCATTGTTGGCTTTTTCTGTAATCGCCGCGGTACGATCCACGACAAGTAAAAAGTCTGGATTTTTTTCTAAGATATATTCAAAACCAACGCTTTGTCCATGCGTAGACGATTTGATGCTGTCATCAATCGGTTTAAAACCAAATTTTTGATACACCATACCATAACGAGAACCATCACCAAAGGCACTGATTTTACTTTCATTAACCAATACCAATAAGGCTGTTTTGCCTTTCGCATCTTTGGCGACTTGGTCAACCTTACTTTCTAATGCTGAAAGTTTTTCTTTCGCAACATTTTCTTTACCAAAGATCTGACCAAGTGCGGTCACATTTTGTTGAAAACTCGGGTAGTAATTGTTGTAATCATTTTCAACATTAAATACTGGTGCAATTTCTTTAAATTTGTCGATCATTTTTTCTTGACGTTTAGACGCGATGATCAAATCAGGATTGAGTTCATTAATTTGCTCCAATGATTGTTCTTTCAAATCACCGACATTCTTATATTTTTTGTCTGCAAATTCTGAAAGATAGCTTGGAATTTTTCCGCTTTGTGGGAAACCCACGATTTTATCTTGCACACCTAATGCACGAAGTGTGTCTGCTGCACCAAAATCAAGCACAATGACTCGCTGTGGATTTTGTGGCACAACCTGCTTTCCAGCGGCATTTTCAACGGTAATATCTGCTGCTTGAGCAACACCGACCAAAGCAAAAAGTGAAAGTGCTAATGTTGATAATGTTTTTTTCATGAAAATTTCCTTATTTATCTAAAATAAACGGCAATTTTATGGTCGTCGATATCCTGAATAGGTATCGCCATATCATAAATATCTTGTAGCACGGGCGATTGCATAATGTGGTTAACTTCCCCTTGATGCACTAATTTTCCATTTTTCATGGCGACAATGTAGTCTGAATAACAAGAGGCAAAATTAATATCGTGAATCACAATCACCACGGTTTTGTTGAGTTCTGTCGCTAATTTTCGCAAAACTTGCATGATCTGCACTGAATGTTTCATATCCAGATTATTTAATGGCTCATCCAACAAAATATAATCCGTATCTTGTGCAAGCGTCATCGCAATATAAGCGCGTTGTCGCTGCCCACCACTTAAGTTATCGATATATTGATGACGGATATCATCTAAATTCATATAGGCAATAGCATTATCAATAAAAGTGCGGTCAGTTTGGGTTAAGTTTCCTTTGCAATAAGGAAAACGCCCAAAAGCGACTAAATCTTCAATGGTTAGACGCAAATTAATGTTGTTAGTTTGCTTTAAAATCGCAAGTTGTTTCGCAATATCGCTACTTTTCTTACGATTGAGCAATTCACCGTTGAGATAGATCTCACCACTATCCGCATTCAACAAACGGCTCATAATAGACAGCACCGTACTCTTCCCCGCGCCATTCGGCCCGATAAAAGACGTAATTTTCCCCGTAGGAATGGTGACGGACACATTATCCACCACCTTTTTGCTTCCGTAACTTTTAGTAATATTGCGAATTTCTATTGCCATTTTTTGTTTGCTCTTAATAACAAATAAATAAAGTACACGCCACCGACAAAATTAACGATGATGCTTAATGTCGTGCGGAACGTAAAAATATGCGTCACCAATAATTGCCCTAAAACCAAGGTAATGATGGAAATTAACATCGCAGCAGGAATGAGTATCTTGTGACGATAATCACGAACAAATTCAAAGGTCACGTTCATCACTAATAACCCGAGGAACGTAAGTGGGCCAACAAGTGCGGTCGACACTGACGTTAAAATTGCCACCAGAATTAATAAGATTTTTAAGGTCTTTTGGTAATCGATACCTAGGTTAACGGCATTTTCTCGCCCTAACGCCAACACATCAAAGCAATGCCAATATCTCAGACTGAAAACAATGGTCGCGACTAAAATGGCTAATGCGACCCACAAGATTTGTGTATTAATTCGGTTGAAACTTGCAAAGCCAATATCTTGAGCGATTTGGAATTCATTTGGATCAATCAACACTTCCATAAATGTCGTTAAGCTACCAAAGAAGGTGCCGAAAATAATCCCGACAAGCAACAAAAAGAAAATATTTTGGTTCTCTTTCTTAAACAGGAAGTGATAAAGCACTAATGAAAATGCCATCATTAATCCCGTACACAAGACAAACAATGCAATCGAATTCATTGAAAGCAATGTGCTTGAACCGAAAAGAAAGATAATCGTCGTTTGAATCAGTAAATACAGCGAGTCCAAACCCAAAATACTCGGCGTGAGAATTCGGTTATTCACAACCGTTTGGAAAATCATCGTAGCGAGTGCAATTGCCGCGCCTGTAATCACAATCGCAATTAAGGATAAAGCACGATTTTCCAAGGCATATTGCCAACGGTTTGGTAAGTTGTAGCCTAAATAGAGTGCAAGAGAAACAATGGCTAACAACGACAATACAATCAGTTGAGAAGAAGATTTCTTAGCCATTTCTATACCGCTTTAATAATAAAAATAAGAAGATACCACTGCCAAATACGCCAACCACGGCATTAATGGAAATCTCATAAGGATAAATCACACTTCGACCTAAAATATCGCAGAATAAAACAAATACCGCACCTAACAAAGCGGTATGAGATAACACTTTCTTCAAGTTATCCCCTAAATAAAGCGTGACGATATTTGGAATAATTAGCCCCAAGAAAGGGATCACGCCAACAGACACGATAATAATCGAAGACACCACCGCCACAATGAGCAATCCGAGATAAAGTACTTGGTTGTAATTTAGACCCAGATTAACCGCAAAGTCTTTCCCCATCCCGACAATAGAAAAACGATGCGCAAATAAATAAGCCACGATGAGTGTAGGAATACTGAAATACAACAATTCATAACGACCAGACATCACAAGCGAAAAATCCCCTTGTAACCATCCCGATAAGTTTTGTAACAAGTCTTCTTTGTAAGCAATAAAGGCGGTAATCGAGCTAATAATATTACCAAACATAATCCCTACTAAAGGTACAAAAATGGTGTCCTTGAATTTCAAACGGGACAGAATCGTCATAAATAACAATGTACCAAGGAAAGAGACGATCACTGCAATTGCGGTTTTTAACAACATTGAGGCCGTTGGGAAAAACAGCATCGCCATTAAAATCCCTAATCGTGCGCTGTCCATTGTGCCCGCCGTGGTAGGAGAAACAAATCGGTTTCGACTGAGTTGCTGCATCACTAAGCCACAAATACTTAAGGATGCACCTGCAATCAAGATACTGATTAAGCGAGGCACGCGACTAATTAAAAAAATCTGCCATTGATTACCTTCAAAATTCAGTAACCCTTGCAAATTAACGGTACTTACCCCGAGAAAAAGTGAAACAAAGGAAAGCACGATCAAAAGAAAAATCAGATAACGTCTCTTAACCATAAAAATGAGAATAATTCTAAAATGCAAAGAGAATAGCATATTGAGGAAAAAGAGAAAAGATAAGTGCGGTTAGTTTTAAGTTAATTTTTTAGGCCTATAAAAAATGCGGTCAAATTTGACCGCATTTTATTCACTATAATTTTAATGTTCTTTCAACTTCTTTCGCTCGGACTAAGAATTGCTTACGCTCTGCTGTTGCCATTCCACTGCTGGTACCTGGTAATTTCACCGTAAGCGGGTTCACCGCTCGCTCATTGATATGAAACTCGTAGTGCAAGTGTGGACCGGTTGAAATACCCGTATTACCAGTTAATGCAATGCGCTCCCCTTTCTTCACTGTTTGGCCCGCACGCACTAAAGCACGACTTAAATGCATATACACCGTTTGATATTCACGACCATGGCGTATCACCACATAACGTCCTGCACCACCGGCTTGATAAGCCACTTTTTCCACCACACCTTCTGCTGGCGCAATAACTGGCGTACCTGGTGAAACAGCAAAGTCTACCCCTTTATGCGGACGAACACGTCCCGTTACCGGATGGCGGCGATTTGGGTTAAATGGTGACGAAATACGTGCTTGGCGTTGTAATGGATAACGCGCAAAACCTTTGCCAAGGGTTTCCCCTTGCTTATCGTAGTAGCGACCATTCGCCGCTTGAATACCATAATAGCTCTTACCATCTGCCATAATATGAATGGCTTCAACGTTACCTTGACCGGTTAATTTATCGCCTAAATATTCACGTGATACCAAAATCGCAAACTTAGTACCTTTACTGAGTTTTTGAAGACTTACTTGCCATTGTAATGCTGAGCTTAATTGGCTGATTTGACGACCATCTAGACCTAAATCACGCAAACTTGATGCAAAAGATCCGTTAATTGTTCCTTTTAACACCTCTTTCTTCCAGATACTTTTCTTCTCTAGAATTTGGCGTTTAAACTTACCGTCTTCCGTACGTTCATAAATACGTTCTTCTTTTTCAGACACCAACCAGTTTAAATACTCCAGCTGATCTTCTTTATCTAAAATCCAATAGAACTGCTGACCTGCGCGCAGCGTTTTTAATTCAGGATACGCAGCAATCAAATCTTTCGCCGTATCATCTTCTAAACCGGAAAGCTCTAGTACATCTTTTAATGAATCGCCACGTACTACGGTATGGCTAAATTGATCGGTGATACGTAATGCTTGATCGGCCACATCTAAAATACCGCTGAGTGCATCTTGAGCATCTTTTGGTAAATCATTGAGATCGTCAAATTGTGGTTTGATTTCATCGACTTCATCATCTTTGGCTTGAAGTTCATCATCATAAGAGGTTGCATCTTCTGTATTAGCATGTTGTTTTGCTTCAGGATGTTCGCCTTCTTGAGATTGAGGATTGCCCGATTCCGTTTTTTCAGGTGTAAGAGATTGATATTGAACGTTATCTACCATCTCTGGTTCAAGATTACTTTGCAGAGAAGGATCATAATCAGCGGTATCTTTAAAGGCGAGGAAAATGCCCGTTAAAATAAGCAAAAGTGCGGCAAAAAAAATCGCCGCTTTTATGCGGGATTTTCTTTTCCGTCGATCTCTGGCTAATTTAACGTGTTGCAAAATAGATACCTTTAAAATGAGTAAAAAAGATTTTCGTTTTTCAGACTACAAACTCTAGGAAAAATTCATTTTACCCTAAAAATGTGAAATCTTATGCCTAAATATTAGGCATAGTCGGAATTTCTTGAGAAAAAGGCGGAAATGAGCTATTTTAGTGAGCCATTTTTAAAGGGGGAATTATGCAGATTCGCGCCATTCAACCAGCCCAACCCACACCATTAATTACACTGAAAAATATCAATGTGGTCTTTGAACAAAAAACCGCATTGCGGGACATTAATCTCAGCATTTATCCCAATTCCATTATCACCATTGTAGGGCCAAATGGTGGGGGAAAATCAACCCTCTTAAAAACCTTATTAAAATTGCAAACGCCAACATCTGGTGAGGTGATTTATAGCGCTAATGTCAGAATTGGCTATGTCCCACAAAAAATTCACCTCGATCACAGCTTACCAATGACGGTTGAGCGTTTTCTGGCGCTCAAAAAAGGTGTTAAAACGCAAGAAATATCAACCGCACTTGAGCAACTCTCTATCACTCATTTGAGAAAAAATAATATGCAAAAACTCTCTGGTGGCGAGATGCAACGTGTATTATTGGCCCGTGCGATTTTAAATAAACCCAATTTACTGGTGCTAGATGAACCAACTCAAGGCGTGGATATTAATGGTCAAGCTGAACTTTATCAGCTGATTCATCGTACTCAACAAACCTTAAACTGTGCGGTTTTAATGGTTTCCCATGATTTGCATATCGTGATGGCGGACAGTAAAGAAGTGTTGTGCATCAATCAACACATTTGCTGTGCCGGCACACCAGAAAGCCTATCCAATGATCCCAAATTTATGCGTCTTTGGGGCAATCAAATCTCACAAAATATGGGCTTTTATACGCACCACCATAACCATCACCATAATATGCACGGTGATGTTTGTAGTTGCAGTGCCAATCCATCAGAATGCCAACAATAAGGAAAAATCATGTTTGAGATTTTATTTCCCGCCTTGCTTACGGGCTTACTGCTTTCCTTAATTACCGCACCACTCGGTGCTTTTGTGGTGTGGCGTAAAATGGCTTATTTTGGTGATACCCTTTCCCACTCAGCCTTACTCGGTGTGGCGTTAGGCATTTTCCTACAAATTAACCCTTATGTTGCCATTGTAATTTTGACGATTATTCTCGCCGTATTAATGGTATGGCTCGAAAGTAACACGCAATTTTCAGTGGATACCCTTTTAGGCATTATCGCGCACAGTTGTCTTTCACTTGGCGTGGTTACGGTTGGCTTACTTAAAAATGTCCGAGTCGATTTAATGAGTTATCTTTTTGGGGATTTACTCGCCATTAATTTTAACGATTTACCTTATATTGCTGCTGGCGTAATCATTGTATTAGGCACTCTACTTTACTTCTGGCAAGCCTTACTCTCCACCACAGTTTCGCCTGAATTAGCCCAAGTAGAAGGCATTAACATTAAAAAAATGCGATTTATTTTAATGATTTTGACCGCACTGACGATCGCATTAAGTATGAAGTTTGTAGGGGCCCTGATTATTACATCGCTCTTAATTATTCCAGCCGCAACAGCAAGACGTTTTGCCAAAACACCTGAACAAGTGGTGTTTATTGCGATTTTAATCAGTATGCTTTCCGTCGTTGGCGGGTTATTCCTTTCCGCCTTTTATGATACAGCTGCGGGGCCTTCTGTCGTGATTTGTTCCGCATTTTTGTTTTTGTTATCATTACTAAAAAAGGAATATTTATAATCCGCTCCAACCAGTGAAAACCATTTGCACCGCACCTTAAATCTTGATAAAGTGCGGGCAACTTTTGACGATATTTTAGGATAAGAAATGAGCCAAGAATATTTAGATTTTGAATTACCTATTGCTGAACTTGAAGCCAAAATTGAAGCACTACGTTCAGCATCTGATGACAAAATTGATTTACACGATGAAATTAAACGCTTACAAAAGAAAAGCGATGAATTAACCAAAAAAACCTTTGCAAATCTTGATGCATGGCAGGTTTCTCGTATGGCACGTCACCCAAATCGTCCATACACGCTTGATTATATCGAACATATTTTTACTGATTTCCAAGAACTTGCGGGCGATCGTGCCTTTGCCGATGATAAAGCAATCGTAGGTGGTCTTGCTCGTTTAGATGGTCGCGCGGTAATGATTATCGGTCACCAAAAAGGTCGTACAGTAAAAGATAAAGTAACACGTAACTTTGGTATGCCGGCACCTGAAGGCTATCGTAAAGCATTACGTTTAATGCAAATGGCTGAGCGTTTTAACTTACCTATTATTACCTTTATCGACACGCCAGGGGCTTACCCAGGTATCGGTGCAGAAGAGCGCGGTCAATCTGAGGCGATTGCTCGTAACTTACGTGAAATGTCTACCTTAAAAGTACCTGTTATCTGTACGGTAATCGGTGAAGGCGGTTCTGGTGGTGCATTAGCCATTGGTGTCGGCGACAAAGTAAATATGTTGCAATATTCAACTTATTCCGTTATTTCACCGGAAGGCTGTGCTTCTATCTTATGGAAAAGCGCAGAAAAAGCGTCAACCGCAGCCGAAGTCATGGGCTTAACCGCAACTCGTTTAAAAGAGTTAGGTTTAATTGATAATATCGTTCAAGAGCCATTAGGTGGTGCGCATCGTAATTATCATGAAATGGCACGTAATTTAAAACAATGCCTTGTTGAAGAACTAAACGAACTCGATACCTTCGACAAAGATGGCTTATTAGAAAGACGTTATGAACGTTTAATGTCTTACGGTTATTGTTAATAAAATAGAAAAAGAGCGGTTAGTTTAACCGCTCTTTTTTGTGTTTTGAAAAAAATGTTGCATGGATGCAAGAAACAGCATCAATGCCTAAAATAATATAAAAGGAGAACTCAAAATGAAAAACGTATTAGCAATCCAATCTCACGTAGTTTATGGTTTTGCCGGTAATAAATCCGCCACTTTTCCAATGCAGCTATTAGGCGTGGATGTATGGGCACTCAATACCGTGCAATTCTCTAACCATACTCAATATGGCAAATGGACGGGCATGGTGATTCCACAAGAGCAAATTGGTGAAATTGCTAACGGTTTAGATGCTATTGGAAAACTGCAAGAATGTGATGCGTTGCTTTCTGGCTATTTAGGTTCAGCTGAGCAAGTTGACCAAATTATCTATGCTTTAGAAAAAATCAAAGCACGTAACCCAAATGCACTTTACTTGTGCGATCCTGTTATGCCAAATGCCGAAAAAGTCTGCGTGGTGGCCGATGGTGTACGTGAACGCTTAATTGAAAAAGCGATTCCACGTGCGGACATCATGACACCAAATCTTTCAGAGCTTCGTACGCTTTCTGACTTCCCTATCAATACGTTTGACGATGTGCTGAAAGCCGCTAATGCATTAGTGGCTAAAGGTGTGAAGAAAGTGTTAGTTAAACACTTAGGTAAAGCTGGTAAATTAAATGATCCTGATACCTTTGAAATTATTATGGCGACACCTGAAGGTGTATGGCATTTAAGTCGTCCGCTTTATAAATTTAACTTTGAACCTGTTGGTGTGGGTGATTTAATTGCGGGAACTTTCTTGGCGCATTACTTAAACTGTGGCAATGATGTTGAAGCTTTTGAAAAAATGAATAATGCTGTTGCTGGCGTAATGAAAACTACCTTTGATTTAAAATCTTACGAACTCCAACCTATTGCTGCACGTTTTGAAATCTTAAATCCAAGCACAAACTACAAAGCTGTTAAAGTGGCCTAATGGATCTTTTTTCATTATTCCAAGCACAAATCCCAACCACCGCCAATAAGCTTCTCATTGCTTTTAGCGGTGGTTTGGATTCAACTGCACTGCTTTCTTTAGTTAAAAAACTCAGCGAAAAACGACTGCACTTAAGCCTGAGAGCTATTCATATCCATCACGGATTAAGCCCGAATGCGGATACTTGGACTACTCATTGCCAACAACTCTGTGAGCAATTTGCCATTCCACTTATTATTGAAAAAGTCAAAGTGGAAATGCACAATGGCATTGAAGCGGGCGCAAGAGAAGCCCGTTATCGGGCGATTTCAACACATATCCAGCCTGATGAATATCTGATTACTGCACATCATTTAAATGATCAAACTGAGACTTTTTTCCTGGCGCTAAAACGCGGAGCAGGATTACAAGGTTTAGGTGCTATGCAAAAAGAAAGCCAATTATTTGGGATGACTATTCTACGCCCACTCCTTTCTTTTAGCCGTAATGAATTAGAAGATTACGTTCAGCAAGAAAATCTGTCTTGGGTCGAAGACGAAAGCAATCAAGATAATCATTACGATCGCAATTTCTTACGTAACCAAATTTTGCCTGAAATACGCCAACGCTGGGGACATTTTGATCATGCAGTTCAGCGTGCCGCACAACATTGTTTTGAGCAACAACAACTCATTAATGAATTATTACAGACCTGCTTTGAGCAGCACATTCTTGAGGATCAAAAACAGTTTTCACTCGTAAATTTTCTAGAATATTCATTGCAAAAACAAACCGCACTTTTACGCATGTGGTTGGCTAAAAATCAGATTGCTATGCCTACGCAGGTTCAATTAATGCATATTATTGATGATGTTATTCAGGCTAAAGCAGATGCATCCCCACAATTTCAACTCGGGGAGCATATTATTCGCCGTTATCAGCAATGTCTCTATTTAACGAGAAAATTCGCTGATTTGTCGCAAACTTGTCTTGATATGCCGTTAAATCAACAGATTCTTTTGCCTGATAATCTTGGAAGAATTTATGCAATCAACAATGAGCAAGGCATTTTAGTGCATTGGAATGACAAACAAGTTCAACTTGCCAATACACAAGAGCCGATTCAAATACGATTTGCTTATACTGGCAAAGTGAAACGACAACATAATCGCCCTGCCGAAACCATGAAAAAAATTTGGCAAGAGCTCGGCGTTCCGCCTTGGCAACGAAATCGTATCCCACTCATTTTTTATGGTGAGACTTTACAAAGTGCGGTGGGTTTTTTCCGTGTTTTTCAAAACTTAGAGAAATAAAAAAATGGGTGATGATTCACCCATTTTTATGATTAAGAAAAGCGTTTAAAATGCCTGCCGTAAATTCTTTCCGTAAATAAAACCCCAGCGGTAAGGTATCAATCACTTCTCCATTTTTACCAATGCCTTTCGTAATGGCTTTGCTGTTTGCGCCTTTAGGGCGCAGTTGCATGACTTCACCAATACGCGCCGTAATCTGATCTAACTTCCCAAGCACAATATAATCCATCAACTCTTCCCAATCTTGGCGTAATTGATGTTCTTGTTCAGCCGAAGGTTGCCATAAGATAGGCTGACCAATATGTCGCTCACGCAAAGGGATATCTCGACTGCCTTCAATAGGAATCCACAAAACTTTCGATAATTTATGGCGAACGTGCGAATTTTCCCAATTCACGCCCGAGTTTTGAACCAAAGGCGCAAGGCTAACGAACGTGGTTTCCAACGGAAAACCTTCTGCATTAATGGGCAACGTTTTTAATTCAATGCCTAAATGGGAAAAGTCCTGCTCTGCTTTACTGCCGGCAGTCGTCCCCAATGCGGTTTCAAGCAACATTCCAACCCAACCTTTATCGCGTTTTAAATCAGGCGGAACGGGAATATTTAATTCATCTGCAAGTTCGCCAAAGGTTAACCCCGCAATAGATTGCGCTTTTTCTAATAAGGCTTGTTCGGTTTGTGGGATCATGCGTGGTATTTCTTCAATAATTTTGGTTTAACGTATTCTACGCCTTTGTCAATGTAAGGAATATTCTCTAATTTCAATAAAAAACGTTTTGCCGGCAATCCACCACCAAAACCGGTGATTTCACATTTTTTCCCTAATACACGATGACATGGAATGATAATACTAATGGGATTACTCCCTACTGCACCACCAACGGCACGCACCGCCTTGGGATTATTAATGCTTTCTGCTAGCCTGCCATAACTCGCCGTTTTACCATAAGGAATTTGACATAATGCTTTCCAAATCGCTTGTTGAAATGGGGTACCTTTAGGCGATAAAGGAATATCGGAGAAACTTTCTGGCTCGCCATTAAAATAACGCCTTAAAGAACACTGCACTTTTTCAAAAAGCGGTAAATCTTCTCGTAAAATCCAATTTGGATTGGGCGTGGTTTGTTCTAACTCACAATCTAAATTTGTAAGATGTTCACCATCAGAAAGCATTAATAACCGACCAATTGGTGAGTCCATATAAGCATAAAAAAGTGCGGTCATTTTTCTCCCGTTTTTTATGGGACCATATAAGAAAAAAGCACACCGAACATTCATTCGGTGTGCTACGTATTATGCTAAATTTTTAACAAATTAGAAACTGTAGTTTAAGTTTAAACCATAAAGGTTAGCACTTGCTTTAGAGGTATAATTCGCTGTTACTGTTGCTAAACCACCAATTGGTTGGCTTTCGGTGAAGTGAATTTTTTTACCACGTAAGTGCGCAAAGCCCGCATCAATAGAAAGATTCGGGGTAAATTTATAAGTTGCCCCTACGCTATACCACATACGATCTGTATCTGGAATAGATGCACTCACATGTTCTGTTGGTGCTGCCGCTTCATCATAAGCTATACCGGCACGAAGCGTTAATTTATCATTTACATTATAGGTTGTACCTAATGCATAACGAGAATTGCTACGGTATTTTTCATCTTTATGGAAAGCAAGTTCACCGTCATTAAAGGTGGCGTGTAACTCTTTGAAACGGCTCCAATGTGTAAATTTGTAGCTATAGTGCAATGCCAAATTATCTGTCACTTGGTGGAAACCTGATAATTCTAAATAATCTGGTAAGTGTAATGTTAATCCACCTGCAGCAGGGCCTTGACCACGAATAGTACGACTCGCACTCACAGCATTATCATCTTCAAAGTCAATATCGACTTTTGAATGATAGGCTAAACCAACACGGTTATTTTCGTTAAACTCGTACACTAAACCTGCATTCCAACCGAAACCCCATGCATTTTTATCTTGTAAGTGGGTTAGTACAGTTTCTTTATTCACTCCTTGTAAGCGAGCTAAAGATGCGGCAGCACTTTGAGGAATTTTTCCTGCTTTAACTAGTCCAGGAACTAATGGTGCAACATTTTTTAATGCATCACTTAAAATACCAGCACGACGTTCAATTTCTGCTTTGGCATAAACTGCATTTAACCCCACACCAGCAGTTAAACCTTGAGAAACACGATATGAACCGCTTAAATTTAAGTTAATCGCGCTTAAATCGGTTTTACCGCCGAATACACCTGCATTGTAATCTGATTCATATTCACTTTTTAATCCAAAATTCACATTCATACCACCACCAATGGCAAATTTGTCATTAATTGGTGCCACAAAATACATATTTGGAATCAATGAACCAGGAACAACACTATTATGAGCTGCAGAACCAACAGCAACGGTACGACCTAGTGCATTAACTGTAACTGGACCACTCATGTGAATTTTAGAATCCACATAAACGCCACCCACAGAGAATTGATTAGTTTTGAATAAACTCATTAATGCAGGGTTAGTTGTAACTACTGCAGCATTATCAACAATTGCTGCTTCACCGGCATAAGCACGACCAAGACCGGATGTAGAAACTTCTGCTAATTGGAATGCGGCTGCATTTGCACCGCTTGCTGCTAACAATGTGGTCATTGCTAATAGCGTTTTATTAAATTTTGTCATTTGGAACCTTTTGTTATTAATAATAATGAAAAAAATCCGCGAGATTCTAAAACTCCAATAAATGGAGTGCAAATTATTTTAGATTAATTTAAAAGTGTTCCGACCAGTGATAAATAAATGATATTTAAATTAAAAAAATGCGGTACTTTGGCAGAGCGTTTTAAAAATGCTAGAATAGAACCAATCTTAATTTTAAATAAGGAAATCCTATGACAGTAACATGCAAAGCAGAAGAATCTCTCACTTGTAGTTGTGTTGATGTGGGTACGATTATTGACGGTTCAGATTGCTCTGTTGATATTCATCAAACCTATGCGAATAAAGCTGAAGCTGAAGCGGCACTTAATCGTTTCATTGAAAAAGCACGCAAAACAGAAAGCGATCCTTGCGACATTAAAAGTGAAATCACAGAAACTGAAAATGGCGCCAATTTAACGGCGCGTTTTACATTTAGCTGCCAAGCTGAAGCGATGATTTTCGAATTAGCAAATCGCTAAAAATATTTTAGAAATTGACCGCACTTTATCATGCAAAATAAAGTGCGGTTATTTTTTTGCTTAAATCCTAATTAAATCACTATCGCAAACGTTTGCTTAATCTGATACAATCACGCCGTTTTATCATTTAACCTAAAAATATAGGATAGCATTGTGAGCAAACCATCATTAAGTTATAAAGATGCAGGCGTGGATATTAATGCCGGTAATGAATTAGTTGAACGTATTAAACCACACGTGAAACGAACTACTCGTCCTGAAGTCATCGGGGGATTAGGTGGGTTTGGCGCATTATGTGCTATTCCGGGCAAATATAAAGAACCGATCCTCGTTTCAGGTACAGACGGTGTAGGAACAAAACTACGTTTAGCCATTGACTTAAAAAAACACGATACCATTGGTATTGATTTGGTTGCAATGTGTGTTAACGATTTAGTGGTTCAAGGCGCCGAACCATTATTCTTCTTAGACTACTATGCGACAGGAAAACTTGATGTGGATGTTGCCTCTGATGTGGTAAAAGGCATTGCAGAAGGCTGTGTACAATCGGGTTGTGCATTAGTGGGTGGCGAAACCGCTGAAATGCCGGGTATGTACCACGCTGGCGATTATGACCTAGCAGGCTTCTGTGTGGGTGTCGTCGAAAAATCAGAAATCATTGATGGTAGCCAAGTTAAAGTAGGAGATGCTTTAATTGCACTAGGTTCAAGTGGCCCGCATTCAAATGGTTATTCTTTAATTCGTAAAGTCATTGATGTTGCTGGCGTCAACCCAGCCACTGAGCAATTAGATGGTCGTCCATTAAGTGAACAAGTGCTTGCACCGACAAAAATCTATGTAAAATCTGTTCTCGCCTTAATCAAACAAACGGAAGTCCATGCTATCGCACACTTAACGGGTGGCGGTTTCTGGGAAAATATCCCTCGTGTATTACCGAAAAATACCAAAGCTGTTATTGATGAAAGCAGTTGGGAATGGCAACCCGTATTCAAATGGTTACAAGAAAAAGGCAACATTGAAACCTATGAAATGTACCGTACATTTAACTGTGGCGTTGGTATGGTGATTGCATTACCACAATCGCAAGTGGAAACTGCTTTAGCGATTTTAAAACAATCCGGTGAAAATGTCTGGTTAATCGGTCATATTGAAAATGCGACAGATAACGAACCACAAGTCATTATTAAATAATTTCTCTTTTCCATTTCAGGGCGAAAATTTCAGAATGAAAGGTTCGCCCTTCTTTTATGTAGAATAATATGAAAAAAATTGCCGTCCTGATTTCAGGGCAAGGATCAAATCTTCAAGCGATAATTGAGGCTTGTCAAACTGGGTTTATTCCAGGAAAGGTCGTGACTGTCATCAGTAATAAAATTGATTCATTTGGCTTAGAACGCGCTGAAAGTGCGGGCATTCCTAGCCGAGTTTTTTTGCGCCAAGATTTTAGTTCCAATCCCGCTATGGATAAGGCTATAGGGGATTATTTAGACGCTCTCAATATTGATCTCATTGTGTTAGCCGGTTACATGAAAATCTTAACCAAGCCATTCACACAACGTTTTACTGGGAAAATTTTAAATATTCATCCTTCCCTTCTGCCAAAATATCCTGGGTTACATACTTATCAAAGAGCACTTGAGAATGGCGACAGCGAACACGGTACAACTGTGCATTTTGTCAATGAAGAGATCGATGGTGGTGCCATTGTGTTACAAGCTAAAGTGCCTATTTTCCCTGGTGATACCGTCGAGGAAATTGAACTTCGTACACGTGAACAGGAATATAATATTTATCCTTTAGTGATTAAATGGTTTATTGAAGAGCGATTAAAACTGATTGAAAATCAAGCTTATTTAGATGGTAAGTTGCTACCGCCTAATGGCTATGCTTATGAATAAAACGATATTCTCTCTTGAAAATGGTAAATGAAATCACCATTAAATAACCTGATTTTATGAAAAAAACAATAAACCCTGTATAATCGGGGTTTTATTATTGTGGGATATAGTATGCAAATTAATTTTACTCAGATTTTTCAAGATAGCCTCAACTTTATGCGTAATCAGCGAAAAACCGTGCTGATTTTCATTGGTATTTTCGTCATCTCACAATTGATTAATGCACTAGTCAGTGTCCCAATGCCGAGTTTGGGTGATAATCCTAATCCATCACAACAGGATATTATTGATGCATTGAGCAAAGTGGAGCCAACTGCACTGATTGGATCTTTTTTATTCCAACAATTATTGATGTCTTTTATTGCGACCTTCGGTATTGCAACCATTCATCATATTAGTCTGCAAAATGAAAATCCGATTAATCAAGGTCTCATGCTTACATTGCGTCGTTTTTTAGGTGTGGTCGTTTTAGATATTTTTATGAGCTTGCCACTTCTCTTTGGCATAGCGGATGTCATGAGCTCATTTTTAAGCAAAAATGCCCTCTCCCCTCTAGCCTTTGTTTCAATGGTATTTGGTTTATTTTTCTTTGTTCGCCTATGCTTATCGCCTGTGCATTACATTGCCGCAAATCAATCTATCGGGCAAAGTGCTTTACAGGTGTGGCGTGCAGGTATTAAACGTAATGGCGTATTAATTATTTATGCCTTGCTCACTTATTTACTTCTTCCTTTAGTGGTGAATACCATTGGTGCAATCTTGGGTTCATCATTTTTAAGTGCTATCGTTGGTATCTTGGCTGCATTATTTCAACTATTTATTTTGGTATTTACTTACCGTTTTTACAGTTTATTTATGAAGGCATAATATGAAGCAACTTCTTGAATTTATTCCTCTTGTTCTCTTTTTCATCACCTACAAAATGTTTGGGGTGCGTGAGGCGGCGATTGTCTTAGTTATCGCGACCATCATTCAGATGGTTGTACTAAAACTGAAATATGGCATGATTGAGAAACAACAAAAAATCATGGCGATTGCTGTCGTCTTTTTTGGTTTGCTCACTGCCTATTTCAATGAAATCAAATACCTACAATGGAAAGTCACGATTATTAATGCTTTGTTTGCCATTGTTTTATTGGTTGCACAATTCCAATTCAATACACCACTGGTGAAAAAGTTATTAGGCAAAGAAATCCAATTACCGGATAATGTGTGGAACAAATTGAATTTAGGCTGGGCAGGATTTTTCATTCTGTGTATGCTTGTAAATATTTATATCAGCCAAAATATGTCTGAAGATGCTTGGGTTGATTTCAAATCTTTTGGTTTACTTGGTATGACCTTTGTTGCAACAATCGTCAGCGGTGCTTATATTTACCGTTACTTACCTAAAGATGATCAAAAAAATGATGGGGAAAAATAATGGTTTCAAATCTTACTGATAAAGACGGTCGTCAATCTAAAGGCGTATTATTATTACGTACCTTAGCAATGCCTTCGGATACCAACGCCAACGGCGATATTTTCGGTGGCTGGATTATGTCCCAAATGGATATGGGCGGAGCAATTCTTGCCAAAGAAATCGCTCATGGCCGTGTGGTCACTGTTGCCGTAGAAAGTATGAATTTCATCAAACCTATCGCTGTCGGTGACGTGGTATGTTGTTATGGTCAATGCCTCAGCGTGGGACGCTCTTCGATTAAAATCAAAGTAGAAGTATGGGTGAAAAAAGTTGCGAGTGAACCAATTGGGGAACGTTACTGCGTGACAGATGCCGTATTTACCTTTGTCGCAGTTGGGAAAGACGGTAAATCCCGCGCTATTCCACGTGAAGGTAATCTTGAACTAGAACGTGCATTAGCCTCTATCGAAGAATTAAATTGTTAAAAGGATAAATGATGTATTACGTAATTTTTGCCCAAGATATTCCTGGCAGTTTAGAAAAACGTCTTTCAGTACGTGAGCAGCATCTCGCTCGTTTAAAACAATTACAAGCAGAAGGTCGTTTATTAACAGCCGGTCCCAATCCAGCTATTGACGATGAAAACCCAGGCGAAGCTGGCTTTACTGGCTCGACAGTGATTGCTCAATTCGAAAGCCTGTCTGCAGCAAAAGACTGGGCGGCACAAGATCCTTATGTTGAAGCTGGCGTTTACGGTGATGTGATTGTGAAGCCTTTCAAAAAAGTTTTCTAAATAAAACGAACTCTACACTCAAAGACGGATCTAAATATCCGTCTTTCTCTTTATATGGAATCTCCTATGCGAGCACTTAAACACACGACAATTTCGTTATTAATTTTAACCGCACTTTCAGGCTCAGCTTTGGCTAATCAGCATGCCCATAAAAGCAAAAATGAAACAGCGCCACAAATTAACCTTGCAGAAGAACAAGCCAAATGGGCACAACAACAGCACGCTCATGAATTAAAGCTGATTGAACAACGTGCAACTTTTCTACAATTAGAGTCGCTCCTAAAAAGTGCGGTCAAAAATAATCATGTTTCTAATAATGCAAAATTATTCCTTGGGCTTATTGATTCTTTAAAAGGTTATCCATTGCAAACTGATGCTATAGCGGCTTATTTAGATGCACGTATAAAAACCGTTAATCGCGATACGCCTCGTGAAGAAGTGAATGCATTGCGAACAGACATTGAACAATTTATTCAACAGCACGCCTCTCATTTTCTACGCGGAAAATTAGAACAAAGCATTTTTACATTATTAACCAATGCTGAAGATACTCAAGCACTCGCCAAACTCACACCTAATAATTTGGAAACACAAATTGCCGTGCTTACAGCTAAATATCAAATAGAGGCAGCCAATACCAGTCAGACGACAGAAAATCAATCAAACGACAAGAATAAATCGGCTATTTTGTCTGAATATGAACAACTTTGGCTCAATAATGCTGAACTACCTAATGATGCTCAGCTATGGGCGGGTTGGTATTCACAAGGTGGACGCACTGAAGAGAAAATCTATCAAAAAGCGGAAATGCTCTTTGGTAAAAATGATGCTAAAGGCCTCGAAATACTCGCTAAAGAGTTAGAAAAAATTGAGAACGCTAAAAAAGAAGATGAGCAAGTAGCCGCTCATTTAGTGCTCTATCAGGATCTCTTAAAAAATCCAGCCAATTTGAAAATGCTCGCTGAGTCATTGCCATTAATTGATGGTAATACGAATAAAATCACCAATAAATTTGTCGTAGTGCTAGGTTTTGCTCGTTATTTGCGGACCATTCCAGAAAATATGAATGAGCCAACATTCACCCCTTACGAGCAGTGGGCGAAGACTTGGCAATTAAACGAAGCTGAATTACGTGATTGGAAAATCGCCTTTATTAACCGTTTCTTTGATAATGAAAGTCCTAATTTTGTGCAATGGCGCGATCAGGAAATTCTTAAACTCAATGCAGATAACCTCATTGAACGTCGTTTACGTACGGCTATTTGGCAACAAACAGATTTACTCGCCTGGTTAAATGCACTTTCAGATGAAGCAAAACAAAAACAAGAATGGCGTTATTGGATGGCTAAAATAGCTGCTCAAGCATCCGATAAAGATGCGAAACAACGATTAGAAGCTTTATCGAGAGAACGTGGGTTTTATCCAATGTTAGCAGCCGTCAAATTAGGTCATTCCTACAAACTGGAAATGCCTAAAATTCCTCAAGAGTCCAATATCCAAGAGAAGTATGCAACTGAATTAGCTGAGATTGCAGAACTACGTCAATTAGATCGATTAGGTGCAGCCAAACAACGCTGGCGTTCTCTATTAGAAAAACTACCGCAAGAGAAACAACTTGCATTAAGCCAATATGCAAATGAACAAAATTGGTTTGAATTGGGCGTAGATGGCTCGATTATTGCAAAAGCTTGGGATTATATCGACTTACGCTTACCAAATGCTTACAGTCAATATTTTGATATTGCCCTCAGTAACGTGAATCTCAGCGGAACAGAACCTCAAGCCATTGTGGATAATCGTGTCACCAAAACCTTCGCCATGGCAATTGCTCGCCAAGAAAGTGCTTGGAATCCAATGGCACAATCTTCCGCAAATGCTCGAGGATTAATGCAGTTATTACCGAGTACTGCGCAAAAAACGGCAGAAAATCAGCAACTTCCTTATAACGGAGAGTTAGATTTATTCAAACCGCTTAATAATATTTTACTTGGTACAGCTCACTTAAATGAGCTGAATGCTAAATATCCAAATAATCGCATTTTGATCGCCTCTGCCTATAATGCGGGAGCAAGCCGTGTAGAAAAATGGCTTGCGAGAGCCAATGGCAAATTGGCTATGGATGAATTTATTGCCTCTATTCCGTTCTTTGAAACACGAGGTTATGTTCAAAACGTATTAACTTACGATTTTTACTATCAAAACCTACAAAACAAAGAAAAATTACAAACCTTTAGCAAAGAGGAATACGATCGGCTATACTAGTCGCACTAGTTTAATAGTATAGGATTGTTGATATGTATATTAGTCGCAATTTAGAACAATGGAATGCTTTTCTCACAACCTTGCAAACCGCATTTGAACAAGGGAAAGCACAAGATTTCTTAACGCTTCTGCTCACGCCTGATGAGCGCGATGCAGTGGGTTTGCGTTTACAAATCGTGGCACAGTTATTAGATAAAAATCTCTCCCAACGAGAGATTCAACAGAATCTCAATACCAGTGCAGCAACCATTACGCGTGGTTCTAATATGCTCAAAACAATGGATCCGGATTTTATAAACTGGGTAAAAAGCCAACTCGATGAGCAAGCTACAAAAAACTAAGCGAATTCTAACCGCACTTTTACCTCTTTTTCGCCCCTCTTGGTGGAAAAAAAATTGGCAACGGGTTGCGTGGCGTTTCTCTCTCGCAATCCTGGCGTTTTTCATTTGTTTTCGCTTTATCCCTGTTCCCTTCTCTGCCTATATGGTACAGCAAAAAATCGGGCACTTATTACAATTAGATTTCAGCTATTCAATCAAATATGATTGGGTGAGTCTTGATGAAATCTCACCGAATATGCAGCTTGCGGTGATTGCCGCTGAAGATCAAAAATTCCCCCACCACTGGGGCTTTGATTTTGAGGCGATTCAAAAGGCCTTTAAATTTAATGAAAAATCTCACCGAACCCGAGGTGCTTCAACGATTTCTCAACAAACTGCGAAAAACCTCGTTCTCTGGCATGGACAAAGTTGGTTTCGCAAAGGATTGGAAGTTCCCACAACGGCATTAATGGAAATCTTTTGGTCCAAAGAACGCATTTTAGAAGTCTATTTAAACATCGCTGAGTTTGGTAATGGTATCTTTGGTGTAGAAGCAGCCAGTCGATATTATTTCAAAAAATCAGCAAAGAATTTAACGCAATCAGAAGCGGCATTACTCGCTGCAGTTTTGCCAAACCCTATCATTTATAAAGTGAATAAGCCTAGTGCATTAGTTCGTAAAAAACAAAGTTGGATTATGGGACAAATGAATGGATTAGGCTTGAATTATCTAAAAGAAATGTAGATTCCTCATAAAGAAAAAACCTTGAAACTCATTTTAAGTTTCAAGGTTTTAAATTTGGTGGAGATAATCGGGATCGAACCGACGACCTCTTGAATGCCATTCAAGCGCTCTCCCAACTGAGCTATATCCCCAAATAACGCAAGCTATGATAAATTTCGGCTGATAAACTGTCAATATTGAAATAATCAAATCCCGCTTATCAGCCTAAATATTAAGCGTTTTGAGATTTAATAAAATCAATGGCACGTTGGATACGTGCTAACACACGTTCACGGCCGATACCCACTAATGTCACGTCCATCGAAGGTGATTGACCAGAACCAGTTACAGCCACACGTAATGGCATCCCAACTTTACCCATCCCTACTTCTAATTCAGCAGCGGTTTGTTCAATCGCTTCATGAGTAGAATGTAAATCCCAGCTAGAAAGTGCGGTCAATTTTTCTTTCACTTTTTCAAGTGGTTCAATCGCCGCTGCTTTAAAGTGTTTCTTCACCGCAGCTTCATCAAAACTTTCAAACTCTTCGAAGAAATAACGACTTGCTGATGCCATTTCTTTTAAGGTTTTGCAACGTTCTGCAAGCATCGCCACGATTTCAGTTAATGCTGGACCATTTGATGTATCAATACCTTGATCTTTATAGTGCCATGCAAGGTGTTTTGCCACATATTCAGGAGGTAATTCACGGATGTAATGGTGATTTAACCACAATAATTTTTCTGTGTTAAATGCACTTGCTGATTTACTCACATGATCTAATTCGAAGTATTTAATCATTTCTTCACGCGTAAAGATCTCTTGGTCACCATGACCCCAACCTAAACGAACAAGATAGTTGATTAAGGCTTCTGGTAAATAACCGTCATCACGATATTGCATCACACTTACCGCACCATGACGTTTTGAGAGTTTTTGGCCATCATCACCATTAATCATAGAAACGTGTGCATATACCGGAATTGGTGCGCCTAACGCTTTTAAGATATTAATTTGACGAGGGGTGTTGTTAATGTGGTCTTCACCACGTACAACGTGAGTAATACCCATATCCCAGTCATCCACCACTACACAGAAGTTATAGGTTGGTGAACCGTCGGTACGACGAATAATTAAATCATCTAATTCGCTATTGCTGATTTCAATACGACCACGCACCGCATCATCAAACACGACTGAACCTTCTGTTGGGTTTTTAAAACGTACTACGTGTGGCTCATCGGCTGCATGATTGTGATCATGTAAACAATGACGGTCATAACGTGGTTTTTCTTTGTTTTGCTCTTGTGTATGGCGTAGTTCATCTAAACGCTCTTTAGAGCAATAGCAACGATAAGCCAAGCCTTGCTCAATCATTTCATCAATCACTTGATTGTAACGATCAAAGCGTTTGGTTTGATAATAAGGACCATGTTCCCAAGCCAGGTTTAACCACTCCATCCCTTCAATGATTGCCGCCGTTGCTTCCGGTGTAGAACGCTCTAAATCGGTATCTTCAATACGTAGTACAAACTCACCGTTGTTATGTTTTGCAAATAACCAAGAATAAAGGGCTGTACGTGCGCCGCCTACGTGCAAATAACCTGTCGGGCTTGGGGCAAA
>NZ_KV801005.1:257389-367189 GCF_001810345.1 Haemophilus sp. HMSC061E01
AAACGCGTACGTACTTTTACATTCGGATCTAATTCAAAAGGAGGATCAATTTTCATTTTCTTAATAACCTATTCATTTACAAAAATTACCTTTATTTTACTACGACTTGCGTGAGTTCTAAATAAAAAATCTGATTTTATGCCTATTTTTGCAACAACTAGACGCTTTTTCATAAAAATATATTGACTGAAATCTCATTATACTTATAATGCCAATCCACAACATTAAGGGCGATTAGCTCAGTTGGGAGAGCACCTCCCTTACAAGGAGGGGGTCACTGGTTCGAGACCGGTATCGCCCACCACTTTTCTAAAGTGTTCTTTCCGCTCAAACTTTCCCATTATTTAAACGCTTTTCTTATGTGGGCGATTAGCTCAGTTGGGAGAGCACCTCCCTTACAAGGAGGGGGTCACTGGTTCGAGACCGGTATCGCCCACCACTTTTCTTAAAACCCTTTTTTAAATCAGTCAAATTAGCATTAGTTCTGTTTTATCTTATAAATAAAAACGGCCACAAAACGTTTCATTTTATGACCGCACTTTCATTAAATTTTTAGATTAAATCGGCTCTAAACCTAACACTTTGCGTCCATTGATACTGGCAATATCAACCATTGCATCAAGATGAGGGAAACGACAGCCCGCAGCCAGCAAGCTTAGTTCTTGCCATAAATCCCCTTCACAAAGTGGCACCATATAATCACAGATATTATCCGTACCTAACGCGACTGTAATTCCTTCCGGAATCATTTCATCTGCCGGTGTCAACGCATTATGGAAGGGCATCAAATCTTCTTTTCGGTTACTATCAATCCAGGCCATTGGGCAAGCAATCATCATCATTTTTGCCTGACGCATTTTTTCATAAAGCTTATAGCGGTATTCTTTGCTATGTGCACCAATGGAAATACCATGGATTGCCACTACTCTCCCTTCCATACCATGTTCAATGGTTTTATCACACAGCTGTTCGGTTTCTTTTTCTTTCGGAGAGTTAAATTGGTCCACGTGTACATGACACATAATGCCGCGAGATTTAGCCGCATCAAGTAAAATATCCATTGCTTCAAGGCCGCGCCCATAATCAAGCTCATCGCGATAAGGCAAGCCTCCAATCATATCCACCATATCCGAACCAATATCAAACCATTTGCGTGCTTCTGGCTCAATCACCCCTTTTAAGGTCTGATTTGCAAATTTCAAAATAATGTCATGTTTATAGACTTCGCGAGCTTTGTGCGCAGCAATGATGGCTCGGTCTTCACAAATCGGGTCAATATCTACAAAAGTACCAAATGCCGTCACCCCTTGGGAAATCATCAGCTCAATCGATTGACAGAAACGGGCGTAATAATCATCAACACTTGATGTACGTTTAACTTCGTCCACTAAATCCCATTTTTGTTGAAGATTACTATTGTGATAAATGCCAATTTTTTCGGGTGTCATTGTAAAAGCACGATCTGCGTGAGCATGGGCATTAACCCAGCCACCTTTTTTAATAATTTCGTCTCGAATAAACGTTTTAAAGCTACGAACGTGATTTCTCATAATAACTCCGCCAAAAAAGAAAGGAAAAGAGAGACGAGAAGTGTATTAATTGAAAAGCAAACCCAATAAGGATCTGATCTATTGTGAATTGTTTGCAATGTTATGAAAAATTCGCAGATTTTAATTAATAACATCTTTTCAGTCTTTCAACTGAATGCAAAGTATAAGATTTTAAGCGCAAAAAAGCTATCTATTTATTGATAAAAGAACGCTCTTGTTTGAAAACTTCCAAGAACAACCCAAGTGGTGGGCGGCTAGAAGATTGCTCCGTATAAGTGCGGTCAAATTTCTTATAGTTTCCTTTGCGATCAATGTGATACTGTGTGCCATCGGGCTGAATAATGACATTCCAACGGAAATTCGATGCCAACACCCAAGGATCGCCATTAAGCTCAAATAAATTACGGCCTTGTGCATAATCTGAAACAGGATTTTTCACTTTAAAGATTGATGACATCAATGCTGGTAATAAATCCGTATGGCTCGTTAATTTAGAGACTTCTTGCACCGGTAAATCTTTCCAGTAAACAATAAACGGCACTTGGATTTCATCACGACCGAAATAGTTTTCTTGTGCTTTTTCATCCAGTTTATTAAACGTTTTACCATGCTCTGCCGTAATAATAACAATCGTATTATCTAAGGAAACTGATGCTAAAGTGTCATCAATTTGTTGATCAATCTCCGCAAGCGATTTGGTGTAATTTTCTTCCGCTTGATCCGCAACATCTAAATCCACATAAGCAAACCAAGGTTTATCCTCTTTTAAGAGAGATAAAACGCTATTTATCGCTTCTTTTGGCGAAGAGGCTTTCACTTTAGGTAATTTCACATTACGGAACAAGGCTTGTTTAAATAAGCTGTCTTTAAATGCCGTAGACGAATAAGCAACAAATTGATATTTCTCGTCTTGTAGCTTTTTAATTAATACCGACGGTGTGTGATTACTCAAAATACTGTCCGTATAATTCGCATTCAGTCCATAGAATAAGCCTACTAAGCCGGCATTGTTCGTATTGCCGCTGCTGTAATGATTCGTAAATTGAGTAGAGCTTGTGGCAAACTCAAACAATTTAGGCATTTTCTCGCTAGTCAGCGCATCATAACGTAAGCCTGAAACGGTAATCACGAGAATATTGGGTTTGTTTTCCACTTGCTCAAACTGCAGGTCTTTTTTCGGATAATCAATTTTTAATGCATCTAAACGCCCTTCTTGCTCTAAGCGCTGAGAGTATGTTTCCGCATTAATAAATCCTTGTTTTTCCAAAAAGGTTCGAGCAGTCATTGGATAAGAAAGTGGGAAATTTGAGCGTTGCATGGTAATCGGACGATATAAAAATGCATCCGCCCAAGCGTAAATTAAATGTGTTGCAACAAAAGTAGATGTCAGCACTAATCCGACTTTCTTCAGCCATTTTTGACGTTCTAAGCTACGTAATTTTTCCCAACTCCAACGGGAGAAAAGCATTTGGATTAGCAAAATAATCGGCATCGGTGCAAAGAAAATTTGCCAATCTCGTGAAAGATCGCCCTTTTCAGGATTCACTAATAAATTCCAAACGATAGAAGAAAGGTGGATATTGAAGCGATTAAACACTTCTGTATCAAACAGCAATAAAGTGGTGCAAATCGTGGCAATAATTACCGTTAGTCCACGGAAAGTGCGGTGATTTTTGATGATAAAGCTCAGCGGAAAAATAACCAGCAAATACAGGGCAAAAACACAAAAACTGAAATGGCCTAATAAGCTAATAAAGAAATAAATTTTGCCGAGTAAGGTGTCTGGCCAGTCAATGAGAAAGGCGTAACGACTACCAATAAGAATGGCGATGATAATGTTAAAAAAAGCAAACCAATGTCCCCACGAAATTTTTCGTGAGGTTTCTTCACGGTATTCACGTCCGTTGAATTTGCTCTTTTTAAACCAAAACATTTTATTTTATTTTTACCGAATTCATTAAAGAGTTGGCAAAGGCTTGAGCTAAAGCTTCACGCTGTGCGGCTGGCACGCTAGTGGTTAATAAATTACTAGCCATATTACCTAAAGCGATAAGAGAAAGATCAACGGGTGCTTTGTGAGTTTCAAGCACGCTAATCATATCGTTAATGATGGCATTAACTTGCCCATCGGAATACTTTGAATGTTGAGCCATTTGGAATGTTTAAGCCTGTTCTAAATACAAAAAAACTTCTCATATCATACCCGATAATTTGTCCAATCTGAATAATTTCTTTTTTCTTGCTTAAAAAGTGCGGTTATAATTTAAGGTAAATTTTACGAAGGAAAAAATTATGAGCATTACGGTTAATCAAATCGTGCTACATCAATTAGTTAAGCACGCTGAAAATGAAACCACTACCATGGAAAGCGTGTTGCGTGATGAACTTCTCACCATTACGCCGGAAGTCGAACAAATGATGTTGCAATTACATCAAGGTTATCAAAATAAAGGCAAAGCATTTGGTGTCTTCCAAGAGAATTCCATTTTTGCACAAGATCTGAATCGTTTATTAGAAAATGAAATCAACTTTTTAAATTTCAGCCAACAATCCACAAAATTATTAGCGCAAGAATTGGGCAAATATAATTTTGCAGACAGTGGTACGCTTATTCTGTGCCAATATAACTTCTTAGCGACGGATTACCTATTCATTGCACTATTAGATAGCCGCATCAGTATGTTAGTTGATGAAAATCTTGAAATTCGCCGTACGGAATATTTAGATATCACACAGTTTGATATTGCGGCACGTATCAACTTAACGGATTTGCAAGTGAATGCAAACTCAAACCGCTATCTCACCTTCATTAAAGGTCGTGTTGGTCGTAAAATTAGTGACTTCTTTATGGATTTCTTAGGTGCAGAAGAAGGTTTAAATCCACAAGTTCAAAACCAATGCCTATTACAAGCAGTCAGTGACTACTGTGAACAAGGTGAATTGAACAAAGAACAAACTCAAGCGGTAAAAAAACAGGTCTTTGAATACTGTAAAGGCCAATTAGCAAGCGGTGATGAAATTGCCTTAACTGAACTTTCAGCGAATTTGCCGACTCTAAACGAGCGTCCTTTTGTCACCTTTACAGAAGAGCAAGATTACGGCTTGGAGGAAACCATTCCACCAGTACGTTCAGCCTTAAAAACATTAACGAAATTTTCGGGTTCTGGTAAAGGTGTGACATTAAGTTTTGATGCGGATTTATTAAATAACCGTATTGAATGGGATCCACTTACAGATACTTTAACAATCAAAGGGATACCACCAAATCTGAAAGATCAACTTCAAAAAGCATTAAAGTGCGATAATTAATTTGGCAAGATCATAAAGTTTCGGTATCATTCGACATAACTTTGCAGTAAAAGGTAAAAAATATGCAATTAAGAACATTTTTAGGTGCAGTTGTTTTAGCATTAAGTTTAACTTCTTGTTCAACGGTGCAAAAAGTTGTTTATCGTATTGATGTTCCACAAGGTAACTACTTAGAAGCAGCGACTGTGGCACAAGTTAAACCAGGCATGACCGCACAACAAGTACAATATTTGCTTGGCACACCAGTTTTAATCGATCCTTATAGTAACCTAACTTGGTATTACGTGTTCTTACAACAACACTCTTACCAAAAACCTGAACAACACACATTTACGGTGAAATTCGATCAGAACGGTTTAGTAAGCAGTGCAGAATTAGATAAGCCATTACCAGAAGTGGCAAAACAAGATGAAAATAATACTATTATCAGCACACCTGAAAATGCAGGTAAGAAAAGCTGGTGGAAATTCTGGTAATCATTAAAAAATAACACCTGCTTGTCATATCAAGCAGGTTCGTTGTATTACAAGGGAATGAAAATGTCAAAAATTCTATTGGTTGATGATGATATTGAACTAACAGATTTACTTGCTGAAGTTTTACGACTGACAGGTTTTGAAGTCGAGGTCGCCAATAATGGCCAAGAAGCGCTAGATAAGCTAAATGAAAGCCATCAGTTAGTGTTATTAGATATCATGATGCCTGTATTAAACGGGATTGAAACACTCAAGAAAATTCGCCAAACATCAAATGTCCCTGTAATGATGCTTACCGCACGTGGTGAAGAAATAGATCGTGTTCTTGGCTTAGAACTTGGTGCCGATGACTATTTACCAAAACCCTTTAACGATCGTGAACTGGTTGCTCGCATTAAAGCCATTTTACGTCGTGCTACGCCAGCAGAAAAAGAAAATACACAAAATTCAACCGCACTTTCATCAGAAGAAAATACATTAGAATTCTGTGGTTTAGTGCTTCATTCTGGTCTTCAACAAGCTTCTTATAACGGTCAAGATCTTGGTCTAACCGGCTCTGAATTTGCTCTACTTCATAAACTGGTACTTCGCCCAGGACAAATTGTCTCTCGCGAAGAATTAAGCATGAATGTACTTGGCAAACACCTTTCTCCTTTTGATCGCTCGATTGATATGCATATGTCAAACTTGCGCAAAAAACTCCCAGAAAGAGACAATGGCTTACCATGGCTGAAAACGCTACGTGGTCGTGGTTACTTGTTGGTTTGTGAATAATGCTTATCAAGAAATTCAGCTTAAATCAGCTCACGATACGCACATTTACTGTTTTTTGGTTGGCATTCTTTGCCATGACCGCACTTTTGGTCGCACTCCCTTATTTTGATAGCCGCTTATATTCTGACTTGAATCAAAACGAAATATCGAGCTATCAAAAGAAACTCGTTGAATCCATTCGTAACAATAGAATCACCGGTATCCTCGCTGGCGTACCAGTGCTTCCAACCGATAAATTTGACTCTGCTCGTCCTGTCATCATGACGCCGGAAAAAGAAATTTTTGGTGCTTTAGGCGAAGAAAGAATGCATATTGCTCAGTTCGCCCAAGAGTCAAGTAACTTTGCCCAACCACAACGTAAAACCTTTAAAGATATTCAAATTGCAGGCCCCTTTAAAGTCTATATTGGTGATTCCGACCAAGCCTCCGAATTATTCTTTGTGTCTAGAGCAAATGGTCAACAAGAAATTTTACGATATATGCTTGACCACCCTTGGGTCTTATTGCTCTTGACCTTAATTATTACAACCCCTTTACTTTGGTGGTTTACTCATACTATCGTCAAACCAATTACCAATTTACAAAAGGCGGCTAATAGCGTGGCGTTAGGAAACTTTAAGGTTGATAATGAATTAGTGAATCATGGTCCAGCAGAATTACGAGAAGTAGGACAAAGCTTTAACAAGATGTCGATTGCGATTGATAATCTGATTTCAAACCAACACAATCTACTTTCATCTATTTCTCATGAATTAAAAACACCGTTGACGCGTTTGCAACTTTCCACTGCTCTGGTTCGTCATCAAACAGGGGATATTGAACCAGTTAAACGCATTGAGAAAGAAATACAACGAATGGATAAAATGATCAGCGAGTTGTTACTCATTTCTCGCCAACAAATGCATTCTCAAATGGAGCATAATTTATTTCCTATTAATCAGCTTTGGGATGATGTGATCAAAGATGCCTTATTTGAAGCTGAGCAGCGCAAGATCGCCTGCGATGTCAATATTTCTATTTTACATCCTGAAAAACATATGATTTACGGCAACCTAAGCTTGCTTACCAGTGCGATTGAAAATATTATTCGAAATGCACTGAAATATACGAAAGATCGTATTTTCTTAACCATTGATTTACATAAAAATGAGCAGGATGATAATTGCCTACAAATTCGAGTAGATGATAATGGCTTAGGCCTACCACCAGAAGAGTTTGATAAAATCTTTAAGCCATTCTATCGAGTCGATGAAACTAGAACTCGAGCCACTGGCGGAACAGGATTAGGTTTAACGATTGTCTATAATGTTGTAAATGAGCACAATGGAAAAGTATGGGCTGAATCCAGCAATTTAGGCGGACTTGCCGTCACGATTCAACTTCCATTATGGAAACAACATTAATTCAAAAATAAAAGGCGATATTTTCATATCGCCTTTTTCTTATTTAATTTTCACTCGTTTTAATCGCAATGCATTGGATAACACAGAAAGCGAACTCATTGCCATGGCTGCCCCTGCCAAAACAGGACTTAAGTAGCCTAATGCCGCAAGTGGAATACCTAGCACATTATAAATCAAGGCAAAGAATAAATTTTGTTTGATATTCTTTAATGTTGCTCGGGAAATCATTAATCCATCAACTAACTGATCGACTGAATGCTGCATAAGTGTCGCCGATGCGGTTTGCTCTGCAACATCAGACCCGGATTTCATCGCAAAGCTTACATTAGCCATCGCTAACGCTGGTGCATCATTTACACCATCACCAACCATTGCTACCACTTTACCTTGCTGACGTAATGTCTCAATGTAGGCAGCTTTGTCACGTGGACTACAATTACCTTTCGCAGTTTTCACACCGACTTGTTGGGCAACATAATCAACGACAGATTGCTGATCGCCACTCATTATCACCACATCAATATTATGTTGATGTAAACGCTGAACCGCTTGCAAACTATCCTCTTTCAGACTGTCTGCTAATGCAAATGCACCGATTGGGTTGCCATCTACAGATACCGCAACAATACTCGCAATTTGCCAAATTTGAGGCATATTATCTGGTAAGGTTAATTCACAATAAGCCGGCTTACCGACTTTAACCAAACCTATTCCATCAATATGAGCAGAAATACCCTGCCCCACTTCGGAATGAACTGAAAGTGCGGTCGGAATTTCAAGTGATTTTTCCTGAGCCGTCAGGACTATTGCTTTAGCTAAAGGATGATTGGCATTTTGCTCAACGGAAGCTGCAATACGATATAAATCTTCCTCAGAATAGACCGCACTTTGTGGCTGCCAAACCTCTGCTATTTTGAGCTCTCCTTGAGTTAACGTTCCTGTTTTGTCTAATACCACCGTATCCACATGCGCCGCCTCTTCCATGGATGCCGCATCTTTAAACCAAATCCCTGCATTGACTGCTTTGCCCATTCCCACCATTATGGCAGCAGGTGTGGCAAGCCCTAACGCACAAGGACAAGCAATAACTAACACAGCAACCGAATGAATTAAGGCAGTAACCCAATCACCTTTTATCCACCAGGTTAATCCAAATGTTATCGCAGAAATTAATAACACGGCAGGTACAAATACTGCAGCGACTTTATCAGCAAAACGAGCAATCGGTGCTTTTGTACCCTGCGCCTCAGAGAGCGCTTTCATCATATCGCCCAATAGAGTTTGCTGACCGAGTTGATTGGCTCGATAAATAAGGCTACCTTGTGTCACCATAGCCCCCGCAAGCACAGGACTTTGAGACATTTTTTCTAATGGTTGAGATTCACCGGTTAAATGACTCTCATCGCACCAACCACTCCCCTGTTCAACTACGCCATCAGCTGCAATACGTTCACCTTGATTAGCCCTTAAAATATCGCCTATTTTTACTTGATCGAGAGGAATCGTTTCCCAACGATTTTCACGTTGAACACTCACTTGTTTTGGTGTGAGTTGTAACAATAGTCCTAAACTATTTAAGCTTTGTTTCTTCGTTCTTTCCTCAAGAAATTTCCCTAGGCTGACAAAACCAATTACCATCACCGATGCTTCAAAATAGACATGAGATGCGCCATCATGTCCCATTGACTGATGATAAAAAAGCATAAAGACCGAATAGAGATAAATCGCCAACGTACCAGTACTCACCAGTACATCCATATTGGCCAAACCACCTCTAATACTACCAATCGCACCTTTATAAAAAGGAATGGCTAACCAAAGTTGCACAATGCTCGCAAGAACAAATTGCCACATTGGTGGCATCATCCAAGAATGATGATTAAACATCATCCCGATCATTCCGATTAAAAAAGGAATGTTAATGAACAAAAGCAACCATAAACGCGGACTAATCTTCGTTTCATTAGGTGCGCTAGGCAGCACATTTTGCTTTAGAATGCCATTAAATCCCGCTTTTTGAATAATTGTCAAAATATCTTGTTCTGAAGCCTGAGATGAATCAAATACTACGTGCGCTTCCTCTGCCGCAAAATTCACACCCGCGTCAGAGACAAAATCATTTCGATTCAATACTTTCTCAATCCGATTAGCACAGGATTGGCAGGTCATCCCCTCGATTTGAATGGCTATTTTTTTATTCTGTTGCATCAAAACCTGCCTCTTCAATTGTTTCAATTAATTGTGCAATACTAACCGCACTTTCATCAAAGGTAATCACCGCTTTACCGTCATCAAGTGTTACAACAGCTTTTTCTACGCCATTAAGCTCTTCCAACACTCTTGTAACGCTTTTCACACAACCACCACAAGTCATCCCTGTTACATGTAATGTAATTGATTTCATATTTACTCCTTAATTATTGATATAGATTGAAATTGAGTTTACTATAAACCTTAACATAAGGTTAAGGTCAAGGATTTTTTATGAACATTAGTGAAGTAGCAAAATTAGTGGGTTTATCAAGTAAACAAATTCGGGATTATGAGAAGTCAGGCCTATTAAAGCCTGCACAGCGAAGCCTTTCTGGTTATCGCCATTATGAAGAAAAGGATTTAGAACGACTACGTTTTATTCGTCACTCTCGAGATGTTGGGTTTTCACTCCAACAAATCCACCAACTTTTGCAATTACAGGATAATCCCAATCGTAGTAGTCGGGAAGTGAAAGCACTCACGACACAACATATAAAAACATTGAATGAGCAAATTCATCACTTGCAAAAAATGGTAGAGGAATTGGAACAATGGCATAACGCTTGTCAGGGCAATGATTGCCCTGAATGCAGTATTTTGGAAGGATTAAAAGGATAAAATTAATATTCCCAGCTTTCAGGATCGATGCCTAAATCACGCATGATTTCTTTGGCATTTTCAGGAATCTCATCATGGCGTTCTTTCATTAAATCCGCATCAGTCGGTAATGGCTGACCAGTAAAAGCATGTAAGAACGCCTCACAAAGCAATTCACTATTTGTTGCATGGCGCAAACTTTTCAGCTGACGACGCGTACGCTCGTTCGTCAAAATTTCCAATACTTTAATTGGAATAGACACTGTAATTTTTTTGACTTGCTCGCTCTTTTTGCCATGCTCTGCATAAGGGCTAATATATTTGCCATCCCAGTTTGCCATAATGCACCTTAAATAACCTGATAATTTATCCGTATTTTAATGAAAAATAAGCAAAATGACAATCTAGACGGCTAAAAGTATAGCATGCTATTTCCCTTACATTCACTTACAAACATTTACAATAATTTGCAGAACTAAAAACCATTACTTTTGACTAAATGCCTGTTGCATTCGCAATACATTATTGTTATTTGAAGATAATGACATGTTTAATATGAGGTCTATTATGTCAAAAAAACTTTTTGCTGAATTCTTCGGCACATTTTGGTTAGTGTTTGGTGGTTGTGGTAGTGCAATCTTTGCCGCTTCTGTCAACCTAGGTATTGGTTATGTGGGCGTTGCATTTGCGTTTGGTTTAACCGTATTAACCATGGCTTATGCTGTAGGTCACATTTCTGGTGGTCACTTTAACCCAGCTGTAACACTTGGTTTAGTGGCAGGCGGTCGTTTCTCTGCGAAAGATGCTCTTCCATACATCGTTTCTCAAGTGGTTGGTGGCTTAGTAGCGGGTGCTGCACTTTATCTTATCGCATCAGGTAAAGCGGGCTTTGACGTGACTTCCGGTTTCGCATCTAATGGCTACGGCGAACACTCTCCTGAAGGTTATTCTTTAGAAGCGGTATTCGTAGCAGAAGTATTATTGACTGCATTCTTCTTATTAATCATCATGGGTTCAACGCATAAAAATGCAGCTGCAGGTTTTGCGCCAATTGCAATTGGTTTAGGCTTAACGTTAATCCACTTAATCAGCATTCCTGTATCAAATACCTCTGTAAACCCGGCTCGTAGTACTGCAGTTGCGGTATTCCAAGGTTCTTGGGCAATCGACCAATTATGGTTATTCTGGGTTGCGCCGATTATCGGTGGTATTTTAGGTGGTATTATCTACCGCACTTTATTAGCGAAAAATAACTAAGATTTCGTTTCATAGAAAAAGAAGAAGGCATCACCACGATGCCTTCTTTTTTATCTTTTATATTGTGTAATCCAAATATATAAATAAAAACCACCTTTCGGTGGTTTCACTCAATTATAAGGTTTTTGCAAGATCTTTTAGGAAAGCTTTAAACTCTTTACCTAATTTATCATGACGAAGACCATATTCTACAAAAGCTTCCATATAGCCAATCTTGTCACCACAGTCAAAGCTTCTGCCTGTCATATGGAATGCTTCAACAGTCTCTTTCTCAATAAGCATATCGATTGCATCCGTTAATTGGATTTCATCGCCCACGCCAACAGGTGTTCTTTCTAATAAATCCCAAATTTCAGCAGAGAACACATAACGGCCAACAACAGCAAGATTTGATGGTGCCTCTTCCACAGATGGTTTTTCAACAATGCTGTTAATTTTAACACTATCACCGCCTTTTAACTCTACGCCACCACAATCCGCGATACCATAGCTACTCACTTCATCCGCGGCAACAGGCGCTACCATAATTTGGCTTGCTTGTGTTTCTTTAAAACGTTTAATCATTGCTGAAAGATTTTCTTTCTTTTGATTTGCCGTAAAATCTGCTAAAAGCACATCAGGTAACACCACTGCAAACGGCTCGTTTCCAACGACAGAACGACCACATAGCACAGCATGACCTAAACCTTTCGCATTGCCTTGACGAACGTGCATGATGGTTACATCTTTAGGACAAATAGAACGAACCTCTTCTAAAAGTTGACGTTTAACACGTTTCTCAAGCATGGTTTCCAACTCAAAAGACGTATCAAAGTGGTTTTCAATCGCATTTTTAGAAGAATGTGTGACTAACACGATTTCTTTGATACCAGCTGCGACACATTCATTCACAACATATTGAATCAGTGGTTTATCCACAAGTGTCAACATTTCTTTTGGAATCGCTTTTGTTGCTGGCAACATACGGGTGCCTAGACCGGCTACGGGAATAATTGCTTTCATTGATTTTCCTTTTTGTTTTAATATGGAATGACCACACTTCTATACTAAAAGTGCGGTCATTATTTATTAAATTTTGATAGATTTAAGTTGGAAAAGTTCCTTCTCTACCTTTATAACTCAAATTTCCGTTATTTTAAAATCTTGCAAACCAATGGGTTTAATTTTTTGAAAAACGTTAATTAAATTATAAATAGAATGTAAAACATTCATAAAACTCGTTGGTCTAAGATGCCCCATCTATATGTTCATCTTTTGACTGCAGAATTCGTTGGTAAATTTCCTCTCGGTGAACGGATACTTCTTTAGGCGCTTGCACACCGAGTTTGACTTGGTTTCCACGTACACTCAAAACCGAGATAGAAATATCGTCTCCAATGAGAACACTTTCGCCAACTTTTCGAGTTAAGATTAACATCTTTTATCTCCTTAGTTTGCATTTATTAGATATCCCTATCAATCAAGTAAAGATCGGCATCCCACCGACCTGCTTGTACTACAGATTATTGCTTAACCAGTTTTGTGCGACAGTTAATGCTAGATTCACATTTTCTGGTTGGGAGCCTCCTGCCATTGCCATATCAGGGCGACCACCGCCTTTCCCACCAACTTGCTGAGCCATTAAATTCACTAGCTCACCAGCCTTCACTTTAGTAGTTAAATCGCTTGTTACGCCAACGACGAGGTTGACTTTATCATCTAAAATAGATGCAAATACAATTACGCCTGAACCAAGTTGATTTTTTAAATCATCAACCATCACACGTAACGATTTAGTTTCAATTCCGTCTAGTTGATGTACGATTACAGAAACATCATTAATTTTAACCGCACTTTTCACTAAATCGGAACCCGCTTGCATTGCGGCTTTTTCTTTTAATCCTTGTAATTCTTTTTCTGCTTTCTTCGCTTTATCTTGAAGTTGCTGAATTTTCTCAACAAGGGTATTAACGTCAGATTTAAACAAATCTGCACTTTGAGTGAGAATACGTTGTTGGTTATGTAACCAATTAATTGCATTTTCACCCGTTACCGCTTCAATACGACGAACACCTGCTGCAACTGCAGTTTCCGCCACAATTTTAAATAAACCGATATCACCGGTACGTTTAGCATGAATGCCACCACAAAGTTCAACGGAGAAATCTCCCATTGTTAAAACGCGTACCACATCAGCATATTTTTCACCGAATAACGCCATTGCACCTTTCGCTTTTGCCGCTTCGATATCCATTATGTCCGTTTGAACTACAAAATTCTCACGCACTTTTTGGTTCACCAACGTTTCAATTTCATTAAGCTGTGCTTTGGTAATCGCTTCCGGATGAGCAAAGTCAAAACGTAATGCGGTATCAGATACTAACGATCCTTTTTGCACTACATGGTGACCTAAAACTTGACGCAATGCGGCATGTAATAAGTGTGTAGCTGAATGGTTAAGTGACGTTTGATGACGTCTTGCTGCATCTACAACCGCATTGACTGTTTGTCCGACTTTTAAAGTACCTTGCTCTAACTCACCAATATGACCAAATACTTGACCATATTTTTGAGTATCTTTTACATTAAACTGAATACCTTGAGAGGTTAAATAACCACTGTCACCAATTTGACCACCTGATTCCGCATAGAATGGAGTGTTTTCTAAAATCACCACGGCACTTTGGCCTGCAGTAATACTCTCTACTGATTTACCATCATGGAAAAGTGCGGTCACTTTGGCTAAAGATTCTGATTCAGTATAGCCTTCAAATTTTGTTTCACCTTCTACACGAATAACACTGTTGTAATCCATGCCGAATTGGCTTGCAGATTGTGCGCGTAAGCGTTGTGCTTCCATTTCACGCTCAAAACCTGCTTCATCAATTGCAATATCACGCTCGCGACATACGTCCGCTGTTAAATCAAGTGGGAAGCCATAAGTATCATAAAGTTTAAAGGCGACTTCACCTGACAACACACCATCTTTCACTTGAGCAAGCGCATCGTCTAATAAGCTTAATCCGCGCTCTAATGTACGAGCAAATTGTTCTTCTTCTAAACGAAGTAATTTTTCGACATTCGCTTGTTTTTCCTTAACTTCTTTGCCGGCTTCCGCCATGACTTCAATTAAGGTTGGCACAAGTTTGTAGAAGAATGCTTCTTTAGCACCTAACAAGTGACCATGACGTACCGCTCGACGGATAATACGACGTAATACATAACCGCGACCTTCGTTTGATGGAATTACGCCATCTGCAATTAAATAGGCACAAGAACGAATGTGGTCTGCAATTACGCGTAATGATTTATTGGTTAAATCTGTTGTTCCGACGATTTCAGCTGTTTTCGCAATTAATTTTTGGAAAATATCGATCTCATAGTTAGAGTTTACGTGCTGTAATACAGCAGAAATACGCTCTAACCCCATCCCAGTATCAACAGATGGACGTGGTAATTTTTCCATTGTGCCGTCTGCTTGACGGTTAAATTGCATGAATACCACGTTCCAAATTTCGATATAACGGTCACCATCTTCTTCAGGTGAACCTGGAGGTCCCCCCCAAATGTGCTCACCGTGATCGTAGAAAATTTCGGTACATGGGCCACAAGGACCGGTATCACCCATTGCCCAGAAGTTATCTGATGCATAAGGCGCACCTTTGTTATCACCGATACGAATAATACGCTCTGCTGGCACACCAACTTCTTTATGCCAAATATCATAAGCTTCATTATCAGTTTCATACACGGTTACCCATAATTTTTCTTTTGGTAACCCGAGCCATTGTGGAGAGGTTAAGAACTCCCACGCAAAATTAATCGCATCATGTTTGAAATAGTCGCCAAAGCTGAAGTTGCCTAGCATTTCAAAGAAAGTATGGTGACGCGCCGTATAACCGACGTTTTCTAAGTCATTATGCTTACCACCTGCGCGTACACAACGTTGTGCTGTTGTCGCACGTGTGTAAGGACGTTTGTCCATACCAAGGAACACGTCTTTAAATTGGTTCATACCGGCATTAGTGAAAAGCAATGTCGGATCATTTTCAGGCACAAGCGAACTACTTGCGACGACCTGATGCCCCTTGCTATGGAAAAAATCAAGGAATGACTGTCTAATTTCTGCTGTTGTTTTCATTGATAAAACCTTGTGTCTCTATCTCGATCACGATTTATAAAAAAGCTCACTATTCTTGCATATTTTGACCTAGAGAAAAAGGCTTTTTCACTGATCTTAAAAAAGAAAACCGCACTCTACTGCATTAATTGAGAAGTGCGGTTAAAATTTACGTTATTTTAATAGGGCTAAAAATAATTTTTGATCACTATTCGTCGCGAAGTGGCACAACCAACATATCAATTTTAATCGTATTCATCACTTGACGTGTTGAAGACATTAATTTACTCCAGAAATCTTGGTGATGACCTGTCACTAATAGATCTACATCATACTGATCAATAGCGTCTGTCAAAACTTGACCTAAATCACCGCTACCGCTCAATTTTTCTTTTATTGGATAACCCGCATGTTCCGCTAAATTAATTAGCGCTTTTTGGGTTTCGCTCGAGATTCTATCTTGCATAGATGACATATTGACATCAATTAAACCAGTATAGAGATCCGAGAAGTTTACATCTACATGGATGATGGAAAGTTGCGCATCATTACGTTTTGCAATTCCCACAGCTTTTTTGAGTAGAAATTCACTTTCATCAGAAAGATCTACCGCAACTAAAACGTGTTTGTACATAATCGACTCCTTACTGATTTGATTGGTCTTTTTTATCTGACAGTATATTAGCAGCTTAACTGGACAAAAAACTTGCACTAGATCACATTTTTGAGAATTCTTCTCAATTTTTCATTAAATTTTCAATGTCATCGATTTCTTTTGGTGCCGCCGCGGTCAGATTTTTATTGCCATATTCTGTCATGAGCAAGTTATCCTCGATACGCACGCCAATGCCTTTATATTGAGCAGGCACATCCGCCTCTTCTGAAATATAAATACCTGGCTCAACTGTGATGATCATCCCTACTTCAAGTGTACGGCTACGTTCATCATCATAACGGCCAACATCGTGCACATCCAAGCCAAGCCAATGGCCTAAACCATGCATATAAAATTGACGATAAGCTTTTTCTTCAATCAGCTTATCGACATCCCCTTTCAGAATGCCTAAATCCACCAAGCCTTGAGTTTTAATACGGATCACTTCATCATTAGCCAGTTTAATTGAATTACCAGGCACTAATAACTCAATCGCGCGTTTTTGTGCTTTTAACACTAATTCATAAATCTCACGTTGAGGCTGAGTAAATTTACCATTCACCGGAAATGTACGTGTGATATCACCTGCATACATAGCAAATTCACAACCAGCATCAATTAACACAAGATCGCCATCTTTCAATGGTTGATCATTTTCAGTGTAGTGCAAAATACAGGCATTATCACCACCAGCAACAATGGAGTTATAAGATGGAAATCTTGCTCCATGACGATTAAATTCATGCAGAATTTCGCTTTCTATTTCATATTCAAAACGATTTGGGCGAGTCACTTGCATCGCTTTAATATGTCCGAACGCAGTAATCTGTCCCGCTTGCTGCATTAAGCGAATTTCGTTTGGAGATTTGATTAAGCGCATTTCACTTAACATCGGCTGCCAATCAAAAACAGCATAAAATTTCACCGCAGTTTCAGCTAATAATTTATCCCCCCAAGGATGACGATCGGCCACATGATAAAGTGCGGTCAATTTTTCCGTTAATTTTGGAAATTCTGTTTTAAAATCATCGATAGAATATGCTTCATCGACATTGAGTTTTTGCGGTGCTCGCTCAACGCCTAATCGGCGACCATTCCAGGTTTCAAGCAAAGGATCTCGCGGACGCAGAAATACAATCGCCTTTTCAGCCTCTTCCGTCTTTATCAATAACAACGCTGCATTTGGCTCATTAAATCCCGTTAAATACCAAAAGTAACTGTCTTGACGGAAAGGAAAATCGCAGTCGTTATTACGACGCTTTTCAATTTCGGAAAATAGCAATAAAGCAGAATTTAGCTGCATTTGTGCGAATACTTTTTGACGACGTTCTGTAAATTCCTCTTGCGGTAATGCCGCCATGTATGCGAGATCCATGTTTCGCTCCTTTTAATGTAATATCGGTTTTATTTCTTGTGCATCATCGTTGAAATGGGTGTAAAACAACATCGCAATGGTGCGAACATATTCAATAATTTCTTCTAATGCTTCAGCAAGCTCTTCTTCATCATCTTCTTCATCATAACCAAGTTGACAAATATCTTGTAAATCATCTACCGCTTCGCCAATTTCGCCTTTTTCTTTACCCAATTCAGTCTGAACAAGCCCTAAACCCAGTAAAAATTGGTTTGCCCAGTCTGATAGACTGTCTGCACGTGCAAACACGCTCTCATCTTCGGTTAAGCCTAATTCAAAATCAAATCCTTCTACATCCCCTAAGGTTTTACCAATCTGTTCATAGATTTCGGTAATCGGCTGAATTAATGCGGTTGGATAGGCGTGGTTATCGTTACTGAATTGATATAAAAGCGGTAACCAGCTTTGATCTTTCAGTCCACCACAAATTAAGCCGCTCAAAAAGCCATGTAATTCAGTTGCATTAATACCAATACCGGCAGATTTGAGTTGTTGATTAAGTTCAGTTTGGGAAATTGTCATTGTTATACCTATAAAATCATCGAAAACCATTAAAGTGTAGCACCACACATATAAAAATGCGATCGCATTTCTATAAAGAAAAACGATCGCACTTTCTTTTGCAAAGGGGAATTACATCATTCCGCCCATGCCTCCCATACCGCCCATGCCGGCAGCACCTAAATCGGCTTTATCATCTTTTGGAAGATCGGTCACCATACATTCTGTGGTAATCATTAAGCCTGCTACAGAAGCCGCGAATTGTAATGCAGAACGAGTGACTTTAGTTGGATCTAGAATACCCATTTCGATCATATCGCCGTACTGTTCGGTACCTGCGTTATAACCAAAGTTTCCTTCACCATTTTTAACCGCACTTGCCACAACAGATGCTTCTTCACCTGCGTTAGTGACGATTTGACGAAGTGGCGCTTCCATTGCACGTAATGCAAGTTTGATACCTACATCTTGTTCTTCGTTATCACCTTTTAAGGTTGCCGCGACTTTGGTTGCAGCACGAACTAATGCAACACCACCACCCGCAACGATACCTTCTTCAACTGCGGCACGAGTTGCGTGTAATGCATCATCCACACGATCTTTTTTCTCTTTCATTTCAACTTCAGTTGCTGCACCTACTTTGATTACAGCCACACCGCCGGCAAGTTTAGCTACGCGTTCTTGAAGTTTTTCTTTGTCATAATCAGACGTTGATTCTTCGATTTGCTGACGAATTTGCGCTACGCGACCTTTGATTTGAGCTTCATCACCCACACCATCGATAATCGTGGTGTTGTCTTTATTGATGACAACACGTTTTGCTTGACCTAAATCTTCTAATGTCGCTTTTTCAAGTTCCATACCGATTTCTTCAGAAATCACGGTACCAGCAGTTAAGATCGCAATATCTTGTAACATTGCTTTACGACGATCACCAAAACCAGGTGCTTTCACTGCAGCTACTTTTACGATACCGCGCATGGTGTTCACTACTAAAGTTGCAAGTGCTTCACCTTCGATATCTTCAGCAATAATTAATAATGGTTTGCCCGCTTTCGCGACACCTTCTAATACTGGAAGTAATTCGCGAATGTTTGATACTTTTTTATCTACTAAAAGAATGTACGGATTATCTAATTCAACAGTCGCCGTTTCTGGTTTGTTGATGAAATAAGGTGATAAGTAACCACGATCGAATTGCATCCCTTCCACAACCGCTAATTCATCATCAAGACCTGTACCATCTTCTACAGTAATCACGCCTTCTTTACCTACTTTTTCCATTGCTTGAGCAATTAATTGACCCACAATGCTGTCAGAGTTTGCAGAAATTGTTCCCACTTGCTCAATTTCTTTAGAGGTTTCGCAAGGTTTAGATAAATTTTTAAGCTCAGAAACAACCGCACTTACCGCTTTATCGATACCACGTTTTAAATCCATTGGATTCATACCCGCAGCCACAGCCTTTAAGCCTTCATTTACGATAGCTTGAGCAAGAACTGTTGCTGTCGTTGTACCGTCACCTGCTGCATCATTGGCTTTAGAGGCAACCTCTTTCACCATTTGTGCACCCATGTTTTCAAATTTATCTTCTAGTTCAATTTCACGTGCGACAGATACACCATCTTTAGTGATGGTTGGTGCGCCAAATGATTTATCTAAAATGACATTACGACCTTTAGGGCCAAGGGTCACTTTTACTGCATCGGCTAATACATTCACGCCTTTAAGCATTTTTACGCGTGCATCGTTACCAAATTTTACGTCTTTTGCTGCCATTTTCTTTTTTCCTTAATTTAAATTATTCAACAATCGCCAAAATGTCGTTTTCAGAAATGATTAACACTTCTTCACCATCGATTTTTTCACTTTTCACGCCATAACCATCATTGAAAATGACTGTATCGCCAACTTTTACATCTAAAGGTTGAACGGTACCATTTTCCAAAATACGACCTTTACCCACTGCCAATACTTTCGCACGGGTTGATTTAGTCGCCGCTGAACCGGTTAATACAATACCGCCAGCTGAACGAGTTTCTACTTCTTCACGTTTAATGATTACACGATCGTGTAAAGGACGAATATTCATGATTAATTTCCTTCTTATTAAAATAAAGTGTTTTAAATGTGGGGATAACTTTTTCGGTTTCAAGGGGATAAATAAAAAAATTTCACCCTAAAAAAATTTATGCGAGAAATGAAAATATCTCTTATACGTCTTATTTGAAATGTGATCCATGTCAAATTTATTTTCTATGTAAATTCCTATAATTACCTCAAATTAATTAACAACCAAAAAAGGTGATTAAAATGACTCAATACAGAAAAGAAGTGGATTTATTAGGTGAACGTGATGTGCCAGCTGATGCATACTGGGGTATCCATACCTTAAGAGCAGTTGAAAACTTCAATATTTCTAATGTAACCATTTCTGATGTACCGGAATTTGTTCGCGGCATGGTAATGGTTAAAAAAGCGACTGCCCTAGCGAATGGTGAATTAGGTGCTATTCCAAGTGATATTGCAAAAGCGATTGTGGCGGCTTGTGATGAAATTCTTACCACGGGGAAATGCTTAGATCAATTCCCATCTGACGTGTATCAAGGTGGTGCCGGTACTTCTGTGAATATGAATACCAACGAAGTAGTTGCTAACCTCGCGCTTGAAAAAATTGGTCATAAAAAAGGTGAATATGATGTTATTAACCCAATGGACCACGTGAACGCTAGCCAATCTACCAACGATGCATATCCTACCGGTTTCCGTATTGCAGTATATAACAGCATTTTGAAACTTATCGACAAAATCCAATACTTACATGATGGTTTCGATAATAAAGCAAAAGAATTTGCTAAAATTTTAAAAATGGGTCGTACCCAATTACAAGATGCGGTACCGATGACAGTTGGTCAAGAGTTTAAAGCGTTTGCCGTATTACTTGAAGAAGAAGTACGTAATTTAAAACGTACCGCTGGATTACTCCTTGAAGTCAACCTTGGTGCAACCGCAATCGGTACTGGTTTAAACACACCACAAGGTTATACAGAATTAGTAGTAAAACACCTTGCCGAGGTAACTGGATTACCTTGCGTACCCGCTGAAAACTTAATCGAAGCAACATCTGACTGTGGTGCTTATGTCATGGTTCATGGTGCATTAAAACGTACCGCAGTAAAACTATCTAAAGTATGTAACGACTTACGTTTACTCTCTTCTGGTCCACGTGCAGGTATTAAAGAAATTAACTTACCTGAATTACAAGCGGGTTCTTCTATCATGCCTGCAAAAGTAAACCCTGTTATTCCAGAAGTGGTAAACCAAGTTTGCTTTAAAGTAATTGGTAACGATACTACCGTTACTTTCGCATCTGAAGCGGGTCAATTACAATTAAACGTAATGGAACCAGTGATTGGGCAAGCAATGTTTGAATCTATCGACATCTTAACCAATGCTTGCGTGAACTTACGCGATAAATGTGTAGACGGTATTACTGTAAACAAAGAAATTTGTGAAAACTACGTATTTAACTCAATCGGTATCGTGACTTACTTAAATCCATTTATCGGTCACCATAATGGCGACTTAGTGGGTAAAATCTGTGCTCAAACCGGTAAAGGCGTACGTGAAGTTGTATTAGAAAAAGGTTTATTAACAGCAGAACAATTAGATGATATCCTTTCTGTAGAAAACTTAATGAACCCAACTTATAAAGCGAAATTAAATAAATAATCTCGCTGAGGTATAAAAAGAGCGGTCAATTTTGACCGCTCTTTTGTTTAATCTAAAACTATTATTCATATCCATAGAGTCGAGCAAAATTATCTACACTAGGATCTTTTTGCCAATGATATTCGGTGTGGTTAGCAATGTCTTGAGCTAAGTCATTGCCGTAATAATCAGCAATAAACCCAAGCACCATATCCATACCAGCAGAAACACCTGATGAAGTGTAAAACTTCCCCTCTTTCACCCATCTTGCAACAGCTTGCCATTTTACAGCTGGGCGACATTGTTTTACCCATTCAAAAGATTTTTTATTAGAAGTCGCTTTTAGGCTATCTAATAGCCCCGTACAAGCTAATAATGCTGAACCTGTACAAACACTGAGACAAATCTCTGACTCATCAATCCATTCACCAAGCTGATTAATAAATTGTTCATCTTTTACTAACTGACGGGTTCCCTGTCCCCCAACAACCAATAACACACTATGAGGTAATAAATGTTTTAGCTTTTCTGTTTCAATATAAAATCCTTGCTTACTTCGAATTAATCCACCAATTTGAGATACATAGTGAAGCTTAACATTAGGGACTCTTGCTAAAAACTCAATAGGCCCCATTAGATCTAACGTTTCATAGTCATCAAAGACAAGGCAATAAATGTCCATTTTATATCCTTCAATCTTAGAACCTTCAAGCTCACTACTCTTCTATGCCTAGGGCTTTCTTCACTGGAGAAAAACTTCGACGATACTCTGGTAAAGGGCCCAGTTCCGCTAATTTTTCCAAGTGTAATTTGGTTGGATACCCTTTATGTTGAGCAAAAGCATATTCAGGATACTTTTTATCTAATTCTTCCATTTCCTGATCGCGTGCGACTTTTGCCAAAATAGAGGCGGCACTAATTTCCGCCACAAGTGAATCCCCTTTCACTACCGCTTGAGCTGGTAAACCAAGGTTAGGCGGAATACGATTGCCATCCACCAATACAAAGTGCGGTTGAATTTCTAAGGCTTTTACGGCTCGCTCCATGGCTAACATAGAGGCATGAAGAATATTCAATTCATCAATCTCAGCTGGCTCTGCTCGACCCATTGCCCAAGCTAAGGCTTTCTCTTTAATTTCTGCCGCGAGTGCAAGACGTCTTTTCTCGCTGAGCTTTTTAGAGTCTGCTAAACCAGCAATCGGGTTATTCGGATCTAAGATCACTGCAGCCGTGACAACTGCACCAACTAAAGGGCCTCGGCCTACTTCATCCACCCCAGCAAATAGTTGATAACCTTCAGGATAAACAAAATCAGTCATGGTTTTGCTCCAATAAATCAATCACAGCTTGTGCGGCTTGACTGTCCGCATCACATTGAATTAATTTATGTAATTCAGTAAAACGTTGAATTAAAACACTGCGAGATTTGACCGCACTTTCATCATCGCCCAAATATTGAGAAAGTTGTTCTGCTAATTTTTTCGGTTCGCAATCTTCTTGAATCATTTCTGGTACAAGCATTTCATCCGCTAATAAATTAGGTAATGAAATATATTTTGTTTTGACTAATCGTTTTGCCAAGAAATACGTGAACGGTTTCATTCGATAGCCCACCACCATTGGTGATTTACATAGCATCGCTTCAAGTGCAGCAGTACCTGAAGCTAGTAAAGTTGCTTCTGCAGCTATCATCACTTGGCGTGATTTACCATCAATTAAATGCATATCAAGATCAGGAGCAATCTGAGCCTTTATTTCCTCAAATTGCTGGCGACGTTTTTCATTCACCAAAGGGACTAAAAACTGCAAGTCTGGATATTTTTCTTTTAATAACAAAGCAGTTTTTAAAAATGGCTCTGTAAGGAAGCCCACTTCACTACCACGGCTCCCCACTAAAATGGCAAGATAACGTCCTTTTTCATCAATATCTAAGGTCTGGCAAGCTTCTGTACGATTTGGTTTTAATGGAATCGCATCTGCCATAGTATGGCCAATAAAACGGCAAGGCACATTAAAACGATCATAAAAGGCTTTTTCAAAAGGAAGAAAAGCCAATACTTGATGGGTCGCTTTGGCAATTTTATAGATACGATTTTGACGCCAAGCCCATACAGATGGGCTCACGTAATGAATGGTTTTAATCCCTTTTTCTTTTAATTTAAGTTCAACGGTAAGATTAAAATCCGGTGCATCAATACCGATAAATACATCCGGTTTAATAGCAGAAAGTTGTTCGATGACACTTCGACGAATTTTAAGCAATCGAGGTAAATGTTTAAGTACTTCTACTAGCCCCATGACAGAGAGCTCTTCCATATCAAAAAAGCTTTCAAAACCTTGAGCAATCATTCGCTCACCACCAATCCCGACAAATTTAGCTTGTGGATAGTGGCGTTTGAGCGCTTGAATGAGACCTGTACCAAGAATATCACCAGACACTTCACCGGCAATAATTGCAATAGTCGGATTTTCTTTTATCATTAAATTTATCCTAAAAAACGACCGCACTTTGAACAAATCATAGTGCGGTCTCTTTGTTATTCATCATTTTCTCTTAACGAGAAAAGAAACGTTAATTAACGAATAATGCCACGAGTAGAACGTTTGAAGAATTCCACAAAGAAACTAATTGCAGATTCTGTTTGCGCAATTTGTTCAATTTCAGGCAACACTTCTTCAAGGGTTTTACCACTGCGGTAAATCATTTTATAGACGTTACGAATCGCGTGCATGGTTGGTTTATCAAAACCACGACGTTTTAATCCTTCAAGGTTAACACCAAAAGGCTGTGCATGGTTACCCTGCGCCATCACATAAGGCGGCACATCTTGGCTAACCATAGAGCCACCACCTAGCATTACGTGCGCACCGACGACCACAAATTGGTGAATCGCAGACATACCACCTACAATAACAAAATCATCTAATTCAACGTGACCTGCAAGGGTTGCATTGTTTGCCAAAATACAATTATTTTTGATTTGGCAATCGTGAGCAACGTGGACGTTGATCATCAATAAGTTGTTGTTACCAATACGTGTTACACCACCACCTTGGATTGTGCCGCGGTGAATCGTCACATGTTCTCGAATAAGGTTGCCATTACCAATAATGGTTTTCGTTGCTTCGCCCTTATATTTTAAATCTTGATTGACTTCACCAATGCTAGCAAATTGATAAATCTGGTTATCTTCGCCAATCACGGTGTCTCCTTTCACGACAATATGAGAATTTAAAACGGTACGCGCTTTAATCTCAACGCTCCCTTCAATAATACAGAAAGGACCGATAACAACGTCTTCGCCAATAACTGCACCATCAGCAACAAGCGCGGTTGGATGAATTTTTGCACTTGGGTGGATCATACTTACCCCTTAATTTTCTTTAATTATCGACGAGCACACATTAATTTGGCTTCACAAGCAACTTCACCGTTTACGGTTGCAATACCCGTGAATGCTGTAATACCACGACGTTCTTTAATCACTTGAACGTTCAATTCCATTTGATCTCCAGGTAATACTGGGCGTTTGAAACGCGCTTCATCAATACCTGCGAAATAGAATAATTCGCCACCTTTTAATTCATGGGTTTTAAATGCAAGGATCCCCATTGATTGCGCCAAAGCTTCAAGAATTAACACACCTGGTAAAATTGGCTCTCCAGGGAAATGACCGGTAAAACAAGGTTCGTTTACGCTGATATTTTTAATTGCTTTTAACCATTCACCTTCTTTGTAGTCTAACACACGATCCACTAATAAAAATGGATAACGATGTGGCAATAAGGTCATAATTTCTTTTGCTTCAATTACTTTACTTGCTTGATTCTCTGACACGTCTAATACCTTTAAAATAAATAACAATAAAACACTGGAATTATACGATATTTCTGTATAAAAATAAAACGCACCCTAGGGTACGTTTTAAAATCTTAGCCAAGTTTTTTCTCTAGGGCTTTCAATCGTTTATTCATACCATCAATTCCCAAGGTAAGTGCAGCTGTTTTTCGCCACTCTTTATTGGTTTGTAATGGGATACCCGATGAGTAAACGCCTGGTTCAGTAATTGGACGCATTACCATCCCCATGCCAGTCACAGTTACTTTATCGCAGATTTCCATGTGGCCATTGATCACACTTGCTCCGCCAATTAAACAATAACGCCCCACTTTTAGACTACCCGCCATAATGACACCGCCAGCTACTGCTGTACCCGTGCCGATATGAACGTTATGCGCAATTTGACAAAGGTTATCAATGATGACGTTATCTTCAATGACTGTCGCATCTAAGGCTCCACGGTCAATACAGGTACAAGCACCGATTTCGACATTATTACCAATAATCACTTGTCCTACTTGTGGAATTTTCACCCAGCGACCACGATCATTCGCATAGCCAAAGCCATCACTACCAATCACAGCACCTGATTGAATTAAGCAATTTTGTCCAATTTCTACTTCATGATAAACGCTTACGTTTGCCCAAAGCTGTGTACCTGCACCAATTTTGGTGAATTTACCTACAAAACAACCGGCGCCAATAATTACGTTATCGCCTAATACAACACCTTCTTCAATAACAGCATTTGCACCAATTGATACATTTTCACCCATTGAAGCTTTTTCAGAAATAACCGCACTTGGGTGGATATTTTGAGCTGCTTTCGGGGTAGTATCCATATATTGCGCTAATACTGCATAAGCAACATAAGGATCTTTAACGATAAGTAAATTACTTTCAGGTGAGCAAAATTCCACATCCGCTTCTGACACCACAAGAATACCTGCTTTAGATTCAGCTAATAAAGGGCGAAATTTTGCATTAGAAATGAACGTAAGCTGATTTGTATCTGCTTTTGAAAGAGCAGCAATACTATTAACGACAACATCGGCGTTACCGCGAAAGGTACCGCCGACTTTTGTTGCTAATTCCTGTAAAGAATAGGATTTTTGCATTATGAGAACCTATTATTTTTTCTCTTCAGTTTTTGCTGGAGCGGCTTTCTCAGTTGCAGGAATAGATTTTAATACTTCTTCAGTAATATCTTTACCATCTACCGCAAATACGACAGAGTTTGCATCTAAAACATAAGTATAACCTTTAGCTTTAGCTAAATTATTCGTTGCAACTTGAATGCTTTCCAATAATTTACCACGCTCTTCAGTTTGACGTTTTTCGTTTAACTCTTGGAACTCTGCCACTTTTTTATCTTGCTCTTCCATTAATTTACTTAATGCAGCTTCTTCATCTGAACCGAATTTAGTAATTTCGTCTTGGCGTTTTTGAATTTCAGCTTGACGTAAACGAGGTGCATCTTTTTGTAACGCTGCAATTTTTGCTTCTACTTTTTTACGAGATGCCACGATTTTATCATCAATTTCTTTTTTGCTTGCAGCAAGTTTATCTGCCATTGGTTTAAATTCAGCATCTAATTTATCAGCTACAGCTTGGCGATCTGGGTGATTTTGGAATAAATAACCCGCATTGATGAATGCGATATTTTCATCTGCAGCAGCAAAACCTGATGCAAGTGCAAGACCTAAAGAAAGTGCGGTAACTTTTAGTACGTTTTTCATATTTGAATTTCCTTAAATTAGTTGAGTAAATTTTTCTGTGTCAGCTAACTCACTGACACAGAACAAAGATTTTGACTTAAATAGAATATAAAAGTTCAATTTATTAGAAAGAACCACCAATACTAAATTGGAATTGTTCTACATCATCATTTTCATATTTTTTGATTGGTTTCGCGTAAGAGAATACCAATGGTCCAATTGGTGATTGCCATTGGAAAGCAACACCAGTTGAAGCACGAACTCTACCTGCTTTACTGTAATCAGGTAATGTTGCATAAATCGGAGATGATTTTAAGCCTTCTTTATCTGATTTCCATTTTGTATTCCAAACGCTAGCTGCATCAACGAAAAATGAGGTTCTTACGCTATTTTGACTTTTATCTCCAACAAATGGAGTTGGCACAATAAGTTCCACGCTTGCTGTAGCCATCGCGTTACCACCAACGACATCAGTGCTTTGATACCATTGACCATATTTGTCTTGATAAATCGCATTAGGACCTACCGCACCGTAAGCAAAGCCACGTAATGAACCGATACCACCAGCCGTATAAAGTTGATAAAACGGAACACGTTTACCACCTAAGCCATTTGCATAAGAGGCGGTTGCTTTTCCTGATAACACCCAACGGTGATCACGATCTAATGGGTAGAAACCTTGAAGCTCAGCGCTTAATTTATAATATTTATTGTCAGATCCTGGAATGGTTACGCGACCACCTAGATTTGCTTTCACCCCTTTAGTTGGGAAATAGCCACGATTTAGACTGTTGTAGTTCCAACCAAATGAGAAATCAAAATCATTAGTTTTGATTGAGTTTCCAGTCAAATTCATTGACTTCATGTATAAATCACGATTGTACTCATACGCGAAGTTGCTAATTTTATTGTAAGTATAACCTAATCCCACGTAATATGAGTTATTCTCATTAACTGGGAATCCTAATGTGACATTACCGCCATAAGTCGTACGCTTATAGGTTGATGAAGTATCACTTTTCGAGTTGTCATAAGTTTCATAGAATACGTTTCCACCTAAACTTACGCCATCTTTAGTAAAGTATGGTTCTGTATAACCTAAGTTTACACTTGTACCGTAGTCATTACGTGTACCGGCTAAACTTACCGCTGCACCTGTTCCCAAGAAATTGTCTTGTTTCACACTTGCTTGATAGCTGATACCACTTTCTGTACCATAACCGATACCAAAGTTAATACTACCGGTATTACGTTCTCTTACTTTATATACGACATCGACTTCATCATTAGAACCTTGAATTGGTTCAACACGATTTTCTACACTCTCAAAGAAACCCGTTCTATCTAAACGTACTTTACCTAACTCAACTAATTGAGAGTTATACCAAGTACCTTCTTGCTGGCGCATTTCTTGACGCAATGTGCTATCTGCAGAAACCGTATTACCTTCAAAGCGAACTTGACGAACAGATAAACGACGTCCCGCATCAACCACAAAGGTTAATGCTAATGTTTTATTCGCATCATCGAAAGTTGGTACAGTATTCACTGTTGCACTACCGTAACCACGTTCACCTAATTTATCTTTAATTAAGCTTTCAACATTTTGCACATCCGCACGACTGAATGTATCATTTAAGTGAAGTTCACCTAATAATGGTTGTAATTCATCAGCCATACCACCTAAGTTACCGACGATACGAGCAGAACTTAAATTGTATTTTTCACCTTCACTTACATCAATAGTGACATCTGCTTTTGTATGTTCTTCATTCAACTGAACATCTGTTTTTGTCACTCTTGCTTTTGCATAACCATTATTTTGGTAATAGTCTTGGATAGCTTGAATATCTTTATCAAATTGAGAACCATCAAACTTATTACCCCAAAGTTTCCACCAAGAATCAGGTTGAAGTTCCATTTGTTCTTGTAACTTACTGCTAGAAATCGCTTCATTTCCATTAAAAGTAACAGAACGAAGTTTTGCCGTATCATCTTCATCAATTTGAAGTGTAATTTCTGCACGGTTATTCGGTAAAGTTGTCACTATCGGATCAACTTTCGCATTATAACGACCTATACTCTTATAATGTTCTCTTAAGGTTTTCGCAAACTCTTCTAATTTCGCACGATTTAAGACATCACCACTTTTGAAACCATTTGCATCAAGGTTTTGTTTTAATGCTTCTGTTGGAATAACTGAGTTACCTTTAATATTCACTTCAGAAATAATTGGTTTCGCAATAACGCTCACAACTAATGCGTCGCCATCTTGGAAAGCTTTAACATCATCAAACTGTCCACTTACGAATAATGAACGTACAATATTGGCTACATCTTTATCCGTTACACGCTGACCACTACGAACAGGAAGACTTGCTAGAATTTGCTGTTCTAAGTCTCCTTGAGCACCGTCAACACGAATGTCTTTTGCTACAAATGGTGCCGCAAATACACTCGTTGTAGTACCGAATAATAAACTTGCGATTAGAAGTTTTTTCATCGACTTTATCCTATAAAAAACAATAGTTATAAACGTAAGAAATCATTAAAAAGCACAAAAATTGTTTGAATTAACAAAATTGTGAGCCCTATACGATAACTTAAATTTTGTACCCGTTCTGAAACAGGTTTTCCTTTGATAGCTTCCGCCGCCAAAAATACGAGATGTCCACCATCTAAAACTGGCAACGGAAATAAATTCATTATGCCTAAATTAACACTAATCAACGCGAGAAAACTTAAGAAATAAATCCCCCCCGCGTTAGAAGATGCACCTGCACCTTGGGCAATTGAAATTGGCCCCGCCAAACTGGAAAATGAAAGCTCTCCACTAAACAATTTCCCGATTGCCTTCACAATAAACCAAGAAATTTGGCCTGTCTTTTCCACACCTTTTTGTAAGGCATCAAGAATACCATATTTTAATTCAGTTCGATACTGTTCGCCAACTTTTAAGAACGTCGGACTTAACCCAACAAACCATTTACCCTCTCGATTCTTCTCAGGTTGCAAGGTTTTGTCAAAAATTTCTTGATTACGTTCGATCTTGATTGTAAAAGGCTGACCTTGTTGTACCAGTGCGACAAAAGCTTTCCAATCAAGTGCGGTCGAATTTTCTGCCAAAATTTTATCGCCAACCAACAAGCCTGCTTTTTCAGCCGGTGAGTTCTCCACCACTTTTGATAATGTCATCTCCACTTTACTTGAAACGGGATTGATCCCTAGTGTTTCAAATGCTGTTTCTTTATCTGGCTCAAATGTCCAATTTTGCAGATTAATGGTTCGTTGATAAGGTTGGTCTTCACCAAAAGGCGTTAATGTGAGTTCAACAGAATCATAACCTAACTTATCAGTGAGCAATAAATTAATGGTTTCCCAATCGGGTGTATTCTTTCCATCAATTGCTAAAATCTGGCTATTCGGTTCAACTTGAGCCATTGCAGCCGGAGAATTGGGTGTTATGTTTTCAATAACCGGTTTAACACTCGGAATTCCAACGGCATAAATGACCCAATATGCCAAAATCGCAAAAATAAAATTAGCCAAAGGGCCTGCAGCAATCACAAAAGCACGTTGAGCAACAGATTTACTTTCAAATGCCTGCGATTTTAATTCTACGGGAACTTCTTCATTTCGCCCGTCAAGCATTTTGACATATCCGCCAAGCGGAATAGCTGAAATAGCAAACTCTGTGCCTAATTTATCTGTACGTCGCCAAATCACTTTACCAAAGCCAATCGAAAAACGATGAACTTTAATACCGCACTTTCTTGCTGCCCAAAAGTGACCGTATTCATGTACAGCAACCAGTACGGCAATTGCAACAATAAATGAGCCAAGCGACCACAAAAACGACATGTTCGATCCTATAACACAAAGAAATAGAAGTATGTGAAAAATGGTACTGCTGCCGTTAAGCTATCAATTCGATCTAAAATACCGCCATGGCCTGGAATTAATTGACTACTGTCTTTAATCCCTGATTCACGTTTAAACATACTTTCGGCTAAGTCACCCAATACAGAAATAGCCACTGTTGCCACAGAAAGCACAATAAAACCACTCATTGCACGACTACCTAATAAGGTTTCACCTGAGAAATGGATAAATACAAAAGCCAATACAGCTGCAGTGATCATACCACCAAATACGCCTTGCCATGTTTTCCCAGGTGATACTTTCGGTGCAAGTTTGTGCTTACCAAAAGCTCGTCCCGCAAAATAGGCACCTGAGTCAGCTGCCCATACCAATACAAACACATAAAGCAATAAGAATAAACCATGATGTGGATCTGCAGTATAATTATCTAAGCGTAAACGTAAGACTGCTGCCACAAAAGGAATCAACGTAGAAAAAGCAAACAGGAGTTGTAAAGGAATATTTTTTCCCCAAAACTTCGCTGAGCTTGGATAAGTCACCACTAATACTAATGCAAGTGCCCACCAACCGACAGAGTTTAGCAATAACAACGGCAAATAGTTTTCAAACACTCGACCCGCATCTAAATAATTTCCTTCGTTATAAAGCCAAAGGAAGATAAATGCGCCTAAAAATGCAGCGATACAAAGGCGCGCCAAAGGATTTTTAAAACGAGCAAATTGAGCCCACTCCCAAATACCAAGCGTCGCCACAAAGCCTAAGGCTAGGGCAAAATAAAATGGGGTAAATAAGAACAAGGCACATAATACCAAAGCAATCAACACAATGGCTGATAATACACGTTCTTTAAGCATAAGTTCTCCGCTTATTCTGTCCCGCCAAAACGGCGATGACGTTGTTGATAGCAGGCAATTGCCTGATTAAAATCTTTTTCACTAAAATCCGGCCAAAGCACATCTAAAAAACACAATTCCGCATACGCAATTTGCCAAAGTAAGAAATTACTAATGCGTTGCTCACCGCTAGTCCGAATTAACAAATCAACCGGCGGCTCATCTTGTGTGACTAAATGTTGCTGGAAAAGTGATTCATTAATATCAGTCACCGAAATCTCATTATTTTTTACTTTTTCAGCTAACTGTTGAGTCGCTTGAACAATATCCCAACAACCACCATAATTCGCTGCAATATTTAAAGTCAGTGCGGTATTATTTCCCGTTAAATTTTCTGCTTTTGCGATCTTCTCTTGCAATTTTTCACTAAAACGAGAAACATCACCGATAATCTTTAAACGAATATTATTTTTATGTAATTTTTTAACTTCTCGATCAAGCGCTTGCATAAAGAGCGTCATTAAAGCGCTCACTTCTTGCTCGGGACGATTCCAGTTTTCGCTGCTAAATGCATATAACGTCAAAAATTTAACACCCATTTGTCGTGCATAACTCACCGCACGGCGAACAGCCGCCACCCCATTTGTATGGCCAAAAATACGCAGCTTATTTTGTTGTTTCGCCCAGCGCCCATTACCATCCATTATGATGGCAACGTGTTCGGGAATATTATTGTTATCAAGTTCTTTCATTCTAAAATATTCGGATTTTATGACCGCACTTTGGTGTATTCTACATTAACTTTTTAATCAGTGAAGCGGCTAATTCACGTGCTTGCTTATCTACGGATAATACATCATCAATGCTTGAAATTATAGAAGATGGCATTTGCTCAACCGCTGCTTGGTTAATTTTCGCAATATCCGTAAATTTAATATAGCCATCTAAAAAGGCTTGTACTGCAATTTCATTTGCTGCATTCATAGCAGTTGTCGCATACTGCCCTTCTGCAAAAGCCTCGATCGCTAATTTTAAATTTGGATAACGATTAAAATCAGGTTCGATAAATGTCAATTCTTTGATTTTAAAGAAGTCTAATGGTTCCACACCACTGACTGTACGATTTGGATAAGCCATGGTTTCCGCAATGGGCGTGCGCATATCTGGATTGCCCATTTGAGCAATGACCGAACCATCTACATAACGCACCATTGAATGAATAATAGATTGAGGATGAATAATCACCTCCATTTCATCAGCCGATGCATTGAAGAGCCAGCGGGCTTCAATGTACTCTAACCCTTTATTCATCATCGTGGCAGAATCCACGGAGATTTTTTTACCCATTGACCAGTTTGGATGAGCGACGGCTTGTGCGGGAGTAATATGTTCAAACTCGTTTAATGGCGTATAACGGAAAGGGCCACCAGAACCCGTTAAGACAATTTTACTGACGCCCAATTCTTTCAAAGGACAGAACCCAACCTTTTCTTGTGCTTCAGGCGGTAAAGATTGAAAAATCGCGTTATGCTCGCTATCAACAGGCAATAATTTTGCTTTTGACTGCTTCACTGCATCAATAAAGATCTGGCCACAAGTCACTAACGATTCTTTATTCGCAAGCAAGACTCTCTTACTTGCTTTTACCGAAGAAAGGGTCGGCAATAATCCCGCCGCACCAACAATCGCCGCCATAACTTGATAAGCGTCTGGATGTGCTGCCAACTCACAAATGGCTTTCTGTCCAGCTAAGACTTCCGTTTTAATGTGATGTGAAGCTAATTTTTCTCGCAATACCTTTGCTGCATTTTCATCATCTAGTGCGGAAAAGTGCGGTTGAAATTTCACGCATTGTTCAAACATTGTCTCAACATTTTTACCCCCCACTAACGCAAAGGCATGGTATTTGTCGGGGTTATGTTCGATAACTGAAAGGGTGCTATGACCAATAGAACCCGTTGATCCTAAAATAACAAGATTTTGTTTTTGCATAAAATTTCGACCGCACTTTGTGCTTTTATTTCTTCATCAGAATAGAACAAGGGCAGACACTTGGTCTGCCCCAAAACATGGTTCGACAATTAGAAATCCATTAATTCTTTTTCTTTATCAGCTAAGATCTCATCCACTTTTTTGATATAACTATCAGTCACTTTTTGAATGATTTCTTCTGCTTTGTGTTGATCGTTTTCACTGATTTCTCTGTCTTTTAATAATGCTTTGATTTTATCATTTGCATCACGACGTACGTTACGAATCGCGACTTTACCTTGTTCACCTTCGCTTTTTACGATTTTGATTAAATCACGACGACGTTCTTCAGTTAATGGAGGAAGAGGCACGCGAATTGTTGTACCTGCTGAAGATGGGTTTAAACCTAAATCAGACGTTAAAATTGCTTTTTCTACTGCGCTGATTAAAGAACGGTCAAATACTGTTACCGCTAAAGTACGCGCATCTTCCGCAACCACGTTAGCTAATTGACGAAGTGGGGTCGCTGCACCATAGTATTCCACTTGGATCGCATCTAATAAGCTAGGTTGAGCACGACCTGTACGGATTTTTGCAATATGTCCACGCAACGCTTCGAGGCTTTTTTCCATACGAGCTTCAGCATCTTGTTTAATTTCGTTAATCATTCATCTGTCCTTTTAAATAAATAAAGATAAAACACAGTGATTCTACTGGATTTTTAGGGAGTTTTGAATAAATTTATTCATAAAAAAGGCGAGATAGTCTCTCGCCATTTTATTCTTTAAAAAATTAACTAATCGTTGTGCCTTCTTCTGTACCAAGTACGACTTTACGTAACACACCTGGTTTACACATATTAAATACACGAATTGGCATACCGTGGTCACGCGCAAGTGTGAATGCGGCTAAATCCATTACTTTTAATTCTTTATCAATCACTTCGGCATAAGATAATTTATGATATAGCTTCGCATTAGGATTTTTTGCTGGATCGCAATCATACACACCATCAACTTTAGTCGCTTTTAAAACGATATCCGCCTCAATTTCGATACCGCGTAAGCATGCCGCAGAATCTGTAGTAAAGAACGGGCTCCCCGTACCTGCAGAGAAAATTACGACACGTTTTTCACGCAACATTTTAATCGCTTCAGACCAGTTATAGGTATCGCAAATACCATTTAATTGGAATGCAGACATTAATTTTGCATTCACATCTGCACGGTGAAGCGCATCACGCATTGCCAAGCCATTCATCACAGTTGCAAGCATCCCCATGTGGTCGCCCACTACACGATTCATGCCAGCTTTAGCTAATTTTGCGCCACGGAATAAGTTACCACCACCGAGCACAACACCAACTTCCACGCCCATTTCAATTAATTCTTTAATCTCTAACGCCATACGATCAAGAATTGAAGGATCAATACCGAAGCCCTCATCCCCTTGTAATGCTTCACCACTTAATTTCAATAAAATACGTTTGTAAATTGGTTGGCTCATTTGTCTTTTCCTTTGTCGGTTACAAAATTTGGCCTATTCTAGCAAAAGAGCGAAAAAGTTAAAAATGGAAATTGGTCAGGAAAGTGCGATAAAATATCGCCGTTTTGATTTTATAGGTAAACTTTATGAAGATTTCAAAAACCTCACAAATTTTAACCGCACTTTTTTCTTTGGCTTGTGCCATTGCTGCCGGTTATTTGATTTTACGTGGTTCAGGGATGTTTCCTGAGCCGTCTATTAGTCTGATTTTACTCACGGCTATTTTCATTATTTTATTAAGTAGCAGCCGAAAATCTTTCTATTTTATTTTATTACCCTTAGTTTGCTTACACGCAATTTATACGCCGACAGGCTTAAATTTTGGTGCGCCAAGCTACCAATATATTGCATCGGTTCTCGCGACAGATATGTTAGAGACCAAAGAGTTTCTCATGCAAATCCCTGTGAGCAGCTATTTAGCAGCATTAGCTATTCCAGTTTTAGTCTTTTTACATTACAAAAGTGCGGTCAAATTTGGGGTGAAATTTTATCGCAATAAAACATTCATTGCCCTCGCCACCCTGTTGATTGGCTATAACTTACCGATTGCTGCGCCATTAAAAGAAACGATAGATTCGAGTGTACAAATTGTTAATGAATGGCAAAAATTAAAAAAAATGTCACAGGAAAGCAGCTGGGGACAATCCACATTAGAAAATTCTAAATACCAAGATTATGTGATTATTTTGGGTGAAAGTGCGCGAAAAGACTACTTACATGCTTATGGCTATCCTGTTAATGACACGCCATTCATGTCATCAACAAATGGCACACTTATTGATGGGATGACATCTGCCGGAACCAACACTGTCGCCTCATTGCGCTTAATGTTAACTTTACCTGACAAAGAAAAATGGGAACCTAACTATGATTTAAGCTTAGTGGATCTGATTAAGTCCGCGGGCGTAAAAACCTACTGGCTTTCTAATCAAGGTTTCTTAGGTGAATATGACACGCCAGTTGCTTCGCTTGCATCAAAATCTGATGAAACCATTTTCCTGAAAAAAGGCGGTAGCTTTAATTCTACAAACTACAGCGATTTTGATTTAATTCCTAAATTTGCCCAAGTTTTAGAAGATCCAACGCAAGGTAAACGCTTTATTGTGTTACACATTTATGGTTCACATCCTCTTGCTTGCGATCGCGTTGAAGATTATCCGAAAATTTTCAATGATAATGACATTGAGAAAAAGAACGAGTACTTAAATTGCTATGTTTCATCCATTAAGAAAACCGATGATTTTATTAAGAAAGTGTATGAAACCCTCAAAGAAAACGAGCAAAAAACACACCGCACTTTCTCAATGATTTATTTTTCAGATCATGGTTTATGTCATCAGGAAGATGATAAACATGGCGTCACCTTGTTTAACCAAAACTGTCACAGTCAATTACATCATAATATTCCGCTCTTTAAGATTTCATCTGATGATACGGCACGTAAAGAATACAAAGCCTTTAAATCTGGTTTGAATTTCTTAGAAGGTATTGCTAATTGGATAGGGATTAAAAATCCGAAGCTCACATTAGAAGAAGATTTATTCTCTGAACAAGCTGACAAAGATGACTATGGACTGAAAAAAATGATTGAAGAAAAATATCGTAAAGATGCAGACCCTGCAATCGATATTAGTCCAAAGAAATAAAGCATCTCAAATTTAAGACAACAAAAAAGCCGATATTGAATATCGGCTTTTTTTATACCTCAATGGAGAAAATTAAGCGTTACCGCCAGTGATTTTTGCAACTTCAGCTGCAAAATCTTCTTCTTTTTTCTCGATACCTTCACCCACTTCTAAACGGATGAAGTTAGACACTGAAGTGTTTACTGATTTTAAGAAGTCACCTACAGATACAGAAGGATCCATGACGAATGGTTGACCTGTTAATGAAACTTCACCAGTGAATTTCTTCATACGACCTTCAACCATTTTCTCTGCGATTTCTTTTGGTTTACCAGAGTTAACTGCGATATCAATTTGGATTTGACGTTCGTGTTCAACTACTTCTGCAGGTACATCTTCTGGGTTCACGAATTCTGGTTTAGATGCCGCTACGTGCATTGCCACTTTTTTAAGTTCATCAGCTGAACCTTCACCCGCAACTAACACACCGATTTTAGCACCGTGTAAGTATTGAGCAATAACTTGACCCTCTAAGTAAGCAACACGACGGATGTTCATGTTCTCACCGATTTTAGCCACTAATGCAGCACGTTTTTCTTCAAATTGTGCTTGTAACGCTTCGATAGTGGTACCTTTGTGTGCTGCTGCGAAATCAGCTACTTCGTTTGCTAAACCTAAGAAGCCAGCATCTTTTGCTACGAAGTCAGTTTCACAGTTCATTTCAACTAATACACCGAAACCATTTTCTACACGAGCAAGGATAACACCTTCAGCTGCAACACGGCCTGCTTTTTTAGCTGCTTTAGCTTGACCAGATTTACGCATATTGTCGATTGCTAACTCGATATCACCGTTTGCTTCAACTAATGCTTTTTTACATTCCATCATACCGGCACCGGTACGTTCACGAAGTTCTTTTACTAATGATGCTGTGATTTCAGCCATTTTAAAAATCCTCTGTCGAAAATGCGATTTATTTTGACCGCACTTTTAGATAAAAATATAGGGGCTAAATTTTAGCCCCTATGCCAATTAATCGTTTGATTATTAAGGGCTTCGCCTTATTGCAAAACTTAAATTATTCTGCGTCAGCTGCTAATTCTTCAGCAACTTGAGCTTCGTTACCACGACCTTCTTTAACCGCTGCTGCAGCTGCAGAAACGTAAAGTTGGATAGCACGAGTCGCATCATCGTTACCTGGGATAACGAAATCTACGCCAGCTGGAGTTGAGTTAGTATCAACGATAGCAAATACAGGAATACCTAGGTTGTTTGCTTCTTTAACCGCGATATGTTCGTGGTCTGCACCGATAACGAATAACGCATCTGGTAAGCCGCCCATATCTTTGATACCGCCAAGGCTTAATTCAAGTTTTTCCATCTCACGGGTACGCATTAACGCTTCTTTTTTGGTTAATTTGTCAAAAGTACCGTCTTGAGATTGAGTTTCTAAATCTTTTAAACGTTTAATTGATTGACGAACAGTTTTCCAGTTAGTCAACATACCACCTAACCAACGGTGGTTTACGTAATATTGTTGACAGTCTAATGCTGCAGCTTGTACTGCTTCTTGAGCCGCGCGTTTAGTACCAACGAATAATACTTTACCGTTGTTGCTAGCGATACGGGTTAATTCCGCTAAAGCTTCATTGAATAAAGGTAAAGTTTTTTCTAAGTTGATGATGTGAACACCATTACGAGCACCAAAAATGAAAGGTTTCATTTGTGGATTCCAGTAACGAGTTTGGTGTCCGAAGTGTACGCCTGCGTTGATCATGTCGCGCATTGAAACTTGTGCCATAATATTTTCCTTTTGTTGGGGTTGAGCCTCCACATATCAGCTAATCGACCGTTTGGCACCCCGATTAAGCCTTAATGATATGTGTGTGTTGTTAATAATTAAAAACGCTGCTTTTGAAACCCAAAAACAGCGGTGCGATTTATACCATAAAGTGCGGTCAAAAACCAGTTTATTTTGTTAAATTCATCACTTTTCTTGCTTTAATAAACAATAAAGGGGGACGATGCAGCAAATCTTTAAATTCATCATGCCATTGTGGCTGCTCGGCTAACATTGGTTCAGCCATTTGTTCAATTTGAAAACCTGCGGCAATTAAATCATTAATAATCGTTGCCGTCGTGCGGTGATACGTTTTAAAAGGTTGTTGAAACCAATTTCGCTCTCTCAATCCTTCATCACGGTAATGATTTAAACGATAAGCGACTTGCTGTTTTTGCTCATTTTTTTCCCAGCGTTCCCCTTCTTTATGGCAAGTCGTAATCGGATGCTCTTGGGAAAAAACTAATGTGCCGTTAGGCTTAAGCTTATTGGCTATCATCGCTAATAAAGCGGGAAAATTCTCAATATAATGAAAAGCAAAAGAGCTGGTAATGACATCAAAATCACTTTCTGGCAATTCCGTTAATTTTTCCATCGGTAACTGATATAACGAAAAACGTCCAGAAAATTGACCGCGCTTTTGCAGATCTTGTTCAGCTTGCTCTAGCATTTTAGCTGAAAGATCTGTTCCTACTACTCTCTCCGCATTGCGTTCTAAATAGAGTTGCAAATGTCCGCCAGTTCCACAACCTAGATCGAGCAATTTTTTTCCTTGTAAATCAGGTAACAGGGAAAGCATAGTCGGCTTTTCCACTATTTCATTGAGACTGATTGGGTTAGATCGAAGTTTTTGATAAAGCGCAAAGAAGTTTTCTTTATCATAAACGCTCGTTTGGTTACTCATCTCGTTTCCTATGTAAAATTAAAAAGGGCGTATTCGATACGCCCCTACAATATTAACGCGAAAACTTATCCTGCGAAACTTGCAAACCATCCTAAGTTTGCGCCTACTTGTGCCACAATATTTAACACACCGAATAAGATCACAAAGCCAATCATAAAATTACCTCCATACACTTTATAAGTCGCATTTGGGAATTTTTGGCGACTTGCTTTAGCAAGCAGTGCTGGCACGATTGCAGCCCAAATAGTTGCAGCTAATCCAGCATAACCAATGGCAATCACGAAACCATAAGGGAATTGTAAACTTAACAATAGTGGAGGTAAGAATGTTACCAATGTGGTTTTTGTTCTGCCTAATAAGCTGTCATCAAATTTAAATAAATCGGCAATATAATCAAATAAACCTAACGTTACCCCTAAGAATGAGGTTGCAATAGCCATATAAGCAAAGAAATTCAATACAACCGCAATGTATTCCACTTCAATATATTTGTGTAATGCTTCTAATAATGCTGATACATCGCCGCCTTTTTCAATCACGGGGGCAAATTCTGTACGTGGTAAATTACCTTGCACCGCAAGCTGCCATAAGATGTAAATCACTAAGGCTAAGCCTGTACCAATAAAGATCGATTTCATTACACGACTACCATCGCGATCGTAATATTTGACGAGACTCGGTACATTTCCATGGAAACCAAAAGACACTAAGCAAACAGGAAGTGCGGTCAATAAATAAGGTAAATAAGTTTGATCACCTTCTGCAATAGTATTGAATAACACTTCTGTTTTTACAGAGCTCAATAAACCTGCGGTAGAAAGGAAGAAAGCGACTACCATCCCAACAATCAATATAGTGGTGAAACGATCCACAGCTTTAGTGGAAAGCCACACGAAAGCCGCAAGAATAAAACAGAAAATTAAGGATCCAGAAGTACGTCCAATATCGACCGCACTTTCAGCAGAACCAAAAGCTTGGTTAAGCAAGTTTTGTGTAATACCACCGCCTGAAGTGATGTAGGCATAAGTCAAAATATACAAAACAAAAGCAACTGAAAGACCATTGATAATATTCCAGCCTTTACCTAACAAATCTTTTACGATGGTGTCAAAGCTTGAGCCGGTAGGATAATGTAAGTTGGCTTCTAAGATCATCAAACCTGATGTGGTCATACAGAACCAAGTGTAAACCAAAGCAAGAATAGAGCCGATAAACCATACGCCAGCCGTTGAGGTTGGGTTTGCAAGCATACCTGCACCAATTGCGGTACCTGCAATAATCATGGCGCCGCCTAATAAAGAAGGAGATTTTTTTATTGTCATAGTAAAGTCCTAGAATATAATTTTGCACTATTATAGTAGTACAAATTTAAAAGACAATCTTTTTGTATCGACAAAACGCAATAAATTCATATAATCAGCCATCTCAACAAAAGGATAATTTATGAAAAAACAACTCAAAAGTTTTGCTTTTGCTGTATTAGCAGGGGCGGTTATCACGTCTTGTGCGGATTCTGCCTCAATCAATCAAGAAGCAGCAAGCAGCTATACACAAGAAATGGGGAAAATTCGCTCACAAGGTGCGATTGATACTACATCAAGTACCGCAAGACGTATTCATCATGTCTTTAATAAAATGGTGCCTTATGCTAACCAAGAGAATGAGACAGGCTTAGAGTTTAACTGGCAAATTAATGTCATTAAATCTAAAGAGCTCAATGCTTGGGCTATGCCTGGCGGGAAAATGGCTTTCTATACAGGTTTAGTGGATACCTTACAACTAAACGATAATGAAATCGCCGTTGTAATGGGACATGAAATGGCACACGCCTTAAAAGAACACGGTAAAGCTAAAGCCAACTTTGGCACCATGAGTGCCATTGCTGGTGCTATTGGTGGGACAGCACTCTCTGTTGTCGTTGGGGCTGATGTGACTGATTTAGTGACACTCACGAAAGACTTTGCTTTAGATAAACCTTACTCTCGTAGTGCAGAAACTGAAGCAGATGAAGTGGGTCTCATGTTAATGGCTCGCTCAGGTTACAATCCTCAAGTCGCGCCTGGCTTATGGCAAAAAATGGCTAAAGCCTCTGGTGGTTCTAAAGGTGCGCTTGACGTGTTAGCTTCTACTCACCCAAGTGATGAATCCCGTCAAGAAAACTTACAACGCTTATTACCGGAAGCGATGGAACTTTATAAAGCGACAAAAAATAAAAACGGTTAATAAAAACGGTTAATAAAAACGGTTAAAAAGTTGACCGCACTTTCATAAATAAAAAGCGAACATCATGTTCGCTTTTTTAATCTCTAAAAGAAAACCGCACTTGAAAAATCAAAGTGCGGTTTGTTTTTATCGTATTTTCAATTAATGTTGTTCGTTAATGTGACCTTCAATTGGTTTTACATTTTCATCAAACACTGGTAACGGTTTGTGTTCGCTTGCAATGTAAGAATAAATCACTGGCAACACGAACAAGGTAAACAATGTACCGATTGCCAAACCTGCCACGATAACGATACCAATACTGAAACGAGATACCGCACCCGCACCTGTTGCATAAAGCAACGGTACAAGACCTGCAATCATCGCTGCGGTTGTCATCAGAATTGGACGTAAACGTACTTTAGCCGCTTCGGTAATCGCTTCAACACGCGTTTTACCATGATTTAACTGCTCTTCTTTCGCTACTTCACACATTAAAATACCGTGTTTTGTGATAAGACCAACTAAGGTAATCAAACCAACCTGTGAGTAGATATTTAGCGTTGTCCCTGCAATACCAATAAATCCGAAAGCATTTAAGGCTAACAATGCGCCACTCACGGCTAACGGCACAGAAATCATAATCACGATTGGATCGCGAATTGATTCAAACTGAATCGCCAAGACTAAGAAAATAATCACTACCGCAAGTAAGAACGTTACAGCAAGTGCATTACCTTCTTGTACTAACTGACGCGCTTCACTTTTAAAGTCATAGTTATAACCCTGTGGTAACGTATTTTTCGCATTGTCCTGTAACCATTGGATCGCATCACCAATTGAAGTACCTGGCATCGGTACAGCACTAATCACCGCAGAGTTTAACTGACTGAAACGAGGCAATGTACTTGGTTGCGGTTCCAATGTAGCCGTCACCAAGCTGCTTAATGGCACAGAAGTACCATTTGCTGCGGTGATGTAATACTTATTAAAACTTTCTGGCGATAAACGATTGTCACGTTTTACTTGAGAAATAATTTTGTAAGCTCGACCATCAATATCCACACGTTCAATGGTTGCGGCAGATAAGAAACTCCCTAATGTACGGCTGATTTGTTGCATCGTAATGCCGTAAGTCCCCGCTTTTTCACGGTCAATCTTAATACGCATTTGAGCAGTATCAAATTTAAGATCAAGATTGGTATAAACGAACTTACTGGATTTTTGCATATCTTCTAAGAATTTACCCGCCACATTTGCTAAATCACCATAGTCTTGTGATGTGCTGATCACAAAACCAATTGGAGGACCTTGCTCCCCTGTATCAATTTCTGGGAACGCAAAGCCTTGTACAGACACTTCAGGAATGGATTTCGCTTTTTCATTCAACTCATTCATGATAGCTGTTTGGCTTTTTGAGCGTTCTTTCCAATCTTTTAAAGTCACAACGTTTAAAGATTGGTTAGAAGTTGGTGCGCCTGAAATCGTCATGGCAAACTGCACTTCTGGCGTATTTTTTAAAATCTCTTGATAAGGTGTCATCGCATTTTGCACATAATCCACGTTTACGTTAGACGGTGCAGAACCGATTGCCAAAAATGCGCCTTTGTCTTCCGTTGGTGTTAATTCACTTGAAAGTGATTTAAACAACACTGGTAAGGTTGCAAAAATGATTGCCGCAAACATCAACATACATTTACGGTTTACCATCACCAAATCAAGTACATACGCATAAGCTGCATTCACTTTACTAAGGGTATGCTCTACTCGTTGTTCCAATTTACTTGGAGCCTCGTTGGATTTCAGCAATTTACTGGTCATCATTGGTGAAAGCGTTAATGCTACGATACCGGAAATAAATACTGCTCCAGCAAGGGTTAAAGCAAACTCTTTAAACAACGTACCCGTAATACCGCCCATTAACGCCATTGGAGAATATACCGCAATCAAGGCTATAGTCATGGAAATAACCGGAACGGCAATTTCACGCGTACCAATAATCGCCGCACGGAATGGTGTTTCACCTAACTTAATGTGGCGGTCTACGTTTTCCAATACCACAATCGCATCATCCACCACCAAACCAATGGCTAGAACCAATGCCAGCAAAGTCATCAAGTTAATAGAGAAATCAAATGATTGAAGCAACATAATTACCCCGATTAATGAAATCGGAATGGTGATAACCGGGATTAAAATCGCACGGAATGAACCAATAAACATGGTAATCACCACCAACACGATCAGCGTTGCCTCAACAATCGTTTTGATTACTTCATTAATGGAGTTATTAATCGCAATTGTACGGTCATATAAGATGTCAGATTCAATAGCATCCGGCAGATTATTTTTAATACTGTCATATAGCGGACGCACTTTCGCAGCTACCGTTAATGGGTTTGCTGACGAAGTTGGATTAATCGCTAATACAACGGAATCTGCGCCATTCGCTACCGCACGTGAGCTATCGCTTGATTTATTTAATTCAATATCAGCGATATCGCGTAAACGTACTAACTTATCACCGTTTGATGTCACAATTAAGTTGCTTAATTCTTCAACCGATTTTGTCGTAGTTTCTACTTTGTTTTTATAGGTCACAAAATAGCCATTATCATTACCTGCTGCCGTTTGCACGTTATTCGCCGCTAATGCTGACATCACAGTTGTAGCCGAAAGGTTTTGAGCCGCCATTTTTTCAGGATCTAACCAAATACGCAGTGCATACTCAGATGCACCAAAAACATCAACACTCGCGACCCCTTCAACAGTAAAGAACTGAGGTTTGACTACGCGTTGAATATAGTCAGTCACTTGGCTTGCATCAAGTTTGTTAGAACGGAAACTAATATACATAATTCCCGAACCACCTGTAGAGGAAGAAACCGTTGGATCTTCAATACCACTTGGCAATTCAGAACGAACCGAGTTAACTTTGGCTAACACATCTGCCAAGGCTGCATTCGGATCGGTATTTAATTTCATTTTTACGGTGACTGTTGAAGTGCTTGGGCTAGAGCTTGAAGACATATAGTCCACATTGTCTGCTTGTGCTACCGCTTCTTCAATTTTCGAGGTCACAAATGCCTGAATTAAGTTTGCATCTGCACCTGGATATGCGGTGGTCACCGTAATTACCGTTGTGGTCATTTTCGGATATTCGCGCACAGCCAATTTCGAGATCGCTTGTAATCCTAAAATAATGATTAACAAGCTAATCGAAACCGCCAAAACAGGACGACGAATAAATATATCGGTAAATTTCATTCGCTTTTCCTAATTAAAGATTCGTTTTATTCGCAGGTTGTTCAGTACCTACGCCCGCTTTATCTGCAACAGAGACTAATGCACCGTTACTTAAGTTTTGCTGACCGCCGGTCACAATTTTATCGCCGACTTTCACTTCATCGCCTTTTAATTGTGCATAAATACCTTGACGATCTTTCGTAAATACAGTGATTGATTTTGCACGGTACATATTCGCCGCTTTTTCTGCGCCGCCTAATTTCTCAATATCTTCATCGGAAAGTGCGGTCAAAATATAAAGCGATTCGCCATACATGTTGTAGCTCACTGCCACTTGTGGCACAACGATTTGGTTATGTTCAGTTGGTAAAGCCACATTTAAGCGAGTAAACATTCCGGATAATAATTTTGCACCATCTTCTGGTTCAAACGTTGCTTGAACATCGACTAAACCCGTTGAAGAATTAATTGCAGGCTCAATTGCGGTAACCTTTGCTGCAAAGGTTTCACCTTTACGTGCGTCTGCCGTAGCCGTTACTTTTTGACCAATATGCAATTTATCTAATAGGTTTTGAGCAATCGCAAAATCGACTTTCATTGAAGAACGATCTTCCACACGCACAATTTCAGTACCGTTTGAAACATACTGACCAACATTCACTTTCACGATACCCGCTTTACCATCAAATGGCGCGACGATTTGGCGACGCTCAATGGTTGCTTTTAATGACTCAATATTTGCCGCTTGTGCTTCATAAGCTGATTTTGCGTTATCTAATTCTTGACGAGAAACGGCACCGCTGCCTGCAAGGTTTGCATAACGTTGATAAGTTTGACGTAATGACACCACTTGAGCTTGAGCCGCTTGTAAGCTTGCACGCTCAACGGAACTATCTAACTCAACTAACAAATCACCCTTTTTCACGCTTTGGCCATTTTGCACGAGCACTTTAGACACCGTTCCTGCACTTTGAGCGCTTAACATTGCCCCTTGATTCGGACGAACAAGACCTGTCGTTTCAATGATTGGCGTCCATTCTGAAGCCTTAACTGTCATTGCAGTCACAGGAGAGGCTGTTTCTGGTTTATTTGCTAAGAAATCAGCAATGCCTTTTGCCTTCATTTGATTAAGGAAAATCATTGCTGCAAAAATTAACACAAATACGCCTAACGCTAATTTCAAAAAGAAAACGTGTGAACGCTTTGGTTTATCAGTTTGAGTTATACTCATTTGGAAAACTCCATTAAGACAATAAAATGACTATTTCTGAATTGCACGCCAAGAGCGTTCAATGACAGATTCTAACACAACATCGGTAACCGCTATACCGAGAAATTTGTTATCTGAGGCTAAAACTATTGCAGTATCTAGACTCAGCAAAAATAAAATTCGAGGTTCTAAATTAGCTAACACATTTGCTGCTTGTCCATTGAGACAAAACTGATCCCAGCACGAATGCTCCATTTCTTTGCAGGTTTCAATAAACTCCAGCAAAGATTTATACTGGTTCATATTTGACAAAACCGTTGGATTTTCTTGAAGAAAATGCCAAATATTCCACCACATTTTTCTGTATTGTTCGAAAAAAGGTTGATTTTCATCAAAACCTTCTTCAATCGCCATAACAAACTTATTGAACACTCGACGAGCAAATTGTGCTAATAACTCGTCTTTACTCTTAAAATAAAGATAAATCGTGCCCGCTGCGATGCCTGCTTCCTTGGCTAACTTATGCATAGAAAGATGATGTAATCCTTCTTTTGCCATAAGACGATCTGTTGCATCAAAGATCTGCTCGCTGACATCAAGCTTCGTTTTAGAGGCTTTTACTTGTCGCATAATAAAAAATTAAATTCTTAGGGTTATATATGAGAAAGGTCATTTAAGATGAATATCAAAAATGAATAAACGTTCATTTTATTGATTTTTCGTTTTTTGGCAAGTGAAAATATAAAAAAAGTGCGGTTATTTTTAACCGCACTTTTAAATTCTGAATTACATTCCAATCACTACGCAACTCGCCACTGATTTTGCTTTATCTTGTGCTGCTGTTGCGGCATCTCGACTACCAAATGGTCCCACTCGTACGCGGTTCCATTCTTCACTTGTCGCAATTTGTGCATTTACGCCAGCCATCGCTAGACGACCTTGTAAGCTTTCTGCTTGTGCACGATTTTTAAATGCTCCACATTGTAAACCGAATTTTTTGCCGCCAGCCTGTACTTGTTGTTCAGCGGGTTTCGGTTCTACTTTTTTCGGTTGCTCAGTTTTAGCAGGTTCCGTTTTTGCGGGTTCAGCTTTCACCACTTCTACTTTTTTCGGCGGTTCAGGCTTTTTAACTGGCTCTGTTTTTTTAACTGGCTCAGGCTTTTTCGCTTCTGGGTTTGCTGTTTGCTGAGCTAGCTGAGTTTGAGCTGTCTGTGCTGGTTGAGCTTGCTGTGCTTGAGCCGCGGCTTTTTCTGCATTCGCCGCTTCTTGCTCTTTACGTTGAGCTTCTAATTTTTTCGCTTCTTCTGCCGCTTTTTGCTCCTTTTCCATTTGAATCAGCACTTGACGCTGCTCTTCCGTCAAACGCATATTTTTTTCAACAGAAGAAGGATTATTATCCACCGGCACCGTACGGGTTTCTAATTCTTTAATATAGTGCCATACTTCTTCTGGACGATTTGGTAACACACTTTTCGGTTGCGGTTTTTCCGGCTGAACATTTGTCGTCACTACTGGTGCTGGTGTTTTACTTTTTAAGAAGTAAAGCCCTAACCCAAAACCTAATACCGCCACCAACGCAAAAACAATTAAGGTATTACGATTAAAACTTTTCTTTGCTTTCTTTTTATTATTTTTTGAGCCGCTTCGACCGGCAAAATCTCGATGAGCCACGATAAAATCCTAAAATATTCGATAAATTAAACTTAGAGTATAAAAAACGCTTAATTCTACTGAAAAACAGTGCATTTTTCTAGGGAATTTTTGCTAACTCAAATCCAATGGATCCACGTCTAAAATTAACCGCACTTGAGAAGACTTTATCAGCTCTGGTGAATATCGACTCAATGCCGCCTGTAATTGTTTCCGAGAAGCGTGCTGTAATAATAACTGCCAACGATACTGCCCTGCTTTTTTGCTGAACGGTGCGGGAATCGGCCCCAACACTTGCAAGCCTTCTATTTTTTGTTCATAGAAGAAAGAGGCTAATTGCGACAATGCATTTTCCGCCTCTTCAGAATGACGACATTGTGCTTTAAACAACGCTTGGAAACTAAACGGAGGCAAGCCCATATTATGCCGCAACTTCAAGGTTTCTTCTGCAAAGGCTTGATAGCCCTTTTCAAGTAAGGTAGTTAATAACGGGTGATCCGGATAATGCGTCTGCAAAACCACTTCGCCTTGTTTTTCGGCTCTGCCTGAGCGTCCTGCAACTTGTACATAAAGCTGCGCTAAACGTTCTTCGGCTCTGAAATCAAGGGAAAATAAGGCATTATCTACATTCACTAAAGCAACCAAAGTGACATTCGGAAAATGGTGTCCTTTGGCTAACATTTGGGTGCCAATTAAAATCTGACTTTTACCTTGCTGAATATCCTCTAAATAACCTTCAAGCTTGCCTTTTCGTGCTGTGCTATCACGATCGATACGAGCAATATTATATTGTGGGAAACGTACTTTTAAGGTTTCCTCCAGTTGTTCAGTGCCTAACCCCGTTGTGACTAAATGCGTTGAACCACAATGACCACATTGCATCGGCACTGTTTTTTGTGCGCCACAATGATGGCAGCGTAAAACACGCTGGTGTTGGTGATAAGTATAAGGTTTTTCGCAATGATGACACTCATCAATCCAACCACATTCATGACATAACAACACAGGCGCAAATCCACGTCGATTAAGGAATAACAACACTTGGTTACCTTTTTCTAAGTGTTCTTGCATACGTTTCAATAACGGTTCGGATAAGCCGTTTTGAATTCGTTGATGTTTTAAATCAATCACAAACTGGCGAAGTGCGGTCGCATTTCCGGCCCTTTTTGATAGCACCAAATGATGATATTTACCATTTTGTACGTTATTCACACTTTCCAAACTTGGGGTCGCAGAACCTAACAAAATAGGAATATTGAGTTTTTGCGCTAAAACAATGCCTAAATCTCTCGCATGATAACGCCAGCCATCTTGCTGTTTAAACGAGCCGTCATGCTCTTCATCTAAAATGATTAAGCCGAGATCTGAAAACTGGGTGAAGAGCGCCGATCTTGTACCAATCACGATTGCACTCTGTCCTGTTCTTGCTCGCTCCCAAACATTTAAACGCTGCGTATCATTCAGGTTGGAATGCAATACATCAATTTCTACATTAAAGCGAGCTTGGAACCGTCTCACGGTCTGAGGGGTAAGCCCAATTTCAGGAACAAGCACTAAAACCTGTTTGCCTTTCTTTAAGACTTCTTCAATGTATTGCAGGTAAATTTCAGTTTTACCTGAACCAGTCACGCCCTCTAACAACCACACATTAAAGCCTTCTTGGAAAAGCAATTGGCTAAATGCAAGGGCTTGTTGCTTGTTTAAGGTCAATCGGTTATCAAGATTAACTAAAGGATTATCCCCTAGCGCTTGCTGCCAACTTTTTTGTTCAGTAGGCACAATAATCTCTTCCACATAATCTTTGCCTTTAAGGGCTGACCAAATTGCGGAACTGATTTCATTGTTACCTTTTTCTAGATCTTGCGTTAGCAACAAATTTAAGGCTTCAATTTGTTTTTTAGCGCGTTTTAATGCACCCAATTCTAACGCTTGTTTTCCAAGGTCCGTAATACGCCAAAAAGTGCGGTCATTTTTAACCGCACTTTCTCCATTACGAAGTTTGACTGGCAAGGCTTGAAACAACACATCGCCTAATGCTGCACGATAATAATTAGCGGACCAAGCCAACCAATCCCAAGTTGTCGAATTAAAGAGTGATTCAGCATCAAGTACATCAATAATCGGTTTTAACTTTTCTTTTGCTACATCCGAAGAAGCTGGCAAATCTACCACGATCCCGACTCGTTTTTGCGAACCAAAAGGCACCAATACTCGTCCACCAACGATTGGCGTCAAGTCGGGCGAATAGAGATAATCAAAAAATCGGGGAAGCGGTACGGCTAATGCAACTCGGACAATATTCATAACAAAAAAACAATTAAAAATTTTCGCTATTATACGGGAATTAGGTGGAAAAATCCCACAACCTTGCCTTTTAGTGTATAATCGCCGCCAATTTTAATTAAGCAAATAAAAACCATGACAGAAGAGCAAAAAACCTTTGCTGATCAAAAACGTAAAACCGTTGAAACGGCTGAATTTACAGAAGATGGTCGTTATAAACGTAAAGTTCGTAGCTTTGTATTGCGGACCGGTCGCTTAAGTGATTTTCAAAAAAACATGATGAACGATCACTGGCCTGATCTTGGATTAGATTATCAAAACGCTCCTTTTGATTTTGCCGCGATTTATGGCAATACAAATCCCATTATATTAGAAATTGGCTTCGGAATGGGGAAATCTTTAGTGGATATGGCTGAAGCGAATCCTGATAAAAATTATCTCGGTATTGAAGTGCACACGCCTGGTGTGGGTGCCTGTATTGCTTATGCGGTAGAAAAAGGCGTGAAAAACCTTCGCGTGATTTGCCATGATGCCACTGAAATTTTACGTGATTGTGTGAAAGACGGCGAATTAGGCGGTTTACAACTTTTCTTCCCTGATCCTTGGCACAAAGCGAAACATCATAAACGCCGTATTGTTCAACCGCACTTTGTAGAGCAAGTCGTCCAAAAATTGCAACCAAATGGCTTTATTCATATGGCAACGGACTGGGAAAACTATGCAGAACAAATGCTCGAAGTGCTTTCAGCCAATGAAAATTTAGTCAATACTGCCGAACAAGATTATATTCCACGTCCTGATTTCCGCCCTCTTACAAAATTTGAGGCGCGCGGTCATCGTTTAGGTCACGGTGTGTGGGATTTATACTTTAAGAAAAAATAATCATCGAGATGATGACTATACCCATTACCTTAATATAGGAGAAAATCGAAAATGAAAACTCGTAATCAACGTCAACGTAAAAAACTTCACTTAGCTGAATTCCAAGAATTAGGCTTTTTAGTGAATTGGCAATTTGCTGAAGGAACCAGCATCGAAACTATCGATGAAACCGTTGATCGTTTTATTGCTGAAGTGATTCAACCAAACGGCTTAGCTTATGAAGGTAGCGGCTATTTGCATTGGGAAGGCTTAGTTTGCTTAGAGAAAATCGGTAAATGTGATGAAAGCCATCGCCAATTAGTACAAAAATGGTTAGAAGAGAATAAATTGCAACAAATCGAAATCAGCGAATTATTCGATATTTGGTGGGATTACCCAACAAAAAACGCATAATATTTTAAGCACACTCAGGGCGGATCATCCGCCCTATTTAATAATCATTTTCACTTATTTTTTAACAATTTATTTACACTTCTAATTTCTTTTCAAAATATCCTTGATCTACCTCAAGAAAAGTGTATATTTCTTAAAAATTACTCCTTTTAGGTAGTTACTATTTTGTTATTGGAGCTCGATAATGCTCCCCTTGAAAACACCGAACTTTAAAGAAAAATATGGCGATTGAAAATCCTTCTCGCAGACAATTATTACGTGGGCAATTTTTACAATCGTTACATTCTGAAAACGCTAAAATTCAAGGTATAAATGCTATCCGTCCACCTTGGTCGGTAAACGAAGCAGACTTTACAGATAAATGTACTCGATGCGGTGATTGCATACTGGTATGTGAAACCCAAATTATCGTAAAAGGTGATGGCGGCTTTCCTAAAATACAATTTGACAAAGGTGAGTGCACTTTCTGTCAAAAATGTGTTTTAGTCTGCGAACAACCGATTTTTCGCTCATTAGAAGAAGAGCCTTGGGCACATAAAGTTGAGATTACAACGCAGTGCCTCACAGAAAATCGAGTGGAATGTCGAAGTTGCCAAGATAGCTGTCCGATGAATGCCATCCGTTTTCAATTACAGCTTGGTGGTGTGGCAAAACCCATTTTAGATTTAGAAAGCTGTAATGGTTGTGGCGCTTGCCTAAGTGTTTGCCCAACAAAAGCAATAAAAATTTTTAATATTGAAACAAATATCGATGAGTCAATTTAGCGAAAATGAGAACTGGTATGTATGCAGCATTGTTGTGCAAGCCAGACCAGAAAAACTTAACCAAGTCAAAGAAGCCATTTTAGCGATTCCAACCGCTGAGATTCATGGCGAAAAATCTGATGAAGGCAAATTGGTGGTCACCCTTGAAAGTAACCGTCAATTAGCATTAGCGGATCTTATGGATGAAATTAAAGATATCCCAGGAGTAATTGTCGTTTCTTTAATTTCTAATTACTTAGATGAAAAATAAATAATTTAGGAATACATACTCTTTTGTATATTCTAAAAAATTCAACAACGAGTGGGGAAAACTATGGAACTTAATCGTAGAGATTTTATGAAAGCCAATGCTGCACTTGCAGCGGCAGCGGCTGCCGGTATGACCATCCCTGTTAAACAGGTTAATGCGACCGAAGATATGGGCATCAAATGGGATAAAGCCCCATGCCGTTTCTGTGGTACAGGATGTAGCGTATTGGTAGGAACCAAAGATGGTCGAGTTGTCGCAACTCAAGGTGACCCAGATGCAGAAGTAAACCGCGGTTTAAACTGTATCAAAGGTTACTTCCTTTCTAAAATCATGTACGGTGCAGACCGTGTACAAACTCCGTTACTACGTATGAAAGATGGCAAATTCCATAAAGAAGGTGACTTTACACCGGTTTCTTGGGATCAAGCTTTCACTATCATGGCGGAAAAAATCAAAGACATCTTGAAGAAAAAAGAACCAAATGCTGTAGGGATGTTCTCTTCTGGTCAAACGACTATTTATGAAGGCTATGCAAAAGTAAAACTTTGGAAAGCTGGTCTTCGTTCAAATACTATCGATCCTAATGCTCGTCACTGTATGGCGTCTGCAGCGGTTGCGTTTATGCGTACATTCGGTATGGATGAACCAATGGGTTGCTATAACGATATCGAGAAAACCGATGCATTTGTGCTTTGGGGTTCAAACATGGCGGAAATGCACCCAATTTTATGGTCTCGTATTTCTGACCGTCGTCTTTCTTCTGATAACGTGAAAGTTGTAGTTATGTCAACATTCGAACACCGTTCGTTTGAATTAGCTGATGTGCCTATCGTATTTAATCCACATGCAGACCTTGCAATCCTTAACTACATTGCAAACTACATTATCCAAAACGATAAAGTAAACTGGGACTTCGTTAATAAACATACTAAATTCAAACGTGGTGAAACTGATATCGGTTATGGTCTACGTCCAGAACACCCACTTGAAGTTGCAGCGAAAAACCGTAAAACTGCAGGTAAAATGTATGACTCTGACTTCGAAGAATTCAAGAAAATCGTTGCACCTTATACATTAGACGAAGCACACCGTATTTCTGGTGTACCAAAAGATCAGCTTGAAACCCTCGCGAAAATGTACGCGGATCCAGAACAGAACTTAGTATCTTACTGGACAATGGGCGCTAACCAACACACTCGTGCTGTATGGGTTAACCATATGATCTATAACGTACACTTATTAACCGGTAAAATTTCTAAACCAGGTTGTGGTCCGTTCTCATTAACGGGTCAACCTTCAGCTTGTGGTACAGCGCGTGAAGTGGGTACTTTCGTTCACCGTTTACCAGCGGACATGGTGGTAACCAATCCTAAACACGTTGAAATCACTGAGAAAAAATGGAAATTACCAAAAGGTACCATTCCAACTGTTCCTGGATACGCAGCTGTGCAACAAAGTCGTGCATTAAAAGATGGTAAATTAAACTTCTTATGGCAACTTTGTACCAATAACATGCAAGGTGGTCCGAATATTAACGAGGAAATTTTCCCTGGTTGGCGTAACCCTGAAAACTTCATTGTTGTTTCAGACCCTTACCCATCCGTTTCTGCGGTTGCCGCTGACTTAATTCTTCCAACTTGTATGTGGGTAGAAAAAGAAGGGGGCTACGGTAATGCAGAACGTCGCACTCAGTTATGGCGTCAACAAGTGAAAGGTCCAGGTGAGTCTCGCTCTGACTTATGGCAAATTGTTGAATTTGCTAAATATTTCAAAACGGATGAAGTATGGGGCGAAGAATTATTAGCTCAAATGCCAGAATACCGTGGCAAAACCTTATACGAAGTGCTTTACGAAAATGGTGAAGTAAACAAATTTAAAGTACCAACAGATGTTCCGGGATACATCAATGATGAAGCCGATCACTTTGGTTACTACCTACAAAAAGGTTTATTCGAAGAATACGCTGACTTCGGACGTGGTCATGGTCATGACTTAGCACCATTTGATACTTACCACCAAGTACGTGGTTTACGTTGGCCGGTTGTTGACGGTAAAGAAACCTTATGGCGTTACCGTGAAGGCTTTGACCCGTACGTTAAAGCAGGCGAAGATGTTGCGTTCTACGGTTATCCGGATAAAAAAGCAATTATCTTAGGTGTGCCTTATGAAGACCCTGCAGAATCACCGGATGAAGAATATCCATTATGGTTATGTACTGGTCGTGTACTTGAACACTGGCATACCGGTACCATGACTCGTCGTGTACCTGAACTACACCGTGCGTTCCCGAATAACTTAGTTTGGATGCACCCAGCGGATGCGAAAAAATATGGCTTACGTCATGGGGATAAAGTGAAATTAATTACACGTCGTGGTGAAATGGTTTCTTACTTAGATACCCGTGGTCGTAACAAATGTCCTCAGGGCTTAATTTACACCACCTTCTTTGATGCGGGTCAGCTTGCTAACAAATTAACATTGGATGCAACCGATCCAATTTCAGGCGAAACCGACTTCAAAAAATGTGCTGTAAAAGTGGAAAAAGCGTAGGATTTTCCTTTCGTTTCTAGTCACTCCTCTCTTTAAAGAGAAGGGAATTTAAAATAAGAGCGGTCAAATTTTGCAACATTTTCACAAAATCGGGCCGCTTATAAAAGGAAACGCAGATGAGACTTGATCCTAACCGTCGTCAGTTTTTAAAAAATATGACAAGAACGGCTGCCGGAGTGTGTGGGGTTGGTATTATTCTTGGCTTACAGCAACAACAAGCTAAAGCTAAAGAAGGAATCGCCTTACGCCCACCTGGTGCTTTACCGGAAAAGGATTTCTTGGCAGCTTGTACCCGCTGCGGACAATGCGTCCAAGCGTGTCCATATGATATGTTGCATTTAGCTTCGCTGATTTCACCAATGGAAGCGGGCACGCCTTATTTTATCGCTCGGGATAAACCTTGCGAAATGTGTCCGGATATTCCATGTATGAATGCTTGTCCAAGTGGCGCATTAAGTGAGGAACTTAAAGACATCAATGATGCGAGAATGGGGTTAGCCGTATTGCTAGACCATGAAACTTGTCTTAACTGGCAGGGGTTGCGTTGTGATGTGTGTTATCGCGTTTGTCCATTAGTAGATAAAGCGATTACACTTGAACGTATCCACAATGATCGTACAGGGATTCATGCAAAGCTTATTCCAACTGTTCACTCTGATGCTTGCACCGGATGCGGTAAATGCGAACAAGCTTGTGTGTTAGAAGAAGCGGCAATTAAAGTCTTACCGATGGATATCGCCAAAGGATTACTCGGTCGCCACTATCGCTTAGGCTGGAAAGAAAAACAAAATGCCGGAAAATCCTTAATTGAGGAACAACATCCGGATGGCTTGCGTCCAGCAATGGATGCTCGTATGCCGGAAGGCTTACATGAACCGGTTTATCAACCAATGCAGGTTCAACCAAATCAAAAAGTGGCAACACCGAATCGTGCAACAATGGATTATGTACCGAATCCAACGACAGTTCCAGAAGCTGAGCAATTCCCAAATCTGGACTTAAACATTAAGGGGGTAAAATAATGGCTGAAAAATATACCCCGAATAAGCCCAAAGATGCTGGCTTAGAAGCTCGTAAAAAACTCGGTTGGTGGCATGCTTACCGCTTTTTAATTCTACGTCGAATCAGTCAATTAAGTATTATTTTGATGTTCTTAAGTGGCCCGATTTGGCAAGTTTGGATTTTAAAAGGCAACTACAGCTCAAGCATGCTTTTGGATACTGTGCCATTGACAGATCCATTGATTACCGCTGAAAGTTTAGCGACAGGTTACCTACCTGAAATCACAACGATTATTGGCGCCTTGGTTATTGTTATATTCTACGCCATCGTAGCGAGCAAAGCCTTTTGTAGTTGGGTTTGCCCAATGAATATGGTGACCGATGCTGCAGCTTGGTTACGTAGAAAATTAGGTATTCGACAATCATTAAAAATTTCACGTCAACTGCGCTATGTGATTTTAGCCGTGATTTTAGTTGGTAGTGCAATAACGGGGACGCTCTTATGGGAGTGGATAAACCCTGTCGCAGCACTTGGACGCATCTTTGTTTTTGGTACAGGTGCAACCCTTTGGTTAGTTGCGGTCATCTTTTTATTTGACTTACTTGTTGCCGAACATGGTTGGTGCGGTCACCTTTGTCCGATTGGTGCGATTTATGGTGTCATTGGCAGTAAAAGTTTAATAAAAGTTAATGTAATCGATCGTGATCGCTGTGACCGTTGTATGGATTGTTATAATGTTTGCCCAGAGCCGCAAGTATTAAGACTTCCTTTACACGGTGGACCGGAAGATAGCCAAATTGTATTGGCAAAAGATTGTATTACTTGTGGACGCTGTATTGACGTGTGCGCAGAAAATGTATTTACATTTGGCTCTCGCTTTGAGAAACAAATAAAAATTAAAAATATTTAATTATTTAATGGAGTGGATTTCATGAAAAAATCATTTATTTTCATGCTGGCTTTATGTAGTGGATTGGCATTTGCTGATGCACCACAAGTTGCAAACAGCATCGATAAAACAGCAGAAAGTCTTGCACCTGCATTTAATAATCCTTATAAAGATGTAGGCAATATTCCTGTTACTTTTCCTAACCAACCCCCACTTGTTCCACACAGCATTCGTGGCTTACAAGTAACTAAAAATGCGAATCAATGTTTAGGTTGCCACGCGCCAGATGTTGCCCCAACAACGGGTGCGCCACGTGTTCCTGAGAGTCATTTCTTAACACGTGATGGTCAAAAAACAGAAGGTACCTCACCACGTCGTTATTTCTGTTTACAATGCCACGTTCAGCAAACTAACGTAAATCCAATTATTCAAAATAAATTTGAAACTATTCGTCAAATGCAAGGTAAATAAGGAGCTAAACCATGATTAAATCAAGCATTCAGAAAGTTTGCCGTTGGTTACGCTCTCCGAGCAAAATGGCAATTGGTGGGGTTATTTTATTAACTATCATTGGTACTATCGTTGGCACTAACCTGTTTAATGCTGGAATGGCGACAACCAATACAGAGCAATTCTGTTCAGACTGTCATACTAATGACGTTGTACCTGAGTACCAAGCGTCAATCCACTTTAGTAACCGTTCAGGTGTGAAAGCAATTTGTTCAGACTGTCACGTTCCACATGAATTCATTCCAAAAATGGTTCGTAAAATGCAGGCATCGACTGAAGTTTATGCATACTTTACGGGTAAAGTAGATACTAAAGAAAAATTCGAAAAACATCGTTTAGAAATGGCAGAACGCGAATGGGCGCGTATGAAAGCGAATAACTCACAAGAGTGTCGTAACTGCCATAACTTTAATGATATGGATTACTCACAACAAAAAACTGTGGCACAACAAATGCACGCACTTGCACAGGAACAAAACAAAACCTGTATCGACTGTCACAAAGGGATTGCACACCATCTTCCAGATATGTCAAAAGTACAACAAACTTTTATTCCTGCTGATATGTTAAAAACAGATGAAAAACCAACTGATAACAAAGAAGCAAAATAATTTTATAAATTAACAATAACAAATCGGCACCCATTGAGTGCCGATTTTATTTTTATTTCTTAAGGAAATCTTTATCTGATAATACTCTTAACGGTTGCATATCGCTATTTCCCATAATGACCAAACTTGGGTCTGAGCGTAAACAACTACCACCATAATGCCCCCCTACAGTGAAAGTACAAACCTGAACATATTGGTCTTCCACTTTTGGTAAACACCACAGTTGTTGATAAATACTTTCCTGCTTATCAAAACGGCCATCTGTGCTATCGAGTACAGATTTACACTCGCCAATGAGTTTCACATTATCACCTCGACGACCTGCAATTGGTTTTTGTGCGTAACCATTTTTAATCAGTTCAGGTGTCAATTCAAATCCCGCTTCAAGTAGATAACGATGATTTGGGAATAATGACCATAATACAGGTAAGATCGCTTTATTACTTGGAATGGCTGTCCAAAGTGGCTCGTAAACTAAGACTTCTGGACGAAGTAACACATCAATTAACCGCACTTTATCTTCAGGATATCCCGTACGAATTGGTGGAGCCACTTCCATGCCTGTCGCATCTTCACGAAGTTGCTCTAACATGGTTTCCCAAGCCCATGTTTTCCACACCGTTTTTATCTGGTTATCTTCATCATCAATTAAACGACCACGACTATCCCAATGTAGCCCCTCTGTACCATGAATAATTTTGGCTTGAAATCCTGCTTGAACCAGTGCATTACGCATAAACAATGAGTGGTAATCTTCTTCATCATCATGATCTTGCATAATATGAACAAGCGGCGTAGCTTCACTGTGTTTCCAACAATCCGCTAATGCATTACGTAAACCATCAGCAGGATTTTCACCAATATTCAATCCGCCTTGGATTGCCCATCGATTCATAAACTCACCGGCTTCCGCATGACAAGAGGCTGAATCAGCGTTGTATTCATACACTTTCAATCCACGACTATCCATGCAGAAATCTAAACGCCCCGTAATGGTTTGATAACGGCGATTTTGCCAAGATAAACGTAAGCGAGGCCATAATAATTTTGGAATATTGAAATATTCTAATAACTTATCGTCCTTTAACACTTTGTCTGTGGCATGCAAATACATTAAATGTAATTCATTAGTTGCACGAATCAACTCATGCTGTGCTGTTTCAGACATCGTAAAGTAACGATATTGGTCAGAATGGCTAACTTTATGCCCGCCCATGGCTTTCACATAGGCAGCTTCAAATTCATTTTGCTCATTCAGCCATTTGTGTTCAAACTGACCGTTGTTTTCAATATGTTCTGCATGAATTTCAAGTTTCTCTTTTTCAGGTGTTGGCTGTGGCAGACTGTATTCGGTGTCTTCCGTTTGGATCATCCAACCTAAAATTTCGGTATCATCAAAGGTATCATGCAGAAAATACCCCGTTTCTGAAACTGTCATTGGTAATTCACGCGTCCATTGCTGTCCACTAGGTAAGCGAGAGTGAATCACGTTTTGTTCAGCAATGCGGATTTTATCCTCTAAGACTTCGGTAATAATCGCCACATGCCCCGTATGTTTAAATTCGCCCCCCTCTTGCCAAATTAAAAGGGCGCCAGCTTCAGGCTTACGTTTGCAACCATTTGCAAAGGCTTGTAAGGGTAATAAGGCATCATTCACCACTTGACGTAAAAATCGTAGAGAAAAGATCTCGTAAGCCATTCCTACATCAGTAAACACCATGCCATGATTGAGATATAAATAACGGCGTGCAAATTCTACACACTGCCATTTGTATCCCATGTACTCTCTTCCCAAATAACTGCGAAAGGCGGCATCATCCGGATACTCTTTCTCATCTGCTGTATGATAATCTGATGAATAAATCGCAATCCCACCCGGTGCATAACCTAATAAACTTCCGAAAGGATCATGTGTACTAATATTGGCTGAACGTTCAGGCATAAAAACTCCCTGTTAAATAACTACTCGGAATAGTATAGATCTTTTGTCCAACTTCCCCCAAAAACTTTATGAAAGAAAGATGAAAAATTGAGTGAGTCATCATTAAAAAAAGAAAAAGGCTGACATCTGCCAGCCTTAAAAATAAGTATAAAAATGACCGCACTTGAGGTTATTTCACATACCAATGTGCTAATAAAATCCCTGTATTTACCGCAATATTTAATCCTGCTTTTAATGGATTACTTAAAGAAAGACGCACATTTACATCTTGTTTCTCACGAATATCATCCGTACTGCCTTCACTCAAGACTAATGCAACTTTTGCTGCAAATTTGAGTTGTTCCAACGCAATACCTTGTTTATTGGTTGATACATGAATAATCTGATAACATGCCTTACGTAAAGCCTCTAACGCAATTTCCGTACTTTCTGTTTCTAAAATACGAATATGCTCCATTCCACCTTCAGTTACACGCATCGCAGCCGGTGCATAAAGCTGTTCAACTTGATTTGTTACCACATTTTTAATGCCATAGAAGGCGCAAGTACGCACAACACCACCTAGGTTTTGCGCATTATTGACTTGATCAAGCACGACTAAACAGTCTTCTTGACGCGGTACATCTAAATAACCTTGCAAAGAAAAAGTACGTTGTTTTTTCACTAACATACAAATTCCGCCATGATGCTCCGTGCCGCTCACTAAGCTTAGCTCATCACTATCCACCACGTGATACACTTTTTTATTTGCGGCTAAATAACTGAGAATCTCGCCAATTCGATGCGCCATTTGCACCGTTGCCCATACGCGAACGATGCTCTCTGGACGTTCAGCAAACAATTCTAAGCATGCATTTTCACCATACACTTTCATTTCTTCAGCGCGGTTCTTTTTAATTTTCTCCGGTGCTCGTGGTGATAATGCGCCCGTTTTCTTTTCTTTCGCTTTATAACTCACGCCAGTGCTTTTTACTGTTACTTTTACCGAGCCACTTTCACCATTGGCTTTATTTAATGAAAGTTCAGCAATTTTCGGCTCTCTCACTTCTTGCTGTTGGAAACCTCGAGAAGGTTTACGATCATCCCGTTTTTTATCAAAGTGTGGTCGATTTCCCTCACGTTTTTCATTATTACGACGATCATCAAAGCGACTTTCTTTGTCATTAAATGCGCGTTTTGGGCTACGCTCTTGAAAAGATTTGGTGGAATTTGTTTGGAATGATGGTTTGCGTGAATTGCTCATAATTTGCTTCTCGAAGGAAAAGTTGGATAATAATTCGCCAAAAAATGCGAAAATTTGTGAGCATTATAACGAAAAAAAACCTTTTTTCTATCAATCCTCAAAGGAAATATTGTAAACTAGAGCATTAATTTTTAGTGTAGAGATAGATTATGTTAATCAATAAAGCTAAACGAGCAGAACAAAATTTAAAAAATTTACCTTTTCTTCCTTTACAGGCAGAGCAGGTTGAGTTTCTGTTTAGTCCGCTTGAATTCAAAGCACAAATTATAGAATTAATTCGCCAAGCTAAAAAACGTATTTACGTGACCGCACTTTATTGGCAAAAAGATGAAGCGGGACAAGAAATTCTCAATGAGATTTATCGCGTAAAACAAGATCATCCTGAATTGGATGTGAAAATTTTAGTGGATTGGCATCGCGGACAACGCAATTTACTCGGAGCAGAAAAATCTGCCACTAACGCTGATTGGTATTGTGAACAACGCCAAACCTATCAACTTCCCGATGAACCGAATATGTTCTTCGGTGTGCCAATTAATACCCGCGAAGTCTTCGGTGTATTACATATTAAAGGTTTTGTATTTGACGATACCGTCCTTTATAGCGGTGCAAGTATCAATAACGTGTATTTACAACAACAAGATAAATACCGTTACGACCGCTATCAAAAAATTCACAATGCTGCACTTGCGGATTCTATGGTGAATTTCATCAATGATTATTTATTGGATTTCAGTGCAGTACATCCATTAGATGTGGCTAACCGCCCTCGTACAAAAGAAATCCGCAGTGCAATAAAAGCTTATCGTAAAAACTTATCTGCCCATGCTGAATATCAGTTGGAAAGTGCGGTTGGTTTTTCCGATGCTTTAACCATTTCACCACTTTTTGGTTTAGGTGCATCAGGCAACGAATTAAACCAAGTTATCGAAGATTTATTCTTACAAGTACAGGAAAAATTGGTGATTTGTACGCCTTATTTCAACTTCCCTCGCACGCTAAGAAGTAAACTTGCCCACTTATTAGAACTTGGAAAACGTGTTGAAATTATCGTGGGTGATAAAGTCGCGAACGATTTCTATATTCCACCAGAGCAGCCGTTTAAAATGGCGGGTGCATTACCTTATTTATATGAAAGCAATCTTCGTCGTTTCTGCGAGAAATTTGATGCTTACATTAAAAATGGCCATTTAACGGTGCGTTTATGGAAAGATGGCGATAACACTTATCACCTCAAAGGTGTTTGGGTGGACAATCAGTATATTCTTTTAACAGGGAACAATCTGAATCCTCGTGCATGGCGTTTAGATGCAGAAAATGGATTATTAATCCACGATCCAAAACAAGAACTTCTGTCACAAGCGGAAAAAGAATTATCACATATCCTCCAACATACCAAAGTATTGCAAGATTATTCTGAATTAGAAGAATTGACGCAATATCCTGAACCGGTGCAAAAACTGTTGAAGAAGTTTGCTCGGATTCAGGCAGACAAATTGGTCAAAATGATTTTATAAATACAAAAAGAAGCCGGCAAATGTCGGCTTCTTGCTTTCATCTTGCGCAAAAATATTGGCTAACATTGCACAAGTGAAATAAGTTGTTATAATCGCCCAACTTTTTAATCTTATCGGAGAAATCAATGAACCCAATTTCTTATTGGCAACGCCTAAAAGTTGCATTTCAATATGTGATGCCACAAATCTATATGACACAAGCAGCAGGTTGGTTAGCTAAACAAAAATGGGGCGCAATGACACATTTTGTGATTAAAGCGTTTACAAAAAAATACAACATTGATATGAGCATTGCTGAAAAAGAAAAATTCAGTGATTACGCCAGTTTTAATGAATTCTTTATCCGTCCATTAAAAGAAAATGCACGACCAATTAACCAAAATCCAACCGCACTTTGTTGCCCTGCGGATGGCCGTGTAAGTGAATGTGGACACATTGACGATGATCGTCTATTACAAGCAAAAGGTCACTTTTTCAGCTTAAATGATTTATTAGCGGAAGATAAAGATTTAACCGAGACCTTTAAAAATGGGGAATTCATCACCACTTATTTATCACCACGTGATTATCACCGTGTACATATGCCATGTGATGGTACACTTCGCAAAATGATTTACGTGCCGGGTGATTTATTCTCCGTCAATCCATTTTTAGCGAAACATGTGCCGAACCTCTTTGCACGTAATGAGCGTGTGATTTGTGTCTTTGATACTGAATTCGGCACCATGGTACAAATCTTAGTGGGAGCAACAATCACTGCGAGTATCGGCACTGTTTGGGCTGGTGTTATTAATCCGCCACGTCATAACGAAGTGAAAGAGTGGACTTATGAAGGTGAAAGTGCGGTTAAATTAAGCAAGGGTCAAGAAATGGGTTGGTTCCAACTTGGTTCTACCGTGATTAATTTATTCCAAGCCGGTCAAGTGAAAATTGCCGATCATTTAAGTGTTGATGAACCTGTTCGCATGGGTGAAATCTTGGCATTGAAAAAATAGTTTTACAACAAAGGGAAAAACAATGACAGCTCAAATTTTTGAACAAGTAAAATTAGAAAGTATTTCTGAAAAAGGCAGCTACGGTATCGGTTTACAAATCGGCCAACAATTAGCAGATAGCCAAATGGATATTTCTGTTGAAGCGGTAGCAAAAGGCATTTTCGATGCGTTAAACCGCAATCAACCTGCATTAGAAATTAATGATTTAATGCACTCTGTTCAAGCACTTCAACAACAAGCGGCTGAAGCACAACAAGCGCAATTTAAAGCGATTGAAGAAGAAGGTAAAAAAATCTTAGAAGAAAACGCGAAAAAAGCAGGCGTAAACGTGACTGATAGCGGTTTACAATACGAAATTTTAACCGAAGGTAACGGTAACAAACCATCTGCAACGGACAAAGTACGTGTTCACTACACAGGTACATTACCAGATGGTACCATATTCGACAGTTCGGTTGCTCGTGGCACACCAGCTGAATTCCCAGTAAATGGCGTAATTCGTGGTTGGGTTGAAGCATTACAAATGATGCCGGTTGGTTCTAAATGGAAACTCACTCTTCCACACGAACTGGCTTACGGCGAACGTGGTGCGGGTGCATCTATCCCACCATTCTCAACCTTAGTGTTTGAAGTCGAATTACTCGATATCCTTTAAAACGAAAAAGTGCGGTTAATTTTGATCTGCACCCCAAAAGTTGGACTCAACAAACCAACAATTGAGGTGCAGATTTTTTATGGGTAAACACTACACAATCGAATTTAAATTACAGGTTCTTCAACCTATTTTGAATGAGAAAATGAGTATTAGGGAAGCCGCGCGTTTTTACAATATTCCTTCCAACGCCCTAGTCGGGAGATGGTTGAAACGGTTTGAAAAAAGTGGCATAAAAGGACTTATTCCCCGTAAACCATCAGGACGACCGCCAATGAAACCCAAATATGCAAAAATGCCACCACCACCCAAAACTGAAGAAGACCGTTTACGCCTGAGAATTTTACAGCTTGAAGCGGAGGTGGCCTACCTAAAGGAGTTGAGAAGGCTCAGACTTCAGGACGAAGCCGAGCAACGGAGATTATCCAAAGGTTAAGAACACGCTATCCGTTAAAATGGCTTTTAGGCTTTGCACAGTTAGCGCGTAGTACGTTTTTTGCGAAACTTCAAATTAAACCGGATAAGGATGAGTTGTTGAAAAAGGCCATTAAACGCATCAAAGCCAATCATCCTGATTATGGCTACCGACGTGTTCATGCCAGCTTGCTAGGCATGAATCATAAAAAAGTCCAACGTTTAATGCAGACACTTGGGCTTCAAGTGCGGTCAAGAAAAAGCAAGAAATTTACGACCTATCGAGGCACGATAGGGGGGATTGCACCGAATCATCTTGAACGCGATTTTAGTACAACGGCCCCGAAACAAAAATGGGTAACTGATATCACCGAGTTTAAGGCGAAAGATGGGAGTAAAGTCTATTTATCTCCAATTTTAGACTTATTTAACAATGAGGTAGTCTACTATAATCTCAGCTATTCCCTAAACTGGGCGAAAGTAGAGGACATGTTAATGCAAGCCGTCAAAGGATTAAATAAAGCTTGTGGTGTCATTTTGCATTCAGACCAGGGATGGCAATATCAAATGGTAGCTTATCGTCGAATCTTGGCTGAACATGGCATCATTCAAAGTATGTCGAGAAAAGGGAATTGCTTAGATAACGCCACAATGGAAAGTTTCTTTGGGCGATTAAAAACGGAATGTTTTTATGGTCGGGAATTTAAAACAAAAGAAGAGATAGTTGATGCTGTCAGGGATTATTTGGATTACTATAATCATCGACGGATTCAACTAAAATTAAAAGGACTGAGTCCGATACAATATCGAAAACAATCCTTTAAATAACAGTCTAACTTTTTGGGGTCAGATCAATTTTAACCGCACTTTTTTTTATTCTTCTTCATCTTCACTATAACGATCATCATCGTCATAATCATAGGTTAAGAGAGCATCCTCATCATAACCCTCTATATCAATCTGAACGCCATTTGAGCCTGCATCAAAACCATTAAACCATGCGGTTCTTAGCTCTTCAGGTACACGTCGGCCACAATAATTAATTCGTTTATTCAATTGAGATTGGCTTTGCGCTTGGAAATCTTTTCCGACACGATAACCATCTAAATACCAGTCATCTTTATCATGACAAGCCGTCGTATTTAAACGTTTTACGTGTTTGCTCACTGAAATGGGGCTACGATGTTTCACATAATAGCCCTGCGTACAAGCACTTAATAGCCCAACAGCTAAAACGGTCGCTATTAATCTCATGTTGTCTCCTTTTACTACTTAATATCGGGCTATTGCCCTTTTTATGGTTCTATAGACCGACAAAATAAAAGGAAGGTTCAGAAAATATAAGAGATCCGATTTCTATTTTAAGCTATAGCACAATCATGTCATCACGATGTAATGCAACTGCACCGTACTCATAACCAAGAATTTGTTCAATTTCTTGGGATTTTTTCCCTTTGATTAATTCCAACGCATCGCTGTTATAACGAGGCATACCGAGTGCAATCACTTTACCTGAGGTATTCTTAATTTTGACGACTTCACCACGTGAGAAACGCCCTTCCACAGCCGTAATCCCTGCTGGCAGCAACGATTTATTCTGTACTAACATAGCATTTTCAGCGCCTTCATCAATCGTCAGCATTCCTGCTGATGGTGCAGCAAATAACCACTGTTTACGACTTTCTAGACGATCTGAGTGATGAGCAATAAATTTCGTGCCAATTGGTTTATCGTAAGCCAAATCCACAATGACATCTGGGCGACTACCTGGCGCAATAATGGTCTCAATACCTGAACGCGTTGCCACATCTGCTGCAATAATTTTTGTACTCATCCCGCCAGTACCAAGGTTTGTACCGCTACCGCCTGCAATCGAACGAATATGGTCGGTAATTTGCTCAACCACTGGAATCAATTTCGCATCTGGATTTTTACGAGGATCGCTTTCATATAAGCCTTGTTGATCCGTTAATAAATAAAGTTGTTCCGCTTGCACTAAAATCGCGACTAGCGCCGATAAGTTATCGTTATCCCCTACTTTAATCTCAGCCGTTGCCACCGCATCATTCTCATTAATCACTGGAATAATGTGATTGTCCAACAGCGCATGTAATGTATCGCGCGCATTTAAAAAACGTTCACGATCCTCAATATCGGCACGAGTTAATAAAATTTGTCCAATATGAATATCATAAATCGCAAATAATTTTTCCCAGGCTTGGATAAGCTGACTCTGCCCTACTGCGGCTAGAAGCTGTTTTGACGCAATGGTTGGAGGAAGTTGAGGATGATTTAAATAATGTCGTCCAGCGGCAATTGCACCTGATGTCACAATCACTACACGAAAACCTGCTTGATGAAGTTGGGCAATCTGGCGAACAATATCGACCATATGTGGTGCATTCAATTTTGGGGAACCATGCGTTAATGTGCTAGTACCAAATTTTACGACGATTGTTTTGCGATTTGCCGACATAGTTTATCCTCAGTGAAAAAATAGAAAAGTGCGGTTAAATTAGCACTAAAATTAATAAAAATCACGAAAAATCCAACCTCATATACAGATTTTGTGAATAGCTATGATATAATAGTGCAAAAAAAGAAAAATAGGATAGAAAATATGACATTAAGTTTGATCGTTGCGACAACAAAAAATAACGTCATCGGAAAAGATAATCAAATGCCTTGGCACTTACCTGCCGATTTAGCCAGGTTTCGTAAAAACACCACAGGCAAACCGGTCATTATGGGCCGTAAAACCTTTGAAAGCATCGGTCGCCCATTGCCTAAACGTACCAATATCGTCCTTTCACGCACGCCTTACGAACATGAAGGTGTCATCTGGAAAGAGAATTTTGAAAGTGCGGTCGATTTTGTCAAAGAATTTGATGAAATTATGTTGCTTGGCGGCGGCGAGTTATTCAAACAATATTTACCTAAAGCAGATAAATTATACCTCACGCAAATTCAAGCAGACATTGACGGCGATACCTTCTTCCCTGAAATTAATTGGTCTGAATGGAACATCGAGTTTGAAGAATATCGCCAAGCGGATGCGGATAATCCCTATGATTGTCGTTTTTTAATTTTGCAGCGTAAGAGAAATACACTAAAAGCTTAATCTAAACAGATAAAAATCGGGCTAAAACAATGATTGCTTTAGCCCGATTTCTTTTATTTTAAATAACCTTACAAAGATTATTCTAAGCGTTTAGCCATTTCTAACCAATCTGCTTTAAATTCACGACGCATATTGTTGATTGCATCAATAATATCATGGTGAACTAATTTTTCGTTTTGAATACCCACACAGTAGCCACCTTTGCCTTGTAGCAATATATCTACCGCATATACGCCCATACGTGAAGCTAAAATACGGTCAAAGGCACAAGGCGAACCACCACGTTGAATATGGCCTAATACGGTTGCACGGGTTTCATGACCTACACGAGCTTCAATTTCACGAGCGAGAGAATGCACGTCAGTGATTAACTCAGTAATCGCAATGATGGCGTGGCGTTTTCCACGAATAATACTGCGTTCAATTTGGCGAATTAATTCTTCACGATTAAATTCCATTTCAGATGCCACAATGTATTCACAACCACCGGCAATACCTGCAGAAATGGTTAAATCACTACAGTGACGGCCCATGATTTCCACAATAGAAATACGTTGGTGAGAACTTGAGGTATCACGTAAACGGTCAATCGCATCCACTGCTGTTTGCAGTGCAGTTTCATAACCGATTGTGTAATCGGTTCCAGCCACATCGTTATCAATTGTGCCAGGGATGCCTACGCAAGGGAAACCATGTTCTTCTGTGAGTAATTTAGCCCCCATATAAGAACCATCACCACCGATAACAACCAAAGCATCAATACCGTGAGAACGTAAAATTTCTGCACATTTTTCACGTACTGCAGGATCTTTAAATTCTGGGAAACGTGCGGAGCCTAAAAATGTACCACCACGGTTAATAATATCGGATACACTATAACGGTTTAACTGTTGGATTTTATTGTTATATAAGCCTTGATAACCGTCATAAATCCCAAATACTTCAAGCCCTTCTGCAAGAGCTGCACGAACAACGCCACGGATAGCAGCATTCATACCTGGCGCATCACCACCACTGGTTAATACAGCAATTTTTTTAATCATATTTACCTACTTTGAACTCTAAAAATAATTGGCGTCAAGATTACACCATCCATTATTTCTGCTCTAGAAAAATTTTTAAAATTTACGTGGAATTTGATCTAGTATAAGTTTTAGTGATGGAAATAACTTTCACATTTCCAAGAAAGATCTGCTTTTTGTAATGTCTTGCTTTCTTTTGCAACTAAATACTTTTGTAAGTTTTTCACAATTTTTACTTCGTTTAAACGCTGAAATTTCTTACCTTGTTCCACTTTTTGGGAATATTGATATTGCACAAAGCCACAATGCGGAACATTTTTACCCTTAGCTATATCCACTTGCCAAGACGGATTTTGTTCTGTCGGCGCATAAATGACATAACCATTTAACTCTGTGGCAGGCTTTTTCGGATTCGTTGAATTCGCAAGGATTTTGAAATCTTTCACACCTAAATTACGGTATACTTTCTCACGTAATGCTACGCGTTGCTCAATAGAACGGGATAAATCACGATCAAGCAACACTTCAATTTGAGACTGCCAATTTTCCAAGGTATCCGGCTCTGCAAGATAAACATAACGCGCAATCGTATCTAAATCTTGGCTTGCTGTAAGTTTATAGGTTTTGCCGTTGTATTCAATTTTTTCAGGTGTTTGAAGCTGACTCACTTTTGCCGCACAACCTGAGAGTAAAAGTGCGGTCAATATAACCAGGAATTTATTCATTGATATCTCGCTTAAATACAAATTCTTTTTCAGTTGAGGATGCTGAATCAAACCAATAACCACCAAGGTCAAACTCTTTCAGTTGTTCAACACGTTCCAAACGATTTTGAATGATAAAACGACACATTAAACCACGGGCTTTTTCGCATAAAAGCTAACCACTTTGTATTTGCCATTCTTATTATCTAAGAAAACAGGCTTCACAATCTGTGCCTCTAATTGGCTTTCTTTTACTGATTTATAGTATTCATCAGAAGCTAAATTGATCAAAATACGATCGCCTTGCTCATCAAGTGCTTGTTGTACGGATTGAGTGATGATGTTACCCCAAAAAGCATAAAGATCTTTCCCTTTTGGATTCGCTAGCTTTGTGCCCATTTCCAAGCGGTAAGGCTGCATTAAATCGAGGGGTTTAAGTAAGCCATATAAGCCGGAAAGCATACGTAAATGGCGTTGCGCGAATTGTATATCTTCATCAGATAAACTATCTGCATCTAACCCGGTGTAAACATCACCTTTGAATGCCCAAATGGCCGCGCGTGAATTTTTTTCGTTGTGAGATTTTGTCCATTCTGCAAAGCGAGCGGCATTTAATCCTGCAAGCTTGTCGCTGATCGACATTAAGGAAGAAAGATCTTGGGGAGATAATTGACGACAGATTTCAATCAGTTGCTCACTATAATCCGTCAAGTGCGGTTGAGAAACAGGAAGATTTCTGACCGCACTTTCAAAATCTAAGGTTTTTGCCGGGGAAATAATGGCTAACATAGGTTCTCCTTTCTAAAACTGAACCGTATCTTAGCACAGGATTGCCTCATCGCTCCACCCCGTTTATGCTATCCGTTTATAGAGTCCATTCTCATTGACGATTAAATCTTGTAACTCCAAATCTAATAACTGCACTAAAAGCAAATCTACCGGCAAATTCAATGCTGCAGATAAATCATCAAGACTTATCGGTGTATAAGTAATATATTGATAAAGTTCAGGATGACTCGGCTCCACTGTAGGCATTTTGGCAGTAAGTGGTTGAACCACCGACTGATTGATTGGCGTATGTACTGGCGGCTGAAAAACAACACTATGGTTGAGGCTATCTAAAATATCTTTGACATTTTCCACCAACATCGCCCCTTGCTTAATCAATTTATGGCAGCCTTGACTGTATTCACTTTGAATATTCCCCGGCAGCGCAAAAATATCGCGATTTTGTTCCAAGGCATAACGCGCCGTAATCAATGAACCGCTTTTCTCTGTCGCTTCAATGACTAACGTTCCTAATGAAAGCCCGCTGATAATGCGATTACGACGAGGAAAATTTTCAGCAATCGGTGCTTGCGTAGGGATAAATTCAGAAACTAACGCGCCGTTATTCTCGATAATTTGATCCGCTAATCGTCGGTGTTTAGCAGGATAAATATGCTCTAATCCACTGCCCAATACGGCAATGGTCTGTCCTTGAATATCCACCACAGCTTGATGACTAAATCCATCAATACCTAATGCAAGCCCACTCGTCACCGTCAAACCTGCAAGAGAAAGTTCTGTCGCAAAATATTTTGCCCAATATTCCCCATAAGCTGAACAATAGCGGCTCCCAACCATGGCGATTTGTTGAGCAGAAAGTGCGGTCAAATTGCCTTTCACAAATAATAAGGGCGGAAAACCACTAATTTGTTTAAGTAAAAAAGGATACTCATCTGAAAAACAGTGAATTAAATGATGCCCTTCTTTTTCGGCCCAACTCAAAGCAGGCTCAATGAATTTCATTTCAGGCTGAAACCAGCGACGAATCTGCAAAGCATTCCAGCCTATTTGTTGAAATGCAACTTCATCATAATTTAATAAGTCTTCTATACCTACATGGACCAGAATTTGTTGAATTCGCACACTGCCCAATTTGGGCACTTGCGACAACCGCAATAAAATCGACGCAAAATCGCTCATTTATTCTCTCCTTTAAAAAGAGAATTATGATGAGATTGGTGTCAAAAAATGAAAGATTTGTCTTAATTTTGCGATTCAGATCGCAAAAAGAGAAAAAATTTTAGAAAAAATCTGCATACCAAAAATAATGAGTAAAGTAGTATAAAAATGGCTCTATTAAAGATCTTTTTAGCGATAAACTCTGTATACCGTTCTATATTTAGAATAATAAACTTTTACAACAACACGAATATATTGATTCAAAATATAAATCACTAAAAAATGGTTTGACAGCAAAACTTTTATCCGTAATATGAACATCGTTTTACAGAATTTTTTATAGGATTATCTTTTTTATGTACCAAGTTGTTTCTTTATCTCTCAACCTTCTGCTCTCACATTCTTTGTGCGGCTAAGTTGTGGATAAAAAACACCTTTATGTAAAAGATCTATTATCAACCCGCACTTTCAAGATTGCGGGTTTTTTTGTTTCAAAAACAGTGCTAAAAGCGACCGCACTTTGAGTGACAACAGAAGGAAATTATTATGTCAGATCGCGTTATTATTTTTGATACCACCTTGCGTGATGGAGAACAAGCATTAAAAGCAAGCTTAACCGTAAAAGAAAAGTTACAAATTGCTTTGGCGCTTGAACGTTTAGGTGTGGATGTGATGGAAGTGGGTTTCCCGGTTTCTTCTCAAGGCGATTTTGAATCTGTTCAAACTATCGCGCGTCATATCAAAAATAGTCGTGTTGCGGCACTTTCCCGTGCGGTAAATAAAGATATCGATGCGGCTTACGAAGCCTTAAAAGTCGCGGAAGCGTTCCGTATTCACACCTTTATCGCGAGCTCCGCATTACACGTTGAAGCCAAATTAAAACGTACCTTTGATGATGTCGTTGAAATGGCTGTAGCCGCGGTAAAACGTGCACGTAACTACACGGATGATGTGGAATTTTCTTGCGAAGATGCAGGTCGTACGGGCATCGATAATATCTGTCGTATTGTTGAAGCGGCAATCAATGCGGGGGCAACCACCGTAAACATTCCAGATACCGTTGGTTTCTGCTTACCAAATGAATACGGCAATATCATTGCTCAAGTACGTAACCGCGTGCCAAATATTGATAAAGCAATCATTTCTGTGCACTGCCACAATGACTTAGGTATGGCAACGGCTAACTCCTTAACCGCAGTACAAAATGGTGCTCGCCAAATTGAATGTACCGTAAACGGCATCGGTGAACGTGCGGGTAATACATCACTTGAAGAAGTCGTGATGGCAATGAAAGTTCGCCAAGAATTTATGGGCGTGGATACACGTATCAACACGCAAGAAATTCACCGTGTCAGCCAAATGGTGAGCCAACTTTGTAATATGCCAATTCAGCCAAATAAAGCGATTGTGGGTTCAAATGCTTTTGCTCACTCTTCTGGTATTCACCAAGATGGTATGTTGAAAAACAAAAATACCTACGAAATCATGTCGCCGGAAACCATTGGCTTGAAGAAAGAGAAATTAAACTTAACCGCACGTTCTGGTCGCGCTGCCGTGAAAGGCCACATGGCAGATATGGGCTACACCGAACAAGATTACGATTTGGATAAATTGTATGAAGCCTTCTTAAAATTAGCAGATAAAAAAGGCCAAGTGTTCGATTATGACTTGGAAGCGTTAGCGTTTATCGACATGCAACAAGGTGATGAAGATCGTTTAGTATTAGATAAACTTTCGGCACACTCCACTAAAGAATATCCAGCAACCGCTTTTGTTCAAGTGGAATTGGATGGCAATAAATTAAGCACGTCGTCAATTGGGGGGAACGGTCCTGTCGATGCGGTTTACAATGCCATCTTGAACTTAACTGGCTTAGAAATCAAAATGTCTCACTATAATTTAACCGCGAAAGGCGAAGGTGCCGAAGCCTTAGGTCAGGTGGATATTGTGGTAGAACATGAAGGCCGTAAATTCCACGGTGTTGGTTTGGCTACTGACATTGTTGAATCATCAGCCCTTGCCTTAGTTCACGCGATCAACGCGATTTATCGCGCGCATAAGGTGGCAGATATTAAAAATCATAAACATCATTAACCCAATCCCGCTCTTTAGCAAAGAGGGGTTAGGGGAGATTTGGCAGAAGTAACATAAACCTCAGCAGTGAATTTTATATCATTAAAATCTCCCCCCAGCCCCTCTTTACAAAAGAGGGGAGAAAATTAACCGCACTTTAGTGTGAAAGAAATAGGAAAAATAATATGCAATCATACAACATCGCTGTTCTACCAGGAGACGGTATTGGTCCAGAAGTGATGGCTGAAGCCATTAAAGTATTAAACAAAGTCCAAGAAAAATTCTGTTTCAAACTTAACTTTAACGAGTTTTATGTGGGTGGTGCTGCAATTGATCATTGTGGTTGCCCACTACCAGCCGAAACCTTAAAAGGTTGTGATGATGCTGATGCAATTTTGTTTGGTTCTGTAGGTGGCCCTAAATGGACAAATTTACCTCCGGATCAACAACCAGAACGCGGTGCATTATTACCATTGCGTAAACATTTCAAATTATTCTGCAATCTTCGTCCTGCTACCCTTTATAAAGGTTTAGAAAAATTCTGTCCATTACGTGCAGATATTGCAGCGAAAGGATTTGATATGGTGGTTGTGCGTGAATTAACGGGCGGGATTTATTTCGGTCAGCCTAAAGGCCGTGAAGGTGAAGGTGCACAAACCAAAGCATTCGATACTGAAGTTTATTACAAATATGAAATCGAACGCATTGCACGTGCGGCTTTTGATGCGGCAATGAAACGTCATAAACATGTGACTTCTGTGGATAAAGCTAACGTACTACAAGCCTCAATCTTATGGCGTGAAACCGTAACTGAAGTGGCGAAAGACTACCCTGAAGTCACCTTAGATCACATTTATATCGACAACGCGACCATGCAATTAATCAAAGCGCCTGAGTCTTTCGATGTACTCCTCTGCTCTAACATTTTTGGCGATATTATTTCTGATGAAGCGGCGATGATCACGGGTTCTATGGGGATGTTGCCATCTGCTAGCTTAAACGAAGAAGGTTTCGGTTTATATGAACCGGCTGGCGGTTCTGCACCAGATATCGCAGGCAAAGGCATTGCTAACCCAATCGCACAAATTCTTTCTGCCGCGATGATGTTGCGTTACAGCTTCAACTTAAATGATGCCGCAGATGCGATTGAAAATGCGGTACAAAAAGTCCTAGCAAATGGTCACCGTACCGGTGATTTAGCTGATGATTCTACCCCTGTTTCAACTGCGGAAATGGGTACGTTAATCGCTAACGCAATCTAATAAAAACAATGAAAGTGCGGTTTAAAAACACCCTAAAATTTGACCGCACTTACTACTCTAACGAATTGAGAAAAATTATGGCAAAAACTCTTTACGAAAAATTATTCGATGCCCACGTGGTATACGAAGCTGAAGGCGAAACGCCGATTTTGTATATTAACCGTCATTTAATCCATGAAGTGACCAGCCCACAAGCCTTTGATGGTTTACGTGTAGCAGGCCGCCAAGTACGTCAAGTCAGTAAAACTTTCGGTACCATGGATCACAGTATTTCTACTCAAGTACGTGATGTGAACAAACTTGAAGGCCAAGCGAAAATTCAAGTATTGGAGCTCGCAAAAAACACGAAGGCGACCGGTATTCAATTATTCGACATGACCACCAAAGAACAAGGTATTGTGCATGTCATGGGGCCTGAACAAGGCTTAACCTTACCAGGTATGACTATCGTGTGTGGTGACTCCCATACTGCAACGCACGGGGCATTCGGCGCCTTAGCATTTGGTATTGGTACATCTGAAGTTGAACACGTATTAGCCACTCAAACCTTAAAACAAGCTCGTGCGAAAAATATGAAAATTGAAGTGCGTGGCAAAGTGGCGCCAGGCATTACCGCAAAAGACATTATTCTTGCCATTATCGGTAAAACCACCATGGCAGGCGGTACAGGTCATGTGGTGGAATTCTGTGGTGAAGCCATTCGTGACCTTTCTATGGAAGGCCGTATGACCGTTTGTAATATGGCAATAGAAATGGGTGCCAAAGCCGGCTTAATCGCACCAGATGAAACGACTTTCGAATACTTAAAAGGTCGTCCACATGCACCAAAAGGTAAAGATTGGGATGATGCTGTTGCTTATTGGAAAACCTTAAAATCCGATGATGATGCAAAATTTGACACGGTCATCACATTAGAAGCCAAAGACATTGCACCACAGGTAACTTGGGGAACAAACCCAGGCCAAGTAATCGGTATCGATCAGCCAGTGCCAAACCCAGCAGAAATGACCGATCCGGTGACTCGTGCTTCAGCAGAAAAAGCCTTGAATTATATTGGCTTAGACGCTAACACTGATTTAAAAGATATCCCTGTAGATCAAGTCTTTATCGGTTCTTGTACTAATGCTCGTATCGAAGATTTACGTGCGGCAGCGGCTGTCATGAAAGGCCGCAAAAAAGCCGATAATGTAAAACGTATTTTAGTCGTGCCAGGTTCCGGCTTAGTGAAAGAACAAGCAGAAAAAGAAGGCTTGGATAAAATCTTTATCGAAGCTGGCGCTGAATGGCGTAATCCGGGCTGTTCCATGTGTTTAGGGATGAACGATGACCGTTTAGGCGAATGGGAACGTTGTGCTTCTACTTCAAACCGTAACTTTGAAGGTCGCCAAGGTCGTAACGGTCGTACTCACTTGGTGAGTCCTGCCATGGCTGCCGCAGCGGGAATGTTCGGTAAATTCGTTGATATTCGTGACGTAACATTAAACTAAGGAGCAGAAAATGGCAGGATTTAAACAACTTTCAGGCTTAGTAGTGCCATTGGATGCAGCAAACGTGGATACGGATGCGATTATTCCAAAACAATTTTTACAAGCGATTACGCGCGTAGGTTTCGGCAAACACTTATTCCATGAATGGCGTTATTTGGATGTAGAAGGCACCAAGCCAAATCCAGATTTTGTGTTAAATTATCCACAATATCAAGGCGCGACCATTTTATTAGCACGTAAAAACCTTGGTTGCGGTTCTTCTCGTGAACACGCGCCTTGGGCATTAGCCGATTACGGTTTCAAAGTGATGATCGCACCAAGTTTTGCGGATATTTTCTACAACAACAGCTTAAATAACCACATGTTACCGATTCGTTTAAGCGAAGAAGAAGTGGAAGAAATCTTCCAATGGGTGTGGGCAAATGAAGGCAAACAAATCCATGTGGATTTGGAAGCGATGACCGTCACTGTAGGTGACAAAGTCTATCACTTTGAACTGGATGAATTCCGCCGTCATTGTTTGTTAAACGGCTTGGATAACATCGGTTTGACGTTACAACACGAAGATGCCATCAGTGAATACGAAAAAAATATTCCGGCATTTTTACGTTAATCTGTTTTTTTACTCGGACAGCAAATATTGCTAACCATTCGGCGGACAATTTGTCCGCCTTTCTTTTTGAAAACATTCCATTTTTTTACCGCACTTTCCACCCTTTTATTTGACAGTATCAATGCTTATCCCTATTATTCCGACCAATATTGATTGATTTTAAAAAGAGCTGTCTATGTCACATAATCAAACCGAATTACTGAAAAAATCCCTCGCTGAACGCATCCTTATTTTAGATGGTGCGATGGGGACGATGATCCAAAAATACAAACTCACCGAGGCTGATTTCAGAGGCGAGCGTTTTAAAGAAAGTGCGGTTGATTTACGTGGCAATAATGACTTGCTCACCTTGACCCAACCGCTGTTAATTTCTGCCATTCATGAGAAATATTTACAAGCGGGCGCCGATATTATTGAAACCAATACTTTCAGTTCTACCACCATCGCGCAAGCGGATTATGATTTACAGTCTATTGCCTACGAACTGAATTTTGCAGGGGCAAAACTAGCGCGTTTAGCTGCAGATAAATACAGCACACCAGAAAAACCTCGCTTTGTCGCGGGCGTATTAGGTCCAACCAACCGCACCGCCTCTATTTCTCCTGATGTAAACGACCCTGGTTTCCGTAACATTACCTTTATGGAACTGGTGGATGCCTATGCTGAAGCGACTAAAGGCTTAATTAAAGGTGGTGCGGATTTAATCATGATCGAAACCATTTTCGACACGTTAAACGCAAAAGCCGCCATTTTCGCCATTGAAAGCGTATTTGAAGAATTAGGCGTGGAATTGCCGATTATGATTTCCGGCACCATTACCGATGCTTCCGGCCGTACGCTTTCTGGGCAAACCACCGAAGCGTTCTACAACTCGCTTCGTCACGCTAAACCGCTAACTTTTGGTTTGAACTGTGCGCTAGGTCCGAAAGAACTTCGCCAGTATGTTGAACAACTGTCTAAAATCAGCGAAACCTATGTATCTGTTCACCCGAATGCGGGCCTGCCAAATGCTTTTGGTGGCTACGATTTAGGGGCTGAAGAAATGGCTGCACACCTTAAAGAATGGGCTGAAAGTGGCTTTGTGAACATTGTCGGTGGGTGTTGTGGTACGACGCCAGAACATATCAAAGCCTTTGCGGATGCAATGCAAGGTATTGCGCCGCGTAAATTGCCTGAAATTAAAACTGCGATGCGTTTATCGGGTTTAGAGCCACTCAATATTGATGATGAAAGCCTATTCGTGAACGTGGGCGAACGTAATAATGTGACAGGTTCGGCGAAATTCAAACGCTTAATCAAAGAAGACAAATTTGCCGAAGCCATTGAAATTGCTATCGACCAAGTGGAAAACGGTGCGCAAGTGATCGACGTCAATATGGATGAAGCCTTATTAGACGGCAAAAAATGCATGACCCGTTTCCTTAATATTATGGCGACCGAGCCTGATGCAGCCAAAGTGCCAGTGATGATCGACTCGTCTAAATGGGAAGTGATTGAGGCTGGTTTGCAGTCGGTGCAAGGTAAACCGATTGTGAACTCGATCTCATTGAAAGAAGGCGAAGAAATCTTTATCGACCATGCTAAATTAGTACGTAAATATGGTGCAGCTGTGGTAGTCATGGCGTTTGACGAAGTGGGTCAAGCCGATACTGAGGATCGTAAAGTTGAAATTTGTAGCCGAGCTTATGACATTTTGGTCAACCAAGTCGGCTTCCCGCCAGAAGACATTATTTTTGACCCGAATATTTTTGCGATTGGTACGGGGATTGAAGAACACAATAACTACGGTGTGGATTTCATCAATGCGACAGGTCGTATTAAACGAGCGCTACCGCATGCGAAAATCTCAGGCGGGGTATCGAATGTCTCTTTCTCATTCCGTGGTAACAATGTGATGCGTGAAGCCATTCACGCCGTCTTCCTCTATCACGCCATCAAACAAGGTATGGATATGGGGATTGTGAATGCGGGACAACTTGCGATTTATGATGATCTCGATCCTGAATTACGTGAAATTGTGGAAGATGCGGTATTAAACCGAAGTCCAGATGCCACCGAAAAATTACTCGATATTGCGGAAAAATATCGCAATCAAGGCAACGATGAAAGTGCGGTCGATTCTGTGGCTGAATGGCGTACTTGGCCAGTGGAAGAACGTTTAAAACACGCGCTAGTGAAAGGGATTACCACTTACATTGTGGAAGATACGGAAGAAGCCCGCCAAACATTGCCAAGTCCATTAGATGTGATTGAAGGCCCGTTGATGGCAGGCATGGACGTAGTCGGCGATTTATTCGGTGACGGTAAAATGTTCCTGCCACAAGTGGTGAAATCGGCGCGCGTGATGAAACAATCCGTGGCGTATTTAGAGCCGTTTATCAATGCCACCAAACAAAAAGGTTCAAGCAATGGTAAAGTGGTGATTGCAACCGTAAAAGGCGACGTGCACGATATTGGTAAAAACATCGTGAGCGTGGTAATGCAATGTAATAACTTTGAAGTGATTGACTTGGGCGTGATGGTGCCTGCAGACAAAATCATTCAAACCGCTATTGATGAAAAAGCGGACATCATCGCATTAAGTGGCTTGATTACTCCTTCTTTAGATGAGATGGAATACTTCTTGGGCGAGATGACCCGTTTAGGCTTGAATCTGCCTGTGATGATTGGCGGTGCAACCACTTCTAAAGAACATACGGCAATTAAACTTTATCCAAAATATAAAGAACATGGCGTATTTTATACTTCTAATGCCTCCCGTGCGGTGACAGTGTGTGCGACATTGATGAATCCTGAAAGCCGTGCGGCATTGTGGGAACAATTCAAGAAAGATTACGAGAAAATTCAACAATCTTTCTCTAACCGTAAACCACTGCGTAAACAGCTGAGCATTGAAGAGGCTCGCGCAAACCGCTTTGATGGTTTTAGTGGTGAATGGGCAGATTACGTGCCACCAAAACCAAACCAAACCGGTATTGTGGAATTTAAAAACGTACCGATTGCCACATTACGTAAATTTATCGACTGGTCGCCATTCTTCCGCATTTGGGGCTTGATGGGTGGCTATCCTGATGCCTTTGATTATCCAGAAGGCGGCGAAGAAGCACGTAAAGTGTGGAACGATGCGCAAGTGGTCTTAGATGAATTAGAGCAAAACCACAAGCTCAACCCAAGCGGTATTTTAGGCATCTTCCCTGCGGAACGTGTGGGCGATGATGTGGTACTTTTCGCTGATGAAGAACGTACAAAACCTATTGGCACCGCTTACGGCTTACGCCAACAAACGGAACGTGGCAAAAACAGCAAAAGCCCGTTTAACTTTGCCTTAAGCGACTTTATTGCCGATCGCGAAAGTGGCAAAAAAGACTGGATGGGTATGTTCGCCGTCTGTGCCGGTATTGAAGAAATGGAATTAGTAGAAGGCTATAAAGCAGCGGGTGATGACTATAACGCTATCTTGCTACAAGCTGTGGGTGATCGCTTAGCGGAAGCCATGGCGGAATACTTGCACTTTGAGCTACGCACCCGCATTTGGGGCTACACACAAGAAGAATTCGACAATCAAGGTTTAATCAATGAAAACTATGTTGGCATCCGCCCTGCTCCGGGCTATCCAAGCTGCCCAGAACATACTGAAAAAGCCTTGATTTGGGATTTATTAGAAGTGGAACAACGCATCGGCATGAAACTCACCGAAAGCTACGCCATGTGGCCTGCGGCTTCTGTCTGCGGTTGGTACTTCACCCACCCTGCAAGTAACTATTTCACTTTAGGTCGCATCGATGAAGACCAAGCTCAAGATTATGCCAAACGTAAAGGTTGGGATGAGAAAGAGATGTTGAAGTGGTTGGGTGTGGCGATGAAGTAAACTTATTACAATTAATTCTAGGTCTGTCATTCTACAACGTGAGTCAATAATGAATAAACATATTGAAAAATATTTAGATCTTTATTTAGAAAGAGAAGATGTTGAATACGCAACTCTCTTAACAGGGAAATGGGGCTGTGGTAAAACATTTTTTATAAAAAATTATATAGAAAAAAAATCTAATGATGATAGATATAAGTTTATCTATGTAAGTTTGTTTGGATTAAAAGATATCGCATCTGTGAATGACGCTATTTTTGCAGAATTACATCCAATTTTATCTCATAAAAGTATAAAATTTGCAGGCGGAATATTAAAGTCCGCAATAAATTTTGGGGTTACGCTTGACTTATTTGGAGATACCAATCAGGAAACAACTGCAAAAATCGATCTTAGCAAATTTATTAATCCATTAAAAAATAATATTGAGAATAATAACAACCTAATTTTTATATTCGATGATCTTGAAAGAACATTAATACCTATTATAGAGATATTAGGGTTTATAAATTCAATCTGTGAGAATAAAAATGCGAAAACAATTATCATAGCAAATGAGGATGAAATTAATAATAAGGATGAAATTAATAATAAGGATGAAATTAATGATAAGAATAAAACCAATGATAACAATAAAACATATAAAAGATTTAAAGAAAAAGTTATAGGCAAATCATTTACCATTTATAATGATAAAGAAAGCTACTGGAAGTCATTTGAGGAAAAATATACCTCAAAGTTAAAAAAATATGAAATAATTATAAACATCATCCAATCAACATTTGAAAGATTTGGAAATGAAAACTATAGAAATCTAATTCAAACAACTGATGATTACATTGATTTTACTAAAGAAATAGAATCTAATTATCTAGATAACAATGAATTTATTGAAAGACTATCAGAGCAATTCTATACACTATCATTAGAATATAAAAAACAGCATAATATAGATTCCGTCTTAGAGTCATTAAAACAAGATAACTCAGTATTTTATTATAGCCTCATTTTCGGTGCAGACGTTTGGAAAATGATTATTACTAGTTGCTATAATTCTTATGATGAAATAAAAGAATTGATATCATCACTTCCAATATTTAATAGAAAAGAAGATGAATCTTGGCAAAAATTATGGCACTACAGAGAGATGAATAGGGATGAATTTTATACCAACCTTGAGGATGTAAAGAATAAATTTATTTCAATAGAATATGATAATATAGGTATTATTATGCATGCTGTTAGTATGTTAGTATTTTTCATTAAGAAAAATTTATGTAGAAATATATCAATTGATAAAGTAGAACAAACACTCTCAAAATACCTAGATAAATACAAAGAAACTTCTTCAGTTCAAGATCTTAGATTTTTTAGGCTTAATGCTACAGGCTTGGGATATATCAATGAAGAAGATGACGATTTCATAAGAATAAGATCAGAATTTTATGATAATCTAAATGAACAACAATTAATTTTAGAAAATAAAAAGACTATTGATGATTTTTATAAATTATTGCCATTTATAAAAATTGCAGACTGGAGTAATACGTATAGCAGCTATGAAAAATACGAGTGTAAAGTTTTTCTGACTGAAGAAAATGTTAATCAAGTTATGGATGTATTAATTGATGATAGCAATAATTATAATGGATTGTATAATTTTTGTTATTTTCTTGATGAAAGATATAAAACAAATCGTAGTATTAATGGAATTACATTAGCAGAATATTTGAAAGCTGAAGAAAGTTTTATCGATAAGTTTATAGCTTGTTTAACTGATAGATATAATTCAAAAGATCTTGATCCATTTGATAAATTTAAATTAGATGAAATTTTAAATATGCTAAGACTAAAAAAAGAAAGATTCAAAGTTCATTAGTCTCCCCTATGATGGCGCAAGCGTCCTCGCTTGCGCCTCCCATCTAAAAGTGCAGTCAAAAAATCCAAAGAATTTTGAACATTGGTTCCGCCAATGGTTATGGATGAAATTATCAATGTTTTGATTAAGTAGCACCAGCGTGGACGCTGGCGCTATCTTTCCTTATTAGCAAAATCTGTTGTCACACGCTTCCCAGCATGTGCCGAAATTCAATAAAAACACCTCAAAAAAGAACCGCACTTTCATTTCAAAACTGAGCATAACTAATCCCATCCCTTGCACAATCCTCAATTTTCGCTATCATAGCCTCTTTCTCATTCACTCTACTCTCGGAACTTTATCGATGAATAAATTTAAAATAGCATTACTCACGGCTGCATTCGTAGGTTTGTTTGCTTGTTCTACAACACAGCAACCAAAGAAAACCGTTAAAACACGATACCTTAAAAATAACATTAGCCAAGCGGAATTAAACAATCCGAAAGATTACAAACGTTATTACTATTCTTGCCGTAATTCAGAAACAGGTTCAAATTCTTATTTAACCACTTACTTCCCGCTTTCAAGAGAAAGCCGCATGAAAGATAACTTTGGAATTTATTTCCAATTAGATGGTGGAAAAGCGGTGCCGTTTGATCATGTGGAAAATCGCACCTTAAATGCACGTGGAAATCGCTTTGAAGTGATTTATCGCTCTTATGAGCCGATTGATGGCAGTTATGTTGATTTAATCGCTCGTGAAAATAATTCCGTGTATTACAAGAATAATCAAGGCATGAAAAGCACTTGGTTAAACTGTCGAGAAGGCTAATTTTCACTGAAAGTGCGGTCATTTTTAGACGCATTTTTCCAAACAAAAAAGCACGAGGTTAAACTCGTGCTTTTTCTTTTTTATTTCGATTATGCTTTTGCTTGTGCGCGTTTCACGAAAACGACTGAAAGCGTAAATGCCACCACAAATGAAATCAACATACCGATACTGTACATTGCAAGACTATCCGGTTTGATTGATGGAATACCTAAGAAACCTGCTGCCCCTAATGCAATGGCTTTTACATTGAAGAATGCGATAAAGGCACTTGCTAAGCCTGAACCAATCATCGCCGCAAAGAACGCCTGACGATAGCGTAAGTTCACCCCGAACATTGCTGGTTCTGTAATCCCTAATAATGCAGAGATACCAGATGGCACCGCTAAACCACGCACTTTTGGATCTTTTAATGCCACTGCTACACCTAAACAGGCCGCACCTTGTGCGATGTTTGACATTGCTGCGATTGGGAAGATAAAGGTTCCACCTGTATTTGCCATTTCAGCTAATAATTGTGTTTCAACCGCAATGAAGGTTTGGTGCATACCCGTGATAACGATTGGTGCATAGAATGCCCCGAAGATTGCACCACCAACAAAGCCTAAGGTGTCATATAACCAAGTTAAGCCTGATGCAATTAATGAACCCGCTTCACGACCGATTGGACCGATTACAGTAAACGCTAAGAAGCCCGCAATAAAGAGCGAGAATAATGGGGTAATAAGGTTATCTAAGTAAGAAGGCACAAACTTACGGAAGGTTTTTTCTAAGGTTGCTAATACCCAAGCAGAAACTAATGTTGGGATGACTGTACCTTGATAGCCGACTTTTTCAATTTCAAGACCGAATACATTCCAGTATTGGATTTTGCCTTGCGCAAGGGTTAACGCGTAGTTCCAACCATCTGCTAATGCAGGGTGAACTAACAACATCCCAAGCGCCGCCCCTAAGAATGGGTTACCACCGAATTTACGGGTCGCAGAAAAACCAAGTAATACCGGTAAGAACACAAACGGTGCGTTCGCGATGGTGTTAATAAAATCCACCAAATCTGCAAGACCTGGGTGCATATCAATCACACTCAACTCATCAACGAAGAAACCTTTCGCTGTAAGCATGGAGTGAATACCCATTAACAAACCGCCTGCGACGATTGCCGGGATGATTGGCACGAAAATATCCGCCAAACCTTTCACCAAACGTTGCAATAAGTTTTGGTTACCTGATGCTACTTCTGCCACTTCGGCTTTGCTCACATCGCCGATACCAAGCAATTTGGTGAGTTCCGCATGGACTTTATTCACCGTACCTGAACCGAAGATAATTTGATATTGACCGGCGACAGCAAACTGCCCTTTCACGCCTTCAATGTTATCAATACCTTCTTTGTCCACTTTGCTTTCATCGTTTAGCACAATACGTAAACGCGTTGCACAATGTGCTGCTGTGGCGATGTTTTCTTTGCCGCCAAGCTTATCAATCACTTGCTGGGCGATTTGAGGGAAGTTCATAGCGCTCTCCTAATGGGTTTCTAGAAAAAGAAAATCGACAGATTGTAACCAAAACAGGGGATAATAACTAGCTATTCAAGTAAATTTTAGGCGAAAAAAAACCGACTTGATTAAGTCGGTTTATATTTGGTGCTCTGGGCGAGACTTGAACTCGCACGGCCTGCGGCCACTACCCCCTCAAGATAGCGTGTCTACCAATTCCACCACCAGAGCGTTTATTCTGTTTTTATTCCTTATTGCGGAATATCGTTATTTTTGTTTTCAACTGCTGGAGCAGCTTGTTGTTGCTGTTGTTGAACTTGTTCAGCAGTTTGAGATAAATCGTCAAATGAACCTTTTTGTACGTTACCGCGGTGAGAGTTAATGTTACCTAATACCAAAGCAATCACAAAAAAGCCAGTTGCTAAGATTGCGCTGGTACGGGTTAAGAAGTTACCTGCACCTGCAGAACCAAACATGGTACCTGATGCACCGCCGCCAAATGACGCACCTGCGTTCGCGCCTTTACCTTGTTGAACAAGGATAAAGCCGATTAAGGCGATACAAACTAATACATAAATAAATAATAAAATATTGTACATTATTCTTTCTTCTCTAAATTGCGATTCCGCAAGAAAACTGGGAGCAAATGTTATATAAAATTCATGCTTTTCGCAAGCGCTTTCCCATTTTTTTTACTTAATTGTATTAAGTTTAATCAATTTTCAGCGTTTAAATCTTCCGATTTTTTGACCGCTCTTTTTCGTTTCGTTGCTGGCGTATTTAAACCTTTTGAAATCTGACTTAGACGACGTAATGCGGTGAAATCAACAAAACGTACTAAATCCGGCAACATTTGATTAAGCGTAAACATAAATTGCTGATAACTCGCCTGTTTTTGACTGATATCCGTTAATTGCGCTTCCCAATGTGCAGTCATATCAGGTTGTGTGGCAATATCCGGTAGCGCTGAAATGAGGATCCGCCCCGTTTCTGTGCTGTGAATATTGCGCCCTTTTTTCGTTAAAAAACCGCGTTTAAACAGCAATTCAATAATACCTGCTCGGGTGGCTTCCGTTCCGAGTCCATCCGTTTCGCGCAGAATTTTTTTCAATTCTTTATCTTGCACAAAGCGCGCAATCCCCGTCATCGCTGAAAGCAACGTCGCATCAGTAAACGGTTTCGGTGGTTGTGTTTTTTTGCTTACCACTTCGCCTCGTTCGCAATACAGGATCTGCCCTTTCTTGACGATCGGCAATAACGGCTCTTGATTTTCATCTTCGTCTTCTTTGCCAAGTAATTCTTTCCAACCCGCAGTTTGCAAGTTACGCGCTTGTGCCACAAAAGTACCGCCCGCAATACTTAAGGTAATTTTGCTTTTACGATATTCCGCATCGGGGCAAAATTGCAATAAATACTGGCGTGCAATCAATTCATAAATACGCTGTTCATCAATACTTAAATTTATCGAGCGGGTATTAGCCGTCGGAATAATTGCATGGTGTGCTTCTACCTTTTTGTCATTCCAACAACGATTACGTTGCTCGCTATCCACTACTGATGGCAAGGTTTGATAAATCTGACAATGCTGTGAAATCGCATTCATCACTTTATGTCGTTCAGCAAAATGCTCTTCCGGCAAATAGCGACAATCAGAACGTGGATAGGTAATCAAACGATGGGTTTCATATAACCGCTGACAGGTATCCAACACGCTTTGCGCTGACATACCAAACCGTTTTGCCGCATCAATCTGTAATGCTGACAACGAATAAGGCAAAGGGGCGGTTTCTTTCTCGCGCTTATCTACATATTCAGTCACTTCGGCAGGTTGATCGGTAATGCGTTTCACCACATTTTCGGCCAACCCTAAAGACAGCACGCGCCCATCTTCATCTTGGTAGTCTTCGCAAGCTTTACTTGGTTGCCAAAGTGCAGAAAAAAGTGCGGTCGGATTTTCAGTCGTTTTTTCGTCTTTTATCCATGCCAACACTTCATAGAAATCTTTTGGTTGGAAATTTTCAATTTCCAAATCACGTCGAACAATCAAGCCTAACACGGGGGTTTGCACTCGTCCAACAGAAAGCACGCCATCATAACCCGCTTGGCGACCACGAATGGTATAAGCGCGAGTCATATTGATACCATAAAGCCAATCGGCTCGAGCGCGTGCCAGTGCGGAGGTAGCCAATGGAATAAAATGACGGTTAGGTTGGAGCTTTTGTACCGCTTTTTCCACCGCACTTGGGTTAAGATCGCTAATCAAACAACGCAAAATGCCATCACGTTTTTCGGCGGATAAATTGGCATAGCTGAATACTTCATCCACCAACAACTGCCCTTCTCTATCCGGGTCACCCGCGTTAACTAAAACATCGGCTTGATGAATGAGTTTTTCTACCACAGAAAGTTGTTTTTTGACTTCCTTTCGCGGTAATAGAATCCATTTTTCAGGAATGATCGGTAAATGTTCTAAACGCCATTGTTTAAATTTAGGATCGTAGGCATCCGGTTCTGCTTGTTCGAGCAAATGCCCCACGCACCAAGTCACAACATCATCATTGCCACATTTAATAAAACCATCACCTCGTTGATGAGGTTTTGGTAATACATCGGCAATCGCTCGCCCAAGACTGGGTTTCTCGGCAATAAACAGGCGCATAAGATTAGTCGATCTGACGGCGACCTAAGAAAGAATGGGTTAAGGTGGTGCCGTCCACGGTTTCTAATTCCCCACCGACAGGGATCCCGTGAGCAATACGGCTTACTTTAATATTATGTTGATGGCAAATTTCAGCAATATAATTGGCTGTCGCATCGCCTTCCACCGTTGGATTGGTCGCTAAAATCACTTCATGGAAAGATTCTTCAACCAAACGTTTTTGCAATAAATCTAAACCAATTTCTTTTGGACCAATACCATCTAAAGGCGATAAATGCCCCATTAAGACAAAATAACGTCCAGAAAATTGGCCGGTTTGCTCAATAGCCTGAATGTCTGCCGGCATTTCCACCACACAAAGTAAACCTGAATTTTGACGGCGAGGATTGTTACAAATATTGCACGTTTCCTCTTCGGTAAAATCACGACACTGTGAACAATGCCCAATTTTAGACATTGCTTCCGTTAATGCACGTGCTAAATTCATCCCACCGCTACGATTGCGCTGTAAAAGATGATAAGCCATTCGTTGTGCAGATTTAGGGCCTACACCCGGCAAGCAACGAAGATTTTCAATAAGATGTTCTAAAAGTGGACTGCTTTGCATAGTATTTATGATGGGAAAAGATGAATGGTGTGTGAACGTGTAAATTCACACACCCGATGAATTAAAATGGAAGTTTCATTCCTGGAGGTAATGGCATGCCTGCGGTCACAGAAGCCATTTTTTCTTTTTGCAATTCTTCTGCACGACGGATTGCATCGTTGAATGCGGCAGCGATTAAATCTTCCAACATTTCTTTGTCGTCTTCCATTAAAGAAGGATCGATCTCAATACGACGGCAGTTGTGCGCACCATTAATCGTGATTTTTACTAAACCCGCACCGCTTTCGCCAGTTACTTCTAATTGGGCAATTTCTTCCTGCATTTTTTGCATTTTTTCTTGCATTTGTTGGGCTTGTTTCATTAAGCCGCCTAAACCGCCTTTTCCGAACATTGGATTTTCCTTCTTGAATTAACTAAAACGAGCCGCATTTTAGCGAAAAAATTTGCCTTTGGGAACAGAGAAATTTATTATTCCACACTTCAAAACTGGGTCAAAAACGACCGCACTTTTATTTAGGAATTGCAGATGGAAACTCGTTATTACTTTATATTTACGGCAGCCATTATTTTGTTACAACTGCTGATTTATATTTTTAATAAAACGCTGATTTGGTGGCTTAACAAACCGCTCTCTCAAAAGACAAGACGAGCAATTACTTTTGTCAGCTTTTTGCTTCCTAATGTCTTGGTTATTTGCCATTTTTTAAAGCTTTTTACGGTATTTCGACTTATTGCTTTAATGCTCGCGCTACTCCTTTTTTCAGCCTTTGCGAGTATTGCCGTGGGAGGTATTCATTTTCTTTTCCGAAAATCCAAATCCATCACCAAAATCGACTGCACTTTACGCATTGCTTACCCGATTTTATTTATTGGTATCACTGCCTTAAGTGTGTATAACGCCTATGTCACACGTGTTATTCATTATGAAATTACGCTAGATAAACCGATTAAACCATTGCGAATTGGCATGGCAAGCGATCTCCATTTAGGCAAATTATTTGGCGGGAAAGAATTGGATAAACTGGCTGATATTATGCAGCAAGAAAAGGTCGATATCATTTTACTGCCTGGCGATATTATGGATGATAACGTCAATGCCTATTTAGCCGAAAAAATGCAACCTCATTTAGCGAAACTCAAGGCTCCAATGGGTATTTATGCCACACTTGGCAATCACGATTTATTTGGAGACCAAGATCGAATTGATCAAGAAATTCGCAAAGCAGGTATCACCGTGTTAAGAGATGAAACATTAACGTTAAACAATGAACTGGTGCTTATTGGACGAAACGACAATCTTGCTCACGATAGACCAAGTACCGAGACGTTATTAAAACAAGTGAATACTGACTTACCGATTATTCTATTGGATCACCGTCCAACAGATATCGAAAAACATGCTTCACTTCCGCTTGATATTCAAGTTTCAGGGCATGCACATAAAGGGCAAGTATTCCCGGCTAATTTAATCACGAAAATGATGTATCGTTTGGATTATGGTCATGAAAGAATTGGCAATCCACATGTTTTTGTCACTTCTGGTTATGGTTTCTGGGGTATTCCAATGCGCTTAGGATCTCAATCAGAAGTAGTAATTATTGATGTGAAAGGAAAATAAAAAAGAGCGGTCAAAAATAACCGCTCTTTTATTATCAATGACATCTTAAGAACAGACTACTTTCACCGCTAATCCACCTTTCGATGTTTCACGATATTTGGCATTCATGTCTTTACCTGTTTCATACATGGTTTCGATCACTTTATCCAAGGTTACGCGAGGATTCGTGGTTCGGCGTAATGCCATACGGCTAGCGTTAATCGCTTTCACCGAAGCAATGGCATTACGTTCAATACAAGGTACTTGCACTTGGCCACCAACAGGATCGCAAGTTAAGCCCAAGTTATGTTCCATCGCAATTTCAGCTGCGATACACACTTGTACTGGTGTACCACCTAAGATCTCAGTTAAACCTGCGGCAGCCATTGAACATGCCACACCCACTTCACCTTGGCAACCGACCTCTGCTCCCGAAATAGATGCATTCATCTTATAAAGGGAACCAATCATACCGGCAGCCAATAAGTAACGTTCAATGACTTCAGGGGTTAAAGGTGCAACAAATTTCTCATAATAAGAAAGTACCGCCGGCACAATACCACATGCACCATTAGTTGGCGCGGTTACGACGCGACCACCTGCCGCATTCTCTTCATTTACTGCAAGGGCAAACATATTCACCCAGTCGATCACATACATTGGGTCATGGGCTAAACGGCCGCTATTCGCCTCCAAGAGACGATAAAGTGATGGCGCACGACGAGCAACTTTTAAAGGCCCTGGTAACACACCCTCTGTTTTAATACCATGTTCAATACAATCTTTCATGGTTTTCCAAACATTCTGTAAATGTGCTTCAACCTCTTTTTTATCACGCAATGCTAATTCATTTTTCATCATCACTGTTGAGAGCATTAAGCCACTCTCCTGACAATGTTTCAAAATATCTTCAGCATGTTGATAAGGATAAGGTACCGTCACCGGATTTTCTTCCTCTTGACCAAAATGTGCTTCATCTACAATAAAGCCACCACCGATAGAATAATAAGTTTGGCGGTAAAGCACGTTACGATCAGCATCTAATGCAGTAATGGTCATACCATTTTCATGCAATGATAAAAAGGAATTATGGAATACCATATTGGCATCCCAATCGAAATTAACCGTTTTTTTGCCCTGTGCAATCGAGAGTTTTTTGGTTTGTTTAACCTGTTCGATAAAGGTTGGGATTAAATCAATATCCACATCATGCGGTAGATAACCGGCCAATCCCATAATGATCGCAATATCTGTATTATGACCATGCCCCGTCATTGAGAGAGAGCCATACACATCAACATGCAAGGTTGCAACAGCATCAAATTTACCTTGCTCGATTAAATCATCAATAAACTGCTTGCCTGCTTTCATCGGGCCAACAGTATGGGAGCTGGATGGCCCAACTCCCACTTTAAACATATCAAATACACTAATCATATTATTTTAAATCCTAAGCTAAACTAAAAAGCCGCTTATAATAATCCATATACGACCGCGGAGATAGCAATTAATCCCATAACTGTAACAAATACATTGCTAAAACGACCTTGATAGCGTTTCATTGCTGGAACATTGCGAATCGCATACATAGGCATAATGAAAAGGATCATCGCAATAATTGGGCCGCCAAGGGATTCGATCAAACCTAAAATACTCGGATTAATGATCGCCACCCCCCATAAAGTCAATAAGAAGAAAACTGCAGTACCGTAATTTAATTTTTTACGATTCACGCTTTCACCTTTCATTTTGAGGTATAAACCTTCTAAACCTTCACGTGCCCCTAAATAATGACCAAAGAATGAGCTCGTAATCGCGAAGAAAGCCACTAATGGTGCGAAATAAGAAATATATGGGTTATCAAATTTGTTAGCAAGATAAGACAAGATACTAATATTTTGTGCTTTTGCTTCTAATAACTCTGCTGGTGTTAAGGTTAATACACAGCTAAATACAAAGAACATCACGAAGAACAGTAATACGGTTGAAGTTCCTTTTTCTGTACGGCCGATGTGATATTCCGTTGTATTAAAATCTTTATATTCACGTTGTTGAGAAAGCGTGAAAGAGGAAATTGCCGGAGAATGGTTAAAAGAGAAAACCAATACTGGGATGGTTAACCACAATGTCGTGATGAAGCCACCAGCCGTCGGAAGCTCATAAAGCATTGAAGCATTCCATTGCGGAATAAGATAAATTGATAACGCAAAGAGAATCAACACCAATGGATAAACGAGTAATTCGGTGATTTTCAACATCACTTTTTCACTGAACAACATGACTGAAATCAATATCGCAATTAATACAAAAGAAAGAATCACACGGTTTGGTGAAGCCATGCCTAATTGGTTGACGATAAAAGAATCAACCGTATTAGTGATCCCGTTTCCATAAATCAATAAAATTGGGAAGATCGCAAAGAAATATAATAAGGTAATTAATTTCCCTGCGGTCGGGCCGAAATGTTCTTCAACTACTTCGGTAATATCACTGCCTGGCTTAGAAGAAGACAACACGAAATAAGCCAAGCCACGATGTGCAAAATATGTCATCGGTCCGACTAAAATCGCCATCACAACCAAAGGCCAGAAACCGCCCATCCCTGCATTGATTGGTAAAAATAATACCCCTGCGCCCACCGCAGTTCCAAATAAGTTTAATACCCAAGCTGTATCAAATTTATTCCATTTTTTATTAGTTGTAGTGTCCATACATCACCCTCTAAAGTTGAAATTATAAAATCGTTTATTTAATGAGTATTCATTCATTAAATTAGTGGCTGCATTATGATGAGATTAGGGATTGATTGCAAAGTGCAAGATAATAAAGTGTGATCTTGCTAACAATTTTATGTAACTTTTTTACATAAATATTTATCTAGATCAAAAAAATGCGGTGAGAAATTTGAGCAAATTTTAAAGAGAGGAAAACAACAGAATAATCATTGAATTCTACAAAGCAAAAAGCCGCTAAATTGCTTTAGCGGCTTCTCAGAATTTGGCTCCTCCTGCGGGACTCGAACCTGCGACATATGGATTAACAGTCCACCGTTCTACCGACTGAACTAAGGAGGAAATGGTGCCTCGAGGCGGAATCGAACCACCGACACGGGGATTTTCAATCCCCTGCTCTACCGACTGAGCTATCGAGGCGTTATCGTTATTGGCTACTGCCTGACAACGGAGCGTATTAAACTATTTTTTCGGGTATCGGTCAACAACTAAATTCAAAAAAAGTGAAAAAGTTGGTGTGTTTGAGTGGTTAATAACCAAAACGACTATAAAAAGAACGTATTTTCTAAAACTCAATCAAAAATAACCGCACTTTCTCAAAAAATAATGCCCGAAAATTCTTTCGGGCATTGTATTTCATCGTAGAAATTATCGTCTTACGCGGAATTTCTTCTGCGCCGCATCCACTTTCAACAAGTAGTTTCTTGCTTGTGAGGATGGGTGTGCAGTCGTTAAGATACGATACACTTGTTCTGGATACATCTGATTGATCTTATAGATCGCCTCATCTTTATCCTCATCGAATACACGTAATACTGCACCTGCACCACTGTTGTAGGCAGAAATCATTGCAAAACGTTTAGAGGTAGGATTCGTGATACCATCTAAATATTGATTTTGCAGAATCCATAAGTAAGAGACACCCGCATCAATGTTATTTGCTGGATCATAAAGGTAACGTGCAGATGGTTGTCCACCTTTACCTTTCATCGCAAACACATCGCGACCTGCAGTGCTTGGTACCACTTGCATTAAGCCGATTGCATTCGCATAACTAATCGCATACGGGTTGAAGCTAGATTCTGTTTGCATAATACCTAAAATCAAGCTTTCATCAATGCCATAGCGTTCTGCGGCTTTACGGACTAATGGAATATATTTTTGTGCACGCACTTCAACGTGGTTTGCAATCATTGAGATCACCACAAATTGTACAGTGTTACCATTTTGTAAGCGGCGAGTTTGTAATTTATTTTGGATTAAATAAGTCGCAAAGTTACTTGCAATCACTTGGTTAGCAATTTGCTGACCATTGTTATCCACAACCTGACCTAATAAGAAAGGACGCGTACTAATCGGTACATCGCCAGAAGCGAATAAGTCGATCCCTTTTGCATCGGAGCCCATCAATAAAGTATGAACAATCGCATTGTGTAAGCGATTAAGATCTTGTTGAGTTTCAACAATAATTGTACCTTCGTCAAAGCTTACGTGGCTACGCGTATAGAAAGAGTCCGTGTATTTCACGTAGTCTTTACGACTCGCCACTAAAAGCTCATTTACCCCCCAAATACGATCGATATTATGGGAGAATTGACCAGTTAAAATATCTAAACCTTGCGTGTCTTTTGAAAACACTTCGTCATAATTAATGCCACGTCGATGGGTTGGCGAGTCACTACAAGCATATAAAAGTGGAAGTAGCGCCAATAATAAATACTTTTTCATAATCTTTTGTTATTTAGATGGGGGAACGTAACCTTCAATATGCACATCTTTGCCTTCAAATAAGAAATTCACCATTTCTTCTTCTAATAATTTACGATGCTCGGCATTCATCATATTGAGTTTTTTCTCGTTCACTAACATGGTTTGCTTTTTGATCCATTCGCCCCATGCTTGTTTACTAATTGAATTAAAAATACGTTTACCTAATTCACCGGGATACAGTTGAAAATCCAGTCCTTCCGCATCTTGTTTCAAATATTCGCAAAAAACGGTTCTAGCCATAATAATTCCTTACAAATTGCGTTAATAAATTTTTCACAGGCTGAGCTAACCCGATCTGTTCAGGTGAGGTTGGATCATACCAATATTTGACCGCACTTAATAGACCAGATTGAGATTCTTTTCCTTTTTCTGACAATTTTTTCCAATCTGAACGATCGCCATCTTCAGATTTTCGATCGACTTCAACATAAATAGGATGAATATCTAAATGAAAATGACTAAACGTATGACGGAAAGTTACCCATTCTTGATACTCGGCAATCCCTAGTTCTTTCAGATAACTCAGCAATGTTTGTTTATCATCAAACTGAGGAAAACAATACAACCCGCCCCATAAGCCTTTGCTTTCACGCTGTTCCAACCAGACTTTTCCTTGATGAGATAAAATCAAAAAATAACTCTGCTTTTCTGGCAACGATTTTTTTGGTTTCTTTCCAGGAAATTCTGTCCACTTTTCGAGTTTATTGGCTAAGCAATCCTTACTTAGAGGACAAAGATCGCATTTAGGTTTTGTTCGAGTACAAATCGCCGAACCGATATCCATCATTGCTTGATTAAATTCTGCGACTCTCGTTGTTGGTGTAACCTGTTCGCTCAACTGCCATAATTGATTTTCGACTTTCTTCTCGCCAGGCCAACCTTCAACAGCAAAATAACGAGAAAGCACACGTTTCACATTACCGTCTAAAATCGGATAAGGTTGATTTTGCACAGAAGATAAAATTGCCCCCGCCGTAGATCGTCCCACGCCTGTTAACGCCCAAACTTGCTCAAATTGCGTTGGAAATTCGCCTTGATATTCATCTCTAATGGTTTGAGCGGCTTGATGTAAATTTCTCGCACGTGCGTAATAACCTAGTCCCGTCCACAGATGTAATACTTCATCTTGCGACGCATTAGCAAGTGCGGTCACATTGGGAAAGGTTTTAATAAAACGTTCAAAATAAGGAATGACTGTGGAAACTTGGGTTTGTTGTAACATCACTTCGGAAAGCCAAACACCATAAAGGGTTTTATTTTGCTGCCAAGGCAAATTTTTACGCCCAAACTTTTCATACCATTGTAAAACAGAATGGACAAAAGGGGCATTAACAGAGGATTGGGCTAACATAACTTTCCTAAAGTGCGGTCAAAAATAAGCAAAAATTTTGCGATGATTCTATCACTAAAGCACACCTCTTGATCAATTTGATTTTTTCAGTATAATTCGCAGTCTATTTGGTGCCGGATTGTCGGCGATTATTAACTCACGCGGTGTAAGTGGAAAGCATTTATAGCGGCGTGGCTTCAATTTGAGGTTTTCTATGAAACAAGGTATTCATCCAGAATATAAAGAGATCACTGCAACTTGTTCTTGCGGTAACGTGATCAAAACTCGTTCTACTTTAGGCAAAGATATCAACCTTGATGTGTGCGGTAGCTGCCACCCATTCTACACTGGTAAACAACGTGTTGTTGATACTGGTGGTCGTGTTGAACGCTTTAACAGCCGTTTCAAAATCCCAGGTACAAAATAATTTGAATCTGTGTGAAGAACCCTGCCTATGCAGGGTTTTTTATTATCTGAAATTCACCATTTTCAAAATTCAATCAATAAAAAAGTGCGGTCAAAATCGACCGCACTTTTTCTATCAGTTCTAAACGCTCAATTAAAATGAATATTTAACTGTTGCGTAATAAGCACGACCAGGTTCGTTATAAGTATGAGCATTGTAATTTGTACTGCTTGATGAACGATAAATGCGTTTATCAAATAAGTTACTTACGCCAACACGAATGCTGATTGTATCTTTCCAATTATAACCCGCACTTAATCCCCAAACTGCATAGCCACCAATATCTTCTGAGCCAGCAAGTTGATTAACGTGTGTATTGTTACCATTTTCCATACGGTTTTCCGGATTTTTACGGGATTTTTGTTTACCGTATTGCGTATAAGTTAACATTGCATCCAAACTATCGGTAATTTTATAACTTAAGCTTGAATTCAAGGTATATTTCGGCACGATAGAAAGCGGGTTACCTGTATCTTTATTTTTGGTTTTATGCATATAAGTGAAGTTATTCACCCAGTTTAATTTATCTTGGATTAGTGGTAATGTCAGATTACCTTCAAAACCTTCAATCACTGCGCGGTTTGCATTACCCCATTTATACACATAGTTACCTAAGTTAGTTAAACCGATAAATTCACCATCAGATACGATTTTATTACGATAATCATTACGGAAGTAAGCTACAGAAGCAAGAAGTCCATTTTTATCATATTCAATTCCGATTTCTTTATTCCAGCTGGTTTCCGGTTTAATGTCGCTATTACCTTGGAAATAACAAGTTTTATTATTTGGTACATTCGTTGGACAACCTTGACCTAAGGTAAATAGCAAGTAATTTGGGTTAGTTTGATAAAGGTTCGGTGCTTTATAAGCTCTTGCAATCCCACCTTTAATTCTCCAATCATCGTTGAGGCTTTGTAAGAAGTTTAATCCACCACTTACGTTAGAACCAGAATAACTGTTGTAATCATAACGTAAAGATGGCGTTAGGATAGTAGATTGGGTTGCTGAAATATTATCTTCAATAAATACAGCCCATTCAGTTTGACTACTATGACCTCCTCGTACATTTGAGATACCGCTTGGTAGGCGTTCTTTCAAATCATAAAGCACCTTCCCTGTTTTTTTATCTCGTCGTCCACCAAGTAACTGTGTCATAGAAGCGTCATCATCTAAACTGCTGTGTGCCCCCTCAAAACCAACTGTCAGCATATGATCTACACCCAAGGTAAATGGAATATAGAATTCTGAACTAAAGCGTGTATTTTTAAGAATGGAATCACTAAAGGCTGATGTGCTCGAATAGCTGCCCTCTGGACCACCCGCTAAATATTCCGGTAAACGGCTGTTTTTCGTTTTATCAAAAGTAATATAGGTTTTATTGTCGAAATGATCGAATTTACCCTCGTAGGTTAAAGCATAGTTTTGACGATATAAACGAGCGGTTTCAGCTTTGCTTCCTGCCAAGGTTTTGGTTTCAGGATAGTTTTTATTATTGTAAAGCCCTGCTGAGCTATTTTGCGTATCACCGTTATAAATATTGCCTTGACGACTGAAACCAGAATCCAAGGTTAATTTATTTTTCTCATTGATATTCCACACTAAACGGCCATTAATATCTTTATTACGTACGCCTTCACGACCGGCAATCGCAGGATCGCCATTAATACCAACTTCATCCGCTTGCGTTTTGTTCCAGTTACCATATAAACGGAATTGCAATACGTCTTTAATTAACGCTCCGCTTAGATTAAAACCGACACGGTTCGTTGCACCTTCATCGCTGTCTTCTGGTTGATTGGTGTAATAGCTTAAGCTACCGTGCAAATCATTGGTAACAGGTTTAGTGATGATATTCACCACCCCACCCATTGCACCTGAACCATAACGTGCAGCTGAAGGGCCACGTAATACTTCAATTTTTTCAATGGCTTCAACCGGCACCCAGTTGCTGTCGCCACGGGAATTACGTTCACCACGCACCCCATAACGTTCTGCATTACGAGAGGTGACAGGTTTCCCGTCCACTAAAATCAATGTATTTTCTGGCCCCATGCCACGAATATCAATTTGACGTTTGTTTCCGCGTTGTCCTGTAGATGAGTTACCCGTTAAGTTCACACCGGGCATAGTACGTAATACTTCAGAAATATCATTTGTCGCAGGACGTTTCTCTAAATCTTTTGCCGTCACAAGAGAAGAGCCAAGTGATTGTTTTACCTGGTTTTCCGCTGTAACTTTAATTTCCTCAAGTTTCTCTTCACCATAAGAATAGCTTGAAAAAAGCGCGATGGTTAACGTGCTTAATGCGAAGAATGATGTTGTTTTTAAATGATTGGTTTTATACATTGAATGCTCCCCAGGCATATGTGAAATAAAAATGCCTGAGAATTCTAGTACAATATTATTTTGGTGTAAATGAAAATTCTTATCACTGCTATTAAAATCAAACTAAAACAAATAAAATGCCTAAATTTTTGACCGCACTTTCTTGCAATCCCAATAAATTCTAGTATTATTCACGGCTCGCCAATTTGGCGGATTTATTTCTCATGTCGGGTTCCCTACCCCCGATTAACCAACTAAAAAGGTCTTAAAATGAAAATTAATACTCCGATCTTCAATGATCAACAAAAACGTTTTGCTTTAATTTTATTAAGCTTGTTTCACATCTTCATTATCACAGCCAGTAATTATTTCGTTCAAATTCCATTTGAAATCAATTTAAAATTGACCGCACTTGGTTTTGCTGATGATTTCTCATTCCATAGCACATGGGGCACACTCACTTTTCCATTCATTTTCTTAGCCACTGATTTAACGGTACGTGTATTTGGGGCGAAAGAAGCGCGTTGGATCATTTTTATCGTGATGATTCCAGCACTTATCGTCAGCTACATTGTGTCGGTTGTTTTCTCTAATGGGCAATATCAAGGCTTAAGTGCATTAAGTGAATTCAATATGTTTGTTTTCCGTATTGCATTTGCGAGTTTCTGTGCTTATGTTTTCGGACAATTATTAGATGTGTTAGTATTCAACCGTTTACGTCAACTAAAAACGTGGTGGATTGCCCCGAGCAGCTCCATGACATTTGGCTCTCTTGCCGACACTTTCATGTTCTTTGGCGTAGCATTCTATCAAAGTAGCGATCCATTTATGGCTGAACATTGGTTTAGTCTTGGATTCGTCGATTACTTATTTAAATTATTTGTCGGCATCGTCTTGTTTGTTCCCGCTTATGGCGTGGTACTCAGCATGATTTTGCGTAAACTTCAATCTCTCGCAAGCTCTCGCCAGTTTGCTTAACTTAAGGAAATAAAATGACTGAAACCCTTTCTCTTAGAGTCAAAATAGAACAAAGCCCAATGGGGGCTTATCAATGGATGATTGTGGTGATGGCTGCCATCATGAATTTACTTGATGGCTTTGATGTATTAGCCCTGGCCTTTACTGCAACAGCCATTCGTGGCGAATTTGGCCTCACGGGGATTGAGTTGGGTTATTTATTAAGTGCCGGCTTGTTTGGTATGACTGCCGGCTCACTTTTCCTTGCACCACTTGCGGATAAAATTGGTCGCCGTCCATTGTTATTAATGGCGGTATCACTCTCCGCTATTGGGATGTTAGGCTCGGCGTTTATCTCACAATATCAATGGCTCGGTTTCTGGCGCGTTATCACCGGGCTTGGTGTCGGCGGTATTTTAGTGGGCACGAACGTGATCACCAGTGAATATTCTTCTCGTAAATGGCGCAGTTTTGCGATCAGTGTCTATGCTGCTGGTTTTGGTATTGGGGCGGTATTAGGCGGTATGTTCGCCGTGATGTTGCAAGGTGAATATGGTTGGCGTTCTGTGTTCCTAGCAGGGGCTATCTTAACCGGTTTACTTTTAGTGGTGTTATTTATTTGGTTACCGGAATCCATTGACTTCCTCACTTCCAAGCAACCCAAAAATGCAGAAGTGCGGTTAAATTTAATCGCAAAAAAAATTGGTTTAGCCGGTGATTGGAAACTTCCAGAAAAAGCGGAAAAAGTTAAGACTAAATTACCTATTAGCCAATTATTCAGCGAAAAATACTTACATTCTACCCTGTTAATTTGGACGGCTTTCTTTGCAATCATGTTCAGCTTCTATTTTATCAGCTCATGGACTCCAGCCTTATTAAAAGAAGCGGGTATGACGACAGAGCAAAGTGTGAGCGTCGGAATGATGATCTCATTAGGGGGCACTTGTGGCGCCTTAATCTATGGCTTACTGGCTAGCCGTTGGACAGCACGAGGCGTGTTAATTTTATTCACCGTCTTATCTTCTGCAGCAATCATTACCTTTATCTTATCCTCATCCGTTTTATGGATTGCGATGGTATTCGGTATTTTAGTTGGTGCACTCATGAATGGCTGTATCAGCGGTCTTTATACCTTAAACCCACTTACTTATGATGCCGATATTCGTAGCACCGGTGTGGGCTGGTCGATTGGTATCGGTCGTATTGGTGCAATTCTTGCTCCAACGATTGCCGGCCAATTATTAGATATGGGTTGGGACAAACAGAGTTTATATGTTGGCGTTGGCTTTGTGATGTTGATCTCAACAGTCGCACTCTTTTTCTTAAAAAGCCGCTCCGAAATTAAAGCATAATCTTAAAAAATATAGCAAAAGGCGTGATAACCACGCCTTTTTTATTAACTTAATAAAGTGCTCATCCCTAGCCTTCAGATCAGAAAGATTTTCAGGTTATTTTATGTAACATTTTCTTCTAAAAATCCTTTGTTATCCATCTTGAATTTCAACGCATTATGGTGTTAAATCAACACACATTATAAGGTTATAAAAATATAAAAATAAGTTGTAGGAATTTATGTGCCAATTACTCGGAATGAACTGTAATACACCGACAGATATTGTCTTTTCTTTTGAAGGTTTCCGTCGTCGTGCTGGTCTTACTGACTGCCATTCAGATGGCTTCGGTATCGCTTTTTTTGAAGGTCGTGGTGTGCGTATTTTTCGCGATAACCATGCTGCATCACAATCCCCTATTGCGGATTGTGTAAAACAATACAAAATTAAATCGCTCAATGTAATTGCTCACATTCGTAAAGCAACGCAAGGCGGTGTCACCATTGAAAACACCCACCCCTTTATTCGTGAAATTTGGGGACAAAACTGGGTATTTGCTCATAACGGTAATTTAAAAGACTTGCCGGATATGTCTGAAAGTTTCTGCCAGCCTATTGGCTCAACTGATTCAGAAACGGCATTTTGTTATATGGCGGAATATTTGAAAAATCGCTTCCGTCGTAAACCGTCTGAAATGGAAATTTTTGAAGCCATTCAGGACATTACCAAAGAGCTCTCACAAAAAGGCACCTTTAACTTCATTCTTTCAAACGGAGAATGGATGATTGCTCACTGCTCAACCAATTTGCATTACTTAACACGTAAAGCTCCTTTTGGTAAAGCACACCGCATTGATGATGATGGTGTCATCGATTTTAATGATTACGCAAAAGATGGCGACAAAGTCACCATTATTACGACTTTCCCGCTCACCAAAGATGAACCGTGGGTCAAAATGGAACATGGTGGTTTCGTTTTCTTCAAAGAAGGAGACAAAATTGCTGAGGTTGTCGGTGTGGCTAAAGAAATGGAAGATGATGGTACATTAGGCAATCGCGCAGCAGCCTAATAACAAATCACAATAAAAAGTGCGGTCAAAAACATCAGAGATTTTGACCGCACTTTTTTTATCTGCAATTAACGCATTGTCACAAATTCTTCAGAACCTGTTGGGTGAATTGCCACCGTATTATCAAAGTCTGCTTTAGTTGCCCCCATTTTGATTGCCACAGCAAAACCTTGAATCATTTCATCTACACCGAAACCAATGCCGTGTAAGCCCACGATTTTCTCTTCTTTGCCGACACACACTAATTTCATCCGGCAAGGTTGACGATGTTCAGTGACAGCGGTGTACATTGCTGTGAAAGAGGATTTATATACTTTCACATTTTCTTCGCCATATTGCTCAATCGCTTGCGGCTCAGTTAAACCGACTGTGCCAATTGGCGGATGGCTGAATACAACTGTTGGTACAAGGTTGTAATCTAAATGCTCATTTGGTTTGTTATTGAATAAACGCTCAGACAAACGACGACCTGCCGCCACGGCAACTGGTGTTAATTCAATACCGCCTTCGATAATATCACCCACTGCATAAATGCCAGGTACGTTCGTATTTTGGTATTTATCAACAATAATTTGTCCGCGTGAGTTGGTTTTCACACCGGTTACTTCAAGATTAATCACATCCGTTGCAGGTTCACGGCCAATCGCCCAAATTAACGTATCCACTGTGGTTTCACGACCATCTTGTAATTTCAAGGTAAGCGAACCATCGGCATTTTTCACCACTTCTTCAGGCAACGCTTTAGTATGTAATTGGATACCATCTTGTGCTAACACTTCAACTAAGGTTTCGACAATTAATGGATCTTGATTACGCAATGGGGCATGTTTGCGCACAAATAAATGTGTTTCGCTGCCTAAGCTATTTAAAACACCTGCTAATTCAACGGCAATATAACCTGCACCTACGACTGCAACACGTTTTGGTAATTCATTTAAAGCAAATACACCATTTGAATCAATCCCGTATTCTGCGCCTTTTACTGCAGGAATACTTGGACGACCACCCGTCGCAATTAAGATATGATCAGCCGTCACTAATTCTGTTGAACCATCTTCATAGCTCACTTCAATCGTTTTCGCATCTTTAAAACGCGCAAAACCATTTAGAACATCCACATTATTTTTCGCTAATACATTATTGTAAGACGTATGAATACGACCGATGTAAGCTTGACGACTCTCAACTAATTTCGCGTAATCAAACTTTTTCACTTCTACATCAAAACCATAAGCGGGTGCATAGCTATTAATGGCTTCTGCAATTTGTGCGCCATAGAACATCACTTTTTTCGGTACACAACCTACGTTTACACAAGTACCACCGAGATGTTTTGCTTCGATAATCGCACATTTTTTGCCATAACTTGCCGCACGGTTAATTGAGGCAATCCCGCCGGAACCGCCACCGATCGCAATATAATCATAATGTTTAGTCATTTTCATTATCCTTTTTTACTCATTGGAATTTTGTTCTATTGTGCCTAAAACTGAACGAGAAAGCTATAAATTGATGTGATTGGAATTGTCTATATGCGAGGAAAAAGTGCGGTCATTTTTCACATAATTTTCAACAAGCAAAATGTATTTTCGTTATAATGCCCTTCAACTCTAAAGAGAAATAAATTTGAATGAATAATAAACATAAGAGATAGAAAAATGCCTCAAAGAACTGATAAAAAAACAATCTGTTTGAATATGATTGTCAAAAATGAATCTGCTATCATCCGAGATACATTAGAGAACATTATTTCTCATGTTCCATTAGATTATTATGTCATTAGTGATACAGGATCCAATGACAATACCGCAGACATTATCAAACAATTCTTTGATGAAAAAGGCATTCAAGGTGAAATTCACCACGATGAATGGGTTAACTTTGCCCATAACCGTAACTGTGCGTTACAACATGCACAAGGAAAAACCGATTATGTATTAATCTTTGATGCCGATGACCGTTTTGAAGGGGAATTTGTTCTGCCTGAAGAACTTACTTGCGATCGTTATTATCTGCGCATGGCAAATAGCATTACAGGTTCAAATGTTTACTTCCGAGTTCTCATGTTTCGTAATGATGGTTCATTCTATTGGCGTGGCGTATTACATGAATTTATTGAACAACGTAAAACGACTATCACTGAGCAAAAAATATTCGGCGATTACTATGTCATTAGTGGTCGTTTTGGGGCACGTAGCAACAACCCACAAAAATATTTCCAAGATGCTCAAGTGTTAGAAAAAGCCTTCAATTCATCTGAAGATGAAGATCTTAAAGATCGCTATGCGTTTTATACCGCACAATCTTATCGTGATGCAGATATGTATGAAAAAGCCATTGAATGGTATGCAATTCGAGCGAATCTCGGTGGATGGTCTGAAGAAGTCTATTATTCATTACTTCAAATCGCTTTATTAAAAATCGAATTAAATGCTTCACTCAATGAGATACAAAATTTATTGCTGTCCACTTATGAATATCGCCCACAACGTGCGGAAAGTCTTTATCATTTAGCGCGCCTACTACGCCACAACAATAAAGCCAGACTGGCTTACATTTATGCAAATGTAGCGGCAAACATTCCTCTAAGTAAAGATATTCTTTTTGTGGATCACTCTGTTTATGAATGGAAAGCTAAAGAAGAACTGGCGATGAGTGCGAATTCGGTGGGCAATTATCAGCTTTGCCATGATCTTTGCATCGAATTATTATTTAATCCAGCCGTACCAGAACCAAACAGAAAACTATTACTAGACAATTTGAAGTTAGCAAAAGAGCACCTTTAAAAATATTAGGCGTTCAATATAAGGTAAATAAGAGATGAGTAAAAAACGAGTTGGCTTAAGCATGGTGCGTAATGAAAGTGATGTTATTGAAACTTTTATTCGACACAATTTAACCTTATTGGATGAACTTCATATTGTTGACCACGATAGCAGTGATAATACGCGTGAAATTCTCACTCTTCTTAAACAAGAGGGACTACCAATTCATATCTATCATTACAATGAACTCGAATTTGCTCCTGAACGCGTATTAAATCATATGATGCAGCATATTCTCAATAATGATGCTAACATTGATTATATTTTTCCACTTGATGCTGATGAATTTATTTATTGTCCTTCCCGTGAGAAATTGAATTCTTTTCTTACTCTTATTCCTCAAGACCGTGTAGGCATGTACACCTGGCGAGGCTATCTACCGCATTCCACCGAATATGACCCTGATTTTATTTTTCATTTTACCGATCAACGGAAAGAAGAAATTCTCACTCCAAAAGTCATTATTCCCCGAGCGATTGCAGAAACCTGCACATTGACTATAGGTAGCCATTCTGTACGAGATAAAGAGGGGAAAGAAGTTCAAAGTATCGTATTTATTGGTTCAAATAGTCAATCATTCTATTATTGGTTCATTAATCGATTCAATGCAGAATTCATTGAAACGGATGAATTATGGCTAGGTCACTACCCTATTCGCTCAACAATTCAGCAAATTAAAAAAGTATTGGAAAAATCTATCACGATGGTGATGGAGAAAAAGGGATATCGTGATTCAGCTTGGGAAAATCAATTACGTGATTTACTCACTCATAATCTTGACATATCACTTGATGAACTCCGACTAATTGCCTATAACTATCGTGCATCTGATGAGAAACAAATACAAATTGCTTGCCAACAACCTCTGCGCTCCACGAAATTGGCATTGAAATATCAACATCTAATAAATAACGATCCACTTCCTGTACTCGCAAAACTCATCCTCGACCTTGCTGAGAAATTGAGATAGTTCTCTAGAATTAAGATCAAACTATAAAATTTTATTCGGTTGCATAATAAGATAAGACCAATCTAGATGGCGGAAAAACCAATATTTTTCACGTTCAAATAATGTCGGGTTATGATTATCCCAAGGTTTATGCTTTGCAGCATAGTGAATGATTGTTGGAGTTGCATCAAGGCTAATTGACTTAATATTATGCCGATTTTTAATTGCTTCAATATATTGCACCTGCGCATTTTCAGTGAAACTATAATATTTCGCCTTTTCTCGTAAAACAATATTCAAAATACACTGATCACCGTATAACACTTGATTGCCATATTCTTCAACTGTTTGCAATAAGGTATCGACTAAACCTTCATTTCGCCACTTCACACAATCAATCAGTAGAACACCGCTGTTGAAATATTTTTTGGAAACGGATGCATCTAAATAAGGAAACGGAAAGTGTTCTCCCATCCCATAATCTTTCACAACGCCTACAGGGGCACCATTCAGATCGCTATAATAAAAATCAGATAATGATCCATTCACAATAATATCTGCATCTAAATACAAGACGCGTGCTTGATTAATCAGTTTTGGGATCATGAGTCGGTAATAACTGCTTGACGAAGAAATATGTTCCAATGTTTTATAATCTTTAAAAATATCGTCAGAAATATGAATAGAAAATAGGTTATAGCCCATTTTCTCTAATTTGCATTGAATCCCTTCAAACCATTCTTGTGGAATATCATTATGTAAGACATAAAAGTTTACATTCTTATTATAGTAGCAAATGGATTTTAGCAACGCTTCTAAATGGGGCGTATATTTTGCATCAATCGCAAACGCAATATTAATTTTTTCTGAAGTGGTCATTTAGGTTAGATATCCTTAAGTTTGTCTAATTAATCACAAAACTATTTTTTAGAAATGTTATTGTGTGCTCATTCTATCCCATTTCATCCTTAATTTGGTACAAATAAAAAACCCAGCCGAAGCTGGGTTTTTATCTATCTTAATGGAAAGTTAAATTACCATTGGTAACCTACACCCACAGAGCCACCTACGTCGCCTTGGGTATTTGCGTTACCTTGAAGTTTAAAGATAACTTTACCATTGTCGCTTGAACGTGAGTAACCTACTGCTACAGCACTTTCACCTTTGAAAGTACCTGCAGAAGCAGCAACCATTGATTTACCCGGGATGTAAACTTGTGGTAAACCTGCTGCTGCGTTAGCACCTGCGATACCGCCGCGAGCTTCTTTACCCACTTTATTGATACGTTTATGTACGTCACCAATTGATTGTTTCAATTGAGATACGTTAACCGCATCAGTATCTTTAGTACCCGCTTTCACGTTGTGAATTTGGTTACCACCCATATCAATGTTACCACCTTTGTTGACTGTTAAGTCATTTGTGGTTACGCTGTTGTGGTCTACATCATTTGTTGTTGAAACAAGGATGTCGCCACCATTTTGCTCAATCGCAATGTTTTTACCTGCAGTGTAAGTAATTGTTTTACCTGAGGTAATTTTCGTTGTTGAGCTACCACCTTTCTTAGCAACTTTGTTGCCACCATCTTTAGTTGCAACATTAAAGTTAGTTGCACCGCTAGCGACTAATTGTCCTTTATTATTCACAGTGATGGTATCGTTATCAACGTTAACATCTAAGTTTACAACAGATGTTTTACCATCTGAGTTCGCTGTAACTGTCACAGTACCTTTATCACTTGCAAAGTTCACGTTGTTGCCGTGTGTTACTGCATCAACCGGTTTACCATTTGCTTGTAAGTTCCAACCTGAGTTCAATACATCACCAACTGTTGCGGCTTCTTTTTTCTTCTCATCAGTGATATTTAACACGCTGTCATCCACAACTGTTGTTGGGTTGTCAATGTGATGGTCTAAATTGGTTACTGAACCATTTTTAACTGTTGTACCACCAATATTAAGGCTACCATTGTTATCTAACTTAATGTTATTCGCAAGATTCACATCTAAGCCTTCACCATCCGCAGCTTTGGTCACACGAATGTTTTTCGCTGTTGTTGAATCTGTCGCACCACCCTTAATATTAAGGTTAGAACCTAAAGTACGATTAACTGTTTGACCATCATCACCTGTGAATTTCAAGCCATCATCAAGCGTTGCAATTTCACGTTTGATATCATTGCCATCTTTATCTTTATCAGTATAGATAACACGGTTAATCTTTTCACCACCATCGCGTTCAGCTACTGTGGTTGTACCTTTATCTGTTGAAATGGTTACTGATGCACCATCTTTACCATCTGCACCTTTCGGTCCGGTTAAGCCGATTTGACCAACGCCGTCTTTACCAGAGATAGAAACTGCATCTTTTCCGTCTTTACCGCTGATTCCAACTTTGCCATCTAAACCGTCGTTACCATCTTTACCACCAGGAGCAGTAATGGTTACACCATCTTTACCATCTACACCATCTTTACCATTAACAACAACTTTATCTAAATTGGTTACATTGCTATCTAAAGCAAATTTAACTGTAGCACTGTCATTGTTGCTAGATTGCTCAACAGTTAAGTTTTTGCCAGCTTCCATGTTAACAGTGTTGGTATGTTTAATGGTTTTCGCATTGGTTTCTGAAGCAGGTGTTTTGTTACCTGTAGATTTAATATCCCAAGTCATCACGCCATCTTTACCATTTTTACCATCTTTAACGATAGTTGTTGTGGTATTACCGTTACCATCTTTAATGGTTACAGTATGAGTACCGTCGCCGTTGTCTTTCACATCAGCTTCAGCGTTCTTACCATCAGCACCTGTCGCACCAGTTGCCCCATCTTTACCATTTTTACCATCTTTAACGATAGTAGTGGTCACTGAACCATCACCTAAATTAGTGATAGTGATAGTATGAGTACCGTCGCCGTTATCTACAACTTCACCAGTGATGCTATCACCAGTATCACCTTTCGCACCAGTTGCACCATCTTTAACGATAGTCGTTGTGGTATTACCGTTACCATCTTTGATAGTTACTGTGTGAGTACCGTCGCCGTTGTCTTTCACATCAGCTTCAGCGTTCTTACCATCTGCACCTGTTGCACCAGTATCACCTTTCTCACCTTTCGCACCAGTTGCACCATCTTTAATGATAGTTGTTGTGGTATTACCGTTACCATCTTTAATGGTTACAGTATGAGTACCGTCGCCGTTGTCTTTAACGTCTGCTTCAGCATTCTTACCGTCTGCACCAGTATCACCTTTCGCACCAGTTGCACCATCTTTAATGATAGTTGTTGTGGTATTACCGTTACCATCTTTAATGGTTACAGTATGAGTACCGTCGCCGTTGTCTTTCACATCTGCTTCAGCGTTCTTACCATCTGCACCTGTTGCACCAGTATCACCTTTAGCACCGGTTGCACCATCTTTGATGATAGCTGTTGTGGTATTACCGTTACCATCTTTAATGGTTACAGTGTGAGTACCGTCGCCGTTGTCTTTAACATCTGCTTCTGCATTTTTACCATCTTTAACAACTGTT
>NZ_KV801005.1:367289-367682 GCF_001810345.1 Haemophilus sp. HMSC061E01
TGATAGTATGAGTACCGTCGCCGTTATCTACAACCTCACCTGTAATGCTATCACCTTTATCACCTTTCTCACCAGTTGCACCAGTGTCACCTTTCGCACCTGCTGCACCGGTTGCACCATCTTTAACGATAGTGGTGGTAGTGTTACCGTTACCATCCACGACAGTTAATGTATGTGTACCATTACCGTTGTTTGTAACAGATGCTTCTGCATTTTTACCATCTTTAACAACTGTTGAAGTGGTTTGACCGTTGCCATCTACGATAGTGACTGTGTGTGTACCGTTACCGTTGTTTACAACACTTGCTTCAGCGTTTTTACCTGCTGCACCAGTCGCACCATCTTTACCGTCTTTACCATCTTTTACGATAGTAGTGGTCACTGAGCCATCAC
>NZ_KV801005.1:367782-392820 GCF_001810345.1 Haemophilus sp. HMSC061E01
CACTTGCTTCAGCGTTTTTACCTGCTGCACCAGTTGCACCGTCTTTACCGTTTTTACCGTCTTTACCGTCTTTTACGATAGTAGTGGTCACTGAGCCATCACCTAAATTAGTGATAGTGATAGTATGAGTACCGTCGCCGTTATCTACAACTTCACCAGTGATGCTATCACCAGTATCACCTTTCGCACCTGCTGCACCAGTATCACCTTTCGCACCTGCTGCACCGGTATCACCTTTCGCACCTGTTGCACCGGTATCACCTTTAGCACCACCAGTTGAGCTGATTTCAATGGTATTACCGTTACGTTTGATTGCAATGTTGTCACCCGCATTAATGTTTACGGTGTTTGATGCACGAACATTTGAAGCTTCAGTATCACTACCAGTGATAAGTGTACCACTTGTCCCTGGTACCGCTTCAGAATTCAAATGCCATGAAACATTATTCACGATATTTGTTACGGTACTTACGTTAGTTAAACGAGAACCATAATTACCACTCGCTGCATTGTCACCATCTTTATCATAGGTAGCTGCACCTGCGGTTGTAGTAGAAATATCACCTGTTTTTACACTTACATTATAAGTTGTTACATTATCTGTTGTTGTATTCGTTACAATTAATGCATTTGGAGAACCCGTTATCACTTTCGCAGTAGTATCTGTACCGCCAGATACATTCGCACTAATTTTAACTGAACCATCAGCGTTATAGTCAACTGTTGTGTTATCACCAGCTACGATATTTGCGTGGTATTTAACCACTGTTTTTTTGGTTCCAGTGCTTTGATCTAACGTTTCATTCGTTACGGTTGCAATCGTACCGTTACCATTTTGGAAATCAACAACACCATTGTTATAAATACTTGTATTGGCATGTTGAGCGCCCGCTGTTTGGTTACCACTCGCAATCCAGTGATGGTTATGAATTTTTTCATCTAATTTACTTGCTACAACATAAAGTTGTGAACCATTCACTGCATCGGTTGAAGCAGCATCAATTCGACCTGCTGCTACATTTTGAATTTGGCGTGCAGAACCTAGTTGATTAGTCGGAGTTACTGGACCACCTACTGACACTACAGCACCATTACCTAATGAACTATTGCTACCTGCAAAACCACTATAAGTTAAAGTGCCAACAGTTGCTGAACTAGTTGGAACAAAATCAGATGTCGTAGACCCTGAACCTAATGCAACCGCATTATCTTTTTCTGCTTTTGCACCTGTACCAATCGCAGTTGTATTAGCACCTGTTGCTTGTGCAGCATCAGCTGGAGTCATTGAGCCACCGATAGCTACAGAGTTTGTACCAGAAGCATTTGCAGATGTACCACCCGCAAATGAAGCAGTGCCTGATGCTTTTGATACTGCACCCACTGCTGTTGCACGCTCACCAGAAGCTGAAGAATAACCACCTAATGCCATGGCATTACGAGCACTAGCATTAGTTTGCACACCAACAGCAACTGCATTATCAACACTCGCAGTAGCACTCTTACCTGTAGCAACAGTATTAGCCGCACCTGCATTTGCCAAATAACCTGTCGCTACCGCAGAATCACCTGCTGCAACAGATGATTTACCAACGGAAATCGCAGCTTTAGCACTTGAGTTAGCCTCAGAACCAAAAGCAAGAGATTCACCACCTGAAGCTGCAGCACCCTTACCAACTGCCACATCCATATCTTTACTTGATGTTGCATTTTCACCAATTGCTACTGAGCTTTGTGAAGTATTTTTTGCCTTATGACCGATAGCAACACCATTTTGTTCTGTTGCACTAGCTTCCAAACCAATAGCCACTGCAGCATCGCCCGTACCTGTTGCGTTAGAACCAATTGCAATTGCATCATGAGATACTTTGCCATTTGCGCTTCTGTAAGTATTGTAAGTATTAGCACCGGTACCGATATTAATATTTTGTTTGCCTTTTGTGGCTTCATTTGCTGTTGGATGATTAGATGCAATCGTAATAGAACTAGAATCTACATCCACTGCAGCTTGAGCAGTACCCACTACACCAAGAACAGCACCCGCAAGTGCGGTCAATTTAACGATTTTTTTAGATTTGGTTTTACCTTTAGCATGCCCAAGTTCAGAAACTGCAGTCCACGTTTGTGTAGCATGATTCCAAATAACTTTAAACACTTTGTTCATATAAATTTATTCCTTTTATTAGGATGGTTAAGAAGCTGTTACTCATGCAACAGCGCCGAAAAATTCAACGTCAGAAAGGCGGCGACAACAGATTTTGGCAATAGTTTCCCCTTCCTTTCTGGTCAGAACAGCTTATTCTAAGCGAACTTTGTACAAAAAGGAAGCATAATAAAAAGGATTTACCAAAAATTACAATTAATTAAGATAAAACTTAAGTTATGTAAATATATGTAAAGATTTCTGATGTTTTTTACAAAAACTTTAAAGATATGTAAATTTTTGTTTAAAAAATAAACATATTTAGATACTAAAAGCACAACTTCGCCTTTCTTTTTTCTTTACGAAAGTATCGAATTAGATCAAACTAACGCCATCAAATAAGATAAGGAAAAGTACATGACAATTTGGAAAAAAGTATTCACGCTTGAACAGCTCAACGAAATGGGGAAAGATTGTGCTATTGGGCATTTAGGTATTGAAATTTCTGCCTATGGTGAAAACTGGATTGAGGCAAAAATGCCGGTTGATCATCGCACCACTCAGCCTTTCGGCTTATTGCATGGTGGTGTGTCTGTGGCGTTGGCTGAAACCATTGGTTCATTGGCTGGATTTCTCTGTATAGAAGAAGGCCAAGTTGCCTTGGGATTAGATATCAATGCCAATCATCTTCGCCCAGTGAAACAAGGTTTTGTTACTGCAAAGGCAACGCCAATTGCTTTAAGTCAAAATATCCATGTTTGGCAAATTGACATTCGCGATGAACAAGATAAACTTTGCTGCGTTTCTCGATTAACGCTTTATATCAAACATTTATGACTACAACTCAAAAAATTGGCATCATTTTAGCGAACCTTGGTACGCCTGATGCCCCTCAACCCGCAGCGATCTCTCGTTATTTAGCAGATTTTTTAATGGATCCCCGCGTGGTCGATTTGCCTCGTTGGAAATGGTATCCCCTTTTAAAAGCCATTATTTTACCGATGCGTTCTAAACGCATTGCTCAAAATTATCAAGCTATTTGGACAGAACAAGGCTCTCCCTTGCTTGCCATTACAAAGCAACAACAAGCCGGTTTACAAGCTTATTTGACTGAACAAGGTATCAATGCACAAGTCGAAATTGCCATGACTTACGGCAATCCTTCGATGCAAAGTGCGGTCAAAAATTTACTTAAAAATGATGTAGAACGCATGATTGTGTTGCCACTTTATCCACAATATTCTAGCACCACAACAGGCGCATTAATCGATGCGTTTAATCGTGTCATTGCACAAGAACGCAATATTGTGCCTTTTGAGTTTATTCATTCTTATCATCTTGATGAAAACTACATTAATGCGTTGGTGGATTCCATCAAAGTGCGGTTAAAACCCGATGAGTTTTTGCTTTTTTCTTATCATGGCATTCCATTACGTTATGAGAATATGGGCGATTATTATCGTCAGCATTGTAAACAAACCACGATTGCCATTGTGGATAAATTAGGTCTCACAGAAAACCAATGGAATATGACCTTCCAATCTCGCTTTGGCCGTGAAGAGTGGTTACAACCTTATACCGATCACTTTTTAGAAAAAGCCGCTTCTCAAGGGATTCAAAAAATCGCGGTAATTTGCCCAGGTTTTTCGGTGGATTGCTTAGAAACCTTAGAAGAAATTGAGGTTGAAAATAAAGAAACGTTCTTAAATCACGGTGGTATATCTTATCACTACATCCCTGCATTGAATGCTGAAAAAGCACATATTGAAATGATGGGGAAATTGGTTTTGGATAAGTTGAAGTAGTGAATCTCCCCCTGCCCCCTCTTTACGAAAGAGGGGGTATTTTAATGGCAAATAAATGCTCTCCGTTCTTAACTATCCCTTAAAGATATTTCTAATAAAATTAAAAAATCCTCTTTTGCAAAATGGGATGAGGGAAATTAATTTTAAATAAGTTGCAGTAGTTAAATCTCCCCCCTGCCCCCTCTTTACGAAAGAGGGGGGATTTTAATGGCAAATAAATGCTTTCCGATTCTCACTTAATAGATATTTTCTAATTAAATATTTTATCTATCAAAACTTTTGACATCTTTTCCTCTAATAATAAAAAGCCCCTCTTTCGTAAAGAGGGGTTTGGGGAGATTTAAAAAGAGTTGGGGAGATTTAAAAAGAGTTGGGGAGATTTAAAAAAAGTTGGGGAGATTTAAAAAAATAAACAAAAAGGCGAACCTTTCGATTCGCCTTTTTAGATTCTTATCTAATCAAAGATTAGAAGAATACACGCATACCTACACCGATAGCTTTGTCTTTAGTTTTACCATCGTAAGTATCGTTAACGTACTCTTTAGTAGTCACATATTTGCCTTCTACAAATAATACAACTTGTTTATGAAGTTTGTAATCTGCACCAAGTAAGAAACCGTGAGTTTTATCTTTAGTGTTTTCACCTTTTACGCGTTCATATAGGTAGTTACCATATACTTTAGACGCAGGAAGAACTTGATATGCGAAACCTGGAGCCACATAGAATTTGTTTGTTTTTTCATCATCAAATTTTTCATGACCATAAGCGAAGTCACCAGTTAATGTGAAATCACCAAATTTATAGCCTAATGATGCTAAAACACCATCTAAACGGTGAGCGTATGATGCACCAGTTTCAAAGTTTGTGTGACCATAAGCTAAACGCGCATCTAAATCACCTGCTGTATATAATGCACCTACAGCGTAAGCATTTTTGATACCAGGATTAAGCGGTTTACCTTTTTCATTATTTGTTTGACCAAAGTTATAGTTTGCACTTAATTGTAAACCTTCGATACCTTTATAGTCGTAACGTACTACACCAGTGCCTGAAGTTGGAATATATTTACCTTTTGGAATAAAGCCATATTCATAGTCATTTGCTTGGGTTAAATCATCTGCGATAGTTAATTGACGACCGAATGTGATATCACCAGTTGCTTTGCTACCTAAACCTACATAAGCACGTTTAGCATAAAGACTACCGAATTGGTCACGAGATTCTGTATCATCAAAACGGGATTCTAAACGACCTAACGCATAGAAATCGTTATCTAAGTTGTGTTTTACTGTGATACCGAAACGTGAACCTGCGTTACGTAAAGCGGAATTTGCAGTTTTCTTTGAATTACCTGCCGCGTCATACGTTTTAGCATCCGCTTTTTCTAAGATTAAACGAAGAGAACCGTTTAATTCAACTTTAGTACCTTCGTTATCATAAACTACTGCTGCGTTTGCTGCTGAAGCCGCAACTGCAGAAACGATTAATGCTGCTAGTGTCTTTTTCATAATTGTTATTCCTTTTGGTTGTTACCTATGATTTTTGATTGAAGCAATTTTTCATAAAAAGTTCAATCTCCGAAATAGACGTCGCAAATATTACAAAATAAACCTATAGTGTCAATGAAGGATCGAAACCAATGTTCTAAAATTGGATCAAGATCACATTTTTTGAACAAAAAAGGATATTTTTTAGTCAAAAATATCCTTTCACATCGAACTTTTCAGAATTTTATCTATACAATGATCGCTCTATTTTGAGCAATTTGTTCTTCTTTTTTATTCATTTCAGAAGAAATAATGAATACTTTTTGAGCAAACTAAGCACATTCTATCGAAAATGAAATCACTTCTTTAATACTTTCAGCGCCTAATGCAATCATAATTAAACGATCCACACCTAAAGCCACACCAGAGGTATTTGGGATGCCTGCTTGTAATGCCCCCAGAAAACGATAGTCAATTTCACGTTGTGGCAAGCCTGCTTTTTCCCGTAGACGATTGTCTTTTTCAAAGCGGTATTGTTGTTCGCGTGCATCGGTGAGCTCATGGAAACCGTTGGCTAACTCTAAGCCTTTATAATAAAACTCAAAACGTTCTGCCACACGGCTATCTTCTGGGCTAAGCTGTGCAAGCGCGGCTTGGGAAGAAGGGAAATGATAAACCGCAACAGGCGCCTCTTGCCCAATTTTAGGTTCCACCACTTCACTGAATAGAAATTGTAATAAGGTATCACGATCTTCATCTTCATCTGCCATAAAGTTGTGTTTACGTGCTGCTTCCACCAATTCTTGACGAGTGGCTGATAATGGATCTAATCCGACATATTCTTGGAAAACAAACTGATAACTTAAGGTTTCTGCCGGTTTACAATCGAGGATCTGTTGTAACAAATCATCCACTTCATTCATCAGACGATACATGTCAAAGTGCGGTCGATACCATTCAAGCATGGTGAATTCCGGATTATGGCGATTGCCCGCTTCTTCATTACGAAACACTTTGCCAATTTGAAAGATCGGTCCACTGCCCGCCGCCAGTAAACGCTTCATGTGATATTCCGGACTGGTAGAAAGCCAGAGTGTTTTTGAGAGTTCATCAAAAGGGGCAACAAATTCGGTATTAAAGGTGGAAAGGTGAAGATCCGTTACGCCAAATTCACTTAAAACGGGCGTTTCCACTTCTAATAATCCACGTTCAGTAAAGAACTGACGAATATCCGCAATGATTTTGGCTCGCGCCAATAAGTTTTTAATTGAAGCGGAAGGTTGCCATTCTGTTTTTTTATCGCTAAGTGCGGTCATTTTTTTCTCCGTTTTCACCTTTAAAATGAATTAGGCTATTGTAAACAAGAGTGATTTTTAACTCAATAATCCGACTAAATCATTCTTAAACGCAAACGGTTATCATCTATAAATATATAAAAAACTAACTTTTTTGAGTTAGATCACACTTTTGGTATTTTGTCCGTTTATTCCAGAAAAAAAGTTACTAATTTGTAAACAAAAATGGCAGAATGACAACATGCCCCTATTAATTTAGGGCGTTTTATTTTTTTACTTTCTATTGATTGGAGGATATCGTGCAAACGGTTAATGTCGATATTGCTATTGTTGGCGCTGGTGGCGGCGGTTTACGTGCAGCAATTGCAGCAGCAGAAGCAAACCCTAACTTAAAGATCGCATTAGTTTCTAAGGTTTATCCTATGCGTAGCCATACGGTTGCAGCAGAAGGTGGTGCGGCCGCAGTAATTAAAGAGGAAGATTCCTACGATAAACACTTCCACGATACCGTTGCCGGTGGTGACTGGTTATGTGAACAAGATGTGGTGGAATACTTCGTTGAACATTCTCCAGTGGAAATGACTCAACTTGAACGTTGGGGCTGCCCTTGGAGCCGTAAAGCAGATGGCGATGTAAACGTGCGTCGTTTCGGTGGGATGAAAATCGAGCGTACTTGGTTCGCGGCAGATAAAACCGGTTTCCACTTATTACATACCCTTTTCCAAACTTCCATTCAATATCCACAAATTCAACGTTTTGACGAACACTTCGTTTTAGACATCTTAGTTGATGATGGCCATGCTCGCGGTATGGTGGCGATGAATATGATGGAAGGCTCACTTGTTCAAATCAACGCAAATGCAGTTGTGATTGCAACTGGCGGTGGCTGTCGTGCATTTAAATTCAATACCAACGGCGGTATCGTAACCGGTGATGGTTTATCAATGGCATATCGTCATGGTGTTCCTCTTCGTGATATGGAATTCGTCCAATACCACCCAACCGGCTTACCGAACACCGGTATCTTAATGACTGAAGGTTGTCGTGGTGAAGGCGGTATCTTAGTGAATAAAAACGGCTACCGTTATTTACAAGACTATGGTCTAGGTCCTGAAACCCCAATCGGTAAACCTGAAAACAAATATATGGAACTTGGTCCGCGTGATAAAGTTTCACAAGCATTCTGGCAAGAATGGAGAAAAGGCAACACCTTAAAAACGGCAAAAGGTGTTGATGTGGTTCACCTTGACTTACGTCACTTAGGTGAAAAATATTTACATGAGCGTCTTCCATTCATTTGTGAATTAGCAAGTGCTTATGAAGGTGTAAACCCAGTTAATGAACCAATTCCAGTTCGTCCAGTTGTTCACTACACCATGGGTGGTATCGAAGTCGATTTCAACAGCGAAACTCGTATTAAAGGTTTATTTGCTGTGGGTGAATGTGCGTCTTCTGGTTTACATGGTGCAAACCGTTTAGGTTCTAACTCGCTTGCAGAATTAGTAGTTTTAGGCCGTGTTGCAGGTGAATATGCCGCACAACGTGCAGCAGAAGCACAACCAGCAAACCGTGCAGCAGTTGATGCACAAGCACAAGATGTTGTGGCTCGCCTTGAAGCACTTTATAACCAAGAAGGTAATGAATCTTGGTCTGAAATCCGTGACGAAATGGGTACCGTAATGGAAGAAGGTTGTGGTATCTACCGTGACCAAGAAAGCATGCAAAAAGCAGTAGATAAAATTGCTGAGCTTAAAGAACGTTATAAACGTATTCGTGTTGCAGACCGTTCAAGCGTATTCAATACCGATGTGCTTTACACCGTAGAATTAGGTTACATTCTTGATGTGGCGCAATCTATTGCCAACTCTGCAATTGAACGTAAAGAGTCTCGTGGTGCACACCAACGCTTAGACTACACTGAACGTGATGATGTGAATTATTTAAAACACACCCTTGCTTACTACAATGGCGATGATGCACCGCGTATTGAATACAGCCCGGTGAAAATCACTAAATCTCAACCAGCAAAACGTGTTTATGGTGCTGAAGCAGAAGCGGCAGAAGCGGCTGCGAAAGCTAAGGAGCAAGCAAATGGCTAATTCACCAGTAATGACTGTAGAAGTATTACGCTACAACCCAGAAAATGATCAAGAGCCACATTTAAGCTCTTATCAAGTACCTTATGATAACCAAACTTCTCTTTTAGATGCGTTAGGTTACATTAAAGATAAACTTGAACCGTCTCTTTCTTATCGCTGGTCTTGCCGTATGGCGATCTGCGGTTCTTGTGGGATGATGGTGAATAACAAACCTAAATTGGCTTGTAAAACGTTCTTACGTGATTACAGTGGCCATATGCGTATTGAACCATTAGCAAACTTCCCTATTGAACGCGACTTAGTGGTTGATTTAAGCCACTTTATCGAAAGTTTAGAGGCAATTAAACCTTATATTATTGGTAACGAAGCACCAGCATTAGATGGTAAACCACATCCATCAAAAGAATTGCAAGTAAGCCGTACTAAACAAACACCAGCACAACTTGAAAAATATCGTCAATTCTCAATGTGTATCAACTGTGGTTTATGCTATGCGGCTTGTCCACAATTTGGTTTAAACCCTGAATTCTTAGGCCCTGCAGCGATTACAATGGCACACCGTTACAACCTTGATAACCGTGACCATGGTAAAGCACAACGTATGCCATTATTAAATGGTAAAAACGGTGTTTGGAGCTGTACTTTCGTTGGTTATTGTTCTGAAGTCTGTCCAAAACACGTGGATCCAGCTTCTGCGATCAACCAAGGCAAAGTGGAAAGTGCCAAAGATTATGTTATCTCAATGCTAAAACCAAAAGGCTAAGGGGAAGAATATGTCAGTAACAGTAAGTAAACGCAAAAAATATGTTCGCCCAATGACGGCTACTTGGTGGCAAAAATTGGATTTCTACAAAGCGTATATGGTACGTGAAGCAACTTCTATCTTTGCTGTATGGTTCTGTATCGTATTGCTTTACGGTGTACTTTGCCTTGCAAGCAATCCTGTACCAGGTCTAGGCATTATTGATTTCATTAGCTTCTTAAGAAATCCAATTGTAGTGATCTTAAATATCATTACATTAATTGCGACTTTATATCACACTGCAACTTATTTCGTGATGACACCAAAAGTGATGAACATCATTGTTAAAAATGAACGTTTACCACATCACGTGTTAAGAAATGCACTTTGGGCAGTGACAGCTGTGATTAGTGTTATCGCATTAATTTTAGTTTATATGTAGGGAGAGAAAAAATGGTCAATCAAAATCCAAAACGCTCTGGTGAACCACCAGTATGGTTGATGTTTGGTGCTGGCGGGACTGTCAGTGCGATTTTCTTCCCTGTTGTGATCTTAATCCTTGGTTTATTGTTACCATTTGGATTAATTGATCCACATAACCTAATTACATTCGCTTATTCTTGGATCGGAAAATTAGTTATCTTAGTTTTAACAATTTTCCCTATGTGGTGTGGCTTACACCGTATCCATCATGCGATGCACGATCTTAAAATCCACGTACCAGCAGGCGGATTTATCTTTTACGGCTTAGCCATGATTTACACAATCTGGGTGTTATTTGCTGTATTAGGTTTGTAATTTAAAACACTAAATTGATAATAAAAGTGCGGTCAAAAATGACCGCACTTTTTTATTCTCAACGAATAACCAAATATTTTCTTAATCTAGAAAAACAAAAAACCCGACATTATGTCGGGTTTTCTTTTATCAAAAACTTTGATAATTATTCTGCAACAACGATAACATCTAATGTTGCAAATACTTCGCCGTGAAGTTGGAAACGAACATCGTGGTCACCAAGAGTACGGATTGGACCGTTTGGTAAACGAACTTCGCTTTTCGCAATTTCAACGCCTGCTGCAGTTACTGCTTCTGCTACATCACGAGTAGTGATTGCACCGAATAAACGGCCTTCCTCACCAGCTTTAGATGCGATAGTTACAGAACCTAATGCAGTCACTTGTGCTGCACGAGCTTGAGCTGCTGCTAAACTTGCTGCTGCCGCTGCTTCTAACTCTGCACGACGTGCTTCAAAGTGTTCAATGTTAGCTTTAGTTGCCATAACTGCTTTACCTTGTGGGATTAAGAAGTTACGAGCGAAACCAGATTTAACATTAACTTGATCACCTACGTTACCTAGGTGAACGATTTTATCTAAAAGAATTACTTGCATTTCCTAACTCCTTCTTAATTGTGATGAGAATCAGAGTAAGGTAATAACGCTAAATAACGAGCGCGTTTGATTGCGCGTGCTAATTGGCGTTGGTACTTCGCACGAGTACCGGTAATGCGGCTTGGTACAATTTTGCCGCTTTCAGAAATGTAGTTCTTTAATGTAGCGATATCTTTGTAATCGATTTCAACAACATTTTCCGCTGTAAAACGGCAGAACTTACGACGACGGAAATAACGTGCCATTTGGCTGTCTCCTAATCTATAAATTCGATTTGCTCGGCATGCAATACTAACTGCGTTAAACCATTTGAGGTTTTATGTGAAGTTATAAACCCCACCACAAGAAGTTTACTGCCGACCGTAATGCTTTGAGTTTTTTCTATTAACTGATTGCCACTGACTTGAACTGCCATCTTTAACCACGCTTGGCGTGATAAACCACTTTCGACTTGTTCGGAACGATGTTCCAGCCAAAATTGGCAATGCGCAATCCCATTAGGGCTTTTGCTTCGCTTGGGTAATTGACACACTGTGCCGATTAACGAGAAGCGATTATCAAGTTTTGAATTACTCTTCAGCATCCTCAAAATCGTTGTTTTCAACTTCAGCTAAAGGTTTACGTTCTTCTTTAGCCGCTTTCATTGGGGACGCTTCGGTTACGGCGTGCTTAGTATGGATAACAAGACTGCGTAATACAGCATCGTTATAACGGAAAGTCGTTTCTAGCTCGTCGATGACTTGTTGAGGCGCTTCTACATTCATAAGCACATAGTGTGCTTTGTGTAATTTGTTAATTGGGTACGCTAATTGACGACGACCCCAATCTTCTAGGCGATGAACTTGACCACCAGCTTCTTTTACAGAACCTGTGTAACGTTCGATCATACCTGGTACTTGCTCGCTTTGGTCCGGATGAACCATAAACACGATTTCGTAGTGACGCATTACTGCTCCTTACGGGTTAATCAGCCTTTGACGTAGATTAGCCACCAATCTGCAAAGGCAAGGAACGAAAAAATGAACGTGGCTAAGGGCGCTGATTATACAGATTTTTTTTCAGACTTCAAATAATTTGTATGCTTTTCAAACAAAAAAAGCCGATATCAACATATCGGCTTTTCTTTTCATTTCTAAATTAACGGCTACGGAAAATGATACGACCTTTGCTTAAGTCATAAGGTGTCATTTCTACAGTTACTTTATCGCCCGTTAAGATACGAATATAGTTTTTACGCATTTTGCCAGAAATATGTGCAGTCACCACGTGACCATTTTCTAACTCAACACGGAACATGGTATTTGGTAAGGTTTCCAAAATTGTGCCTTGCATTTCAATGCAATCTTCTTTTGCCATTTTATCCTCTAAAATTATGATTTTTTTGACCGCACTTCTTACGGTTATAAATGAAAAACGGGCGAATTATAGCCGTTTTTAATGTTAGACGAAAGATTAAAATGGTATTTTGTTTAAATGCACATTATTTTTTTAATAATTCGATTATAATGTTCCACTAAAGTCGATTAGATAAAGAATTTAATTTAGCATACGAGGCCAAGATGTAGCCTTATGCGGTATTACCTTTCCCAAGGTGGCACCCTACCTACTAAAAAGCTAAAGCAAACTTTACTATAATGTTCGTTAATCTGCATGTAAAACAATAACTTCAACCCAAGGGTTATTTATGGCTATACCTAAAATAATTGTAATTAGTTTAAAACATTCAACAAGAAGAGAAAATATTGCTAAGCGCCTTTCTGGTTTGGGGTTAGACTTTAGTTTTTTTGATGCGACAGATGGGAAAAAACTTCCTGCCTCTGTATTAGAATCTGTCGATTATGATTTCTATCCGAAACACTATTTATCACCTAAGGCCTTAACGCTCGGCGAAATTGGCTGTGCAATAAGCCATATTAAAGTTTATGAGCACATGGTAGAAAACAATATTAAAAGTGCCATTATTCTTGAAGACGATGCGATCGTTTCACAGCACTTTAAGGAAATTATTGAGGATACGCTCAATAAAATTAATAAAAATCATGAGCTGATCTTTTTTGATCACGGAAAAGTTAAATCCCATTTCTTTAAGAAACGGATTGTGGAAGGATATAGACTTGCACATTACAAGTCACCTTCAAAAAATTCAAGAAGATGTATTATCTATGCAACCGCTTATTTAATTACATTATCGGGCGCTAAAAAATTACTTAACTACGCTTATCCAATAAGACTGCCTGCTGATTATCTGACGGGATTAATCCAAAAAACACGTGTTGATGCCTATGGCATTGAACCACCATGTGTATTTAGAGGATTAAACAGTGACTCAGAAATAGACAAAATTGAACATCGATATGAATAAGCTAAAAGCACTAAGGTTAAAAATAGGGAAATGGATACTCGATAAATCATCAAGATCAGCCAATCCCCAAAGTTTAAAACATCCTAAGAGTTTCTTATTTTTGCGACAAGATGGGAAAATTGGCGACTATATCGTTAGTTCTTTTGTTTTTCGGGAAATAAAGAAATTTAACCCGTTGATAAAAATCGGTGTCATCTGCACGAAACAGAACGCTTATCTGTTTCAAAGAAACCATCACATTGATGAGATTTATCTTGTAAAGAAAAGAAACATTCTCGACTACATCAAGACGGCACTGTTTATTAGAAAAGAAAGATACGATGTTGTCATTGATCCAACTCTTGTACTTAGAAACCGAGACTTGTTGCTATTGAGAATACTCAATGCCCGTAATTATATCGGCTATAGAAAAGCAGATTATAATATTTTTAATATAAATATTACTAAAGACGGCCATTTTTCAGAAATTTACAAAGAAGCTTTAGCTCAGTCAAATATCAGTCTAAGTGATGATCGCTATGACATTCCGCAAGATGACTTAATTAAAGAAGAAATTCTTAAGTTTATTACGGACAACAAGTTAAATAACTTTATTACAATTAACTTCTATGGAAATGGCAAAAATAGAAAGTTTGATGACTCTCACATTGTAGATTATTTAACATATATTAGAGACTCGAATAAACATCAGCTAATCTTACTTGCAACACCTGATACTTATGAGCATTTAAGTAGAATCGCTAATCAATTTAATGATGTATTTGTTTATCCAAATCCTCACACAACGATCTATCATACAATTGAGTTGATTAGAAACTGTGCTCTACTTATTTCGGTTGATACATCAACGGTTCATATCGCTTCGGGGTTAAATAAACCTATGATTTGTTTTTACTCGCAAGACAAAGAAAATTTTACGCACTGGCATCCCAATTCTAAGAATGTATGCTATATTATTCATTACTACGATAATGTTAATGAGATCTCCCCGAGAGAAATAAAACCAGAATGGCTAGATATTTAAAGATGCCTGCCACAAACTTTATCATTTATTAGATTATTTTTATGAATTCAAAAAAACACTTAGGTCATACAGCCCGTAAACGCTTCGGACAAAACTTTTTACATGATACCTCCGTCATTCAAGGGATCGTGTCGGCAATTCACCCACAACCCAATCAATTCTTAGTAGAAATTGGCCCAGGGCTTGGTGCATTAACGGAGCCTGTTGGAGAGCTTGTCGATCATCTTACGGTGATCGAGCTTGACCGAGATCTTGCCGAACGTTTACGTCATCATCCATTTTTACATCAAAAGCTCACCGTCATTGAAACGGATGCGATGCAATTTGATTTTGGTGAGCTTTATACAAAAGAGAATTTAGCAGAAAAAGGTCAGAAGTTACGCGTATTTGGTAACTTGCCTTACAACATTTCTACCCCATTGATGTTCCACTTATTTAAGTATCACGATGTGATTCAAGACATGCACTTCATGCTACAAAAAGAAGTGGTAAAACGCTTATGCGCAGGCCCAAATAGCAAAGCTTACGGGCGTTTAACCATCATGGCGCAATATTTCTGCCAAGTGATGCCTGTACTTGAAGTGCCACCTTCGGCCTTCAAACCTGCACCGAAAGTAGATTCAGCTGTTGTGCGTTTAATTCCACATAAAGAATTGCCGCACCCTGTAAAAGATTTATATTGGCTGAACCGTGTTTGTTCTCAAGCTTTCAACCAACGCCGTAAAACATTGCGTAATGCGCTTTCAACATTATTTTCAGCCGAAGATCTGACCGCACTTGGTATTGATTTAAATGCACGAGCAGAAAATTTAGCTATCGCAGATTATGCACGCCTAGCGAACTGGTTGGCGGATAATCCACCAGCTGATATCAATAAAGATGAAATCTTAGATTCAGAAGAGTAAAAGAGCGGTCAAAAATGGCAACCTATTTCGTCGGTGATTTACAAGGCTGTTATGATGAATTACGGCTTTTATTAGAACGAGTAAACTTCAATCCTGTGCAAGATAAACTTTATCTTGTGGGAGATCTCGTGGCGCGTGGAGATAAATCACTTGAATGTCTTCGTTTTGTAAAATCACTTGGAAGTGCGGCGCAGACTGTCCTTGGTAATCACGATCTGCATCTAATTGCAACCGCACTGGGTATTAAAAAAGTGAAGCCTCGTGATCGTGTCGATGCTATTTTTAATGCGCCCGATTTTGATGAACTCATTGACTGGTTACGCCATCAACCCTTACTTGTGCATAATGAAAAATTAAACTTTCTAATGGCGCATGCAGGCATTTCGCCAGATTGGGATTTGGAAACCGCGAAATCTTGTGCTGCTGAAGTGGAACAGATTTTACAGCATGGCGATTTTCATTATCTCATTGAAAATATGTATTCAGAACAACCCGATCGTTGGTCGCCAGATTTGCAGGACTTAGCACGTCATCGTTACATTATTAATGCGTTCACTCGAATGCGTTTTTGCTATTCAGATCATCGCTTTGATTTTGCCTGTAAATCCTCTTTGAAAGATGCACCGGCGGAGCTTATACCTTGGTTTAATTTGGATAATCCTCTTTATAAACAGATCCCGATTGTATTTGGGCACTGGGCAAGTTTAGTCGATGAGAATCTCCCTCAAGGTATTTATGCCTTAGATACAGGTTGTGTGTGGAATAATCGAATGACTCTGTTGCGTTGGGAAGATAAACAGCTCTTCACACAAAGTGCGGTCAAAAATTACTGTGATTTTTAAGGAAACACGATGCTCTCACTTAATGCTGAATCTTGCGAACTGTTCAATATTCCTTTCTACCAATTCGCCCAGATGAAGAAATTTTGTCCGGAAGATATTCCTGCGCTCAAAGCTAATTACAAATTACATTGGGATAATTGGAAAGCGATTATCCAAGAAGTTGCAAAGCAACTCGGCATGCCTTTTGCAAAACCGCATATTGAAAGTTGGACCAATGGTTGGCAAGTCCGCGCGCATTTCTTCGCTTATTTTAAATATGAGTTTAATCAGAATTCTGCAGCCATTTTTTCGGTGCTATTAAATCGTCGTCGGTTAAGAGTGTGTTTAGATTGGCATTGCTATCGTGCAGATCGCTCACAAATTAATGTACAACAATATAATCAGTGGCTTGATCAATTTAATTTCAAACAATTTGCTGATTTGATATTTGGCGAGAAGATGAAAGCGAATATGATGATTTTCGCCAGGTGAAGAGCATTTCTGAAAAAGATCTTCTCTTGCGTTCAGAGGACGATTTTTGGTGTATTGGGAAAAGTATTGAAAAAGATCAACTAAGCCAAATTGATCCTGTTTTATTTATCACGCAAACCATCCAACAATTACAACCGCTTTACGATCGCTGTCATCAATAAAGTGCGGTCAATTTCCATTAAATTTTTTCGTCTTGTTTATTTGTTATGCTATCATTACATTAGTTTAACATTTTTAACAATTTTTCTTTTAGGAGAACTTTATGAAAAACGTCGTGATCGTTGGTGGTGGCGCTGGCGGCATTGAATTAGCGACATTTTTAGGTGACAAATTAGGTCGTAAGAAACAAGCTAAAGTAACGCTTGTTGACCGCAATGCGACCCACTTGTGGAAACCTCTATTACATGAAATTGCAACAGGTGTCATGGATGATGGTATGGATTCTCTGAGCTATCGTGCTCACGGTAAAAACCATCATTTTAGCTTCGAGCAAGGCTCAATCACACGCATTAATCGTGAACAAAAATATGTTGAGCTTGCCCCTGTTTATGGGCAAGAAGGCGATATGCTTGTGGTTGCGCGCCGTATTCCTTATGACTACTTAGTGATTGCAATCGGCAGTAAATCGAATGATTTCAATACAAAAGGCGTCGCCGATAACTGTATTTTCTTAGATAGCTCTGATCAAGCGCTTCGTTTTCAACAAAGAATGTTGGAATTATTCCTTAAATTCTCTGAGAACCGTGCATTAGATGATATCGGTGAAGAAGAGTTTAAACAAAAACTAGTGGATGAAAACAAAGTCAATATTGCGATTGTTGGTGGCGGCGCAACTGGTGTGGAATTAACTGCTGAACTTTATCATGCGACTGAAGACTTATCTTCTTACGGCTACGGTAAAATTGATAATTCTTGCTTGCAAGTCACCTTAGTTGAAGCAGGTCCGCGCTTATTACCTGCTCTACCTGAAAATTTATCTGCGGCAGTATTAGATGAATTGCAAGAAATGGGTGCAAACGTGAAATTAAATACGATGATCACAGAAGCCCAACCTAACACGCTTATCACCAAAGATGGGGAAGAAATCAAAGCTGATCTGATTGTATGGGCGGCAGGTGTTCGCACCTCTACGGTGACGCAGCAATTCGATGGATTAGAGCTCAACCGCATCAATCAATTAGTGGTAAAAGACACTCTTCAAACCACGGTGGATGATAGTATTTTTGCCATTGGTGACTGTGCAGCATTAATGCAACCAAACGGTAAATTAGTCCCGCCAAGAGCGCAAGCGGCACACCAAATGGCAAAAGCTTGTGCGAAAAACATCTTTGCACTTTTTGAGCAAAAACCATTAAAAGCATTCAAATATAACGATAAAGGAACCTTGGTTTCTCTTTCAAGCTTTACCGCATTGGGTAGCATTTCAAATAAATTTGGGAAAAACCCACTGACTGTTCAAGGTAAATTTGCGCAATTTGCGTATGTATCTTTATATCGTATGCATCAACATGCTTTGCATGGATGTATTAAGATTGGCTTGATTATTTTAGTGGATAAACTTAACCACTATTTAAAACCAAGATTGAAATTACATTAATGCAAAAGTGCGGTTAAATTTAACTGCACTTTTTTCATTTCTTAAACGAGTTGATTGTTATGCTCATAAGCATAAAGTGTATTAAACATCAGCATGGCAACCGTCATTGGCCCTACTCCACCCGGTACTGGTGTAATATAAGCCGCTTTTTGTATCGCCACATCATATTCCACGTCACCGACTAATTTACCATTGATACGGTTAATCCCCACATCAATGACTGTTGCCCCTTCTTTAATCCAATCGCCTGGAATAAAACGAGGCTTGCCCACAGCCACGACTAAAACATCCGCCTGACGAATATGATGCTCTAAATCTTTGGTAAAACGGTGTGTCACCGTGACAGTAGCACCAGCCAACAACAGTTCAAGTGACATCGGGCGTCCCACAATATTTGATGCACCAACGATCACCGCATGCTTACCGTGTAAATCAATGCCCGTGGTTTCTAATAATTTCATCACGCCATAAGGGGTGCAAGCACGTAAAGTTGGAATACGCTGACATAAACGCCCCACATTATAAGGGTGGAAACCATCCACATCTTTTTCAGGACTAATACGCTCAATCACTGATGTGCTATTAATTTGTTCAGGCAATGGAAGTTGCACGAGAATACCATCAATCGTTTCATCCGCATTCAATTGATCTATCAGTTGCAGTAGTTCTGCTTCCGACGTTGTTTCAGGCAAATCATAGGATTTTGAAACCATCCCGATTTCCTCACAACTTTTTCGTTTACTGCCTACATAGACTTGAGAAGCGGGATCTGCCCCCACCAAAATTACCGCAAGTCCTGGTGCACGTTTACCTTGAGCACGATAATGTTCAATTTTATTGGCAACATCCGATTTGATTTTTTTTGATAGTTCAGTACCTGAAATAATTTGAGCAGTCATGCATTTTTTCCTCAAGATGGCATTAAGTAAACGTTTGCTATTTTAACTGACAACGCCTTATTTTACAAAGACAACAAAATTGCGGTTGAAAAACTGGAATAATTTTGAGCAATTGAAAGAGGAATCTAAAAAATTAATTGACTGAAAAGAAAAGCTCACTATAATTGTGCTCAATCGTCGGCGAGTAGCGCAGCTTGGTAGCGCAACTGGTTTGGGACCAGTGGGTCGTAGGTTCAAATCCTATCTCGCCGACCACTTCTTTTATATTTCCCTCGAAATTCCATACAAAAGATGTAACCCTTAAAATGCGCCCTTAGCTCAGCTGGATAGAGCAACGCCCTTCTAAGGCGTGGGTCAAAGGTTCGAATCCTTTAGGGCGTGCCATTATATACATTCGCAAAAAACAAAATCACCTAATAAAATCATAAGTTATTGTTTTACAATGTAAATCCTTGTAAATTTTCACGTTAAAACATTTACCAAATTATTTCATACCAGTATTATTCATTTCGTTTCATACCAAATGAAACTTTTATGATATTTCGGATATTTTTTTAAAGGAATTAAACCTAATGAAAAAAACATTATTATTTGTATGTTTATTTGGAAGTGCATCTCTTGCTTTTGCAGAAGATACCGCTACAAAAACTGAAGTTTATACTCAAGTAGGAAGACTCGACGAGCGTATTACTGAAACTCGTTCAATTCTTGATAATCGAATTACAAATGAGCGTAAAGAACTTGACGATCGCATCACGGGTGTCGATGTTCGACTTAATCAAACGGACAAAAATTTAAATGATCGTATTAATGAAACAGATAAAAATCTCAACAACCGCATTAATGACGAAGTGGGACGTTTAGATAAAGATATCACAGAAAATCGCCGAGCATTAGATGAACGAATTACGAATACTCAAACTGAAATTGATAATCGTGTAACAACTGAAGTGGGTCGTCTTGATGATCGCATCACCAATGCTCAGAAAGATTTAAATAATCGTATTACTGGCGTTGATGAACGTTTAAACCAAACAGATAAAAATCTAAACAATCGCATCAATGATGAAGTTGGTCGTTTAGATGGTCGCATTACTGAAGATCGCCGTGCACTGGATGAAAGAATTACTGAAAACCGCAAAGATTTAGATGAGCGAATTACGGAGAATCGTAAGGACTTAGATAATCGTATCACGGGTGTAGAAGAGCGAGTTAGGGATACCCAAAAAAATCTAAATAACCTAGATAACCAAGTAAAAAATAATACAAACAATATTCAAACGAACAGAACTGATATCGATGATCTAAAAAATAGAATCAGCCATAATTCATCAAGTAATACTCAAAACACCAAAGCACTTGCTGATAAAGTAAACAATAACGTGCAAAATATTGCGAATAACGCTTCACGTTTAGATCACTTATCAAATCAAGTGATGACAAATACAAAAGAGATTTCTGATTTACGCTCTGAAATGACACGTTCTACTGAATCATTACGCTCAGATTTGAAACACAACGTGAAAAAATTACGCGCAGGTATTTCAAGTGCCATTGCATTAACACAAGTACCTCAAGCTATTACCTCTGGGGAAAGCGTGCTTGGTGTAGGTGCAGGAACTTTCCGTAATGAAAGTGCACTAGCAGTCGGTTATTCTCGTGCATCTGATAATGGTAAACTGCTATTTAAAGTAGGCGGTACTGCAAGTAGCCGTGGTGATTTTGGTGCGGGTGCAGGTGTTGGGATACGTTGGCGCTAACTAAATACTCGTATAAATAACAAAAGCACGCTTAATGCGTGCTTTTTTATATCCATAAAATATCGGAATCTATGATTTAAAAAATGATCGGGATATTTATAAAGGATTGTAATTTGAATGGCGGTGAGAGGGGGATTCGAACCCCCGATGCACTTTCGCACATACACGCTTTCCAGGCGTGCTCCTTCAACCACTCGGACATCTCACCGTTTTGAAGTGCGTGAAATATAAAGATTTATCCAAGATTAGTCAAGTTTTTTGAGCTAGAACATAAAAAATCCTGTCCCGTTTAGCTAAAATATAAACTATCTTTTTTCTATCATCGTATTTTTATGCATATCAAATCACTCTTTTCTAAAAATGTGTTTTTGACCGTAAAACCATTTAGCGCATTGAAAGAATCTTTCCGTGAAGGTTACGGAAAACAAAAATTGATTAAAGATATTATCGCGGGTCTCACCGTGGGCGTCATTGCGATTCCACTTTCCATGGCTTTAGCCATTGCTAGCGGTGTGCCACCACAACACGGTCTTTATACCGCTATCGTAGCGGGGATCGTAATTGCGTTAACCGGTGGATCGCGTTTTAATATTTCAGGTCCAACCGCCGCATTTGTCGTGATTTTATATCCCGTCACCCAACAATTTGGGCTCAGCGGATTACTCATGGCAACGTTACTTTCGGGAATTATTTTAGTCATCATGGCGTTGTCTCGATTGGGACGACTCATTGAGTACATTCCTCTCCCCGTTACACTTGGCTTTACCTGCGGGATTGGGATCACCATCGGCACCTTGCAAATCAAAGATTTCTTAGGTTTAGACATTACTCAGATGCCACCTCACTATATTGAAAAAGTGCAAGCTATTTTGACCGCACTTCCGACAATTAACTGGGCAGACACTGCGGTTGGTGTGGTCACCTTATTTGTACTCACCCAATGGCATAAGCTTCGTTTACCTGTGCCAGGTCATTTACCTGCGGTCATTATTGGGACACTCATGGCATTAGCCTTAGGGCAATTTGGCTTCTCGGTTGAAACTATTGGTACGGCATTCCAATATACCTTATCTGATGGCACAACAGGACATGGTATTCCTAATGTCTTGCCTGAATTTGCCTTACCTTGGAATATTCCTAATGCACAAGGTGAAGTCATCAATTGGAATTTTGATCGCATACAAGATATCTTGCCTGCCGCCTTTTCAATGGCTGTATTAGGCGCGATTGAATCGCTACTTTGTGCGGTCATCTTAGATAATATGACGGATACCAAACATCATTCCAATAATGAATTACTCGCCCAAGGTTTAGGTAATATTATTTCACCATTCTTAGGCGGAATTACGGCAACTGCAGCAATTGCACGTTCTGCAGCCAATGTTAAATCTGGAGCGGTATCACCAATAGCCAGTGTCATTCATGCTCTATTAGTCTTGTTCTCGCTATTATTCTTTGCCAATGCCCTGTCTTATTTGCCACTCTCTTCTATGGCTGCATTGCTATTAATGGTAGCTTGGCATATGGCGAATGTACCTGAAATCATTCGTTTAGCGCGTCGCTCAACAAAAAATGAAATTGCAGTGTTGTTCACTTGCTTAATTCTCACCGTGTTATTTGATATGGTGATCGCTATCTCTGTCGGCGTATTATTGGCGAGCCTCTTATTTATCCGCACCATTGCAGAAATGACAAAAGCGATTGAACAACCTGCACCAGAAGATTTAAATGATGTATTAGCTTATCGTATCAGCGGTCCACTATTCTTTGCTGCGGCGGATAAACTCTTTGCGGATTTGCATGATAAAACCGTCCATACGGATCACGAGATCAAACATATCGTGTTGCAATGCGATGCCGTGACTGTGCTGGATACCGGCGGTATTCATGCACTCACTCATTTTGTACAGCATATGTTGCCACATCAACAAATCTACTTGTGCAATATGCAATTCCAACCACTCAGAATGTTAGTAAAATCTAACTCTGTGCCTGAATTGCAAAAAATTAACTATGGTACAGATTTACAAGATGTGTTTAATAAAATTCGTGAGTTTGAACAAGCAAATCCATAAAACACTAAAAAGCGTGCTAAAATAAGCACGCTTTTTTATCAATAAAATAAAGGAATTCAGAATGCGTCCAAATAATCGTGAAAATCATCAATCTCGTCCAATCAAAATCACCCGTAATTACACGAAACATGCTGAAGGCTCAGTATTAGTGGAATTTGGTGATACTAAAGTATTATGTACGGCGAGTGTTGATGAAAGCGTACCGCGTTTCTTAAAAGGACAAAATCAAGGTTGGGTGACAGCAGAATATGGCATGTTGCCACGCTCTACACACAGCCGTATGCAACGTGAGGCCGCAAAAGGCAAACAAGGTGGACGTACCATGGAAATTCAACGTTTAATCGCACGTTCATTACGTGCTATGGTTGACTTAGAGGCCCTTGGCGAACGTTCTATTACCTTAGACTGCGATGTGATTCAAGCGGATGGCGGTACAAGAACTGCGTCTATCACCGGTGCAGCAGTGGCTTTATGTGATGCTATCAATGGTTTAATTGCAAATGGCACATTAAAAACCAATCCAATCAAAGGTCTCGTTGCTGCAATTTCAGTTGGAATTGTTGAGGGTGAGGCTGTATGTGATTTGGAATATGTAGAAGACTCAGCCGCCGAAACAGATATGAACGTTGTGATGATGGAAGATGGCCGCATGATCGAAGTGCAAGGTACCGCAGAAGGCGAACCATTCAGCCACGAAGAATTACTCACCTTATTAGGCTTAGCCAAACAAGGGTGCGAACAAATCTTCACAGCACAACGTGAAGCATTAGGTTTATAGGAACAAAAAATGGAAAGCTACAAAATCGAATTTATTAAATTTGCCTTGAGCCGTAACGTGCTTAAATTTGGCGAGTTTGCACTAAAATCAGGTCGAAAAAGTCCTTACTTTTTTAATGCAGGATTATTCAGCACTGGCGCAGATCTCGCTCTCTTAGGTGAATTCTATGCGAAAGCGATTCAATCAAGTGCGGTCGATTTTGATGTCATTTTTGGGCCTGCCTATAAAGGCATTCCGATTGCGACGAGCGTTTCCATTGCACTATTCAATCAATTTAACCGTGATACACCTGTTTGCTTTAATCGCAAAGAAGCCAAAGATCACGGTGAAGGCGGTAATTTGATCGGTAGCCCATTAACCGGCAATGTGTTGTTAGTCGATGATGTCATTACAGCTGGCACAGCCATTCGTGAATCCATGGCACTTCTTGAAGCCAATCACGCGAAATTAGCCGCTGTCTTTATTGCCTTAAATCGTCAGGAAAAAGGCAAAGGGGAACTTTCTGCCATCCAAGAAGTGGAACGCGACTATCAATGCCAAGTGCTTTCCATTATTGATTTGGATGATTTAATGCAATTCATTGAAAAAGAACCCGATTATCAGCAATATTTACCTGCGATGCGGGCTTATCGTGAAAGTTATGGTGTGTAATTCATCACTTGAAAAATAAGAATAAAGCCATATTAATGTAAGGGCAGACATTTGCGTCTGCCCATTATTGTCAAAAGACCTTTTGACCGCACTTTAGGGGAAGAGAATGTATTTTTTTGGAAAGATTATCGGCGTTTTTCTCGGTTTTAAATGGGGGGGCTTTTTCGGCGCCATCGCTGGACTTATTTTAGGCTCTATCGCAGATAAAAAACTCTATGAGCTTGGTTCGGTTAACTCTAGCTTTTTTAAGAAAAAAACGACCCGACAAGCACTCTTTATGCAAACTACTTTTGCGGTACTTGGGCATTTAAGTAAATCCAAAGGTCGTGTGACAGAAGAAGATATTCAACTGGCGAATCAGTTGATGAACCAGATGCAATTAGATGAGAGCCATCGCAAACTCGCTCAAGAGGCCTTTCGTCGCGGTAAAGAAGCCGATTTCCCTTTACGCCAGGTGATTCGTGAATTCCGCATTGGATGTGGACAACGTGCTGACTTACTGAGAATGTTCTTACACGTGCAAGTGCAGGCTGCCTTTGCTGATTCTCAATTACATGAGTCAGAAAAAGAAGTGCTTTATGTGGTAGCCGAAGAACTTGGTCTTTCCCGTATGCAGTTTGAGCAAATGCTGGCAATGGAAATTGCGGCTCGCCAATTTACCCAAGGTGGATTCTATCGCCAATACCAACAAGGCGGTTATCAACAGCAAGGT
>NZ_KV801005.1:392920-420638 GCF_001810345.1 Haemophilus sp. HMSC061E01
ATCAACAGCAAGGTGGCTACCAATACCAACAAGGTGGTTACCAACAATCTTCAGGCCCTACATTAAGCGATGCCTATAAAGTATTGGGTGTGAGTGAAAACGATGATCGCAATGCCGTAAAACGTGCATATCGTCGTTTAATGAATGAGCATCACCCAGATAAATTAGTCGCGAAAGGCTTACCGCCAGAAATGATGGAAATGGCTAAAGAAAAAGCGCAACAAATCCAAGCCGCTTACGATTTAATTTGTAAAGTGAAAGGCTGGAAATAGTGCGTGTTATTCTCGCCCCCATGCAAGGGGTGCTTGATCCTTTTGTTCGCCAGCTTTTAACCGAAGTGAATGAATACGATCTCTGCATCACCGAATTTGTCCGTGTGGTGGATCAACTATTACCTGAAAAAGTCTTTTATCGTCTTTGCCCTGAACTCAAGAATCAGGGCCTTACACCTTCTAAAACGCCCGTTCGTGTCCAACTTTTAGGTCAACATCCGAACTGTCTTGCTGAAAATGCCCATCGAGCCATTGAGCTTGGCTCACATGGTATTGATTTAAATTGTGGCTGCCCATCCAAAACCGTTAATGGGAGCAACGGAGGCGCAGCTCTACTCAAACAACCTGAATTAATTTATCAAGCGACCCTAGCCTTACGAAAAACCGTACCTAGTCATTTACCTGTCAGTGTGAAAGTGCGATTAGGCTGGGATTGCACTTCACAAGCGTTTGAAATTGCCGACGCGGTACAACAAGGTGGCGCCACTGAAATCACCATTCACGGTAGAACCAAAGCTGATGGCTATTGTGCCGATCGCATCAATTGGGAAAAAATCGGTGAAGTGAGATCTCGCTTAGCGATCCCTGTAATTGCTAATGGTGAAATTTGGCGTTGGGAAGATGGTCAAGCATGTTTGAAAGCAACAGGTTGCGAAGATCTAATGGTCGGGCGTGGGGCATTAAATATCCCAAACTTAAGCCTTGTACTTAAACAAAACTGCGAAAAAATGCCTTGGGAAGATATTCAAAAAATCTTGCAAAAATATGCAGAAATGGAAAATTTCCATGATTCCGGTTTTTATCATGTTGCCCGAATCAAACAATGGCTACGCTATCTCAATAAAGAATATCCTGAAGCAGACATCGTTTTTGAGCGAATTAAAACCAGCAAAACGGCAGAAGATCTGAGAGAGCGACTCTGTCAGAGCTAAAAAAGTGCGGTCAAAATAGACGGCTTTTTTAGCATTACCCCCACTCGTACGATGAGTGCTTACACTCAAACAAAACTTGACCAAAATCAAAAAGCTATCATACAGAATCAGTAGAATCGATGAGGCATATACCACAAAAAAGGAGAGGTGCCTTATGAAGACTCGTCTATTGCTTTCTAGCTTACTTATCGCATTAAGCGCAACATCATTTGCCCAAACGCATAAAGCGCATTGGTCTTATAATGGAAAAGAAAGCCCTGAACATTGGGGTGATTTGCTCACCGAATATCAAACCTGTAAGCTAGGGAAAGTTCAGTCGCCTGTTAATCTGGAAGCAGATAACGGCATGAAAGTGGCAAATAAACCACTTAAGATGAATTACTTCCCTGCGGAGTATCAAGTAGAAAACAATGGACATACCGTGCAAGTTAGCGTTGCACAAGAAAATGCACCATTTATTACGCTCAACAACAAACCATTTTATTTAAAACAATTTCACTTTCACACACCGAGTGAACATACTTTTAAACGCCAACATTATCCTTTAGAAATTCATTTTGTCCATCAAAGTGAAGATAAAGCTTTGGCAGTTGTTGCCGTAATGGTCAATGAAGGCGAAGCGAATCCAGCATTAGCACTGGTAGTTGAGAAAAAACTCACCGTTGGACAAAAAGAAAAATTGGCTCAACAGATTGATATTAAAGCGCTAATACCAAAAGAGATGGCACGCTTCCGCTTAAATGGATCACTCACAACTCCACCTTGTAGTGAAAACGTGGCTTGGACCATTTTTAAATCACCAATTCAAGCAAGCAAAGCACAAATTGCCGCGATAGAAGAAATGGAAGGGAAAAACAACCGTCCAACGCAACCATTAAATCAGCGTGATGTGGAAGTTGAACAATAAATAAAAAATGCGTGGATAATCTCCACGCATTTTTTCTTCAGATTAGAAAAGATTAAAGGTGAATGTTGCCATCATAGATATGAGTCGCATCGCCAGTCATATAAAGCGGTGAGCCTACGCCTTCCCACTCAATAAGCAAGCTACCACCAGGTAAATCAACTTGTACTTTATTATCAAGTAAACCTTGCATCATTCCTACTGCCGCTGCTGCACAAGCCCCACTGCCACAAGCTTGTGTCTCACCTGCACCACGTTCATATACACGCAACTTAATGTGGTTACGATTGACGACTTGCATAAATCCAGCGTTTACCCTTTCAGGAAAACGTTCGTGGCTTTCTAAGAGTGGACCTAACTCTGCTACATTGGCCGTTTCAATATCGTCCACTTGAACAACACAATGTGGATTGCCCATTGATACTGCACCACAAAGCACCGTTTGAACATCGGTACGCAGAATATAGTTTTTTTCAAATTTATTGGCAGTAAAAGGAATTTTATTGGGTTCCCAAATCGGCTCGCCCATATTGACGCGAATTTGCCCATCTTCTTTTACCGTTAAAACCATCTTTCCTTTTTGCGTGCTTACTGCAATATCCTTTTTATTGGTCAACCCTTTTAAGGTGACAAAACGCGCAAAACATCTTGCCCCGTTTCCACATTGCGACACTTCACTGCCATCCGCATTGAAAATACGATAATGGAAATCTAAATCTGGATCATAAGGTGGCTCAACAATTAAAAGCTGATCAAAACCAATACCACGATGACGATCGGCTAAGCGTTTAATGGTTTCAGGAGTAAAATAGGCATTTTGCGTCACAGCATCAACAACGACAAAGTCATTGCCAAGGCCATGCATTTTGGAAAACTGCATGTTTCCTTCCTTGATTTGAAAATTTTTTGGCATTATAGAGAGCAATAAGCCGAATGGCAAATAGCCATAAGAGACAAAGTGCGGTCACAAAACACTTTATTTTCTCACCGCACTTTCATCATTACATCCAGGCGTTATTACGAATGATCCCTACTGCAATCCCTTCAATTTCAAAATGAGGTTGTTCTTCAAGATTAACGACAATCGGCTGAAACTCTTCATTTTCTGCATGCAGATAAATAACTGAACCTTTGCGCTCTAAGCGTTTTACTGTTACTTCATCTTCAATTCGGGCAACAACAATCTGTCCATTTCTCACATCTTTTGTACTATGAACAGCAAGAAGATCACCATCTAAAATACCGATATCTTTCATGGATTGGCCATACACTTTTAATAAAAAGTCAGCTTGTGGTTTAAACATATTGGCATCAACACGATAAGTGCCTTCAATGTGTTGCTCAGCCAAAATTGGCTCCCCAGCGGCCACACGACCAATGAGTGGTAAGCCCTCTTCTTCCTCATCATTTGCACTATCATCAATAATGCGAATACCGCGAGAAGCCCCCGCAACAATTTCAATTGCACCTTTGCGGGCAAGTGCTTTTAAGTGTTCTTCTGCCGCATTAGGGGATTTAAAGCCTAATTCACGAGAAATTTCTGCACGAGTAGGCGGCATACCCGTGGTTTCTAAATGGCGTTTTAAGAGTTCCAGCACTTCTTGTTGTCTGGCAGTTAATGGTCTCATATACACTCCTGTTACTTTATACAGAATAACTGTTAGTATATACAGAAAGATGGCGATTGCAACAACTATTTTCTAGTCATAAAAGTGCGGTCAATTTTTTTCATATTTTTGCGTATTCATCATAAATCTCAATGTAAATTTTTAGAATTTGACTGGTCGAATGTGTTAAAATGCCAGACAATACCTAGAAATGTCTAACAAAAAGAGAATTTTAATTATGTCTGGCATCGTAAGTACTTATCGTAAATTATTAGAATTACCGCTTTCGGTTCTAGTAAAAAATAATCCTATTCCCGCTCAACCCATCGAAGAGCTTCAACTCAATATCAATCAACCCATTCTTTACGTTTTACCTTATACCTCTCAAACTGACTTCGTGATTTTCCGTCGTAACTGTTTGAGTGTAGGTTTGCCTGATCCGGCTGAAAAAAATGTGATTGATGGAATAGCATTACCGCGTTATGTCTATTTAGACGAAGGTCGCCGCTTTTTTAAATCAAAAGGCGCAAAAGATGAAACTGTCAAAGTCTTCAATAAATATTTAGAGTTGCACCGTGATGTTGCTGATTTAGATGTACAACTGATCCCTGTTTCTGTGCTTTGGGGGCGTTCACCAGGTAAAGAAGATAAAGCAAGCTTACCTAATCTTCGCTTATTAAATGGTCTTCAAAAAACCTTTGCGGCAATTTGGTTTGGACGTGATACTTTTGTGCGTTTTTCTCAGGCACTTTCTTTGCGTTACATGGTAAATGAGCACGGTTCAGATGAAAAAATTGCACAAAAACTGGCTCGCGTGGCTAAAATGCACTTTGCTAAACAACGCATTTCCGCGACTGGACCTCGTTTGCCAAACCGCGAAGCGATGTTTAATAAACTCTTAAATTCTCAAGCAATTCAAAATGCGATTGAAGATGAGGCAAAATCAAAAAATATCAGCCGTGAGAAAGCCTATGCTGAAGCCGAAAAAATTCTTCATGAAATTGCAGCGAATGTAAGTCATTCTAGCCTTCGTGCAGCGGATCGTTTCTTACGTTGGTTATGGAACAAACTGTATTCTGGTATTGATGTACAAAATGCAGACCGAGTGCGTAAACTTGCACTAGAAGGTCATGAGATTGTTTATGTGCCTTGTCACCGTAGCCACATTGACTATTTATTGCTTTCTTATGTACTCTATCACCAAGGTCTTGTACCTCCACATATTGCAGCAGGAATCAACTTAAACTTCTGGCCAGCGGGTCCTTTATTCCGTAGCTGGGGGGCATTTTTTATTCGCCGTACCTTTAAAGGTAACCGACTTTACTCTGCGATTTTCCGTGAATATTTAGGGGAATTATTCCACCGCGGTTATTCCGTCGAATACTTCATTGAAGGTGGTCGTTCTCGTACAGGTCGCTTGCTTGCACCGAAAACCGGTATGATGTCAATGACACTACAAGCGCTTCAACATAACCAAACTCGTCCAATTTCTGTGGTGCCAGTATATATCGGTTATGAACACGTATTAGAAGTAGATACTTACGCGAAAGAATTACGTGGTGCCGCAAAAGAAAAAGAAAATGCTGGCTTAGTTTTACGTGTGATTAAAAAATTGCGTAATTTAGGTCAGGGGTTTGTGAATTTCGGTGAACCAATCACGCTTTCCAATTACCTCAATCACCATTATCCAGAATGGAAAGAACAACATCATGAAGATAAGCCACACTGGTTTAACCATGCAGTTGGATCTGTATCTAATCAAGTGATGGTAAATATTAATAAAGCCGCTGCTGTTAATGCGATGAATTTAGTGGGAACTGCCCTCCTCTCTTCTCGTCAGCGTGCACTTTCTCATGAGCAACTATTAGAACAACTCTCTAGTTATCAAGAAATGTTAAAGAATGTACCGTATTCTACTGATGTGGTACTGCCAACTGATACACCAAAAGCGATGCTTGATCATGTATTAAGTTTAGATCGTGTTGGCGTGCTAGTTGAAAAAGATAACTTTGGGGAAATTATTCGTTTAGAACGTAATTCTGCTGTTCTCATGACGTATTACCGCAACAATATTCAACACTTATTTGTGTTGCCTTCACTTGTTGCGAGTATCGTTTTACATTATGAAGCAATCCAAAAAGATTTATTATTGGATGCAGTACGTAAAATTTATCCATTCTTAAAAGGCGAACTCTTCCTTCATTTCACTGAAGAAGAATTAGATACACAAATTAAAGCCATTATTGATGAATTCGCACGTCAAGAAGTTATCCAAGCCAATGATAATTTATTATCTATCCACCGCGCTAAAGTTCGTATTTTACAACTTTGGTCTGCCGGTATGCGTGAAATCTTACAACGTTACTACATCACTGTGAGTATTTTACGTAGAGATCCTGGAATTGCTCGTGGCTTATTAGAAAAAGAAAGCCAATTAGTGGCACAGCGTCTTTCTGTATTACACGGTATTAACGCACCAGAGTTCTTTGATAAAGCGGTATTCTCAGCCTTCATTGCTAACTTAAAAGAAGAAGGTTATTTCGATGATGACAAAGAAAAATTACACGAACTAGCAACAATCTTAGAGCATTTAATTTCTAGCGAGATTTGCTTAACAATCAACGGCGCAGCAGATAAAGCAGATGAAGTTGAGATTGAAGTAGAAGAAGAGGATAAATCAAATAAAGATGAATAATCTTTACTGAAATAATAAAAGGGCGTGTTGAATATCCAACACGCCCTTTTCTTTATATGATTAATTCAACCAGAAATAATATCCTATTGTCGCGATAACGAGTATACACACAATATTTAAGATAAATCCAGCTTTAACCATATCGCTTTGGCGAACCTCACCTGTACCAAATACGATTGCATTTGGCGGTGTCGCCACTGGTAACATGAAGGCACAAGATGCACCTAAACCGATAATTAACGCAAGACCAATTTCCGGCATACCGAGAGATTGTGCGATAGAAATAAAGATTGGTACTAATAACGCCGCACTTGCCGTATTGGAAGTAAATTCAGTTAAGAAAATAATGAAGGTTGCGACCAATAAACCGATGAGGTAGTAATGTTGTCCTTGAACTAAGAATACAATACCGTCAGCTAACACTTTACTTGCGCCCGAATCTTTTAACACCGCACTCAAGGTTAAACCGCCCCCGAAAAGCATCAATACGCCCCAGTCAGTGCTTTCTTGGATTTGTTTCCAATTTGCCACACCGGTTGAACAAATAATGACAGCCGCAAGTAATGCGACGACGCTATCAAAACTACCGATATTTTTAGCAAGACCAAATACACCTGAAATGATTGGATTAATATAACTACTAAATACCCAACAAAGCGCAATAACACCAAAAATGACAAGCGTTAAAACGCGTTGGCCATTCATTTCAATACGTTCAAAGTTTTGTTCAAAATGTAAATTAAGTTTTGGTTTAAAGACAATGAAAAGTGTACCAATCATCAACGGCATCAAAATGAGCATAATTGGTAAGCCATACCATAACCAATCAGAGAAGGTTAAATGTAAGTTACTTGCAACGATAGCATTTGGTGGACTACCTACTAATGTACCCATACCACCAATACTCGCACTATATGCAATCCCTAATAATACGAAGACATAAGTATTATGTTCTTTTTCTTTATCAAGTTTGCTTAAGATCCCCATCGCTAGAGGCAACATCATAGCTGCTGTTGCTGTATTACTCATCCACATAGAAAGGAAAGCGGTAATTGAGAAAAGATACATAATAGCTACAAATAAATTACCACGGGCCATCGCCATGATTTTATTAGCAATCATTTTATCAAGCTTTTGCATATGCAATGCTGTTGCTAAAGCAAATCCACCAAAGAATAAGAAAATAGTTGGATCGGCAAACGCGACTAAAGCTTGCTTAGTTGTCACCAAATCAAGTGCAATCGCAAGTAATGGCACCAACAGAGCGGTTACTGTGACATGCAATGCCTCAGTTAACCAAAGAATCGCCACAAAGGCTAATAATGCTAAACCAGCATTTTCCTTAGGTGCGAAAGGTAAAGATTTTAATAAGATAAAAAAACAGGCTATCGCCAGCAGAAAGATAATCCCACTTTTATAATTTTTAGTTGTGTTTGTTTCGTTCATGAGTCCCTCCAAACTGATTACAAATGAACTATTTTCGATGTTAAATGAATGTTACAAACTTTCAACTAACAAATGTCTAAAATGTGATCTTGTTCAAAAAAATTTTAACAAAAAAAGTGCGGTTATTTCTAACCGCACTTTAAAAAGGTCAATAATTTCAAAATTATTCTTCTTCGACGTCTTCTAAATCTAATGCTTCCTGTGAAAGAATGATACCTGTTAAATCGGCATAAATATAATCTTCAGGGAAGAATGTTACACCACCAAAATTCACAGGAAGATCACTTTCACCATGATTATTTTCATCTGCACCAACTGGAATTGGGGCAAGCGCATGAATACCAATATCAATATTTTCAAGTTGTTGAATTTGACGCACTGCACCATAAACAATGATACCCGCCCAGTCATTATCTGCGGCAAGTTGTGCAAGCTCAGCATCAATTAAAGCACGGCGAACTGCACCACCACCATCTACGACAAGCACTCTGCCTTCTCCATTTTCTTCAAGAATCTTGGCAATTAATCCATTATTTTCAAAACATTTTACTGTCGTCACTTTACCGTAGAAATTGCTGACGCCACCAAAGCTAGAAAAAATTGGCTCAACCACATCTACTTGATCAGCATAAATATCACAAAGTTCTGAAGTATCGATATACATAATATACCCCTTGTCGTTAAAATTTTTTCTCTAGTATAAGCCGATTTAGCCGATAAGCAAGCCTAAACTAAACAAGATATTGATAAATAAAGAAATCATTGACATCTGTGCCAACATCGGACGCAACACTGCGGGCTCTTTGCTGCGATAAACAAATAATGCGTGTTTTAATAACAATGGAAATGCCAATAAAAATAAGAAATGCCAAGGGCTGAATGCTGTTGAGGCCGCAAATAGCACATAACATAAAGCGGCAACGCTTAATAAAATACAATGATAAATACGTCCTTTCTTCGGGCCAATACGCACAACCAGAGTATTTTTCCCTACTTTCGCATCTTGCTCAATATCACGTAAATTATTGATATTTAAAACGGCTGTTGCTAATAAACCTGAGCCTAACGCAGGTAAAATAATTAAGCTATCAATGCTGTGAGTTTGGAGATAATAAGTTCCACCCACACCTAATAGTCCAAAAAAGAGCAAAACAGACAAATCGCCTAAACCTAAATAACCATAAGGTTTCGCGCCTACGGTATAAGTAATGGCAGCAATAATGGCAAGAATACCCAAACCAGCAAAGACCAATAAATCAGTCAGACTTTGATATGCGATACCAATTAAGAATGCGCCGGAGAAAAATGAACCTACCGCCATTAAAATTAAGCCCCATTTAAGCTCATTCGCAGAAATTGCACCTTGCTGAATACCACGTAAAGGTCCAATACGTTCTTCGGTATCTGACCCTTTTTGATGATCGCCGTAATCGTTAGCAAAGTTAGAAAGTACTTGCAATAAAATAGTAGTAAGTAAGCAAAGTAACATTACGGTAAGATTAAAACTCTCTTTATCCGCCCAATATGCCAATGCAGAGCCGGTAAAAATAGAAGCTAATGCCAAAGGCAAGGTTTTTGGGCGAGCGGTTTCCCACCACATTTTCAATTTATGATTTGTCATTTTTTTTGACCGCACTTTTGATTACAATAAAGAGCGTATTTTACACGGAAATTGCCTTTTTATGAATGATTTAACACTGACTCTTCACCCAATTGCGGTGATTCACACCCCTTACAAAGAAAAATTCTCAGTACCACGACAGCCAGATTTAGTACAGGATGGCATTGGTATTGTGGAACTGCTCCCCCCTTATAATTCGCCAGAGGCAGTGAGAGGCTTAGAGCAATTTAGCCATCTTTGGCTTATTTTCCAATTCGACAAAGTGCCACATGGAAAATGGCAATCCACTGTTCGTCCCCCTCGTTTAGGCGGCAATCAACGTGTCGGTGTATTTGCTTCACGCGCTACGCATCGTCCTAATCCGCTAGGCTTATCCAAAGTTGAATTACGCCAAGTGGAATGTATTCATGGACGTGTTTTTCTGCATTTGGGCTCCGTGGATCTTGTCGATGGCACACCTATTTTTGATATTAAACCTTATATTGCCTATGCTGATAGCGAACCTGAGGCAAAATCAAGTTTTGCACAAGAAAAACCACCTGCAAAATTAAACGTAGAATTTACAGAAATCGCCCAAAGCGCAGTTGAAAAATATCACAAAAATCGACCGCACTTAGCTCGTTTTATTACGGAAGTGATCGCACAAGATCCCCGCCCGGCTTATCAACAAGGTAAAGAAACCGATCGTATTTACGGTATTAGTCTGTACGAATTTAATATTAAATGGCGTATTAAAGAGGGGACAACAGACTGTGTCGAAATTCTGGATATCCAGAAATTAAAAGAACAAAAAAGCTGACTTTCGTCAGCTTTCTTTTTATCGTTTTAATCCTGTCTAATCCGGCAATGCATTTATCACAGCTTTGACGAGCGTTGCCAATGGAATCGCGAAGAATACTCCCCAGAATCCCCATAATCCACCAAAAATCAGCACCGAAATAATGATGACTAAAGGGTGTAAATTAACGACTTCAGAGAATAAATACGGTACCAACAAGTTTCCATCTAGAAGTTGACTCACCGCAAAGGCCACAATTAAATACCAAAACGTTGGGGAAATGCCAAACTGGAACATGGCGACTAAAGCAACGGGAATCGTCACCAATACCGCACCAATATAAGGGACTAAGACAGAGAGACCTACGACAACAGAAAGTAACAGCGGATAATTTAAACCAAAGCTTAAAAAGATAATATAAGTCACCACGCCAACAATCAAAATTTCTAACAATTTGCCATGAATATAATTCGCAATTTGTTGCTGCATCTCATTCCATACTTTAGACGCTAAAAGACGGTTTTTAGGCAAAAATCGGCTTACACCAGCAAGAAGTTCTGTTTTATCTTTCAGCATAAAGAACATCATTAATGGCACTAAAAATGCATAGATACCCAGTGATACAAGGTTCATTAATGAAGTAATCGACAATTTCACCGCAGATTCACCAAAGCCCAAAATCTTCGCTCGAGCCGCACTAAAAAAGGTGTCAATCATGGTGTAATCGATGAGTTCAGGATAATGCTCAGGAAGGGCTAATAACCATTCATGTAACTTATTGAACATGGCTGGCAAATCGCTTAATAAGGAAATCGTTTGATTCCATAATGTTGGTACAAGCCCGAAGAAAATTAATAACGCTAAGGTTAGAAAGCCACCAAAAATAATTAACGTGGCAAGCATTCGAGGAAATTTTAATTTTTTCGTTAAAAAATTAATCGGCATTTCCAACAAATATGCTAATACAATGGCAATCAGCAACGGAGCGATTAAATCACTAAAGAAATAAATCGCAATAAAGCCAAATAACAAAATGGCAAGTAGTCCCATCGCATGCGGATCGCTTAAGCGACGGCTATACCAATTTTTTAGCATTTCTAACATAAAGTTTTCCTAAACAAGTATTTTTTGTCATTATAAGTTAAAATTTAAATCAATCCTATATCCACTCATTCAACATAAAATAGAAGGAAACGTTATGTCTGTTAAGATTTACCATAATCCGCGCTGTTCAAAAAGCCGTGAAACCTTAGCTTTATTAGAAGAAAAAGGTATCCAACCAACTATAGAACTTTATTTGCAACAACACTACTCTGTTGAAGCATTACAGCAACTGGCTAATAAATTAGGATTAGATGATGTTAGAAAAATGATGCGTACCAAAGATGAGCTTTATCAATCATTAGGGTTAGATAATCCTGCATTAACTAAGGATGAGTTATTAAAAGCCATCAGTGAAAATTCAGCCTTATTAGAACGCCCGATTGTGGTAAATGGTAAAAAAGCTAAAATTGGACGACCGCCTGAAAGCGTACTCGCCATTTTGTAATTCTATTCATTTTCGCTATAATAACTTGCCGTGAAACACTTCACGGCAATTTTTTAGAGGTAAATATGACAAAAAAAACAAAAAGTGCGGTTGAGAATCAGCCCATTTATCAACACGCCAAAGGAATCGTGAAAGATAATGCTGTGATGGCACTATTACATGACAAATTATTCCGCCAACGCGTTGAGAAAAAACGTAAAGGCAAAGGCAGTTACCAACGAAAAGCAAAATATGCGAGCAATTGGTTTGAAAAGCCCGATGATAAAGTTTTTGATTTCAGAAATTTTATCATCGGGTTTTTCGTTTCAATTTCAGTATAAAAAATAACAAACAGAGGAAGTCTATATGTCAATCAAAACAGAAGTTTTATTTAACAATACTTGGAATGTCCGTATCAGTGATCCGGGTGAAGAAGGGGCTCAAAGCCACTTTTTTGAAACCATTTATCTCACGCTCACGGCTTATTTTGAAGGCGAAAATGTGCGTTATGAATTTGTGCGTAAAGTAGAAGATCAAGTAAAAATCAAACGCTCATTTACAGAATTAAGTGAGTTGTTCAAATTCTTAGGAGATTATCTGGATCCGGTTTCACTCGGTAACCTCGGCGTAAAAATAGGTAACTTAGGCGTGAAAGCCGAATAAATCGGTTTCCAATAAAAAAGTGCGGTCAAATTGAACCGCACTTTTTATTTCTCAACTTCTATTATTGTGCAAGTAATACACTTAATGCAGAATACAAGGATTGAGCCGCTTCATTTGGTAATGCCTTACCATCTTCATCAGTGATCACGACCGCACTTTGTTTACCCACCGCAGAAATTTGCATTTGGTAAACGCCTTTTTCTAGATTAGGCGGATTCACACCTAAACGTAACCACTCTTGTTTATCCAATGGTTTATATTTCAATTCACGATAACCACGGCCTGCAGATTCCGATGTGGTTTTAAAGCCTAATTTCGGTAAGGCTGAACCTAAACGTTGCCATGCTTGACCAAAGCTTGCATCCATACCCAATGCCATTCTGCCATTCGTATCAGTAATTAAACCAGATTGGAAAGGTCCTACAGAAGCACTACTTAAATCTTGTTGTTGCTTGTTATAAGCGCTAGTGAGCGCCGAAACAAAACGATTTAAACGATCAGATGCATAGCGCTGTTTATCTGCTTGATTTGGTGTGTAAATCACACCATCACGACGCATTTGTTCTACAGAAACCGCTAACGCACTTGCATCTTGCGCCGTAACTTGTTCAATTTTATAACGGATCTCTGTATTGGCTTTATCATCTGCACGACCCGTTGGCGCCCAATCACTAATTAATACAGCACCATTTAAAGTCGAATTCGTGCCTTCTTCTTTCAATAAACGCTCAATTTGTTTGAGGTTATAAAGCTCTGCTTGTGCATCCGTATAAACAATCAATGCACGTTCGCCATCAAATTGTGTTAAAGAATTTTTGATAATCGCTAATGGTGTTGAAGGCGGACGAATATCCACGCGTTCTTTTTTCGCATTAAGCTGAGGAAGTTCATAAGTCGGATCCGCTTGCGGCAATGTTACACCACCACTTGCTAAAGGAGAAAAGCTCGGTATTTCACGATCAGAATTTTGATAAGTATCATTAGCCGTCTGCATTTTTTCTACGCTGTTTGAACACGCCGATAATAATGCTGCCGCGACTAAACTCAGTACGATTTTTTTCATTCCTTAAATCCTTCAATAAAAATAATTAAAATAATAACCGCTCTTTGACAAATAAAAAAGCCGAAAGTTTAAAGGGCTGTAAAAACAACCCTTTAATTCATTAAATTAAGCCAGCAATTTTTAATGCTTCTTCTACTTTTACTTGCGCACTTTCGCTTAACACAGTAAGTGGTAAACGTAAATGCGGAGTCTTAATTAAACCTAAACGATATGCAGCCCATTTTACTGGAATTGGGTTTGATTCAATAAATAAATCTTGGTGTAAAGGCATTAAGCGGGCATTAATTTCTTCCGCTTTTGCTAAATCACCTGCTAAAGCATAGCGACACATCGCGGCCATGTCTTTTGCAGCAAGGTTATTTGTCACAGAAATGACACCTTCTGCACCTAATTTCATCGCTTCTAGCCCTGTAGCATCATCCCCACTTAACACAATGAAATCTTTACCGGCTAATTCTTTAATTGTAGTGATACGAGTTAAATCGCCTGTGGCTTCTTTAATCCCCACAATATTCTCAATTTGCGACAAACGTGCTACGGTTTCAGGTTTCATATCACTACCGGTACGACCTGGTACGTTATAAAGAAGTTGTGGTAAATCCGTACATTCTGCAATCGCTTTAAAATGTTGAAACATGCCTTCTTGAGTTGGTTTATTGTAGTAAGGCACAACAGATAAACAACCGGCTACACCGCTATCACGTAATAATTTTGTCATCACAATGGCTTCGCTCGTTGCATTTGCACCGGTGCCAGCAATAATTGGAATACGTCCTTTGGCTAACTCAACCGTCTTTTCAATCACTTTCACATTTTCTTCAATACTTAATGTGGCGGACTCTCCCGTTGTACCCACAGATACAATCGAATCTGTACCCGCATTGATATGAAACTCAATAAGTTTTTCTAATGTTTCAAAATCAATGTTTCCGTGGTTATCCATCGGGGTTACTAAAGCAACAATACTGCCTGAAAATAAGGGGGTTTGCGTAGTCATAAGGTACTCCATTTACATCTATTTTGCGTTTTAACAATAACATTTGAAAATATTTGGTTATAATCGCTAAAATAGCTTGAATTTACAAATCATTTTTTACATTTTTAAGGATTTTTTATGAAAACATTACAAGTGGGTGACTTAGCACCGCAATTCACCCTTTTAAATCAAGACAATCAGCCAATTTCACTTAGCGACTTTAAAGGCAAAAAAGTACTCGTGTATTTTTATCCAAAAGCCTTAACACCAGGCTGTACAACTCAAGCCTGCGGTTTACGTGATGCTAAAAGCGAGTTAGAAAAATTAGGTGTGATTATTTTAGGCATCAGCACAGATGCACCAAAAAAACTGGCTCAATTTGTAGAGAAAAAAGCACTCAATTTCACCTTACTTTCTGATGAAGATCACCAGGTTGCAGAACAATTTGGCGTATGGGGAGAAAAGAAATTCATGGGCCGTGTTTATGATGGTATTCATCGCATTACCTTTCTCATTGATGAACAAGGCAAAATTCAACACGTTTTTGATAAATTCAAAACAGGCGAACATCATCAGGTTGTCTTAGATTACCTGCAATCCCTTTAAATCCCCTCTCAAAACAACCGCACTTTCTATGATTTACCTCAAAGTGCGGTCAAAAAAATAGCCATTTTTCTAATTTATATTTACGCTCTATTTTTCATTTGATAAAATCCCAATCTAATTGAAATTCATTATCAATTAATTTTGTATTCTTTATTACATATAAAAGGACTATCAGATGCCAAAACTTTTTGAGTTTTTAGAACAATATAGTGATTACATTATTATCGGGCTTTTACTTCTTATGAGCGTAATCATGCTTGCTACTGTAATTGAGCGTTTTATCTTTTTAAGCCGTGTCAATGTCGCTAAATACTCCAATATCCATTCACTTGAAATTGATTTAAATCGCAATATGACGACCATTTCAACCGTTGGCGCAAACGCTCCTTATGTCGGTCTATTAGGAACAGTCATTGGTATTTTATTAACCTTCTATCAAATTGGCCAAGCTGGCGGTGACGTAGATGCTGGTGCAATCATGATGCACCTCTCTCTTGCATTAAAAGCAACCGCACTAGGTATTTTAGTCGCGATTCCATCCATGATGTTCTATAACGGTTTAGGTCGTAAAGTAGAAGTTAACTTATTGAAATGGAAAGTATTAAACGCTCAAAAAGATAAGGAATAATCGTGAAAAAATTTGATGAGATCAATATTATTCCTTTCATCGACATTATGTTGGTGCTATTAGCGATAGTGTTGATCACCGCATCCTTTATTTCTCAAGGAAAAATTCAAGTCAATGTGCCAAAAGCCAGTTCAACGGTTGCATTCAAATCAGATGAATTAGCCAAATTATTGACCGTGACGGCAGATAAACAACTTTATTTTAATGACAAACCTATATCGCAAGAAGCGCTTGAAAAAGAGATCGCGGGTTGGAATAAAGATCAGAAAGTTACATTAAAAATTGATGCAGACGCCTCTTTCCAAGATTTTGTGACGATTACTGACATGTTATCGAAAAACGAAATTAAAAATGTCGCGATTGTTTCGATGAAAGATAAAGGCATTTCGAGCAAAAATGCGCCAGCAGTGGGAGGCGTCGGAGTAGGGCATAAACAATGAACAGCCAACAAGCTAAACGATCACTATTAGGCTTGCTTATTTCTCTATTAATTCATGGTGCCATTGTAGGCGCATTGCTTTGGAACTGGCATAAGCCAAGTGAAGCTGCAAGTAATGCTCCAGGTGAAATATCCACGACAATATCAATGGAAATGATTCAAGGGATGAGAGTGGAAGAACCCGCTCCTGAGCCGGAACCCGAACCTCAACAGGCAGAGCCGGAACCTGAAAAACAGGAAGTTGTCGCAGATCCAACGAAGAAACCAGAGCCTGAGAAGAAAAAAGAACCTGAGAAAAAGCCAGAAAAACCAATAGAAAAACCGAAACCAAAACCGAAAGAGAAGCCAAAAGAAAAACCTAAAAATGAGGTAAAAGCAGAGAAAGCGGTAGAAATGCCGAAGAATTTACCGATTGGCGATAAGAATATTAATTCAACGGCTACGGCAAATTCTAAAGCGACGACTACGGGTCAACCTGGTACAAATGGCGTTCAAGGTGGGTCAGGCGCCAATACGGATGAACTAAATGCTTATCGTGCAGCTATTCGACGTGAAATTGAACGGCACAAACGTTATCCTGCTCGAGCGAAGATGATGCGTAAACAAGGTGTTGTGAGCGTGAGTTTTAGCGTAGGGGCAGATGGTTCCTTATCAGGAGAACGAGTAACGAACTCCTCTGGAGATGAAAGCTTAGACAACGCAGCACTGGAAGCGGTGAGAAGTGCAAGACCTGTTGGTCCAAAACCTGCTGGATTTGCATCTTCAGTAAGCGTACCAATTAGTTTCACCATTCAATAAATAAAAAGGCGAACATGATGTTCGCCTTTCTTTTTGCTAATTTTAATTAGCCCATACCGTATTTTTTCAATTTCTTACGCAATGTACCACGGTTGATACCGAGCATATTAGCTGCGCGGGTTTGGTTACCGCGGGTGTATTGCATAATCATATCTAACATCGGGTGTTCAACTTCCGCTAATACTAATTCGTAAAGATCATTCACATCTTGACCATCTAATTGTGATAAGTAATTGCGTAAAGCTTGTTTTACTGAATCACGTAATGGTTTGTTTGTTACTTGTGATTGAGAGTTTAAAACTGAAACGGTTAACGCTTCAGACGGACTACGTTGTTGTTCTAACATTTTTCTTTATCCAAAATTGAATTTAAAAAATCTTCCAGCACAATTAACTGCTCTTTCGGTTCATTAATTGCGTTAAAAGTCTGTCTAAAAACGGAATCGGGTTGAATTCCCTGTAAATACCAAGCTACGTGCTTACGGGCTATTCGATAGCCTTTTTGCTCACCATAGAACTCATGAAGTTCCTGAATATGACGCAAAATATGACCGCACTTTTCACGCAAACTTGGAGTTTGAATTATCGAATCATGTTCAACTAAAGCCTCGACGGCTTGAAAAAGCCATGGATTGCCTAGTGCGGCACGACCGATCATTATTGCATCAGCACCTGTATACTCAAGTACCTTTTTCGCTTTCGAGGCAGAATCAATATCACCATTCGCAATAACAGGAATTGAAATTGATTGTTTGACTGCTCGAATATTGTCGTATTCCGCTTCCCCTTCAAATAGGCATTCTTTCGTCCGCCCGTGAATGGTTAAAGCTTGAATACCAGATTGTTCTGCAATTTTGCCGATTTGCACACAGTTTCGATTTGCTTTATCCCAACCTGTGCGAATTTTTAACGTCACAGGCACATCAACGGCATTCACGACCTCTTTCAAAATTTTTTCCACTAAATCGGGAAATTGAAGCAGTGCAGATCCCGCCAGTTTTCGATTTACTTTCTTTGCGGGACAGCCCATATTGATGTCGATAATTTCAGCACCATAGGCTACATTAATTGCTGCAGCTTGGGCCATTTCTAAAGGATCAGAACCTGCGATTTGCACCGCATTTAATCCTAGCTCTTCACTATGTGCTAAACGAAGTTTCGATTTCTCTGTATGCCAAACTTGTGGGTTGGTGGACATCATCTCTGAAAACGTTAATCCCGCGCCATAATGGGCACATAAACGTCGAAAAGGTTGATCCGTGATACCTGCCATGGGTGCCAATAAAATACGATTTTTTAATTCATAAGAACCAATTCGCATTTTATGTTATCCCCAATTACAAGTCCTATCTCCAGCAAGTCAGGCCACAATAGCAACCGACAAGGGGTGCTATATTACGCATTTTTCGTTTTTTTGCAAAGGGAAATTTGTTCAAAAAATGCACTTTTTTTAATTGACAAAAAGAAATTAAGCCAATTTTAATTTACCTGTAATACGGCACCATTCCTCTTTCACCGCCACAGGATCTAAATCAAAGGATTGTGTATAAGCATCACATACCGATTCTGCTTGAGTTTCTAAAATACCCGATAATCCAAGATCACCGCTCTCTTTCACTAGTTGAGAAATAATCGGATAAAGTTCTTTCAATGGCCCCGCAAGAATATTCGCCACAACGACATCCGCTTTTAAATCTGCAGGTTTATCATCGGATAAGAAAAGTTGAAGACGATCCGCCACCCCATTTTGTTCTGCATTATTTCGACTGGCGAGAATTGCTTGTGGATCGATATCAATACCGATTGCATTTTTAGCCCCTAATTTAAGAGCAGCAATGGCAAGAATTCCGGAGCCACAGCCAAAATCGATCACTGTTTTGCCTGTTAAATCTAAACCATCTAACCACTCTAAACAAAGTGCAGTTGTTGGGTGTGTACCTGTCCCAAAAGCTAAACCAGGATCAAGCATCACATTAACCGCATTTTGATCCGGCACTTCACGCCAGCTTGGGCAAATCCATAAACGTTGACCAAATTGCATTGGGTGGAAGTTATCCATCCATTCACGTTCCCAATCTTTATCCTCGATTTGCTCAATTTTGTAAGCGGTGTTTTCATCTAAATGATGTGCTTGTTTAAGCAAACTCACAATTTCATTCATATCGGTTTCTGCATCAAATAATGCAATCACATCCGTATTTCCCCACAAACGTGTTTCGCCTGGAAGTGGTTCAAAAATCGGTGTATCTTGGCTATCCATAAATGTGACCGAAACTGAGCCGATTTCTTCTAAAAAATCGCTAATTTTCTCAGCTTTTTCATTTGTACTATTTAAGCGAATTTGAATCCACGCCATCTTCTTTTCCTTTTAATTAATTTCTTTATGTAACCATCTGGGTAATAAGCTTACGCCTAGGGCTGAAACCACAATAATGATAATCCCAAGCGCTGAAACAAGTGAAACCTCTTCGTTGAGTAATAATACTGCCAAAAAGACACCAAAAATCGGCTCAAGTGCGGTCAAAATTCCCGAGATTTTTGCATCCACCGAATTTAAGCCTTTATTCCACAACCAAAAGGCAAACCAACTACATACTACACCGAGATAAATCAAACCGAAGAAACCAAGCCAGTTAAAATGGATATCCCAGTTTTCCGTCAGCAATAAAGTAAATGGCAGCATGGTGATGCTTGCTAACACAATCGAAATGGATGTATAGGCTTGTGCTGAAACCGTTGCCACCACTTTTTTCGTCCAACGCAAGCAACAAGCAAACACAATACTTGCCGCCACCACTAAGGAGCAACCCAATAAGCTAATTTCACTTGCGCCTTCATTGCCCTGCCCGCCTAGAATTAAAATGGCCACGCCTAAAAAGGCAAAAGCCCCACACAACCAATGATACCATTGCGCACGATCTTGAAAGAAAAAATGCCCAATGAAAATCACACATAATGGTTCTAATCCAATCATGGTCGTTGCACTCGCCGCGCTTGTATATTTTAAACCAATGAATCCCAGCAAAAAGGTCGCGGTATAATTGAAAAAACCTAGCCACCAAAGCTGTTTTCTCATCGGTTTAGACACGCCTTTCCAACGACGAAAAAAGAGTGGCATCACAATAATCGCCGCCATTAATAAACGGGCTTGGATCATCAAAATGGTGTCCATCATTGTAAAGGTGTATTTAGCGGCAACAAAGGAACTACTCCAAATAAACAATGCTAGGATTTGATAAACCATAAAGAGCGGTCCATTTTTACTATTTTTTTGTGCCGAATTGGTTACCCAAGATGAAAGCAATCAAACCAAATACAAGTGCAGGCACAATCGCATTAAAACCAAATAGTTTGATACCAAATTGAGTCAGCAGCACATAACTGCTTAACCCCACCACCATTGAACTTATTGCCCCTGCTGCATTTGCTTTATCCCAATAAATACCCAATACAATCACCCAAAGAAATGCTGCTTCTAATCCCCCAAAAGCAAACAAATTCAACCAAATAATCATATCTGGTGGATTGAGTGCAGCGAGAATTAACAAGGCAGATAAAATAAGCGTGATGACTGATGAAATACGGCTAATTCGTTTTTCATTCTTCGCGGCTTCAGGTTTGCTTGCAAGATATAAGTCTTTCACAAAGATTGAAGAGGATTGAATCAGTTGTGCATCGACTGTGGACATAATCGCAGACATCGGTGCGGCTAAGAAAATCCCTGCAACAATTGGCGGAAGCACTTCCAACATTAAGGTTGGAATGACTTTATCTGATACCGTTAAATCAGGTACAACCGCACGACCTAAGGCGCCCGCCAAGTGCATACCAAACATAATGACTGAAAGGACAATCGTCCCAATAAGCATGCCTCGATGTAAGGCTTTACTATCTTTGAAAGCCATGCAGCGGACTGCTGTATGCGGTAAACCAACCACACCAAAACAAACTAAAATCCAAAATGAGGCCATAAATTGAAAATCAAGCATCTCATTCGGACCGTAAGGGCTTATTAAACTCGGATCAATTTCAGTTAATTTATTGACCGCACTTTCTACACCACCGAGATGGTAAACAACCCCGACTAACAGCACGATTGTACCCAAAATCATTACCGTACCTTGAATCGTATCGGTTAATACGACCGCTCGGAAACCACCAATAAATGTATAAATGCCAACAGTTAAGGCAAAAATAAGTAACGCATGAGTATAAGGAATCCCTATCGTGGTTTCGAGCAATCTCGCCCCACCAATAAATTGCACAACCATGGCAGCAAAGAAGGCAAGCAACAATGCTAGACTGGAAATCCAAACGAGATATTTATTTTTATAACGATAGAGAAATAGATCATTGATGGTGAGTGCATTGGTTTCGCGAGAAAGTAATGCAAACTTTTTGCCCAATGCACCTAAGGCTAACCACACAGCTGGCACTTGGATCATGGCGAGTAATACCCAACCTAGCCCATATTTATAGGCAGCCCCTGGTCCACCAACAAAAGAACTCGCACTGGCATAAGTGGAAGCCGTTGTCATCGCAAGAACAAAGCCCGTCATGGAACGATTTCCCACATAATACTCGGTAAGGAAATCCCCTTTACTACGTTTTACATAAGCAAATAATGCTGCGCCAAAGATGAAGACTAAATAGATGACTAAGGGGAGAATAATACCTAAATTCATTATTTATTCTCCTTTGACTCAACATCTAGCGGGATATCTAAAAAGACAATTTTGACAATCCAATATCCAATGACAACAAACAAAATGGGTAAATAAATACAGGATAATTCAAACCATAACGGAAAACCTATCGGCCCAGGTGAGTCTTTGGGTAAATAAGCACAAATACACCATCCAATTACATAAAAAATAGCTAATCCTAATGCCCAGCGAGCTTCCTTAGCCGCTAGCTTATACCGTTGTGATAAATCCATTATGAACTCCCGTTAGAATACTTTAACGTCAATAATTATATTAAACGACAAACAAAAAAGGCAGAAATATTCTGCCTTTGCCTAGAAAATTATAAATTAATCATACATTCCTAATTTCTTCTCTAAATAGTGGATATTTGCGCCACCTTTTTGGAAGTTTTCATCTTCAAGAATGAGTTCATGAAGTGGGATATTGGTTTTGATACCATCAATGATCGTCTCTGATAATGCATTTTGCATACGACGGATTGCTACATCACGAGTATCACCGTATGTAATTAATTTTGCGATCATAGAATCATAATGCGGAGGAACGGTATAACCACCATACACATGAGAATCCCAACGAACGCCTAAACCACCTGGTGAGTGCAAGTGTGCCACTTTACCTGGAGATGGTAAGAATGTTTTTGGATCTTCTGCATTGATACGACATTCAATTGCATGACCTTTCACTTTAATATCTTCTTGTTTATAAGAAAGTGGTAAACCAGCTGCAATACGCAATTGTTCTTTCACCAAATCCACACCAGTAATCATTTCTGTTACTGGATGCTCTACTTGAATACGAGTATTCATTTCGATGAAATAGAACTCACCATTTTCATATAAGAATTCAAATGTACCTGCACCGCGATAGCCAATTTCAACACAAGCCTTCGCACAACGAGAACCGATATCACGACGAACTTCTTCGGTAATACCTGGTGCTGGCGCTTCTTCTACAACTTTTTGGTGACGACGCTGCATTGAACAATCACGCTCAGCAAGATAGATTGCATTACCATGCGTATCAGCTAAAACTTGAATTTCAATATGGCGTGGATTTTCTAAATATTTTTCCATGTAAACCATATCATTGTTAAACGCTGCTTTTGCTTCTGCTTTTGTCATCGCAATGGATTCTTCAAGTGCATCTTCGCTACGTACCACGCGCATACCACGACCACCGCCACCACCAGACGCCTTGATAATAATTGGATAGCCAATACGTTTTGCAATTTCTTTATTTTTCGCGATATCGCTACCTACTGGGCCATCTGAACCAGGTACGCAAGGCACGCCTGCTTTTTTCATTGCTTTAATCGCAGAAACTTTATCCCCCATTAAACGAATAACGTCCGCTGTTGGACCAATAAAAATAAAACCAGAACGCTCAACTTGCTCTGCAAAATCTGCGTTTTCAGAAAGGAAACCATAACCAGGGTGAATCGCATCCGCACCGGTTACTTCTGCTGCAGCAATAATCGCAGGAATATTTAAATAACTTTTTACAGATGGCGCAGGTCCGATACAAACTGTTTCATCTGCAAGTAATACGTGTTTTAAATCACGGTCAGCGGTAGAGTGAACCGCCACAGTTTTAATGCCTAATTCTTTACAGGCACGCAAAATACGCAGTGCAATTTCACCACGGTTAGCAATCACAACTTTTTCTAACATAACAATTTCCACTTGGGTGAAAAAATGGCGAGAAAGCTCGCCATTTCAGATTGATAGGGATTATTCGATAACGATCAATGGTTGATCAAATTCAACCGCTTCGCCATCATTTACTAAGATTGCTTTAACCACACCAGCTTTATCAGCTTCGATACGGTTCATCATTTTCATTGCTTCAACGATACAAAGCGCATCGCCTATTTTGACAGTTTGTCCCACTTCCACGAAAGCTTTCGCTTCTGGACTTGGGCTACGATAGAATGTACCCACCATTGGTGAACGTACTTGGTGACCAGACACTTCAGCGGCTGGTGCTTCCGCAGGTGCAGCCGCTGCAGGTGCTGGCGCAGCAGCAGGAGCCGCAACCGGTGCGACAGGGGCTGCTGCATATTGAATTGCAGCAGGTGCAACAGCTGGTGCCGCACGACTAATACGTACTGTACCTTCTTCTTCTTGCACTTCTAATTCAGTGATACCCGATTCTTCTACTAATTCAATCAGTTTTTTGATTTTACGAATGTCCATACGTTCTTCCTAAAAATAATAATGAATTGCTAACCGCACTTTCAGAATTGATTTCCAAAGTGCGGTCATTTTGAAACCTGTTTTTTGTGTCGGCAAGATTACCGCAAAATCATGAACTTTGCGATAAATTTCTGCGAAAATCTGTAAATTTTGTGAAATTTTATGCTTTTTTATTTAAAAAATCTAACGCGAATTGGAGAGCAAACTCATAGCCTTTCGCACCTAAGCCACAAATCACCCCTTCAGCCACATCACTAAAGTAAGAATGGTGACGGAATGGCTCGCGCTTATGTACATTAGACAAATGGATTTCAACAAAAGGAATTGACACAGCAAGCAATGCATCACGCAATGCAACACTGGTATGCGTATAAGCTGCTGGGTTAATTAAAATAAAATCCACTTTCTGAAAACTTTGATGAATCTTATCGATTAACTTTTCTTCGCTATTTGCTTGAAAACACGCCAAATTCACATCATGCTGCGCCGCAAGTTTTGCCACATTTTCTTCAATGGCAGATAACGAAAGCGAACCATAATGTTTCGGCTCCCTTGCACCCAACATATTTAAGTTCGGGCCATTTAACAGCAAAATATTGAATTTTTTTGACATTTTCACATCCTTTAACTTGTGCGAATTATAGCGATTTTTTGTGTAATGGTGGTCTTATCTCTAGACGATTTTGGTAATAAATTCTGAATTTAAATCAATTAGCGGTAAATCTGAGCCTGGCCACGCACGTAATACTTGATGTTGCATCAAATTTAACGTATCTAATCCTGGGGTCACATTGGGTGTATATTGTGCCGCAATACGAGCAAGTTGTGTCAATCCTAGACTACTTTCAATGCTCGAGCTAATCACTGCTTTTATGCCTAAACTATGTGCTTGTGCAATCAGCTTTTGACAATCTTGTAGCGAACCAACTAGTGTTGGTTTAATCACAATGGCACTTAAGTGCGGTTCATTTTCTACAAGAAAATCTGGCTCACGTACACTTTCATCCCAAGCAATATTAATGCCTGTTTGAGTAGCAAATTGGCGGCTCTCTTCACGTGTTTTACAAGGCTCTTCCAAAAATTGAATACGAGAACGATGTTGTGGTTTTACTTTCTCCGCAAATTTTAACGCCTTTTCCAAGGTCCATTGACGATTCGCATCTAGACGTAATTGCAAATCAGGAATGGCTTCAAGAAACATATCCGTAATCAAACCATCACGATTCGCTTCATACATGCCGACTTTGATTTTAGCCACTTTGTCACCTGGCATTTGATTAAGTTCTGTATATAACTCATCAGGATCGCCATAGCACAAAGGTGCGGAGTGATAGTTACCTTCCTCATTTAAATAACGTTTCATCTCATCCATCGCCGTGCTAATACCGAAAGCAACAGAAGGATAACAACCGTCAAGGGGAACTCTTGGCGCATCGCAGCTTGCATGACACCAATTCGTCAGCCATTCAATGGCTTGCTCTTGTGCTTGTTCGATGGTTTCTTCGCTAAAACCAGGTAAAGGGGCAATTTCTCCCCAACCATCACGGCTACAAGCAACACGCACAATCAAGCCTTCTCGGCGTTTTAAAAATCGTCCACGTAAAATTAATTGGCTATCGACGGGAATAGAATAACGATAAAGATTAAATGATTTGGTTTCCATCTTATTCTCCTTGATGACAAAAGTGCGGTTAAAAACACACTGATTTTTAACCGCACTTTTATGTTCAAATTAAGGATTACGTCTGAATTTACTGAAGTCTGGTGCGCGTTTTTCGTTAAACGCGTTACGACCTTCTTGACCTTCTTCAGTCATATAGAACAACATGGTTGCGTTACCCGCGAGTTCTTGTAAACCAGATTGACCATCGCAGTCTGCATTTAATGCAGCTTTCAAGCAACGTAATGCAATTGGGCTGTTACGTAACATTTCACGACACCAACGCACGGTTTCTTTTTCTAAATCAGCATAAGGCACGACAGTATTCACTAAACCCATATCTAATGCTTCTTGCGCATTATATTGACGGCATAAGAACCAAATTTCGCGTGCTTTTTTCTGACCAACTAAACGCGCCATATAGCTTGCACCCCAGCCACCGTCAAATGAACCTACTTTAGGACCCGTTTGACCAAAAATCGCATTCTCTGCTGCAATGGTTAGATCACATAACATATGAAGTACGTGGCCGCCACCAATTGCATATCCAGCCACCATTGCTACCACTGGCTTTGGACAAGTACGAATATCACGTTGGAAATCCAATACATTTAAATGATGCACACCGCTTTCATCTTTGTAACCGCCGTAGTCACCACGAATTTTTTGGTCACCACCAGAACAGAATGCTTTTTCGCCTTCACCAGTTAATACAATCACGCCAATTTTTTCATCGAAACGAGCGTTAGAAAATGCATGGATCATTTCTTTAACTGTTTGAGGACGAAATGCATTGCGCACTTCTGGACGATTAATGGTGATTTTTGCAATACCGTCTGTCGATTTGTGGAAACGAATATCAGTATAACCTTCGCTATGATCAACCCACTCAACTGGTGCATATAAAATATCATCTTTTGGATTTTGCATTGTTCTTTCCTTTATAAGTGTAAAAAGTGCGGTCATTATAGCGGAAGTTTTTTAGTTCGGGAAAGAAAATCACTTCTCAATTAGAGAATCACTTTACAATCAGATTGTTGTTGCTAAAATTTTGCCATTCTAGATGTTATAAGGAAATTTAAGTGAAAAAATTTATTTTTTTAAGCAGCATTATGTTATTAAATGCTTGTAGTTTATTCGGTTCATCACAATCAACTATTCCGGCTGAATTCGCACAAGCTGATTATCTCCTTTCAGATGAGAATGCGAAAGCATGGGCTACAGCGAGTAAACAAGCTGAACAATGTATCTATCCGAATTTAACCCGTATTCAGCAACAACATTTTGCAAAAGAAGATAGCTATATTCATTCCCAATATGTTTTTTTCTATCCGTTAGAAAAAATTATCGGTGAAGATTATGTAAAAATGATTCAAAAAGATGAAAAATCGATGAATTATGCGACCTATCAATTTAAGAAATTCCGCGCAGAAATTGGTGATGTCGATGCATTAGAACCAAAAGCTTGCCAAATCTTACGTACTCAGGCAAAAGAAGACTTAGATGTGGTGAAAGGCCAGTATGTAAATGGCATGGTAGATGAAACGAAAAATGATGACGGCACATTGAAGAAAACGGGTGATGGTATTGCAACCAATCAAAACAAATTCTTCTTTGATATTATTAAATGGGGTTCTGCCCTTCTTCTCTAATTTTTATTATTTTATATAAATTTATATCACTCTCACGGCGTAAATATTTTTTACGCCGTTTTTATATCAAGAGAAAACGGTTGCGATCAAAAAAAGCTTAAATTTTCAGTAAAAAAGCAAAATAGTCATTTAAATTAAAGTCATTTTCAGCTAGTCTAACAAGAATTAGTTTTTACAAGGAGAAAACATCATGACAACGCTTTTTGATATTGCACAAAACTGGTTAAACCAAGATCCTGATGCAGAAACTCATGCAGAATTAACCGCACTTTTAACGGCGGCGAAAAACGGTGATGAAAAAGCAAAAACTGAATTACAAGCGCGCTTTAATGGTCGTTTACAATTTGGTACGGCGGGGCTTCGTGGACCATTACAAGCAGGCCCTATGGGGATGAACCGTGTTTTAGTGGCACAGGCAGCAGGCGGTTTAGCGGATTATTTAAAAGATTACGACAAACAACCTTCTATCGTGATTGGTTATGATGGTCGTAAAAACTCTGATGTTTTCGCACGTGACACCGCTGAAATCATGGCGGGAGCAGGC
>NZ_KV801005.1:420738-473201 GCF_001810345.1 Haemophilus sp. HMSC061E01
TGAAAGCTTATTTGCTTCCACGTAAATTACCAACGCCAGTATTAGCTTACGCAATTCAATATTTTGATACCACAGCAGGTGTGATGGTGACAGCAAGTCACAACCCACCAGAAGATAACGGTTATAAAGTGTATTTAGGTAAAGCGAACGGCGGTGGCCAAATCGTTTCTCCTGCAGATAAAGATATCGCCGCATTAATCGACAAAGTGGCAGCAGGTAATGTAAAAGATTTACCTCGTAGCCAAGATTATGTCGTATTAGATGATGAAGTGGTTAACGCTTATATCGAAAAAACCGCTTCTCTTGCGAAAGAACCAGAAGCAGACATTAACTACGTTTATACCGCAATGCACGGTGTAGGCTATGAAGTTTTAAGTAAAACCTTAACCAAAGCCGGTCTTCCACAACCTCATATTGTGGCGGAACAAGTATGGCCAGATGGCACATTCCCAACAGTAAACTTCCCTAACCCAGAAGAAAAAGGTGCCTTAGATTTAGCGATTAAAGTAGCAAAAGAACACAATGCGGAATTCATTATTGCTAATGACCCTGATGCAGACCGTTTAGCGGTGGCGGTTCCAGATGCACAAGGTAACTGGAAACCTTTACACGGTAACGTAGTAGGTTGTTTCTTAGGTTGGTATTTAGCAAAACAATATCATGCAAAAGGTGAGAAAGGCGTATTAGCGTGCTCTTTAGTATCTTCTCCAGCGCTTGCTGAAATTGCGAAAAAATACGGCTTCCAATCAGAAGAAACCTTAACCGGTTTCAAATACATCGGTAAAGTTCAAGGTTTATTATTCGGTTTCGAAGAAGCGCTTGGTTACCTAGTTGACCCAGATAAAGTACGCGATAAAGACGGTATTTCAGCAGCGATCGTATTCTTAGATTTAGTGCGTCACTTAAAAGCACAAGGTAAAACCTTAGCGGATTACGCCAATGACTTCACACAAGAATTCGGTGCTTATGTAAGTGGTCAAATTTCTATCCGTGTAAGCGATTTATCTGAAATTGGTAAATTAATGGCCGCACTTCGTAATACGCCGCCAGCTGAAGTAGGTGGTGTTAAAGTGGCACAATTCATCGACCACACTAAAACTGATCGCCAAAGCGACATCCTTGTATTCGTATTAGAAAACGGTAGCCGCTTAATCGTTCGCCCATCTGGTACTGAGCCGAAAATCAAGTTCTATCTTGATGCTCGCGGTAAAGATCCAAAAGACGCGGATCACGTTTTAGCTCAATTTGATGAAGGCGTTCGCCAAATTCTGCGTCAAGATGCTTACGGCAAACAAGATTGCTAATTGAGCAAACTATTAAATAATAAAAAACGCTAGGTTTGATGCCTAGCGTTTTATTTTTGCTTATTCCAATGCAAGTTGTAACTTGCCCTGATGTTTTTCTAATAAAGCCTCTGCTTGCGCACGATCTAATCCACTCAGAATCATCATAATCGCTAATTTCGCATTTTGATCGGCAAGCTTTAATGTCTCTTCTGCGAGTGCTTTATCACAATCCGTGGCTTGCATGACGATACGAATGGCACGAGCTTTCAGCTTTTCATTACTTGCCTGAACATCCACCATTAAGTTTTGATAGCATTTACCCATTAAGATCATAGAAGCCGTAGTCAGCATATTCAGTACTAATTTTTGTGCTGTGCCTGATTTTAAACGGCTCGAACCCGTCAGCACTTCAGGTCCTACTACCGTATCAATGGCAATATCCACAATATTTGCCATCGCTGAATTCGGGTTACTCGCAATCGAAACCGTCGCTGAACCTAAACTTTTCGCATATTCCAATGCACCAATCACATAAGGTGTTCGTCCACTTGCAGCAATACCCACCAACACATCTTTTGAGGAAAATTGAATGGTTTGTAAGTCAATCACGGCTTGTTCTTTACTGTCTTCCGCCCCTTCAATTGGATGACGTAATGCGCGCTCGCCGCCGGCAATAATACCTTTCACCATTTCAGGTGATACACCAAAAGTTGGCGGGCATTCAGAGGCATCTAATACCCCCAATCGACCGCTAGTTCCGGCGCCAATATAGACTAATCGACCACCTTGTTGAAATGCAGCAACAATACATTCGACCGCTTGGGCAATTTGAGGTAAACATTTTTCAATTGCCAAAGGCACTTGTTTATCTTCCTGATTCATTAACTGCACAATTTCCAATGCAGACAAGCTATCTACATGCATAGAATTGGGATTCCGTTGTTCAGTAATTAAAGTTGAAAGGGTTTGTAATAAATTCTCTGCCATGGTTTATTCCTTTGGAAAAATCGCCCCTAAACTGACCGCACTTGTGGCACCCGTCACACTCGGCAAATTAGCGGGTAAATTATGCATACGACGATAAGCCAACCAAGCAAAAGCTGCTGCTTCCACATAATCGATATCAAGATTTAATTCTGTCGTCAATTGAATACGCCAATTTGGTAATGCCTGTTTTAAACCATTCATGATCGCCTGATTTTTAGCGCCACCACCACAAACAAGTAATCTGCATGGCAATGTCGTCTGAATATTATTAATTGATAAAACAATGCTTTGCACGGTAAATTCAGCCAAGGTGGCTTGCACATCTTGTGGTAAAAGTGCGGTCGTTTTTTCTGCTATTTTTTGAATTTTATTCTCTAACCAAACCAAATTAAATAATTCACGTCCGGTACTTTTCGGTGGTGGCAGTTGAAAGAAATCTTCATCTAATAATGCCGCTAACAAATCTGGATTCACTTGACCTGAAACCGCCCATTCACCATTTTTGTCGTAAGCTTTACCTTGATGTTTTTCGATCCATTGGTCGAGCAAGGTATTGCCGGTTCCCGTATCAAAGCCAATGACTGGCTGTTCGGGTATCAATAAGGATACATTACTAATACCGCCAATATTAAGCACAACTGTAGCCCAATGAGGATCAAAAAAGACCGCTTGATGAAAAGCGGGTACTAAAGGCGCCCCTTGTCCACCAAACGCCATATCTTTACGGCGCAAATCACCAACAACCGTAATGCCTGTTTTAGCGGCTAATAAATTCATATCACCGATTTGCATGGTAAACGGAAATTGACCTTTTGGGGAATGCCACACTGTTTGACCATGGCAACCAATGGCTTCGATCTGCTCTGGTTTTAACTGGTATTTATGTAAAAAGGCATTTACACAATCTGCATAGAGCAAACCAAATTGGTGATCAAGTTCACCCAATGCTTGTAGCGTAGTTTCGCCAGATTGAATAAGTGCGGTTACTTTTTCGCGTAAATTTGCCGGCATCGGCGTGAAATCTGCCGCAATTAATTTGGTTTGATTAGATTGGATGTCAGTAAGGGCAATGTCCACCCCATCAAGGCTGGTGCCAGACATAATGCCAAGATAATAAGTCATAGTATTTAATTCGTGAGTTTTTCAGAATTATAGCGGATTTTAAAAAAATAAAAAAAGAGAGAACATTGAGGTTCTCTCTTTTCATCATAGATGATACTTATACTAGATTTTTAGCTATTGATGGAATAAGGTAACGGTTCAATTTTCAGAACGGATCCATCTTCAGGTAAACGGAAATGCGTCCCTTCTTCTAAATCATTATTCATCACCACTTGCAACCATAACACGCCGTCAAAATTGACCGCACTGACGATTGTCCCTGTTTTACGCCAAGCTGTTTCTAACTGCATTTCTATTTCGCTGCCGATTTTCGGTGTAACCGTGGTTTCCCCCGAAAACACATACATCGCACGTTTATTGGCACCACGATATTTGGCTCGCGCGACAGTTTCCTGCCCGATATAACAGCCTTTAGTAAAAGAAATCGCTTGTTCGATAGCTTGTAGATTCAATGCCTGTGGGATAAATTCATTTTGTGTTTCCGCACTCAAGCTTGGTAAGCCCGCTTGAATATCCGCACAAAGCCATTGTTTTTCATCGCCATTAAAGGTGACATCTAACGGTGTAGGATTGAGCAAAATTGTGCGATTTTCATCAATATCCAAGGTAATTTGCGCTTGAATTCGACCGCACTTTTCACCAATTAAGCCGACAATTTGCCAATCCAGTACTTGAAAAGTCACTTTTGAAAACACCGCATATTTTTTCAAATGATCGAGTGGAGCCAATAAAGCTTTCGGCATTAAAATCAAAAACTGCTCTGCTGAAAGCTTAATTAAGCGGAATAACGAATTCATTTTGCCTTTAGGATCGCAATGGGCTGTAAGCGTTGAAGCACCAGCTGCTAAATGCACTACATCACAAGTTAATTGGCCTTGCAGATATTTCTCCGCATCCACGCCAGCTACTTCCACCAAATCATAGTGGTTTAATGAAATAAATGTTGACATGATTTTCCCTATTCAAGGTTTTGAATTTGCTCACGCATTTGTTCGATTAATACTTTTAATTCCACAGCAGAAGCGGTGATATCAGCATTAATGGATTTTGATGCCAACGTGTTAGATTCACGATTGAGCTCTTGCATCATAAAATCTAGTTTACGACCCACTGCCCCACCTTTTTTCAAGATATTGTTGGTTTCTTTCACATGCATTTGCAGACGATCTAATTCTTCCGCCACATCCACACGTTGCGCCAATAAAATCATTTCTTGTTCGACACGTTGTGGATCAAGTTGAATTTTCGCTTCTTCAAAACGTTGCAATAAACGCTCACGCTGCCATTGTAAAACCGCCGGCATTTGTGACCGCACTTTTTCAGCTTCTACCGTAATACCATCAAGACGCTGTTGAATAATGGCTTGCAATTTTTCGCCTTCACGTCCACGCATTGCAATAAATTCCACCAACAACTCATCAAAAGCTGTCAACAAATCTTGACTGATTGCATCTAAATCTTGTTCAGCCGCTTCTACCACGCCAGGATAACGCAATACATCTGCCAAATTGATTTCGCCCTCACCTGCTTGCGCTTTAATCCATTGTAAAGATTGGATTACTTGATTCGCCAACTCTTTATTTAAATTGAGTTCAGCCACTGTTTGTTTTTTGCTATCAATACGCAATGAACATTCAATTTTACCACGAGTGAGATTTTGACGAAGTTTCTCACGCAAAGCATTTTCTAAACCTCGGAATTGCTCTGGCAAGCGGAAAAAGTTTTCCAAATAACGTTGGTTAACCGAACGAATTTCCCAAACTGCATCGCCCCAATCTTTCTTGATTTCAAGGCGTGCAAAGGCTGTCATACTATAAATCATAAGCGCTCTCCTACTATTGTCTCTCGTCTTAATTGATTTGCCGGTTATTTTATCGGGAAAGTGCGGTCATTTCTACCGTACATTTTGTAGAAGAAATTTGTTTTCTCCACTTTACACACTGTAAAGATTAAAATACAATCATCGTAAATTAATTATTACAATCAAAGGAAAGTAAAATGAACAAGACTGTGGGAAGTACCTTGCTTGTGGCAGGAACCATGATTGGTGCGGGGATGTTGGCAATGCCGCTCACCTCAGCAGGGATTGGCTTAACGGCGACGGTTTTCTTATTAATTGGCTTGTGGGCGGTACTCACATTCACCGCATTGTTATTCGTGGAACTGTATCAAACTGCTGACAGCGATGCGGGGATCGGCACACTTGCTGCACAATATTTTGGTAAAGCGGGGCGAATTATTTCCACCGCTGTTTTAATTGTCTTTTTATATGCCTTAATTGCTGCTTATGTAAGTGGTGGTGGTTCCTTATTAATGGATTTACTCCCAGCCATGGGCGATAAAGACACCATGAACAAAATCGCGGTGCTTGTATTCACCATTTTCTTCGGTAGTTTTATTGTCATCGGTACACACAGTGTGGATAAAATTAACCGTGTCCTATTCTTTGTGATGATTGCCACTTTTATCTTAGTGCTCGCATTAATGTTACCAAACATTAAATTTGATAACTTAATGGCGATGCCGATTGATAATGCCTTAATTATTTCTGCAAGCCCTGTATTTTTCACGGCATTTGGCTTCCACGGCTCGATTCCTAGCTTAAATAAATACTTAGACGGTAATGTGAAATCCTTACGCATTGCAATTTTAGTGGGTTCTGGCATCACATTATTTGCTTACTTTTTGTGGCAACTTTCGACGCACGGCTTACTCAGCCAAAATGAGTTCTTACAAATTTTACGTGAAGACGCCACATTAAATGGCTTAGTGAAAGCAACCTTAGAAATCACCCAAAGCCCAATTATTGCGAATGCGGTAAAAATCTTCTCCACTTTGGCGTTGGTCACCTCATTCTTAGGGGTGGCATTAGGCTTATTAGAATGTATTGAAGACTTGCTCAAGCAATCTTTTAATATTCATGCAGGGCGTATTTCATTAGGTTTAATGACCTTTATTCCCCCAGTGCTTTTCTCCCTTTTCTATCCGGAAGGTTTTATTCTCGCTCTGGGTTATGCTGGTCAAATGTTCGCGTTCTACGCAGTGGTTTTACCGGTAGCATTAGTTTGGAAAGCACGTGCGATTCATCCTAACTTGCCATACAGAGTGTGGGGCGGTAAAGCATTGTTAGTACTCGTCTTAGTCCTTGGAGTGATTATTACTTCAATTCCTTTTGCGATTAGAGCTGGTTACTTACCTTTCGTCGTGGGTTAAAATGAAACAAAAAAGACCGCACTTTTAAGGTGCGGTCTTTTTTTATTTGTTTTCATATAAATGTGTCACTAACTGACCATTCAAATATTCGCCAATATACACTTGCTCAACTGTTAGGTTCTGTTTTTCTAACTCGGCTTTAACCCATTCTTCATCACGATCAATAATGTCTAAAATATCATCATCTAATTGTCCATCAACAATTAATGGATAACGTAAGTTATCATCGCCGTATTGAATAATCGAGAGTTGCCCATTTTGTTCGAATACCGCACGTTTAACCGTTTTGATTTCATAGATACCGGCTGCACGTAACTTAAACATGAGGTCATGGGCAGCAATACCGTTTTTCATACATTCAGCGGTTTTGACCTTACCGTTTGAAATCACCCAAACAGGTTTACCATCAATCAAAGATTTAACTAATTTGTTATGATTTTTGATAAAACGGAGGGTAAAAACCAATAATGTCCAAAGCACGAGCACGAGAGAGAACTGGAATACCCCAATACTATCGCTATAAATCACACCACCAATAATGCCACCTAGCACATAGTTTTGTACCTGATCCATCGCGGAGGTCGGTGCAAGGTTACCTTTTCCCATTAAGTTAATTTGGAGTACCAGTCCAATAATACCCATGGCCAATTTCAAGCCTAATAATGTGTAGCCATCCATTATTTATCCTCCTTATCAATCACAGTAACATTCGGGTTTACTAAGTTAATTGGGGATAAGGTATACGCTGAAAAATCATTATTAAAATGGACTTCGAAATACTGATCCCGAATATTTAAAATCATGCCGTTCGTTAATGTACGGCTATTGGTACGAATATCTTCTTTCTGCAAATTTTGACTGTCTTTCACCGAATTTAAAAATGTCACCACGCGAGAGGTATCAGCTGTATAGACTTCACTTCGCTCATATTGGTTATATTGCACACCGAGCAAGAAAATGATTAATAAAAGGAAAATAATACTGAGATCACGATATTTGGTTTGTAACCGATGACGCAAATATAAGCTTGTCACCACAAGCAATGCACCTAACGAGACAAAAATGGCGATATATTTAAAATAACCTTGAAAAGACATCGCATTTTCTAAAAAAGCAAAAGAGAAAAAAGACATTTGTCATTCCTAATTTTAAAGAGAAAAACAGGTTGCTAGTGTAGCACAACGAAAACTGACTAGCTATTTTTATCACAGAAATTAAATTCGTTTTTCCGAAAAATCCCTTTTATAATGACCGCACTTTTGAAACAAAAAGAGAAAAATATGAAAGCAATTCAGCCCGAAGATCAGGGATATTGGCTGTTCACCAAAGGATCGACACTTTATTGGCAGGAAAATGATCTGCCTTTCGGAACAGCAAAGGAACTCGGCCTCACAACACAAAAAGCAATGTTGCTCGGGAAATGGAAATCACAACCTTTATGGCTTGTGGCAGAAAATGATCAAGATGAACGAGAATACCTTTCCCTACGGAGTTTGTTGTCATTACCGACTGAAGATTTTCATTTATTAAGCCGAGGCGTGGAAATCAATCATTTTTTGAAAACCCACCAATTCTGCGGAAAGTGCGGTCAAAAAGCGGAACAAACTCACGATGAGCTTGCGGTTCAATGCACAAGTTGTGGCTATCGTACTTACCCAGTTATTTGCCCTTCGATTATTGTCGCTGTTCGTCGTGGTACAGAGATTTTATTAGCCAACCATAAACGCCATTACACGCCTGGCAAAGCAGGTATTTACACCACGCTAGCCGGTTTTGTGGAAGTGGGTGAAACCTTTGAAGATGCCGTTCGTCGCGAAGTCTTTGAAGAAACTGGCATTCGCATTAAAAATATTCGCTATTTCGGTAGTCAACCTTGGGCATTCCCGAATTCACAAATGGTGGGCTTTTTAGCCGATTACGACAGTGGAGAAATTCAACTGCAAGAAACAGAACTGCATGATGCACAATGGTTTTCTAGCGCTGCCCCCTTGCCAGAATTACCGCCAACAGGTACTATCGCACTCAAATTAATTAATGCTACGCTTGAGCTTTGCAAAGCGGAACAAAATAAATAAAGGAAAGCCCATGTCTGAATTAAAAAATGATCGTTATTTAAAAGCCTTATTACGTGAACCAGTGGATATGACACCCGTATGGATGATGCGCCAAGCGGGACGCTATTTGCCTGAATATAAAGCAACACGCGCAGAAGCGGGCGATTTTATGTCTCTTTGCCGCAATGCGGATTTAGCTTGTGAAGTCACCTTACAGCCACTTCGTCGCTATGCTTTAGATGCGGCTATTTTATTTTCAGATATTCTGACTATTCCTGATGCGATGGGCTTAGGATTAAGTTTTGGTGCAGGTGAAGGCCCGAAATTTGCTCATCCAATTGAAAACAAAAGTGCGGTCGAAAATTTACCGATTCCTGACCCTGAAGGCGAACTTCAATATGTGATGAATGCTGTTCGCACAATTCGTCGCGAACTAAAAGGCGAAGTGCCACTGATTGGTTTCTCTGGTAGCCCGTGGACACTGGCGACTTATATGGTTGAAGGTGGTAGCAGCAAGACCTTCAATAAAATCAAAAAAATGATGTATGCCGAACCGCAAACTTTGCATCTTTTATTAGATAAAGTAGCGGATTCCGTGATTTTATACTTAAACGCGCAAATCAAAGCAGGTGCACAAGCGGTCATGGTATTTGATACTTGGGGCGGTGTGTTAGGTCATCGTGAATATTTAGACTTCTCTCTGCAATATATGCACAAAATCGTCGATGGTTTAATTCGTGAACACGATGGCCGTAAAGTACCGGTGACTTTATTTACTAAAGGCGGCGGGTTATGGTTAGAAGCCATGGCAAATACAGGATGTGATGCGCTCGGATTAGACTGGACCGTTAATTTGGCTGATGCGAAAGCACAAGTAGGCCATAAAGTGGCACTACAAGGCAATATGGATCCAAGCGTGTTATATGCCCCGGCAGAACGTATTGAGCAAGAAGTGCGGTCAATTTTAGCTGATTTTGGCCAAGGTAGCGGACACGTGTTTAATTTAGGTCATGGTATTCACCAAGATGTGCCGGAAAGTGCGCCAAAAATCTTCGTGGATGCGATTCATGAGTTCTCTAAAGCCTATCATAAATAAGCGAGAAAAAAATGCGAAATCCGATTCACAAGCGTCTCGAAAATCTCGAAAGCTGGCAACATCTGACCTTTATGGCTTGCTTATGCGAGCGTATGGCACCTAACTTTGCCCTATTCTGCCAAATGACGGAACAAAAGCCTGCAGACAAAACCTATCACAACATTTTAAACTTAGTGTGGGAATTTCTAACGGTTAAAGAGGCAAAGATTAATTTCGAGAACCAATTAGAGAAACTTGAAGAAATTATTCCTGATGTGAATGATTATGACTTCTTTGGTGTGGTACCTGCTCTCGATGCTTGTGAAGCGCTAGGTGAATTGTTGCATGCGATTATCGCGGGCGAGACACTTGAAAAAGCAATTCAAATCAGCCAAATTTCATTAGGCACGGTTTGTTCTTTGTTAGAAACACAAGAAGATCGAGATCTTTCTGAAACTGAACTGAAAAGCCGTGAAGAAATTGAAGAAGAACTTGACCTTCAATGGCAAATCTATCGCTTACTTAAAGACTGTGAAAAACGCGATGTAGACTTGATTTTATCCCTCCGAAACGAGATAAAGCAGGAGGGAATCTCCAATATTGGTATAAAAATTGAGCAATAACGTGAGATTTGTCACAATTTTTGCAAATCGGGCTTTTATTTCCCCCCAAGTTCGATTAGACTTGCCCAAGCCGTAGCAGTTAAAAGCTACGCTTATTTGAATAGAGTCAATTTTAATTTAACAGAAGGTACAAATTTATGAACAAAACAGATTTAATCGATGCAATTGCAAGTGCAGCTGAATTAAACAAAAAACAAGCTAAAGCTGCATTAGAAGCGACTTTAGCAGCTATCACTGGTAGCCTTAAAAAAGGTGAACCTGTTCAATTAATCGGTTTCGGTACATTCAAAGTAAACAAACGTGCTGCACGTACTGGCCGTAACCCACAAACTGGTGCTGAAATCAAAATCGCAGCATCTAAAGTTCCAGCATTCGTATCTGGTAAAGCATTAAAAGACGCAATCAAATAATTAGTCTTAAAACGAATTTTAATTGAACCCTGCTTTGTCAGGGTTTTTTGTTGCCTAAATTTTAACTTTACAATCATCATTTTGCCGATATAATTCCGAACCGAAACTTATTACGGGATATAAATAATGAAACGAAACATTCAACACCGAAATACCCAACAACGCAGACATGCCATCATGCAACTTCTGCAAGAACAAGGTGAAGTCAGTGTTGAACAACTCGTACAGTTATTTGACACCTCTGAAGTGACGATTCGAAAAGATCTCACTGCATTGGAAAGTAATGGTTTCCTTCTTCGAAAATATGGTGGCGCCATTTTAATGCCACAAGAAATCATCGAAGAAGAACAAGATGATGAACTTTCGCAACGAAAGTTAGTCTTAGCAAAGGCAGCTGCAGAACGTATTCGTGATCACAATCGAATTATTGTGGATAGTGGCAGCACAACCGCCGCATTGATTAAACAGCTTAATCGCAAGCAAGGCTTGGTTGTGATGACGAATTCGCTTTCGGTGGCCACAGCATTACGTTCACTCGAAAATGAACCGACACTCTTAATGACGGGAGGCACTTGGGACACGCGTTCTGAATCCTTCCAAGGCAATATTGCCGAACAAGTGCTACGTTCTTATGACTTTGACCAATTATTTATTGGTGCCGATGGCATTGATTTAGAACGTGGTACAACAACATTTAATGAGTTGGTTCGCTTAAGCCAAGTGATGGCTGAAGTATCTCGTGAAGTGATTGTAATGGTGGAATCACAAAAAATTGGCAGAAAAATGCCAAATGTGGAATTAACCTGGCAGCAAATTGATGTGCTGATTACCGATAACAAATTATCTCAGGCTGACAAAGAAGCCATAATGGCGCAAGGCGTAAAAGTAATTTGTGTGGATGTGGCATAAAATGCGGTCAGAAAAACAAGACTTTTAATTTTATTAAATAAGGAAAAACTATGTGTGGTATTGTTGGTGCGGTAGCACAACGTGATGTAGCAGAAATTTTAATTAATGGTTTACACCGCTTAGAGTATCGTGGTTACGACTCAGCGGGTGTTGCCGTTGTGGATCCAAACCATGAATTACACCGCGTACGCTGCTTGGGTAAAGTAAAAGCCCTTGATGAAGCTGTTGCTGTAAAACCATTAATCGGTGGTACAGGGATCGCTCACACCCGTTGGGCAACTCATGGTGAACCGTCTGAAGCTAATGCTCACCCGCATACTTCGGGCAACTTTGCTGTCGTCCATAACGGTATCATCGAAAATCACGAAGAATTACGTGAATTACTTAAATCACGTGGCTATGTGTTTAATTCTCAAACTGATACCGAAGTAATTGCTCACCTTGTTAATTGGGAAATGCGTACAGCCTCAAATCTTCTTGAAGCTGTCCAAAAAACCGTAAAACAACTTACTGGTGCATACGGTATGGTTGTACTAGATCGTGAGCATCCAGAACATTTAGTGGCAGCGCGTTCAGGTAGCCCATTAGTAATTGGTTTAGGAATTGGTGAAAACTTCCTGGCATCTGACCAACTTGCGCTATTAAGCGTAACTCGTCGTTTCATCTATTTAGAGGAAGGCGATATCGCAGAAATCACACGTCGTACCGTGGATATTTACGATGCGAATGGTCAAAAAGTAGAACGTGAAGTACACGAGTCTAACCTTGAAAATGACGCTGCAGAAAAAGGCAAATTCCGCCATTTCATGCAAAAAGAAATCTATGAGCAACCAAATGCATTAATCAACACAATGGAAGGACGTATCCTTCACAACAACGTGATTGTGGATGCTATTGGTAATGGCGCAGCTGAAATTTTAGAAAAAGTTGAACACATTCAAATCGTGGCTTGTGGTACTTCTTATAATGCAGGGATGACTGCTCGTTACTGGTTTGAAGCACTTGCTGGCGTGAGCTGTGATGTCGAAATCGCATCTGAATTCCGCTATCGCAAATTTGTCACTCGTCCAAATAGCTTGTTAGTGACTATCTCTCAATCAGGTGAAACAGCGGATACCCTTGCAGCACTTCGTCTTGCAAAAGAAAAAGGTTACATGGCAGCCTTAACGATCTGTAACGTATCAAGTTCATCTTTAGTGCGTGAATCCGATCTTGCCTTCATGACTCGTGCAGGCGTTGAAGTCGGTGTGGCATCAACTAAAGCGTTTACCACTCAGTTGGCCGCATTATTAATGTTAGTCACTGCAATTGGTAAAGTAAAAGGCAATATCTCAAACGAACAAGAAGTGGAAATTGTAAAAGCGTTACAATCACTTCCGGCTGAAGTTGAAAAAGCCCTTGCATTTGATAAAGATATCGAAGCATTAGCAGAAGACTTCGCAGAGAAAAACCATGCACTATTCTTAGGTCGTGGTGAGTTTTACCCTATCGCAATGGAAGCTTCATTGAAATTAAAAGAAATTTCTTATATTCATGCTGAAGCTTATGCGGCAGGTGAATTAAAACACGGTCCATTAGCCTTAATCGATGCAGATATGCCGGTTATCGTGGTCGCACCAAACAATGAATTACTTGAAAAAGTGAAATCAAACATTGAAGAGGTACGTGCGCGTGGTGGTCAGCTTTATGTGTTCGCTGATAAAGAAGCAGGCTTCACACCAAGCGAAGGTATGAAAATTATCACTATGCCAAAAGTGAATGAAATTATTGCGCCAATTTTCTACACCGTTCCTATGCAATTATTGTCATACCATGTGGCATTAATTAAAGGAACCGACGTGGATCAACCTCGTAACTTAGCGAAATCGGTAACCGTAGAATAAAGTGCGGTTGGAAATCAGCACGTTTTAATGCAAAAAAGCACAGGTTTAATCCTGTGCTTTTTGTTTAAATAAACCGATAACCGTTCTCTGTTACTTCCAGAATTGAGGCATAATCCTTTCGCCAATCGCCTAACACAATTCGCGTGTACCCTTTTTCCTGATGGATGGCTTCTCGATGCGTATGACCGTGAATTAATCGATTTACGCCAAATTCTTTTACAGTTTGTGCCGTAAACGCTAAATTCACATCCATTATATCCAGTGACTTATATTGCTTATCTTGTTTACTCTTCGCGCGAATTTTCTCTGCAATTTTTAACCGCACTTTTAATGGCAAGCATAAAAACAATCTTTGTCGCCATTTTTGATGCACCTTTCGGCGAAATTGTTGATATTTCACATCATCAATACATAAGGTATCACCATGACAAATTAAGGTTTTCACACCATAAAGATCAACACAATGATAGTCAGGCAATAACGTTAAACCACAATCTTGTGCAAATTTTTTCCCTACCAAGAAATCTCGATTACCATGAATGAAATAGCAAGCTATACCCTTTTCTGTCAGTTTTTTTATCAACTGTTTTACTTGTGAGATTAAAGGTGAAGTTTCATCGTCACCAATCCAAAAATCAAAAAGATCTCCCAAAATATAAACCGCTTGCGATTCTTGTGCTTGATTTTGCATAAAATCGCTAAAAAGTGCGGTTAATTCCGGATGCGTTTCGCTTAAATGAAGATCTGCAATAAAATAAATGGGTTTCATAACTATTCCGTCATTTTTTTCATTAGATTAGCACACATTTTTGTGTAATTTGCTATACTTTCCAAAAATTTTAATTAGGTATTTTCTATGTTAAAAATCGCCAGAATTCTCATCGTTGCACTTTGTTGTATTTTAATTTGTGTGCTCGGTACGATCTATTCCTTTATTCGTTTCAAAAACCCAAGCAATGTGGGCGTTATGGCTCGCTGGTTTGGTCGTTTATACCCTTTATTTGGCTTAAAAGTAGAACACCGTTTTCCACAAAATAAAGAGAATATGCCACGTTGTATTTACATCGGTAACCACCAAAATAATTTCGATATGGTGACCATCTCTTACATGGTACTCCCTCGCACAGTAAGTGTAGGTAAAAAAAGCCTGATTTGGATCCCTTTCTTTGGCATTTTATATTGGGTAACCGGCAATATTTTCTTGGATCGTGAAAATCGCTCTAAAGCACACAGCACCATGACAGAACTTGCTCGCCGTATCAATAAAGACAACCTGTCAATTTGGATGTTCCCTGAAGGCACACGTAGCCGTGGTCGTGGTTTATTGCCATTCAAAACAGGTGCATTCCATGCTGCAATTGCGGCTGGCGTACCAATCGTGCCCGTTGTGTGCTCGACGACGCATAACAAAATTGATTTGAATCGTTGGGATAACGGTAAAGTGATTTGTGAAATGATGGATCCAATTGATGTGTCATCATACACAAAAGACAATGTTCGCGAACTTGCTACTTACTGTCACGATTTGATGGAAAAACGCATCGCTGAACTCGATGCTGAAATTGCACAAGGAAAATAATATGTTGCGTCTTTCTCGTCGCCAATTATTAAAAACTACCGCAATTTCAACCGCACTTGCTGCCACACCTCAATCGGTATTAGCGGCATCCCGTGAAAAATTAACCATTCCTCCATTGATGGAAGCAAAACGTGGTCGCCCAATTATCCTTAATATGGAAGAAACTGGCTATAAGTTAGATGGCTCCCATAGTGTCAGTGTCTGGGGCTTTAACGGCAATTATCTTGGCCCCACTATTCGTATCAAATCGGGTTCCTTTGCAAAACTCAATTATCACAACAATTTGCCACAAAGCATTGCCCTCTCCATTCAAGGACTGCAAGCCAGTGGCGAATTATTTGGTGGTGCTGCAAAAGTCCTAAAAAAAGGGGAATCTTGGGCACCGATTATCCCAATAGACCAACCTGCCTCGACTTGCTGGTATCGTTCAGCGACCTTGGCTAACTCGGCTTATCAAACCTATCGCGGCATCGTCGGGATGTGGTTAATTGAAGATGATCAAAGCTTAAAATCTCAGCTACCTCATAAATACGGCGTGGACGATATTCCATTAATCTTACAAGACATGGAATTTAACGGTGACGGATTACAATTATTTAAGCAAAATCAACCGCACTTTGTCGGTAATCGTCTTCTTGTGAATGGACAAGAAGCGCCTTATCTTGACGCCCCTCGCGGTTGGGTACGTTTACGCTTACTTAATGCCTCATTGGCAAGAGCCTATGATCTCCGTTTAGATAACGAACAAGACATGTTGCTTGTTGCGAGAGATTTAGGTTTTTTACCACAAGGTAAAGCGATTAATTCTCTTATTCTTGCACCAGGTGAACGTGCAGAAGTGTTAGTCAATTTAAGCGAAGGAGAAGGTGTATCGCTCATCTCTGGGGCTAAACGTGGTTTCTTCGACAAAATCAAAAATGTGTTCAGTTCAGGTAATGATTTTGCAGATAACACCGTTTTAGAACTTCGCCCACAAGGTGAAATCTCTGCATTCAGCAAAAAAATGAATGAGTCATTCAATACTGATGCCACGGCTATGCTCGAAAGTAAAATCGCGCAAGAACGCACCTTTGAACTGGATGTCACGAATGGTCTAATCAACAAACAACGCTTTGACCCACGCCGTATTGATGTTTCGGTTAAAGTAGGTACTGTCGAACGTTGGATCATCAACAGCTCACTGCCAGTGGGTTTCACCATTCAAGGCGCAAAATTTGTGATTGAAAGCCAAGATGATGTCAAGGTCGATGCGTCGGAACTTGCTTGGAAAGACACAGTTTGGGTGAAAAAGAAAGTACAAATTTTAGTAAAATTTGAACAACCTTCGTCAAATACTCATCCCTTCTTATTTGGCTCATCCAATTTAATGCTGGCAGATATGGGATGCCTTGGTATAATGATCGTTCAATAAAATAATGATATAAAAAGGAATCTAACATGAAAAAAATCTCAACATTCGCTTTAATTGCGACCCTATTTTCAACAGCCACATTTGCGGCATCACCAGAATCAAAAGACGCAGCTGCAGCTAAAGATACAGCAAATGAGCCCACTATTTACCTCTCTGTGTTTGATAGAACTCAAGAGCCATCACCAGATTTAAATAAAAAAGAAACCTCTCGTTCCAGTAAAGCTGAGAAGGTATGTTGGCTCGCAACAGGTAATTTTGGTAAAAAAGCAACGGTAAGTGAAACCTTTAAAGCTCAAGCCCCAAGTGAATTCGCCAGTTCGATTGAAAATGCGAAAGTGGTGTCATCACCAAATAAAAAACTCCATACCATCACTTATACCAGACCAACATTAGAAAATGGTAAATATATGATGAACTGCTGGACATTCGACCGTAGAGATCCAATCGGCAAATATGTGCTGACTGTCAAAATTGGTAAACACGAATTTGAAAAACAAGTTTTCTACGTGACTGAGTAAAAAAACACTCAAAAAACGACCGCACTTATATGTGTGCTGTTTTAAGACTAAAACAAAAGGCCGTCTGAAACCCAATCGTTCAGACGGCCTTTTTTTCTACCTAGCCAAAGCTCGTTGTAAACTCTGCGTCCAAGCGGTTCTAAATGCAGCATCTTTCGCAAAAAGTTTGTATAGCTCTAGTTCATCCCGGTGGCGTTCGCTCATTACATCGCGCAAAATGGCTTGGAAAGCCAATTCACGGGTATGAACATCCGGGTTATTTTGATATTTTTGCTCAAAGTCTTTATGGCTACGAATACGCTCGGCAATATTGATAAATTTTACCCGTTGTTCATCCGGTGTTGCGCTCCAGCCTTGAAACCATCTTTCGTTAAAGACACGAATAATTTCATCAATCGGATCTTTTTCTTTATCTTCACCATGCGTGCCGCGTGGATTTGGATTTTGTGGGTCAAGCTCTGTTTCTTCATCATCTAATTTAATGCTGTAATTCAGTTTGGTGCGCGCCAAGCCGTAAGAGCTTAAATCCACAGCATCTAAAATTTCATCCAATTCATCCATCGGATCTTGTACTTTTAATTTTGGTACTAAGAATTTGAGGAACCAATAAAGCTTTTCCCAAGCGATATTTTCAAAATTGATGATGGAGGCCATTTGCCCGTAAATTTTTAAAAACTGTTTTGCCTTGATTTTAAAATCGACTTTTTGGGTTGGCTCAAGCGCCAACTCATGATCGAAACGTTGAACCGCCACATCAATGATACTGCTTAATTGCTGTGCGTCTTTATTGGCAAAGTAGCCTTCAGTAAAGTCGTTGACCTCCGATTGTTCGTACACGCCAGTTTCATCCAACTGATCTTTCAAATCATGCAAGACATTGACATCGGTTGCTTGCGACAACGACGTAGAAGTATAAAACGGCTCAAATGCTTGCTGAATATCTTCAACACTGTTAAAGAAATCCAACACAAACAAATCTTCCGTGCGTTTACCCAACTTATTCGCACTACGATTTAAACGTGATAAAGCTTGCACACAAAGTACGCCGGAGAGTTTCTTATCCACATACATCGCACACAATTTCGGCTGGTCAAAACCGGTCAGATATTTATTGGCCACCACCAGCAAACGATACTCATCTTGATCGAAATACTCTTTGGTATCGCTTTCTGCAAACCCATTCATTTCCGCTTCGGTGTATTCCACGCCATCAACCACTTTACTGCCTGAAAACGCAATCGCAATTTTAAATGGATTGCCTCGCTCAGCCAGCAATCGGTTTAACGCCTGAAAATAGCGAATGGCGGTTTCAATATTTTGCGTTACCACCATTCCCTTGGCTTTGCCTTTGAGTTTTTTACGGTTAAAGATTTGCTGGATAAAATGATCCAGCATCACTTCCGCTTTAGTATCAATCGTTTGTTGAGAACGCTCCACATAAGCTTTCAGACGGCTTTGTGCCTTTTTACTATCAAATTCCGGATTATCTTCAATCGATTTAGTGATCTCATAAAAACTTTTATAAGTGGTGTAATTGGCGATCACATCTAAAATAAAGCCTTCTTCAATCGCCTGTTTCATGGAATAAAGGTGGAACGGCTTAAATTTACCATCCGCCTGTTTCTCGCCGAATTTTTCTAAAGTGCTGTTTTTCGGTGTGGCGGTGAAAGCAAAATACGACGCATTGCCGCGCATTTTGCGGGATTGCATGGCTTGTAAAATCAAATCTTGCACATCTTCGGCATCAAGGTCTTCCGTTTTGCCGATGGCTCGGTTCATATTGTCGTGTGCCGAACCAGATTGTGAGCTGTGCGCCTCATCAATAATCACCGCAAATTGTTTGTCTCCTAAATCAGCAATGCCATCCACAATAAACGGGAATTTTTGAATGGTGGTAATAATGATTTTTTTGCCCTGCTCAAGCGATTGGCGCAATTCTGCCGAACTCAACGCCGGCGCCAAAATGTTTTTCACTTCTGAAAAATCTTTGATATTGTCGCGCAGTTGCTTATCCAGCAAGCGACGGTCGGTTACGACAATCACCGAATCAAAAATCGGGCGGTTTGCCTCTCTACCGTTTGCCGCCTTTTCATTGCGCGGATAAGCCTCAATCAACTGATACGCCAACCAAGTAATGGAATTAGATTTGCCCGAGCCGGCAGAGTGTTGAATCAGATAGCGTTTGCCCACGCCTTGTTCGCTGACATCAGCAATCAAACGGCGCACCACCTCTAATTGATGATAGCGGGGGAAAAAGAGCGAGCGTTTCTCCAGCGGCTCTTTTGTTGAACCATCTAAACGCATAAAATGCTGAATAATATTGGCAAGGCTGGCTTTGCTGAACACCTCTTGCCATAAATACGACGTGCGGTGTCCGTTTGGATTCGGCGGATTGCCCTTACCGCAGTTGTTGCCCAAATTAAACGGCAAGAAAAACGTAGCGGGCCCCGCCAATTTGGTGGTCATATAAGCTTCTTCCGTATCTAAGGCAAAATGCGCCAAACAACGCCCGAAATGAAACAGCGTTTGGCTTAAATCACGGTTGCGATATTGTTTTTGGGCATCAATGGCCGTCTGACCTGTCCAATGGTTTTTCAGCTCAAGGGTAATAATCGGCAAGCCATTGACAAACAGCACAATATCCACCGTTTCATTGCTTGATGCGGAATAAGGTACTTGACGCATACAGCTAAACAGATTTTGTTCAAAACGCTGTTTGACCTTTTCGCCACTGCTTGCAAGCGGAACGGGGTAGAGCAAATCAAAATGAGCGCTATCAATATCCAAGCCTTTTTTCAGCAGGTGCAAGACGCCGTTTTTCTTCATTTGGCGGTCTAACCGCTCTAGAATTTTACGTTGCCAGTCGTTTGGGTTTAGCTGTTGAAAACGGGTGAGTTCTGCCTCTTGGCTGGTTTGCAGGAATTGCCAAAACAGACGCGTGTCAATGGCAAACTGCCCATCAAAATCCTGTGAAAATGCCAGTTCAAAACCATGATGGCGTGGCAAGTATTCAGCCTCTGGTTCACCAATCTGGTTTTCGCTGTTTTCACGCCAAGTGCCGGTTAAAGCTTTTTCAATGGCAATTTCTAAATCTTTTTCCTTAGTTCCTGAAACCATTTTTCACCCTTTTGTGAATTTTTTAAAATTTATTCATTACGCCCAAGTTGCGCCGCCAATATCCAAAAATCCATAGGATTTTGGGAACGCACTTTTCACACCTTATACCCGCACCTTGCCGGTTACCACATCGTTAATCAATACGCTTTTATACTCTTTCAGCTTTTCAATATGAGCTGTTTTTAATGCGATTGCTTGATCGATTTTAGCGGTTTGTTTGTCTAAGTAGTCAATAATTTGTTTCTGTTCGGAAAGTGGCGGAATAGCTAAAAACATATTAGATATAAATTCTGCATTAGCTCTAGGCATTTTTGAACCATAAGTAGAAGCATTTACGGCATCGATAAAACCATAGGAAAGAAAAATATTTAATGCAAAACGATTATTTAATACTTTGGTTGAGCGATAAACCAAAAATTCTGTGGAACAGATTCCATCAAAATCTGCTAAATATGATTTAGCTAAATAGGGCCTTAGTTTTCCAAATAAAATTTCATCTTTATAAAATGAATTTGCAATACCTTCTGCAATTAAAGGAATATCATTAATTTTTCCTGTAAATGATTCGATATTTTCCATACCAATATATCTTTTATTAGAATTTTTACTTTCTTCTTTCTTATTACTTAACGTTAATACAAATTTTAATTTCTTCACTTCCCAATGCTCCGGCACTTGCCCTATCCATTCCACACCGGAATCTTTTAACGGCACATCAGGGTTTAAACCTCGGGTTACGGCATTTTGAATCAGAATCTGCTTGTGCTCTTTCAACAGGGCAATCTGTTTTTCCGCCAAATCCACCGCCTGATCAATTTTGGCGGTTTTATCGTCTAGGAATTGCGCGATTTTTTGTTGTTCATCAAGAGGAGGAATTGGAAAATACAATTTTTTTAAATCATCTTGTGATATTTTCATTCTTATTGTATTCATTTTTCCATTTTCACCGAATTTTATAAGAATGCCTTTACCAAATCGCAATAATCCTCTTTGAAAATTTTCATTTTTAAAAATACTTTCATAATAAGATAAATTTGCTCTTTGATTATATAAAGATAAAGCATAATACACAGGGCTAATAGCACCAAAATATTTTGATACCCCAACAGCACCAACGATAACATTCATACTATTAAGAACAATATCATTTGGATATGCTAATTTATAGGAAGATAAGTCATCTTTTCTTTTATTTCCGCCTCTATTTTCATCTGAATATTCAGTGACTCCATTTGCAATGGATAAAGATAATATATTATCCGTTTTAATCGGATCATTTTTTTCATTTCTAAATTTAAAAATAGATCTAATAGGCAAACACTCCCAATGACTCGGTATTTCCCCCAGCCATTCCACACACGAATCTTTGTAACTCTCGTATCGTCTCATTTGCAAAAAATCCTTAAAATCTGACTGCTTTTATTGATGCAATTTATTGTCCGCTTAACCATAAAAAAACTTGCTTATTCCATACCAAATCTTGCTTAAAAGATAAAAACCATTGTTTTTCAATGTGTTAAATACTCTTAATCTCCTTGCTTAGCAAGCGATAAACCTTGCTTAATCTTTTCTAAAAGCATATTTGGCATTGGGGTCACGCTGTTTTACACTTTGTCGTTCAATAATACCTTGCTGAATAAACGCATTTAAGTACGCTCGGATCGAATTCTGGTTGATTTTTGTATAGTCAACCAATTCTGACAATATTGCCGTACCGTTTGTAAATAGATAAAGCAAAATGGCTTTTTGGGTGTCGTTGTAGTTTGTCCATTCTTTTTCAATCTGCACCATAGTGGCTGTGGATACCGTTTTTTCATGTGCGGTAACACGGTTGCGTAAGGTTAGATAAACATTGTTGTGTTGTTCTCTGTATTCAGGTTTTGCCAATAATGATTTTTCCATTGATTCATAAATACGAGAAACCCCTTCATTAAGCTGACGGACATACCCGAGATCCTCTAAAACTCGTGCCATACGTGGATTCCGAGCAAATCGTTCTGTTTTAATATTTTCAATGGTGACTTGAGCCGGAAGAGGGCCACTATTACTAATTTCAAGACGATCATCGAAATGTTTAATATAAATAACATTACCTTGAACATTGTAAGAACGATGACAAAGCGCATTTACAACACCTTCTAACCAAGCTTCTTCAGGATATTCCGGTACTTTGATAAATTTTCCTTGATTGATATCAAGAAAGTAATAATCTCTTAAAGAGGCTCTTAAAAAATAGGTCAGCTCCTCAATTAGCCTTGGAATATTATTTTCAAAACGTTGGTCTTTTATTACATTATGCTCAGTACCAACTTTGGCTACAGTACCTTCATAACGAACATAACGGACTGATGCTGAAGGAATGTAACGTTCCGGCATGGTGGAAAAGAGTAAAATGGTTGATTTTTTAAACTGATAACTACCTTCCTTTTTGGTTAATAAATTTCGCTTGTATAACAAATCTAAGATATCACCGGAGGTAAAATTAACTTTCTTTTTATATAGCTCTAATAATTCTTGATCTAAATCTTCTTCATTAAAATCAGGAACTATTTCATCTTCAAATAGGCGGATATTTTTATCATATTCAAGATTTTTGATTTGTTCTCTGGAGAGAGGGCCTCGATTACTATCTGCTACACGTAAGAACACATTTTCATTGTCTTTACGACAATAAATGCGCTCTAAATCTTGCTCTACGTGGAATAAGAAAACTAATTTTCCATCAACCAGAATTTCTTCCAGTTCAATTCGACAAGGCGGTGCAATAAAATCGAAAACTAATTTCCGATAATCATCTAATCGCTCGGCAAGGCTATTCAGGTCTTGGATTTCACCATTATCTGCCACACCAAAAGCCAACACTCCACCATCAGCGTTGAGCATTCCAACTAATTCTTCTGCCATTTTAGTTGGCTTGATGTCTTTTTCTCCTAATCCTTTGCGTTCAAAATATTGGTTCTCTGGCTGCGTCTCTAAATAATTTTTTGTGATAATGCCGTTAATTTTAGAAAGCGGTTCTGTCATTATTATTCCTTGCTTATTTCATGCTAAATCTTGCTTAAAAGATAAAAAATATTATTTTTCAATAAGTTAAGTATTCTTAGTTTCCTTGCTTAAGACTTATTAAAACTTGCTTAATAGTTTGTTTTTCATTAAGCCTCTAGAATTTCACTAATCAAGCCATCAGCCTGTTTTTCTAACGCCAAAATATCTTGGGCTACTTCTGCAAGGCTACGTAATGGTTTATGGCGGTAGAAGTATTTGTTGAAACTGATTTCATAACCGATTTTCACGCTTTCCATATTCAGCCACGCTTCGCTGATGTGCGGCTGCACTTCGGCTTTGAAATAGTCGTGGATATTTTGTTTAAGCGGTATGGATTCGCTGTCTCGCAAGTCGCTGCTTGTTTCGTATTGGAGATATTCGCCTACTTTGCCGGTGGCGTAATAGCCAAAGTCTGCCAGCTCATCGGCTTGGCATTGGTAGTGTTGGCAAAGGGTATCTAATTCGTTTGGTTTGAGCTTGAGTGTTTTAGCAATCACTTTAGCGGCATTTTCGTTGTACCAGCTTACGGCATTGAAAATGGCCTTTTTCTCTGTGGCAGAAAGGGTGATTTTTGCAGATTTCAAATCATTTTCGACCGCTTGTTTGAATTGGTTGAAATCGTCAAATTGGGTTGAACCGAAATGTTCGAGCAAGGTTGAGGCCGTCTGAAAAAGTGCGGCAGCTTTTTCCCAGGTTTTAATATCCAGCAGTTTGGCTTTGTTTCTATTGTTTAAGGCAATGCCTTGCGCCTCACACCAAGCGCTGATTTCTGGCTCGGTTTTAGCTAAAAATTCGGCGTTGTAAACGTGTTCGCCATGTTGCTGATAAAGATATTGCATGGGCTCAAACAGGGCTTTGTCAAAACGTAAAGACGCAATATTCTCTGCGGTAAATTGTGCAGAACGACGGTCTGGGCGTTCAATGGTGACTTTGTAATAGCCGAAATCTTGATTGTCAAAAATCTGCGAGGCTAAGCCGACCGCTTCATTTTGGCTGTCGGTTTCGCGTGCTTTAGCACTGAAATCAAGATAGTTTTGGGTAATCTCCGCAATATGCTCCGGCGCGAATTCGCAGTTTTTGTCGCCGAGGTTTTTACGCAACTTACGGAATAAGAGGCTGGCATCAATCAGCTGTACTTTGCCTTTGCGTGCTTCGGGTTTGTTGTTGGACAGCAACCAAATATAGGTGGTAATGCCTGTGTTGTAGAACAGGTTGTTAGGCAGCTGTACGATGGCCTCCAGCAAATCGTTCTCAATGATATGGCGACGGATATTGCTTTCCCCCGAACCTGCATCGCCGGTAAAGAGGCTTGAGCCGTTATGTACGGAGGCTATTCGGCTGCCGATTTTGTTGTCATTCGGCGATTTCATTTTGCTGACCATTTCCATTAGGAATAGCAACTGTCCATCGCTGGAGCGTGGCGTGGCATCGAGGGTTTCTTCATTGCCCCAGTAATCAGGCAAGCTGACTTTAAAGCGGCTGTCGATAACATCATTGCCATCTTTAATATAAGCTTGGTCGCTGCTCCAGCTTTTGCCGTATGGTGGATTGGAAAGCATGAAGTCAAAGTAATTGCCTTGGAAGCTGTCGGTAGCAAGGGTGGAGCCGACCTTGATGTTTTCAGGGTTGTCGCCTTTAATCATCATGTCGGATTTGCAGATGGCGTAAGTTTCGTCGTTGATTTCTTTACCGAATAGGAAAATTGAACGCTCGCCTTGCGATTCTGGCAGCGGATATTTTTGTTCAATAAAATTTTGTGATTCGGTCAGCATACCGCCACTGCCGCAAGCAGGGTCGTAAATCGTAATAATCGCCGGGATTTGGTTTTTGAGCGGATCAAAGACCAAATGCGTCATCAGCTCAATCACTTCGCGTGGCGTAAAGTGTTCACCGGCTTCTTCGTTGTTTTCTTCGTTAAATTTACGGATCAGTTCTTCAAACACATAGCCCATGCCAAGATTGCTTAAGGCAGGTAATTTGTTGCCATCCGGGTCTTGTTGCTCTTTAGGGGTAAGATTGATGTAAGGGGAGACAAATTTTTCCAACACACTCAGCAAAACATTTTTATGAGACATGTGGCGGATTTGTTCACGCAGTTTGAAGCAGTTGATAATTTCCTGCACGTTGGCACTAAAACCATCAAGATATTCTTCAAAATTGGCCAGCATATACTGCGGCGTATTGTTGGCGGTTTGATAGAGGGATTTCAAGGTCCATTTTGAGGTGTTATAAAAAACATGGCCGGTAATTTTTTTAAGGGGAAGGTCATCCAATTCGGTGAATGCCAATTCTTCTTTTTGAAAGCGTACTTCTTCCAATACCGCTTCTTTGCTTGGCTCAAGCAAGGTATCCAAACGGCGAAGCACAAACATCGGCAAGATCACATCACGATATTTACCGCGTACATAGACATCGCGCAGACAATCGTCTGCAATGCTCCAGATAAAAGAAACCAGCTTGTTATGAACTGAATGATCCATATTTATTCCCACTTAATATCACGAAATTATTCTGGGTATTGTTGCCTATTTTGAATAAGGATTCAATTTTTCTTTTTTAACGAAAATCACGGGAAATCTGACTGCACTTTTGTCTTTCTTTACTTTAGTCACAGCTAGTAAGATAATTAATGAAAACTATTATCAAAATATAGGCATTAGACTTGTTTCATCATAAGGAGATAGCTATGACACTGAATAGACGTGATTTTTTAAGAATTAGCGCAGCACTTACTGCAGCGGGTATGTCGCCTTCTCTCTTTGCGGCAACGAAAGAACAATTTACCATTTATGGTGCACCGGCGATGCCAAGTGTGACCATTGCAGTGGCAGCAGCACAAGGTAAATTAGCCAAACAAGCAGATGTCGCATTAGAGATTTGGCGTTCGCCAGATCAACTGCGTGCGGGTGTGGCAAGTGGGCAATTTAAGGTGATGATGAGCCCAAGTAATGTGGGCGTGAATTTACGTAATCAAGGGCAACAAGTTGGTATGGTAAATATTCTCACCAATGGCATTACGCAGTTAATGTGTAAAGGTGGTGCCATTACTTCACCGCAAGAATTGGTGGGTAAAAAAATCCTAGTGCCATTTAAAAACGATATGCCAGACATCGTATTGCAAGCTTTACTGAAAAAACTGAATATTGATATTAATAAAGTGGATATCACCTATGCGGCCACACCAACTGAGGCGATTGGTTTGTTCTTGCTTAAAGATTTCCATGCTGCCATTCTGCCGGAACCAATGGCGAGTGCTGTTGTGCTGAAAGCTAAAATTGTTGGTACGGAGATTGTCCGCGGCTTCGATTTAGTGAAAGAATGGGGTCAAGCGTTTAACACCAAACCGCTTATTCCAATGGCGGGCATTATTGCTAACGAAGAATATTTCCACGCACACAAGGCGGAGTTTGATCTACTTCACCAAGATTTAAGTGATGCGTTAAACTGGGTTATGGCTAACCGTAAAAGTGCGGCTGAAATTGGCGCCAATTATCTTCCTGCTCCAGAAGCCGCTATTGAAATGGGCTTAGACGGTGCGCGCTTAACGGTGACCAAAGCCAGTGAACTGAAAAATGAAATCATGCAATTCTATGAAACCTTGATGGAGTTCAATCCAAAACTCTTAGGTGGTAAATTACCAGATGATAAATTCTTCTTGGCTTAATTTAAAACAGAATCACATAACATGATTAAAACTGACAAAATCCGTAAACCACAACCTGTCCTGTTTTACATCATCGACTATCTCTGGAGCGGCTTTACCGGCTTGAGTGTGGCGATGATGGTGGTTGCCTTGTGGGCTTGGGGCAGTGCGATATTTGGTGAATTTATGCTGCCTGCTCCCGCGGATGTTTTTCAAAAAGCCCTTGATTTGCTCGATCATTTCCAACAAAACGAAATCGGTATTTCGTTATGGCGGTCTGTGGTGGGCATTACCATTGCATTAGTCGCAGGCTTAGTCGCTGGGTTGATTGCGGGCAGCTTTAAAACGGCTATGGCATTGCTTAAACCCGTCATTACGATTTTGTTAGCCATGCCGCCAATTATTTGGGTCGTGATGGCATTATTTTGGTTTGGCTTTGGCAATCCTAGCGTGCTATTTACCATTATCGTATTAGTCGCCCCGCTGACCTTTTCCAGTGCCGCTATGGGTATGGCAAGTGTCAACAAACAACATGAAGAATTGTTTGATGCGTACAAACTCGGATTGTGGAAAAAAATCCGCTATTTGTATGTTCCCCATCTCACAGGCTATGTGATTTCCAGCATTGGCGTGGCGGTTGCCATGGGCGTAAAAGTCGTCATTATGGCTGAGCTTTTGGGGGCCAATGAGGGTGTAGGTGCACAGATTGCCGATGCCAGAGCCATGTTAGATACGTCAACGGTCATGGCTTATGTGTTGTTGGTGATTGTGTTTGTTTCACTCTTTGAATATTTGATTACCAAGCCATTGGAAATCCTATTTATGCCGTGGAGAAGATAATGCTGAGCTTAAAGAATGTGCGTTTTGAAATTCTCCGCGATCCCATCGTGCGCGATTTCAGTATGGATTTACAACCAGGCGAAGTGAAAACCTTATTCGGCCCTAGTGGCTGTGGTAAAACTACGGTACTGCGTTTAATTTCAGGTTTGGAAACGCCAAAATCGGGCGAAATCAAGAATACATTTCGTAAAACGGGCTTTCTGTTTCAAGAAAATCGTCTATTAGAAAATCTCACTGCCATGCAGAATATCGCCATTTTTATGGATAATCCTAATGAAAATGAAATCATTGCGCTGGCAGAAAAGATCGGGCTTTCTTCGGGTGATTTGAATAAATACCCGACCGAATTATCGGGCGGTATGGCAAAACGCGTGGCGTTTTTGCGTCTATTACTATGCGGCTGTGATTTAGCCTTATTGGATGAACCTTTTGTCGGTTTGGATCGCGATTTACGTAATATTTTAGCCACTATGTTAGTGGAAAAAATTGAGCAACAAGGCATGGCCTGTATTTTAGTGACGCATGATCGTTTTGAAGCGGCTCGATTAAGCCGAGAAATCATGCAGCTTTCTCCAAAAGGGATGGATATACAAAATGTGATTACTTTGCCAACGCCATTATCTGAACGCAATTCAGCCTTTGAAGAAACCGTAGTCGCACGCGAATTTCAAGGAATCCATTATTATGAATAATTTCTTTACCCATCCGATGCGACCCTTTTTTGTTGGTGCAGCCATTCTTGCGATTGTGGGGGCGTTGAGCTTTTTCATCAGCCCCGATGATCTCATCCTACATCGCAAAATTTTCTTAGAATTTATGCTGCCCGCGGCATACGGCGGTTTTCTGACGGCTTCCATGCTTGAGTGGACAAATTACAAAGGTAATTTAAAACCTATTGCGACAATTTTAGCAGTGCTCTTGCTTTCTGGATTGGTCTTATTACCATTTTCACCACAAACTGCCTCATTTTTAGTGGCTGCTTATTGGCTCGCGTTGTTACTCTTTTGTGCTTGGCTGTTTTGGTTGGATCGCAATACCGACAATTTTACTTTACTGATGTTACTTGCGGCATTTATGGTTTGTCAGACGGCTTACGCCATGACTGATAGCCTGAAATTATTGCGGGCACAGGTGCATTTGAATATGGCGGCGGTGATGTTTGTATCAATTCGAGTCAGCATTCTATTAGGCGCAGAGGCACTGAAAGAAAGCACATTGAAAGATCCCGTATTTATTCCAAATGTCGTGTATAAAAATATCGCAATTACATTTTTATTACTTCATACCGCTGCAGAGCTTTGGTTGCCTACGCAAACAGCCACTTTTACTGCCTTTGCCGTTGGTTTTATTTTGCTTGCCAAATTACGCGAATTACATCATCAAGAACTGCTACGTAAACATTACGTACGTACTTATTATTTCCTTCAACTGTTCGCCGCAATTGGTTATTTGTGGATGGGCATCAATAAATTAATTGATGAGCCTACTGCCGATCCGTTACACATGGTGACACTTGGCGGGATTCTCGGCAGCATGATGATGATTTGGCTCACCGCGGGATTATGGCATAGTGGCTTTACGAAACTGGATTACCCAAAACTCTGTCGCCTTGCCGTGCTTTGTCTTTTCACGGCGGCACTTTCTCGAGCTTGTTTAATGTATGTGGACGAGCTGTTTTTTATCACGATTCCCGCTCTTTTAATTGTCATTGTGTTTGTGCTGTATCTCGCAACCTTTGTGCCGATATTCCGAAACAACGCGTTTACGGATGATCCGGAATAATGACCAATCCGCACATCAATGTGCGGATTTTTGATATTTTTTAGACCGCACTTAATAGGCTTTTAATTGGGCCATTGCTTTACAATCAGCAGCTTGATGATCATCTTCGCTAATTAAACTTTGTAGGAAATGTTTAATTTCAGTCAGTTCGGCAATTTTTTCTTCGACTGAAACCAAATGCTTCGCCAGCATGCTATCCACTTCGCAATGTTGAGATTGCTGCGTTTTCAACGCATTAAAATATTTAATTTCGGCCAAGCTAAAATCCAACGCTCGGCAGGTTTTAATAAATTTTAATTGCTTCAAACTGGCTTCATCATAATCTCGATAACCATTTGCCAGACGTTTAGGCTCTGGCATTAACCCCATTTTTTCATAATACCGAATCGTTTCTAAATGAATACCGCTTTGTTTGCTGAGTTCATGAATCTTCATCTTTCTAAAATTAAGCCTTGACCTTGTAGTTGCTACGGACTTTATACTTTATCCCAAGTTAATCAAAGAAACAATGAGGAGCATTATGTCCGAACATCATTCCCATGAACACCATGACCATTCATCTCATGCACATATTCCACAAGATAAAAAAATCTTAGCACTCAGTTTTGCCATCATTACGGGCTTTATGGTTGTCGAATTTGTTGGAGGCTATTGGTTTAACAGTTTGGCACTCATGGCTGATGCAGGACACATGGCAAATGATAGTTTATCGTTATTTTTAGCCTTGTTAGCGTTGTTTCTATCCGCTCAAAAACAACGATACATTGCCTTACTTAATAGCGGCTCATTGATTGTCGTGGCATTGATGATTTTATTTGAGGCGATTCAACGCTGGCAAAATCCCATCGAAATGATGGCACTACCAATGCTTGGCGTGGCATCTCTCGGATTATTGGTGAATCTTCTCGTGGCGAAGATCATGTTGAACAGCGATCATGATAATCTCAATATCAAAGCGGCGTATCTACATGTACTGACCGATTTATTCGGTTCCATTATTGCGATACTTTCGGGGCTCAGTGCCTATTTTCTGGGATGGTTATGGGTTGATCCGCTAGCAAGCATGATATTAAGCGTACTGGTATTAAAAAGTGGGATGAGTGCGTTCCGTTTGGCGCTTAAAAACATCTAAAAAATGAACCGCACTTTGTTTTGAGATTAACAAAGTGCGGTCAATTTTCAGCGATTATTTCAACTCGCCTCGTTCTACAATAATTCCGACATTACTTGCTTGAGCAACCGCTTTGGGTTTGCTTAATTTGAGGCGTAACCATGAAATCCCAAAACGTTGTTGTAATTGCTCTGCTACTTCATAAGCCACACGCTCAATCAATAAAAATGGCTTAGCTTGGGCATAATCTAAAATAAATTGACTCACTTCCGCATAATTGAGGCAGTATTGCACATCATCTGTTTCTGCGGCTTTTTGACAATCCCATGCCATTTCCAAATCAAAAACGAGCTTTTGTTTGATTTGTTGCTCCCAGTCATACACCCCAATTTGTGCGAAGACCACTAATTCTTCAATAAAAATACGATCCATCTCTCATTCCTGTAAAAATATAGTGGGCTTATGCTATCAAGTTTGGTTAAAATAACGAACAAGTTTTTCAAATACAATCAAGATTGTGGAGCACAAAATGAGCCTATTTGCCCTTTTTTATATGATTTTTGCTTATTTACTGGGTTCGATTTCCAGTGCAATTTTGATTTGTAAGGTAGCAGGCTTGCCTGACCCGCGAAAAAATGGCTCTCATAACCCTGGTGCGACCAATGTATTGCGTATTGGCGGACGTTGGGCGGCGCTTGCAGTATTAATTTGCGATATTTTAAAAGGAATGTTACCTGTTTGGGCGGGTTATTATTTAGGACTCACACAATTTGAATTAGGCATGGTTGCCTTGGGTGCGTGTTTAGGCCATATTTTCCCCATTTTCTTTCAATTTAAAGGCGGGAAAGGTGTAGCGACCGCATTCGGTGCCATTGCGCCCATCTCTTGGGGCGTCGCTGGTTCAACGCTAGGTACGTGGTTGTTAGTCTTCTTAATTAGTCGCTATTCCTCATTAAGTGCAGTCATTACGGCACTTCTCGTGCCATTTTATGTTTGGTGGCTTAAGCCTGAATTTACCTTCCCTGTTGCCTTAGTTTGCTGTTTGCTGATTTATCGCCACCACGACAATATTCAGCGCTTATGGCGAGGCCAAGAAGATAAAATGTGGGGAAAATCCAAAAAGAAATAAATAAAAAAACCTGTCGATAATCGACAGGTTTTCTTTTTATCAAAATGGCTTAGAAATCAACCGCACTTTTAAGTTTTTTCAGTGCGTTTGCTTCAAGCTGACGAATACGTTCTGCAGACACATTATATTTTGCTGCAAGATCATGAAGGGTGGCTTTATCATCATCTAACCAACGCGCTTTGATAATATCTTGGCTACGTTCGTCAAGATTTGCTAAGGCTGTACCTAATTTTTCTGTTGCTTGTTCTTCAAAGTTTTCGCTTTCAAGCTCTGCCGCAAAGTTTGAGCTTTTGTCTTCTAAATATAAAGAAGGTGCATAAGCTTCGTCATCATCGTCTGTTGGCAAATCAAAGCCTACATCAGCCCCTGTCATACGGGATTCCATTTCGATGACATCTTCTTTTGACACACCAAGCTCATTCGCCACCATATCCACTTCGTTTTCATTGAACCAACCTAAACGTTGTTTAGTTTTACGTAGGTTAAAGAACAATTTACGTTGTGCTTTCGTGGTAGCAACTTTCACAATACGCCAGTTGCGAAGGACATATTCATGGATTTCAGCTTTGATCCAATGCACCGCAAAAGATACAAGGCGAACACCCACTTCCGGATTAAAACGTTTTACCGCTTTCATTAATCCGATATTACCTTCTTGAATTAAATCTGCTTGCGGTAATCCATAACCTGAATAACCACGCGCAACATGAATAACAAAACGTAAGTGTGATAAAACTAACTTTTTCGCTGCTTCAATATCACCGTCATAATACAAACGTTCTGCTAAGCTTTTTTCTTCCTCTGCAGTCAGCATCGGATATTCGTTTGCTGCTCGAATATAACCTTCGATGCTACCTTGAGGTACTAACATCATTTGAGTTTCTTTATTCATTCTTCTCCTCACAGCATGCGGAGCTAAGCTCCAACTTATTAATCGTCTAGTTATAGCACAATATTTAAAATTATTGTAGCTTTAATTTGTTCTATTTGACAGTTTTTAGCGATTAAAAGTTCAAATTTATTACAAAAAATTTATTAAACTATTTTAATGGAATGAGTGAATAATTCAATTCTTCCGCGACGACTTTAAACAATAAGTCGATGTTAGGGTGCTTGCCTGGATTTTGTTTGGCATCTTCAACATGTTCTGCAAACCATTCAATGCCTTGCTGTGCTGAAGTGCGGTCTAATTTTCCGTTAAATTTTTCAGCCAACGTATTATAAAGACGAAGCGAGCCAAGCTTACCTGGTGCAGCAGGAATATGATGAATCACGGTTTCACCGTTTAATACGTCCAAACCTGTTAGATGCTCAATGCTTGGTAAAGTCTCTAAAATGTCTTTAAAGTTCATGATTGCTTTCCTCTATAAATTAACTAATGGCTTGCTCTGAATTCACTTCGCCATTCGCGCCCATAAAGCGCACTTCAGGCTGTAAATATACACCAAATTTATCTGCCACGGTTTGACGGATATGATGCGCAAGCTTAACCACATCCTGCCCAGTGGCATTGCCCTTATTAATCAGCACTAAAGCCTGCTGTTGATGAACGGCTGCACCACCAATTTGAAAACCTTTTAAATGGCATTGATCGATTAACCAACCCGCTGCAAGTTTCACTGAACCATCCGGTTGTGGAAAGTGCGGTAGATTTTCGATCTGTTTTTGAATTTTTGCAAATTGCTCTGCACTCACCACAGGATTTTTGAAGAAACTGCCCGCATTACCAAACTCTTTAGGATCGGGCAATTTACTGCGGCGAATATGGCACACTTCATCAAACACTTGTTTTGCCGTTACAGTTTGAGGATCAAAATTCACTAATGAGCCATATTTTAAAATCGGTTGCCAATTTTTGGCTAATTTCAATCCAACTGCTGTAATCACATAGCCTTGTGCATAGCGATGTTTGAAAATACTTTCACGATAACCAAATTCACATTCGTTCGCCTGTAAGCGGAATTGTTCGCCCGTGTTAAGATTCAACACATCCACATAATCACACACATCTTTAAATTCTACGCCATACGCTCCAATATTTTGAATCGGCGCTGAGCCGGCACAACCTGGAATGAGCGCAAGGTTTTCTAAACCATTAATTCCTTGCGAGAGTGACCATTCCACCAACTGGTGCCAATTTTCGCCACCATTAACATGCAAATAATGGTAATCACTATCTTCTGTATGTTGAATACCTGCTAAACGGTTAACTATCACTATCCCTTGAAAATCTTCTAAAAACAGCATGTTGCTGCCTTGACCTAAAAATAAGACAGGGAGATTTTCAGCTTGTGCTTTTTGCCAAGCTTGTTGGATTTGTTCAATCGATGTGGCTTCAATAATTTCGCGCGCATTTGCCGGAATATTGAAGGTGTGAAACGGTTGTAAACTTTGCATTAACTTTCCTTAAAAAAACGTGTGAGGGAGCGTGATTTTCACCATCGTACCACCTTGCTCCCCTTTTGAAATTGTAAGCTGAGCATTTAATTGGCGACTGCGTTCAGTCATGATATTTAAACCATAATGCCCTTCTGGCTCGTCTAACGTCGGAATCCCGACGCCATTATCTTGCACAAGGATTTCATATTCTCCCTCGGCATTAATATGGGCTTTCACTTCAATCAGCGTGCCTTTTGAGTGTTTAATCGCATTCAGTGTTGCTTCACGCACAATTTGTAGAACGTGCACTAATTCTTGTGGATTTAAACTTTGTGATGGCAAACTGCATTCCACGGTCATTTGCATTTTCGTTTGCGAACGTAAACTTTCGATAACTTGTTCCAAGGCAACCTGTAAGTTGGCTTCTTGTACCGTTAAACGGAAGGTCGCTAATAATTCTCGTAATTGAGAATACCCATCTGATAAAGCTTGTTCAAATTCACCAATGATCGCAATGCTTTTCTCTTTTGATTCCTCGTCTTCTTTCTTCAAATTATGCTTTAACAGCGTTAATTGAATTTGTAAGAAAGACAGCACTTGCGCCAACGAGTCATGTAATTCCCGTGCAATAATGGACCGCTCCTCCATCAATAAGAGTTGCTCTTGCTGGCGTTGCGTTTTGTGTGAATACAATGCTTTTGCCACCATTTGCCCTAAGTTTTTCATCATTCGTGGATCAGGACAAGGCAAACCCGCTTGCCATGAAAGCACCGCTAGGTTTTCATTTTCAATAGAAAGTTCTTCAACTTGAAGTGATTGTTTAGGATCTTTTTGACCAAAAGAAACTTCCCAATGCTCTGCGCCTAAAATCTCTAATTCAATGTAGCGTAAATGTTCGCTGACACGAATATGATTAAGTACTTGACTGAGAATTTTATCATTAATCTTCGTGGGCGTAAGTAACTGTGAGCTTTGATAAAGTGTTGTTAAAGAGCGGTTGGTTTGACGCAACTTTTGCGTTTGCTCATTTACCGCATCTTCTAAACGCGAATAAAGTCGCCCTAACTCAGAAGACATTTGCGTAAACACTTTCGCTAAAATACCCAGTTCATTATTGCTTTCTGTATCAAGCTGGATATGGTTAAACTGCCCCATTTGTACTTGCATGCTGGCTTTGGTCATCTGCTCTAAAGGCTTCACGACTTCGCGCTTCATATACCAAATCACATAAGACACCATCGCAAGAATCAATAGCATAGAAACACACAATACCGAAACTGCAATAATCCATTTTAGTTCAGCAAAGCGTTGTAATTCCAACACGAAATCATCGACATCTTGTACATAACTTTTTAGTTCGGCGTGATATTTTTCAATTTGATGGCTACGCGCAAAATCGGACATCACCGCCCAGCGTTTTAGGATTTCTTGATAAGACTCTCTCACCCCTGAAGGTGCAAAAAGCTGATTTTGTACCGTCAGCAAAGCATCAGCATTGAGACTGCGTTGATAACGCACTAAATTTTGTTCTACCGTATCCAGCGAACGTTCCATTTCTGTTAATAGCCGATAACTTTGCATACGCAAAGAACCAGAGATATTAATGGCTTCCGCATCCGACTTATTACTTGCCATCACGATCAAACTCAATGAGCTAATAATGCCCATGAAGATAATGACTACAAATAAATATTTAGCAATACGGGTAGAAACTGAACGTTTAGCGTACACGATAATTCTTCAAAATTGGAAAAAGTGACCATAGTTTAGCACAAAGTGCGGTTGAAATTGGCTGATTTTTCACAAATAAAAAACATCGGCTTTAACCCCGATGTTTTCAAAAACGTTAATTTTTTGACCGCACTTAGCTCAATTCTTTGCCTTTTAATTCGGGCACTAAGAAGACTGTCGCTACCATGTCGATGACATAAATCACCGCCAAGAAAGCAATTGCAGTACTGAATGAGTACGCAGAGACAATCGCCCCGACAACAACTGGTCCGAAACCACCAACTGCACGACCTAGGTTAAACAACACATTTTGTGCCGTTGCACGTGCTTCTGTCGGATAGGCTTCAGCCATTAATGCACCATAACCGCCCATCATGCCGTTCACAAACATCCCCAAGAATGCACCAGCCACCAACATAGCGGTTGGGTCAGCTAATTGAGAGTAAGTGATGATGCTGATCACAGCACCAAGTTGGAATAACAAGAAACTTGGTTTACGTCCGATTCTATCGGCTAGACGACCAAAAATCCAAATCCCTGCCATCATGCCGCATACCGTAACAGCCGTCCATAAACCTGATTTCGTTAAACTAAAACCAAGTTGTTTAGATAAGAAGTTTGGCATCCAAATCATAATGCCGTAGTAGCCAAAATTTTGTACGGAAGTTAACACCACCACACCAAGGCTCACTTTTGTGGTTGCTTTGTCCTTCACTAAGAGTTTGAAAGATTCCAGTTTAGATATTTTTTGGGTTGAAAGTTCAGTCTGTTTTTGCGAAAAAATTTCAGGTTCATGTAAGCGTACTCGTAAATACCAAGCAACAAATGCAGGGAAGATACCAACAACGAACATGCCACGCCAGCCAATATGTGGAAGCAATACAGGGGTGAGTAATGCCGCCGCTAACACACCAACTTGCCAACCTAACGCCACATAGGAAGCGGCTTTTGCACGGTGTTTTGCGGGCCAAGCTTCAATGGCTAATGCCATACCGATACCAAATTCACCACCCAAACCGATACCCGCGATAGTGCGATAAATTAATAAATCCCAATAGCCTTGTGCGATTGCACATAAACCGGTAAATACGGCGAAGAGGACGATTGTCCAAGTCAGTACGCGTACTCGCCCATAACGATCGCTTAATGCACCAAATACAATACCGCCTACCACTGCACCAATAAGTGTCCAGGTAACTAATGAGCCAGATTGTGCGGGAGTTAAATTAAGATCTGCCGAAATGGCACTAAGCATAAATCCAAGAATAAGAAGATCGAATCCATCCATCGCGTAGCCGACAGCTGATCCAACCAAGGCTTTCCAGCCATATTGATTGACGTTTGTCATAATTGAGGTCCCTTTTGCTACTCACGGGTAGCGTTTAAAGTGAAATGATGAGGAAAGAAATTTTCCGACGCGTAGTTTAGAGAAATTGATGGAATTTTGCAAGAATAAGAAAAGCAAAGTGCGGTTGATTTTATTCAAGTTTTTATTTTTTCAATAAAATCCGAATTAATAAGGCAATGGCTGCCGCATCATCCACTAAACCTAATGGGCCAAGCACCGCTTCAGGCAAAATATCAATGGGACTGAACAAATAAATCAGAATGATGGCGATTTTAATTAACTTCGTTTTATTCATAGTCATTGGACGAAAAGAAAAAGATCAGGTAAATTCTACAACTTATCCGAATGGTGAATCATCACAAAACGTTCCCAAAGCTGCTCTTCGCTTTCTTGATGCTCAGGATCTGGCTTGATGCAGTTGGTAATCGGGCAAACTTTTTGGCAAGTTGGCGTGTCATAATGACCAACACATTCCGTACAAAGCACAGGATCGATCACATAGATCTCCTCGCCGATTGAAATTGCTTCATTCGGGCATTCGGGGAGGCACATATCGCAGTTTGTGCATTTGTTTGTGATCAGTAACGCCATACCATTCCTTTATATGAGAAAGCGGCGAATTATAGCCGACAAAAGCAAAATTGACAAAATTTAAACAGGATTTTTATGAAAAAACAGGTTTCCACTCTTTCCCTTATTGCCCTTGCCGCATTTAGTATTTGGCAATATTTCACTGAACACAAAAAAGACACCAAACCAGCCCCAACAACCACACAACAGCAAAGTCAAAGTGCGGTCAAAAATACTAAAGATTTTGGGAATTATGATGTCATCATGCGTGATGATGCTATTGGGCAAAACAAAAATGCCCCTGTTGATTATTATATGTTGGCCTTATCTTGGTCGCCGGCATTCTGTGAAAAACAACGTGCTCAATATGGCAATAATTTACCCGATTCAGCGCAATATCAATGTAGTACAAAAAATCAATTTGGCTGGGTAGTACATGGCTTATGGCCACAAAATGCGAATGCACGTTCTGTTACGGAGCACCCACGTTTTTGTAAGGGTGATTTAGCGCCACTTCCAATTGAAACGATCGAGCCTTACCTTTCAATCTCGCCAGGCGCAAAATTGTTGCAAGGCGAATGGGAAAAACACGGTAGCTGCGCCTTTGATTCAGCGGAAGCTTATTTCAAACAAGAGAAAGCATTATTTGAATCGCTTTCCTTGCCAAACGAACAATTAAGCCGTAAAGAATTATTTCAATGGATGAAGCAAAATAATCCGCAATTAAAAGGCGCTTATTTAGGGGCGAGCCATAATGAACTATTCATTTGTTACAATCGCCAATGGCAAGTAATCGATTGCCCTAAATAAGCATAATTCGCTTTTTTATTTGATCTACATCGTTACAACCTAGTAAGATCTAGGTATAATGTCCCTGTTTAATTTTAACTAACCCAAGAGGAAAGCTTATGTCAGTAATCAAAATGACCGACTTAGATTTAAAAGGTAAACGTGTATTTATTCGCGCGGACTTAAACGTACCAGTAAAAGATGGCAAAGTGACATCTGATGCGCGTATTCGTGCGACTATCCCGACGTTAAAACTGGCTTTAGAGAAAGGCGCAAAAGTGATGGTTACCTCTCACTTAGGTCGTCCAACTGAAGGTGAATTCAAACCTGAAGACTCTTTACAACCGGTTGTTGATTACTTAAAAGACGCAGGTTTCAATGTGCGTTTAGTACAAGACTACTTAAACGGTGTGGATGTTAAAGAAGGCGAAATCGTTGTTTTAGAAAACGTACGTGTAAACAAAGGTGAGAAGAAAAACGATCCTGAATTAGGTAAAAAATATGCCGCACTTTGCGATGTATTCGTGATGGATGCATTCGGTACGGCTCACCGTGCGCAAGCATCAACTTACGGCGTAGCAGAGTTTGCACCAGTTGCTTGTGCAGGTCCATTACTTGCAGCAGAATTAGATGCATTAGGTAAAGCATTAAAAGAACCTGCTCGTCCGATGGTTGCGATCGTAGGCGGTTCTAAAGTTTCCACTAAATTAGAAGTATTAAACTCTCTTTCAAAAATTGCTGACCAAATTATCGTGGGTGGTGGTATTGCAAATACTTTTATCGCGGCAGCTGGCCACAATGTAGGTAAATCATTATATGAAGCAGATTTAATCCCTGTAGCAAAAGAATTAGCAGCAAGCACGGATATTCCAGTTCCAGTTGATGTGCGTGTTGGTACTGAATTCTCTGAAACTGCACCTGCAACAGAAAAATCAGTAACCGAAGTGAAAGACGATGAATCTATCTTCGATATCGGTGATAAATCTGCAGAACAATTAGCTGAAATCATCAAAAATGCAAAAACCGTTTTATGGAATGGTCCAGTTGGCGTGTTTGAGTTCCCTAACTTCCGTAAAGGTACTGAAATCATTTCTCACGCAATTGCAAACAGCGATGCATTCTCTATCGCAGGTGGTGGTGATACTTTAGCAGCTATCGATTTATTCGGTATTGCAGATAAAATCTCTTACATCTCTACCGGTGGTGGCGCATTCTTAGAATTCGTTGAAGGTAAAGTATTACCAGCAGTAGAAATTCTTGAAAAACGTGCGAACGGTTAATTAAATGCTTTCTATCCCCTCTGCACAGAGGGGATAAATATTGATTCTTCAAACGGAGGATAAACCCTCCAAAACAAAAGGAAACACAACTATGGCTAAATTATTAGATATCGTAAAACCTGGCGTAGTAACAGGTGAAGATGTACAAAAAATCTTTGCTTATGCCAAAGCAAACAACTTCGCGATCCCTGCAGTAAACTGCGTGGGTTCAGACTCCGTAAATGCTGTATTGGAAACCGCTGCTCGTGTGAAAGCACCAGTAATTATCCAATTCTCAAACGGTGGTGCAGCTTTCTACGCAGGTAAAGGTATCAAACCAACAAGCGGTGCACGTCCAGACGTTTTAGGTGCGATCGCAGGTGCAAAACATGTTCATACTTTAGCCAAAGAATATGGTGTCCCAGTTATTCTGCATACCGACCATGCTGCGAAAAAATTACTTCCATGGATCGATGGCTTACTTGAAGCGGGTGAAAAACACTTTGCAGAAACAGGTCGTCCATTATTCTCTTCTCACATGCTTGACTTATCTGAAGAGCCTATGGAAGAAAACATGGCAATCTGCCGTGAATACCTTGCTCGTATGGATAAATTAGGCATGACTCTTGAAATCGAGATTGGTATTACCGGTGGTGAAGAAGACGGCGTGGATAACTCAGATGTAGATGAATCTCGTTTATATACCCAACCATCTGATGTGCTTTATGTTTACGATCAATTAAACCCTGTAAGCCCTAACTTTACCGTTGCGGCTGCATTCGGTAACGTACACGGTGTTTACAAACCAGGTAACGTAAAATTAAAACCATCTATTTTAGGTGCATCACAAGAGTTCGTTGCAAAAGAACGCAATCTACCAGCAAAACCAATCAACTTCGTTTTCCACGGTGGTTCAGGTTCTAGCCGCGAAGAAATCCGCGAAGCAATTAGCTATGGTGCAATCAAAATGAATATCGATACTGATACTCAATGGGCTGCATGGAATGGTATCTTAAACTTCTATAAAGCAAATGAAGCTTATCTTCAAGGTCAATTAGGTAACCCTGAAGGTCCTGATGCACCAAACAAAAAATACTACGACCCACGTGTTTGGTTACGTAAAATGGAAGAATCAATGTCTAAACGCTTAGAGCAATCTTTCGAAGACTTAAACTGCATTGATGTTTTATAATCCATAAAAATAGACTAAAATAAGACCGCACTTTCTAGTGCGGTTTTTTTATTTTACATAACCTAAATATCGAGCATAATCTATGCAAATAACAAAACAAAATTGGTTAGTTACCCTAATAAACTTTGCAGTAACGCTTTTCTTCCTTTCGATATTTATTGTCAAGGGGGGATATAATGCTGCACCTGCTCTACTGATGTTAATCGGTTTAGGTTATGGCGTTTATGCTTTAATCAAGAAACCACTTTTAAACTTATCGAAAGTTGATAAATGGTTAATTTATAGCTACCTTTTTTATTTTCTTACATTTGTACTTTCCCTCTGCATTAACGGGGGGAAAATGCGCGATCTTGATACTGCAAGCCGAGTCGTTTTCTTTGTTCCTGTTTTACTTTTATTATTAAAATACCCTATCAAAACTTGCGTTTTGAGTTACTCTATTCCGCTTGGTAGTATTATTTCCCTTTGCGTAGCACTTTATGATAAATTTATCTTGAATCTACGCCCAGAGCAAAATCCTCGAATTATGCATATTCAAGGTGGTGATATTTCTATGTCATTAGGTATTTTTAGCCTAATTATTGCCCTCTATGCCCATCATAAAAAAGACGTAAAGTTAACCACTCTTAGTGTTATTGGTGGTTTATGTGGCATCGTAGGAAGTTTGCTTTCTACCGCTCGAGGTGGATGGGTTGCATTGCCTGTCTTGCTTGTCGTTATTCTTTATATTTATCGTCATTCTCTTTCAAAACGTTTTTTCCTGACTTTCTTTGGGATTATTGTGGTCGCGAGCATTGGTATTAGTCAAATGCCCAATAACCGCATTATGGAACGAATTAATGTTGCTCAAAAAGATATCCAGCTTTATCTAGATAAAAATAATGGTAACACCTCTCTAGGTGCTCGTTTTGAAATGTGGAAAAGCGCAATTGCAATGGCAAAAGAAAAACCTTTATTTGGTTGGGGTATTCAAGGTGCAACAGAAAAACGTAAGCAAGAAACGGAAGAAAAAATTGCTACAGGTAACATTGGACAATTTACACATGCTCATAACCAATATTTAGATGACCTCTCCAAACGAGGAATCGTCGGATTACTCGCCTTGCTTGCTGTTTTATTTATTCCTCTGCGTACCTTTATGAAAAAGCTAAACACCACGAACGATGAGGTTAAGCTGATTGCAACGTTAGGTGTTGCCCATATTTTATCTGTGATGATTTATGGCTTAAGCCAAGGTTTCTTGGTACATAATTCAGGTACTATTTTTTACTTTTTCTTAACGATTGTGTTTTATGCTGCAATACGAACACATCAGAAGGCGGAATAATGAAAATTTTAGTCATTCGTAACGATAAACTGGGTGATTTTGTTCAGGCGTTTCCGGCTTTTGCGATGTTGAAAGCCTCAAATCCCGAGCTAAAACTGACCGCACTTGTGCCAGCTTATACCGCACCACTTGCACAAATTTGCCCTTATTTAGATGATGTTATCATTGATAGTGCTAAGAACGACAAAGCAGATTTCAACCGGCTTATTAAAGAAATCAAAGAGCAGCAATTTGATGGCATGATTAGCTTCTTTTCCAATACCCATAACGGTAAATTAGCCTGGAAAAGTGGGATTCCTTATCGTCTTGCGCCCGCAACAAAATGGGTACAAATCCTTTATAACCATCGTTTAACACAACGCCGTTCACGTTCAGAAAAATCGGAAGCCGAGTACAATCAAGATCTGGCTCGGGCGTTCTTAAAGAAACACAACATGCCGATTGTAGAACCTAAACCACCTTACCTTTCATTTCCTGAAAGTGCGGTTAAAAAACAACGTATTTTTCTTCAAGAACAATTCGGTTTATCGGCGGATAAAAAATGGGTCTTTGTGCATAGTGGAACAGGTGGTTCAGCAACAAGCCTTTCTCTGACACAGTATGCTCAATTGATACAAGGTTTATTAAACGAATTTGACTGTCAGATTATCTTAACGGCAGGACCTGGTGAAAGTAAAAAAGCCCATGAGTTAGCGGCAAAAATCGATAACCCAAATGTGGTGGTTTACGATAAGAATAAAGGATTAGTGGATTTTGCTCACTCACTGGCTTGTACAGATTTATTCATTGCGGGCTCTACTGGACCATTGCATCTAAGTAGTGCATTCAATGTGCCAACGATCGGATTCTATCCAAATAGTCGCTCATCTCAGCCTCGTCGTTGGAAGCCGATTAATGATGCAGATAAACATCTTGCTTTCTGCCCGCCAAAAGGCAAAGAGGAAATTAATTTAGGCTTAATTTCGATTGATGATGCCTTAATTGAGATTATCCCCTTCGTGCGGAAGATGTGGCAAGCGAGCAATTGAGTTTAAGCATAACTGTACAATCCAACCTATTGCGGCGGCAAAAACAACGGTACCGATTCCGACTGTGCCGCCGAGAAGATAACCCAACACACAAACCGACACTTCAAGGCTTGTTCTCACAATGCCTACTTTTAAATGAAGGCGTTGGCAAAACCCCACCATTAATCCATCCCGCGGGCCAGCGCCTTGATGACAGGTTAAATATAATGCTGTTCCAAGCCCATAAAGCAAAAGCCCAATTCCGCCGAATAAGATTCGACTCAAAAGTGCGGTTGGTTCAGGTATAATTTTCACGGTTAAACCCAGAAAAAAAGCAATCACGATAATATTCAAAATCGTGCCAAGCCCAAATCTTAACCTAAGGGGAATCCAAGCCAACATCACCAAACAGCTAATACCGAATGATGCCCAACCAATACTAACTCCAGCTTGTAATGCCACGCCTTGAGAAAGTACGGTCCAAGGTGAAGAACCCAAATTAGCGAGCACAATCAAGCCATCTCCAATGCCCAGTATTGCCAAAGCAAATAAGAGCATCGACATGGTTTTACCTTCGACTGACCATAGCGATTTGGCGGCCCAACTGGTGTGAGGAATCACCCGTGCTTTTTTCATATTATTCCCATTTATATTTAACGCTTACATCATAATGGGAAACCCCATAAAACCAAAACATTTTAACGTCATATGATATAACCGAATTGACTGATAAATATCATAAATGTGATGTAGATCACATTGTCAAAATTGTCATCATTCAGCCACTGACTTAAAATAGGCTACCCTTTTAAATTAGGACATGATTATGCTTGCATCTCTTCAAGATATTTTGGATACCGTAAAATCCAATACACTCACCTATCAACAAAAACTCATGTGTTTAGGCAATATCGCCGAGCGATTATTTGATCCTCGTGAATTATTAGGCTACACGGATGAAGAATGGCAATTCCTTCAAAATCAAATGATCTGTGATTTAAACGAAGGCTATGCGATTTATCGCCCCCGCTATATTTTGCCGGATTACAATGTGTATATTAAAAAAGGCTGTGAATTCCTTGAATTGCCGCCACCAAAAGATCTTGATGAAGCATTAGATGGCTTATTGATTTTATATTCCCACGTGCCCTCCATTACCACATTCCCAGTTTACATTGGTCGTTTAGACGTGCTACTTGATCCGTTTATTACCGATGAGGAACAAGACTACATCAAAATTAAACGTTTCTTAAATCATGTGGATAAAACTGTGCCAGATTCATTCTGTCATGCCAATATTGGGCCTTATGACACCAAAGCAGGGCGTTTAATTTTAAAAGCGGTGATTGAGTTAGAAGCACCAACACCAAATATGACCATTCGTTACGATAAGAGCAAAACAAGTCGTGAATTTGCAGAATTAGCGGCAAAAGCGTGCTTATTAGTTTCTAAACCATCTTTTGCTAATGATGCTTACTACATTTCTGACTTAGGCGAACAATATGGTATTGCAAGCTGCTATAACGCACTGCCTGAATGTGGCGGGGCTTATACGCTCACTCGCTTACGCTTAGGGACTATCGCACGCGCCTGTAAAACCGTGGATGAAATGGTCAATGAACTTTTACCTCGTGTAGCAAAATGTGCGCTCTCCACAATGGATAAACGCCATAAATTTGTAGTAGAAGAAAGCAACTTCTTTAATACCTCATTCCTCGAAAAAGAAGGTTTTATCAAACGGACTAATTTTACGGGGATGTTTGCCATTGTAGGACTTGCAGATGCGACAAATCATTTATTGCAACAAGAAGGCTTAAACGAAACCTTTGGTAAAAGCCAACGCGGTGATGAAATTGCAACCTTGATTATGGATAAATTAAAAGAAGTCACGGATAACCATGAAGGCGTGTATGCTGAACGCACGGGCAATCGTTATTTATTACATGCTCAAGTAGGCGCAAGCAATCATGAAGAAGATAAACGTAATGCGCCAGCACATCGCATTCGTGTGGGTGAAGAACCAACGTTACTGGCTCATTTGAAACAATCGGCGCCATTCCATAAATACTTCCCATCAGGTACGGGAGATTTGTTTGCCTTTGACCAAACCTATGTGGATCATTTAGATGCCGTTGTTGATATTATCAATGGTTCATTTGCTCAAGGTTACCGCTATATCACTACTTACCTTAAAAACACCGATTTGATTCGGGTAACGGGTTATTTGGTGAAGAAAAGCGAAGTGGAAAAATACCGTAAAGGTGAAGTAGCATTACGTGATACCACTTGGTATGGTTCAGGTACCGATGATTGTGCACAAGTCTTTGACCGCCAATTACGCGATGAACAAGATGTAAGTGCAAGCTAGAAAAAAAGTGCGGTCGAAAAATTCTTTGTTTTTTGACCGCACTTATTCTTTTTCTGCCTTTTCTAAAATTGCTTTGTGTTCTCTAATCAATGCCATAAACGGCTGCCCAAAGCGTTCTAATTTGATCGCCCCGACTCCATTAATTTGTAGCATTTCAATATTACTTGTTGGCATATACTGTGCCATTTCCTGCAATGTTGCATCATTAAAGACAATATAAGGTGGAATATTTTCCTTATCCGCTAGCTGCTTCCGTAAGAAACGCAAACGCGCAAACAAATCTTTATCATAATTTGCCACTGTATTTTTATGAGACGTATGCACAATTTTATTAATGGATGAAATACGTGGCATCGCTAATTCAAGCGGCACTTCGCCTTTTAAAACAGGGCGTGCACTTTCTGTGAGCTGAAGCGTTGCACTATTAAACTCACCGATTACTTGTTGAATAAAACCAAGGTGGATAAGTTGGCGAATGACCGATTGCCAATGTTCTTTGCTTTTATCTTTACCAATGCCATAAACACTTAACTTATCATGTTGGCGTTCTACAATTTTTTGATTATGCATCCCTCGCAATACCGCAATCACATATTGCACGCCGAAACACTGCCCCACACGATAAATCGTCGACATCACTTTTTGCGCATCAATTAAGCCATCATATTTCTTTGGCGGGTCTAGACAAATATCGCAGTTTTGGCAAGGCGTTTGACGATATTCACCAAAATAATTGAGTAATACCAAACGGCGACAAGTTTGACTTTCGGCAAATTCACCAATGGCTTCCAATTTATGTTGCTCAATTTGACGTTGTGGCGTCTCTGGTTTTTCAAGCAGAATCTTCTGTAACCAAGCATAATCAGCCGGTTCGTAGAAAAGTACTGCTTCTGCAGGTAAATCATCTCGCCCCGCGCGACCAGTTTCTTGATAATATGATTCAATGCTTCTCGGCAAATCAAAATGGGCAACAAAACGCACATTGGATTTATTAATGCCCATTCCAAACGCAATCGTCGCAACCACAACTTGAACATTATCTCGTTGAAAATCTTGCTGGACGCGTTCACGCAGTGCAGTTTCCATTCCCGCATGATATGCCGCAGCTGAAACACCTTTATTTCGCAAAGTTTCAGCTATACGTTCTACTTTCGAACGACTATTACAATACACAATGCCACTTTTGCCTTTCTGAGCTAAGACAAAATGCGTAAGCTGCTCCATTGGCTTAAACTTTTCTTCCAACGTATAACGAATATTCGGACGGTCAAAACTGCCAATGTATTTGTGAGGATGGTCTAATTTAAGATGAGTGAGAATATCCTGTCTTGTCGCATAATCAGCCGTAGCCGTTAATGCCATAATCGGCGCATTTGGAAAAGCCGCTTTTAAGCCGCCAAGTTGGGTATATTCAGGACGGAAATCATGCCCCCATTGTGAAATACAATGGGCTTCATCAATGGCGATAAAGGAAATTTGAGCATAAGAAATCAGCTGAAAAAAGCTGTTTGTCATCACTTTTTCAGGTGATACATACAATAATTTTAATTGACCTGAAATCAGCTTATTTTCAACTTGTTGCTGTTGTTCGGGTGTCTGACTAGAATTCAGAAAATCGGCTTCAATACCGTTTGCTTGGAGTTGATCTACCTGATCTTTCATTAAAGAAATCAAAGGCGAAATCACTAATGTGAGACCAGGAAAACAAAGTGCTGGAATTTGATAACACAAGGATTTGCCATTTCCTGTAGCCATCACCACTAAGGCATCTTGACCGCTTAATGCAGCATGAATCACTTCTTCCTGCCCTTTGCGGAAAGATTGGTAACCAAAAACAGACTGCAATATATTAAGTGCGGTCATTTTTAAGTCTGTTTTTTGCGGGGCATGTTCCGCGAGTTCGGTCATTAGAATGTTACCGTTTCTCCGTGAGCCGCAACCGCCTCGGTTAAAGAATCCCAAAAGCATTTACCATCATTTGCCACCCAATCATTATTTTTATAAGCAAAATGGAATCCACCCAAACGGCTCGCAAGCCAAAGCTCAAGAAGTGGTTCTTGTTTATTGATAACGATTTGTGAACGGTCATCAAATGTGATCGTGAATACCGAACCTTGTGTTTCGCAATCCACATCACAATCTTGATTCTCTAACGTTTCTTCAATTTTTTGCCAAACCTGTTCAATATTTTGGTGAAATTCTGCAACATTCATAAAATTTTCCGATTAAATCTGATAGAATGCCGTGAATTATAAAGCCTTTCGCCTCGTTGGCAAAGGCAGATTTTACTTATTATAGAGATTGAAAAATGAAAAAATTACTTTCTATTTTGTTATTAGGTGCATTCTGTACTTTGACTACAGGTTGCGGCGTAAAAGGGCCATTATATTTCCCTGAAAAAGAACAGCCGCAAAACACACAAAAAACACAATAAAAACTGACCGCACTTAAAGGATTCGTCATGGATTTTTTCCAATATAAAAACGAGCAACTTTATGTTGAAGATTTGCCCGTCAAACAACTCGCTGAAGAATTTGGCACACCGCTTTATATTTATTCTCGTGCCACGCTTGAGCGCCATTGGCATGCTTTTGATTCAGCCTTAGGAGATCATCCGCACTTAATTTGCTATGCCGTAAAAGCCAATTCCAATATTGGTATATTGAATGTCATGGCAAAATTAGGCTCAGGCTTTGATATCGTTTCACAGGGCGAATTAGAACGCGTATTAGCAGCAGGCGGAGAAGCATCAAAAGTTGTCTTTTCTGGCGTGGCAAAATCTCGCGCAGAAATTATGCGAGCGTTAGAAGTAGGCATTCGTTGTTTTAATGTGGAATCTGTTGCGGAATTACACCATATCAACCAAATTGCGGGTGAAATGGGTAAAGTAGCCCCTATTTCTTTACGCGTGAATCCCGATGTGGACGCCCATACCCACCCTTACATTTCCACCGGATTGAAAGAAAATAAATTTGGTGTGAGCGTAGATGAAGCACGTGAAGTCTATAAATTAGCTGCAACCTTACCTCATGTGAAAATTACGGGTATGGATTGCCATATTGGCTCTCAGCTGACTGAATTACAGCCCTTCTTAGATGCAACTGATCGCCTCATTCGTTTAATGGAACAATTAAAAGAAGATGGCATCACATTAAAACACTTAGATCTCGGTGGTGGTTTAGGCGTAACTTATACTGATGAAACGCCACCCCATCCAAGTGATTATGCGACGGCGCTACTGAATAAATTAAAAGATTATGAAGATCTCGAAATTATTTTAGAACCAGGTCGAGCGATCGCAGCGAATGCAGGGATTTTAGTGGCGAAAGTTCAATACTTAAAAAGTAATGAAAGCCGTAACTTCGCGATTACTGATACAGGCATGAACGATATGATTCGTCCAGCACTCTATGAAGCTTATATGAATATAATTGAAATTGACCGCACTTTAGGGCGTGAAAAAGCCATTTATGATGTTGTTGGCCCGGTATGCGAAACCTCTGATTTCTTAGGTAAACAGCGTGAGCTCGCTATTGCTGAAGGAGATTATATTGCTCAACGGTCTGCTGGTGCTTATGGTGCAAGTATGTCCTCAAACTACAATTCTCGTCCACGTACGGCTGAAGTGTTAGTGGATGGAAACAAAGCTCATTTAATTCGTCGTAGAGAAAATCTCAGCGAGTTATGGGCTCTAGAAAGTATCGCAGAATAAAAATAGATAAAAAGAAAAAACGGTCGAGGATTATATCTTGACCGTTTTTTGTATAACTAAATAATTCGAGAGAATTGTTGTCGTTTTGCTGCCGCTCTTGAATAGGTATCAAAGCATAAGCAAATATTACGAATTAATAATCGACCTTTAGGCGAAACTTGTAAGCCTGTTTCCGTTTCAGAAATTAATCCATCTTCAAGTAATGGTTGTAATAACTGTAAATCTTCAGCAAAGTGCTTTCTGAAATCAATATTATATTGTTTTTCAATTGGTGCAAAATCAAGCTTAAAGTTACAAATCAACTGCTTAATCACATCACGGCGTAGGCAATCCTCTTCTGTCATCGCTAAACCTTTATGTAATGCGATTCCTGAATTTTCCACATCATGATAATAATGTTTTAATTCTTTTTGGTTTTGAGCGTATGTATCACCCAATAAACTAATCGCTGACACACCTAAACCAAGCAAATCACATTCTTCTTGTGTGGTATAGCCTTGGAAATTTCGATGTAGAACACCTTTCTCTTGGGCAATCGCTAATTCATCATCAGGTTTAGCAAAATGATCCATACCGATAAACTTATAGCCTGCATTGCCCAAAGTTTCGATAGTTTTCTGTAAGATTTCTAACTTAGTTTCCGGTGGCGGTAATTGATCTTCTTTAATTTTTGCTTGTCCCGCAAATCGACTTGGCAAATGGGCATAGTTAAAGATACTCAAACGATCTGGATTTAATTCAATCACTTTATGTAATGTAAACATAAAGCTTTCCACATTTTGAAGTGGCAATCCATAAATTAAATCAAGGTTAGTCGATTGGAAACCTAACTCACGAGCACGAACAAGTAACGCATTCACAAACTCTTCATCTTGTTCACGATTTACCGCTTTTTGAACCGCTTTATTGAAATCTTGTACACCCATGCTAATTCGGTTAAAACCAATATTGCGTAAATGATCAAGCATGTCTAGCTCAATTTCGCGTGGGTCCATTTCAATACTAACTTCTGCATTATCCGCAATCGTAAAATGATCTTTAAGCATCTTCATCAAACGAGCTGATTGCTCTTCTGTCAAATAAGTCGGTGTACCGCCGCCCCAATGCACTTGAGTCGCAACACGATTTTTGAATAATTCTGAACGCGCTTTGATTTCTTTTTCAAGATAATCAAGATAAATATCCGCCTTATGTTGATGACGAGTAATTACCTTATTACAGCCACAAAAGTAACAAAGTTTGTGACAAAACGGAATGTGTACGTAAAGGGAAAGTGGTCTTTCCGGATAACGATTAGCCGCTGCAATAAAATCTTCGTTTGTGTAACTTTCATTAAATTCTAATGCAGTTGGATAAGATGTATAACGAGGTCCTGATTGGTTATATTTTTGAATTAACGCAAGATCCCAAATAATTTCAGACATTAAGCTTCCCCAAATTTATCTACGTCATTTAAAAACTGACGTAACTCCAACATAATTTCTTCTTCAAATTTTGCTTCTGCACTTTCTCGCTCAAGATCGAGTTTCATTCTTTCTTTTTTTAATAAGGCTTTTCTAGCTTCATGCGTAGGCATTTCTTTCACAATGTTATAAAGTGCATACATCGCTTGATATGGTTGCAAAGATTGTCCCAAAGGGAGTAAAAGCATTGATAAACGAATCACTCCTTCTGAATGGTTGCAATCTCCATTTTGCATCGCTTTAGCGATAATTACCATACTCTCTTTTAGGCGTTTTGTACGTGCTATCTTAGCCTGTTTAATGAGAGTGCTTTGATGGCGTAACTTCCTAAGTAATTTGAAAGCATAAAATGATACGCCAGCAATAATTCCCAAAGCAATAATACTTAAAATAATCGGCCACATGACAATTATCTGAATTGGTTGATATCAATTTTCTCGAAGGTTCGATAGAGGTCATTCTCTGTCTCTTCTTCATCTTGAATACCTAATTCTTCCATTAACTGAGCAATACGATCTAAGCATTCATCCACAAATTGTTGATCAGCTTTACTAATCGTTTTGCCTTCATCTAAAGCATCCAATAATTCATTTAGAATTTCATTATTTTCTAAACGTTCTAACTCAATTTCGGGCGCAAGTTTTTTCGGTTCTTTTACTGCTGGAATTGTCATCCCTTTCTCAGGCTTATTCACAAATTCAACAATCAGTGGAACCTTTTTACGGCTACCAATACGCGGATCTTTTTGTTCAACGACTTGATTATTTTTATTTTGTTCAGCGTTACTATGACGAGAACCGGATGCTAAACCTTTATGTTTACGTTTTTTCTTATCTTCTCTTGCCTTAGCATCTAGTTCATAACGTGTTAATTTCTTACCTGATAGCTTCGGTGCTTCAGGTTTCTTGTCCGATTTACGAATTGGCATAATATCGCTAATTTTACGACTTTTCTTTTTTCGAGCCATTTGTGTTATTTATCCTATAAAAAATTTTGGTGATTGTACCATTCCACCTATATTTTCTCATTAAAAGATTTAAACATCTTTAATAAAACTATTCTGATTTTGACCGCACTTTCCTTTTTTCAAACTAATCTTTAGTCCACGATCCATAAACAAAAACCCCAAGCTCTTCAGCTCGGGGTTCTACATTCAGTACCTGGCGGTGTCCTACTCTCACATGGGGAAGCCCCACACTACCATCGGCGCATCGGCGTTTCACTTCTGAGTTCGGTATGGGGTCAGGTGGGACCACCGCTCTATCGCCGCCAGGATTATTCCTTTCATAACTTTTCTCTATTCTGCTCTCACTATCTCTAGTGTCTCACAACCAAACAAGCTGATTCTCCTTCAAAACTTTCTTCGTCTCTGAGTCTTTTTATTTTAGTCTTACAACCTCAAAAACCCTTGAGCGTTGTATAGTTAAGCCTCTCGGGCAATTAGTATCTGTTAGCTCAACGGCTCGCACCGCTTACACACCAGACCTATCTACGTCTTAGTCTTAAACAACCCTTACAGATTTATAATCTGGGAGAACTCATCTCAAGGCAAGTTTCGTGCTTAGATGCTTTCAGCACTTA
>NZ_KV801006.1:0-346 GCF_001810345.1 Haemophilus sp. HMSC061E01
GAAGCACCGGCTAACTCCGTGCCAGCAGCCGCGGTAATACGGAGGGTGCGAGCGTTAATCGGAATAACTGGGCGTAAAGGGCACGCAGGCGGTGACTTAAGTGAGGTGTGAAAGCCCCGGGCTTAACCTGGGAATTGCATTTCATACTGGGTCGCTAGAGTACTTTAGGGAGGGGTAGAATTCCACGTGTAGCGGTGAAATGCGTAGAGATGTGGAGGAATACCGAAGGCGAAGGCAGCCCCTTGGGAATGTACTGACGCTCATGTGCGAAAGCGTGGGGAGCAAACAGGATTAGATACCCTGGTAGTCCACGCTGTAAACGATGTCGATTTGGGGGTTGAGCTTT
>NZ_KV801007.1:0-557 GCF_001810345.1 Haemophilus sp. HMSC061E01
CGTTATAGTTACGGCCGCCGTTTACTGGGGCTTCGATCAGGAGCTTCTCTTTCGATTACACCATCAATTAACCTTCCAGCACCGGGCAGGCATCACACCCTATACGTCCACTTTCGTGTTTGCAGAGTGCTGTGTTTTTAATAAACAGTTGCAGCCAGCTGGTATCTTCGACCGGTTCAACCTTCGCCCGCAAGGGACTACAATCTACGCCGGCGCACCTTCTCCCGAAGTTACGGTGCTATTTTGCCTAGTTCCTTCACCCGAGTTCTCTCAAGCGCCTGAGTATTCTCTACCTGACCACCTGTGTCGGTTTTCAGTACGGTTTAGATAAACCTGAAGCTTAGTGGCTTTTCCTGGAAGTGTGGTATCGGTTACTTCAGCTCCGTAGAGCCTCGTCATCATCTCTCGGTGTTAAAGAAGTCCGGATTTGCCTAAACTTCACACCTACCAACTTAAACGCACATATCCAACAGTGCGATAACCTAACCTACTCCGTCCCCACATCGCAGTTTATCCAAGTACGGGAATATTAACCCGTTTCCCATCGACTACGCTTT
>NZ_KV801008.1:0-538 GCF_001810345.1 Haemophilus sp. HMSC061E01
TCAATGTTTTGCTTACGCTCATCACTAGGATGAATGTCATCTGCCATGCCATTATTCTCTACCGCATTCTTCGCCGTTTTAGCCGCAATAATCGCTCCATCAGAACTATCTGATAAAGTACCACCAGCAATACCGGCTGCTACCTGGCTTAAAGAAGATACCGTACGTTTTTCTTCTTCGCTGAGCTTTTCAGGTGATTTATTGTAAAGTGTCGAGGCAAGGAAATGAGCCGCCGCCTCTCCGCCTGCTGCACCAGCCGCACCAGCAGCAACATTACGATTGCCCGCATAAGCCTCTACCGCGCCCCAAAGTGCATGAGCAGTCAAATTGAGAGCGGTATTCACATTGCCTTTTGCATCTGTGGTCGCTTTCTTAATTTGATTATTCACCGTAGGCGATAATCCTGAAGCCACTACTTCCGCTGCCGGTCTGCCGGCTAAAGCAGTGCTGATAACATTTAATGCCGAATCAATGACAAGACGTTGACTTCCACCCGTTTCCCATTCTTTGGCTTCGCGACTCGCTGTCTCAAAATTAT
>NZ_KV801010.1:0-244 GCF_001810345.1 Haemophilus sp. HMSC061E01
AAGTCTCCCACCTATCCTACACATCAAAATTCAATGTTCAGTGTCAAGCTATAGTAAAGGTTCACGGGGTCTTTCCGTCTAGCCGCGGGTACACCGCATCTTCACGGCGATTTCAATTTCACTGAGTCTCGGGTGGAGACAGCCTGGCCATCATTATGCCATTCGTGCAGGTCGGAACTTACCCGACAAGGAATTTCGCTACCTTAGGACCGTTATAGTTACGGCCGCCGTTTACTGGGGCTTC
>NZ_KV801011.1:0-362 GCF_001810345.1 Haemophilus sp. HMSC061E01
TGTGGTCTCGTTGAAAGATTGGGATGAGGCTTATGCGCTTGCTCTTCAAGAGAATCCAAAACTCGCGGGAGAAATGCAAGGTTACCGCCAAGGCAAAATGAAAGGTGTTTCGACTGGAGGCGTGGTTCTAAGTGGTGCTGGATTGGGGATAGCTAAGTCTATTGCCAAATTAAAAAATGGCACGATTGATGTAGCCCATTCCAGTGTTAATGTTGCGAAGATAAAACCTAAAACTTGTTCTTTCCGTGGTGACATGGAAGTAAAAACAGAGCAAGGTTATAAGCCGATAGGGTCTATTAAAGTCGGAGATAAGGTTTATGCGAAAAACGAACTGACAGGACAAATGACCTATCAGCGCGTAC
>NZ_KV801011.1:462-5801 GCF_001810345.1 Haemophilus sp. HMSC061E01
CCATTGTTTCAAACAAAATTCATCCATTCTTTACACAAGTAAGTCAAGGTGAATTAGTGCCAAGTTCGGAGGGGCATTTCTATAAAGGTAAAATTCAAAACGCTCAGTGGGTAGATGCACAAAATCTGAAAGCGGGTTATAAACTGTTATCAGAAAATAATCACTGGCAAACGGTGAAGGGTGTTAGCATCAAGGCTGAGAAGTTAAGTGCATATAACTTGACAGTTGAGACTGACCATACTTACTTTATCAAAGGAGCGAATTCTGACCTTGATGGAGTTTGGGTGCATAATGATTGCTATATTGGTATTCCTAAAGAAGCCAAGGAAGCTGGTAATATAAATGGGTATAAAGCCTATACATTTACAGAGAATGGAGAAACAAAAATAGTTATTCAAACAGGGGAGCGTCGTTTTGAAACGTTAGATCAACCAAAAGCACTAGATCCAACATTAAACGGCTCTCAAACAAAGACTATTAAAGTTGATTTTGATGAAAGTAGAATAAAAAATAGCGAGGCACATAAAATCGTAAATGATTTAGATGTAAATACACGTTATGAATTAAGTAATGGTACTAAATTTAAAACTAATGATTACGGTTATGTTGAAGAAATTACCTTTAAACCAATAGATAAAAAGATGCCAAGAACATCACAGCAAACAGCGATAGGTTACTTGGGGGAAATTGGTGATGTTGGCGGGCATATTCAAGCTTGTAGACATGGTGGAACATGTGACCGCTATAATTTATTTCCACAAAATGGAAACTTTAACAATTCAGCTTATAAAGTATATTTTGAAAATATCGTAAAAAAAGCTGTAGATAAAGGTCAAGCATTAGATGTTGTAATTAAATTCGAGCGTTCAACACCGAACTCACCTAGACCAGATAAACTGAGAGTTATGATTTCGGTGGAAGGTAGTAAGTATAGATATGTTAATGTATTTAAAAACCAGTATGGTGGAGGTAAATAAATGCAAAAGCAATTTGATTTGTTAAATGAAATCTGTTCAATGTTTTTTTCAGCACCTGAAAAGTTTGATTCATTAGAATATGAATATAAATTTAATCCTGAGGAGGATTGGGTTGGAACAAAACTAGGGGCTATGTTTCAGGGAGAAGTTGTATATCTAACATTAGCTGAACAGGATGAAGATAGAATCGCGAATTTATGTCAGCAATTGCATGATGAAATGCAAAACCATACTGGTGGTGATTGGCGAAAGTTTATTTTAACGCTCAATGAGAAAGGAGAAGCAAAAACACAATTTATCTATGATATTCAGTCTTGTATGGATGATATTTTAAAAGATGAAATTTTATAACTAGCAAAGTTGGAAAGAACCTCGAATATTTTATGTTTTTGTTTATTCGTAAGTAAACCTTTAGTTCCACTCCAATACTAATTTATGAAATATCTGTGCGATATATAATTTGAAATATCTAAGTGTAAAGTGTGGTCAATTTTCAAAGAGTTTTAAAACCTCTTTAAATTGGCCGCACTTTTTGTGTTTTAAATATAGGCTTTGTAGAGTTTTAAGTAAAATATTGGTGCAATATTATAAGTTTTATTAATAGCTTAAAAAGAGCTAATCCAGAACTCATACTGAAGGAAAAACAGCCTATAAATCCCAAGTTAATGCTGGCGGCAAAGTAAATATTATGGCGACAGGTGCAGGAAAGGATTCCAATATTAATATTGAAGGCTCAGATATCTCAGGCAAACAAGGCACAACATTGATTGCAGATAACCAAGTCAATATCAAAGCCACAGAACAAAACCACCAAGAACGTAGTACCAATAAATCAAGTGGTTTTAATGCAGGGGTAGCCATTAAAGTGAGTAATGGTGAGGCTGCCGGGGTTACTGTAGGGGGTAATTACGGGAAAGGCTACGGCAATGGTGATGAAACTACTTATGTTGCTAGCCATGTAGGTGATAGCCAAAGTAAAACTGTGGTTAAAGCAGGCGGAGATGTAACCCTTGCGGGCAGTCAAGTTAAAGGTAAAGGTGTCGAATTAGATGCAGAAAATCTGAAAATTGAAAGCTTGCAAGATAAATCTAGCTATCGCGGTAAGCAAATGAATGCAAGTGCTAGTGTGACAGTAGGCTACGGTTTTGCTGCGGGTGGTAGTTTCAATAAGTCGAAAGTTAATACAGACTATGCGAGTGTAAATGAACAGGCAGGAATTTTTGCAGGTAATGATGGCTATGATATCAATGTAAAAAATAAAGTTTCTTCTATTGGTGGCGCTATCATTTCAAGTGCACCAAAAGAGAAAAATCAAATGACAGCACAAGATTTCGAATATTCGAATATTCAAAATTATTCTAATGCGAAATCATCTGCGATGGGATTGATGGGAGGTTTCTCTGTAGATCGTGATCAAACTTCTGATGAGGATAAAGCTTTAAATAAAACTTATCGTGGTGAGGATAGAAAGGGCGAAACCTTTGAACAGGCGAATCCAAATAAAGCAAATCAATTGCCAGTAAAATTTGGTTTAGGCACAAATGATGTTCATAGTACAGATTTATACGCTGCAGCAAAAATTGGTCTAGCTAATTTAGCGAGCTATAGCAGTCAAAGTGAAAATAATCAGAGTATAACTAATGCTGTGATTAGTGATGGTAACTTTAATATTGCGAGTATACAGGGCAAACAGAATATTGAGACTATCAAGAAATCAACAGAGCAAGACGCAAATAAACTTGAAAAAGCAGATCATGCGAAAATGCAAAAAGAAGTTGAACAGGATGTTGCAACAATTCAGAGTTTTACGAAGAATGTTGGTGGTGCTACGGATGAAGCTTATCGAACAATGTTTATCGCAGAACATCGGATGTTTACTCATAAAGTGGATGAAAAAGGGAATCCTATAAAGGATCCAGAAATCCTGAAGAAAATAAATGAAGAAGCGGATGCTAAGGGAGTAAGTCGAAAAGACTATCTTCAAGAACAATTGGATAAAGGACGTAATATTTATCAATTGCATGAGTTATCAGATCAAGAGCGTAATCAATTACAAAAAGTTACTTATACTGATCCAAAAACAGGGAAAACAGAGAGTAAATATGTCGTTGCATTTAATGGCATCTTTAATGATCGTAATTCCGCCGCAAAATTTGCAGTACAAAACTATATTGCGGGCAGGGATGATAAGACAGGCAATATAAATCAAAAGGTATATAAAGATGTTTATTTTGTTCACCATCCTAAAGCGAAAAATGGTTTGTCAGAGCTCTTAGTTGCCGGTTATGAAAAAATGTTCGAAGGTTCTTTTGGGAATGTATTAGGGATGGATAATTCAAGTTTACAAGCGATGAATATGATGAAGCAGTATGGTAAAGATGATTTATACCTAGGTTCCCATAGTCGTGGCACATTAACATTAAGTAATGCATTAAAAGCGCTAAATACAGAAGATAACCAAGCTAAAAAGCTACTTTCAGGTACGACAATTAAAATGGTGGGTCCTGCAGCTGATGTTACAAGAGCGGATGGTTATTTAAGTCAATTGCAAACGGGTAAAGAAAGAACCACTTCAGATGGTTCAATTCGGATTGAGAATCATGCGAGTGACCCAGTAGGTAGTATGCCGATTTTATTGGGAGGAAACCCTGCAACGACATCTGAAAATAATCTGAATAAAAGCTGGTTACAGCGAACAGCAGATATGTTTAGTGATGAACGTTTATCCGTACATAATTGTCACGGGTTAGGACAACAACAATGCGTTATTGATGGATATAGAACTAAAGGAGATCTCAAAATGGGTAATGAAAGAACTATTTTTGAATTAAATAAAGCGAAGGAGAAATAAAATGAAAATAAGATTTTTATTCTTAATACCCTCAATCTTATTGCTTACAAGCTGTAGTGGATGGTTTCAACCTCTACCGCCATACTATCATTGGCGTTTGCATAATGCGGATGCATTATTCCCTGAATCAGATCCTGATGTTTTAACTAAATATGTTGACAGAAGAAAAAAAGATATGACTGATTGCGGTATTATAGATTGGGCGGCAGGAGAAAGTGATAATCCAGAGGTCAATCTTTGTTTAGAGAAAAAAGGCTGGTATTTAGAAGGTGGACCTGTTTGTGAAAATACACTAATGTGGGATAGACCTCCATGTATCCAATGGCGAAAAAAACACAGCAAGCCTGATGCTAAGCCTTGGCAGTAATTAAAAAAGGCGCTTAAAAGTGCGGTCAATATTCAGTGAATTCTAAAATCTCTTGAATATTGACCGCACTTTTCTAAAGGCAAGAGTTGCTGCTAGATAGCGCGCGTCTCCTGACGCGTGCTTGTATCTATCTAAGAATAGACAAACTGAAATTACTCATAAAAATAGTGAAAATTTGAATTAAACAAAACAGATGTTTTGGCACGCGTCAGGAGACGCGCGCCATCGTGGGGGGCCGGTTATGAAAAGATGTTCGAAGGTTCTTTTGGAAACCTATTAGGGATGGATAATTCGAGTTTACAAGCGATGAACATGATGAAGCAATATGGTAAAGATGATTTATACCTCGGTTCTCATAGTCGTGGAACATTAACTGTTAGTAATGCATTAAAAGCATTAAATACAGAAGACAACCGAGAGAAAAAATTGCTTTCAAACACCACTGTTAAAATGGTGGGTCCTGCAGCTGATGTTACAAGAGCGGATGGTTATTTAAGTCAATTGCAAACGGGTAAAGAAAGAACCACTTCAAATGGTTCAATTCGGATTGAGAATCATGCTAGTGACCCTGTTGGTAGTATGCCGATTTTATTGGGAGGAAACCCTGCAACAACATCTGAAAATAATCTCAATAAAGGTTTGGTTGAACGTATTAGTGATATATTTGGTGACACTTCATCAGTACATAATTGCTATGGACTAGGGCAACAACAATGCGTTATTGATGGATATCGAACGAAGGGAGATCTAAAAATGGGAAATGAGCAAACCATTTTTAATTTAAATAAATCAAAAGGAGAATGATATGAAGATTCTATTTTTTATATTTGGTTTGCTAACAATCAATGCTTGTTCTTTTGGAGGATTTCAACCACCACCACCACATGATCATTGGCGTTTGCATAATTCTAGGGCTTTATTTCCTAACTCAGATCCTCAAGGACGTATTAATTTTCTTGAAAGAAGAAAAAAAGACATGTCGGATTGTGGTATGGATTTTGTGACAGGTGAAAGTGTTAATCCAGAAGAGAATCTTTGTTTAGAGAAAAAAGGTTGGTATCTTGAAGGTGGTCCAGTTTGTGAAGAAAGGCTAATGTGGGATAGTCCAATATGTATCCAATGGCGAAAAAAACACAGCAAGCCT
>NZ_KV801011.1:5901-9794 GCF_001810345.1 Haemophilus sp. HMSC061E01
AGCAAGCCTGATGCTAAGCCTTGGCAGTAATTAACAAAGGTGCTTAAAAGTGCGGTCAATTTTCAGTGAATTTTAAAATCTCTTGAATATTGACCGCACTTTTTGTGTTTTAAATATAGACTTTGTAGAGTTTTTAAGCAAAATATTTGTGCAATATTATAAGTTTTATTTATAGCTTAAAAAGAGCGAATCACGTACTCATACTGAAGGAAAAACCGCAGCCAAATCTCAAGTTAATGCGGGTGGCAAGGTGAATATTGTGGCAACGGGTGCAGGAAAGGATTCAAACATTAATATTAAAGGTTCGGATATCTCAGGCAAACAAGGCACGACTTTGATTGCAGGTAATCAAGTAAATATCGAGGCCGCGGAACAAAACCATCAAGAGCGCAGCACCAATAAATCGAGCGGCTTTAATGCGGGGGTGGCGATGAAAGTGAGCAATGGTACGGCTGTTGGGGCTACTTTAGGCGGTAATTACGGAAAAGGCTATGGCAATGGAGATGAAACCACTTATGTGGCTAGCCATGTAGGTGATAGCCAAAGTAAAACCGTGATTCAAGCCGGTGGTGATGCGAATCTCATCGGTAGCCAAGTAAAAGGCAAACGTGTAGAAGTCAATGCTCAAAACCTCAATATCGAAAGCTTGCAAGACACTGCCACATACAAAGGCAAACAAATGAACGGAAGTGGGAGTGTGACGGTGGGTTATGGCGCATCCGTTGGAGGTAGTTTCAACAAGTCAAACATCCATGCCGACCACGCGAGTGTGAATGAACAAGCCGGCATCTATGCAGGGGATGAGGGGTATGACATCAACGTCAACCATACGGATTTAAAAGGCGGTCTTATCACCTCGACACAAAAGGCGGATGGACTGGTCAAGAGAAAAATGGTATTTCTGGCGGTGTGGGTTATGGTCGCGAAAGTGATAATCAAGATAGTGTGACTAAAAGCGGTATCAATACTCAAAATATTGAAATCCGCAATGAAAACGCACAACAAGCACGTACAGGGAAATCCATCACCGAGACCCTTGCAGCAATTAAAACAGATATCAATACTGATAATGCAGAAAGTCAAAGTGGTAAATTAGAAAATCGTTTTGATAAGAATGCTTTACAAAAAGAACTTAATATACAGGTGGAGGCAACAAAAGGATTTGTTCAAACTGCGAGTGCTGCTGGGAATGCAATTGCAAATAAATTAGGTGAAGAAGCGGTTGCCAAACAACGTGAAGCACAAGCTGCTCAAGAAGCGGCTGACCGTGTGTATAAAGCTAACCCAAGCAAAGAAAATGAAGCTGCATTAAATACCGCAAATCAAAATCTGATAACGGCTAATAATGAAGCGGACAAGTGGCAAACTGGAGGAAAATATAAGCGAAAAATTGATGGCGCAATGAATGCGATTTCTGCTGCATTAGGTGGTTTGCCGGCTGGTGGTATTGTTACCTCCGCACTTTCGCCAGAAATAAATCATCAAATTAAGCTAGCCACTGAGGGTAGCCCTATGGCTAATAAGGTTGCCCATGCAGTTTGGGGCGCGGTGGAAGCTTACTCCGCAAATCAAAATGCAGCAGCGGGAGCTGGCGGTGCTTTAGCGGGTGAGGTGATGGCTGATGTAATTGCAAAAGAGCTTTATGGTAAAAAGCCAAATCAACTTAATCGAGAAGAGAAAGAGGTCGTATCTTCTGTTAGCCAAGCAGCCGGTGCTTTAGTGGGTGGAGCGGCAGCAAATAGTAGTCAAGGAATTGGTGTAGGACTAACTACGGCTAAGAATGCGGTGGAGAATAATCTTCTTTCTAAAAATGAAGATGAAGAACTTTTCAATATTTCAGAAAAGTTTGAAAAAGCAAAAGAGTTAAAACAGAAAGAAAAAAATAGAGGCGGAGAATTATTGAAAAAAGATTCTTACATTAATTTTTTAATTCGCCTAAACCAAAAAGATCCTAGCCAATTAACGGAGGCGCAAAAGAATTATTTAGCTGTTGAATTACATAAAATCGCAAGATCGTGGAATGTTCCTGTATCTGATTTATATAACTGGGATTTTTCTAAAGAAATCAAAAGAAATGACTCTGCGTTAACAAAATATCTATCAGATGAAATTAAATTTTGGGATAGTTATGTCGGTAAACAAGCTCAATCTTTTGCGATTGGTGCGTTAGCCGCAGGAGGTGGCGTCGCTGCTGTTAGAGTTATTCCTAAGGCTGCTGGATATTTACAAGAGACAGCAGTACTTTCAGCTAGAAATCCTGTTGCTGCAGAAATGGTAGTGACAGGAGGATATAATGCTGGCAAGATATCTTATAAGACTTATGATGGGCAGTATAAAAATAAAGAAGAACTTTTAAATGATGTTTATAGTACTGGCAAGGATATTTTAAAAGCACCGGTAATGTCTAAATTGGGACCTGTAGAGCAATTTTTTGTAAGCCCAGCTGTTGATTTAATGTATGAGGTAAATAAAGTTGGAGCAACTGATAAACAGATAAAAACTGAAATGATAGGTTCCGCAACAGGGGCTGGTTATGGATTGTTGTCAGAGTTTACTTTAGGTAAATATTCTAAATTTGATGGAGTACCTAGAATATTCTTTAATGTAGTGGGTAGTTCTATAGCCTCAGATGAGATGAAAAAAATATATAGCGATAGTAGTAATGAGAAAGAGGGGAGTAAGTAATGAAGAATATTATTTTAACTTTACTATCTTTCTTTGGAGCCGTTATTTTATTTTTTATTGCATTGTTGTATGGTCAAATGGATGTGGGGATAAAAAATATCCATTATGATTTATTAATTGAGAAAGCTTTTATGATGTCCCTAAAACTGCATTTTATTATTTTACCTATACATTTTTTAATATCTAGGAGGAAATAAGAGAGATATTTCAAAAAGTATGTCAAAAATATCAAGATCTTAGCTTTCAGCTTTCTAGAAGCTTGCAAGTTATTTGAAAGGCATATAATTTTAAACCACTGATATAAAAGTGCGGTCAATTTTCAAAGAGTTTTAAAACCTCTCAAAAATTAACCGCGCTTTTTGTATTTTCAAAGATGCTTATGTTAAGTAAATTTTATAATTTCACATCCAACTTCGCGTAAGCACGTTCTACTTTTTCCAATGCTTTTTCTACGGAAATATCACGGGCAAGTAACACACCTAAACGGCGATGGCCATTCACTTCGCCTTTGCAGAAAATACGAATATTACTATTAAACCTAAAGCCAGCATTGGTGTATAGTAAAGATTAAGATAGCCAATCTAGCACAACAAAAAGTGGTATTAATACACAAAATATCATTATTAAAGATGAAGCAGAGCAATTAAAACGTACAGGCAAAACGGTACAAGAAGAAATTGCTGCGATTAAAACCGATATCACTACAGAGAGTGCACCAAGTCAAAGTGGCAAATTAGAGAACCGTTTTAATAAAGATGATGTTCAAAAAGAGCTCGATTTCCAACGTGAGGTGACAGAGAAATTTGGACCAAATGTCGCAGAAGCAGGGAGTTTGCTTGCTAATAAATTTGGTGAAGAAGCGAAAGCGAAACGTCATGAAGCCGCAATTGCGTTAGAAGAAGCAGAAAAAGCCAAGGCAGAAAACAACAACGAAATTAACCAAGCTTTAGTCAAACAAGCACGAGATAATTTTGAGACAGCGAGTCGCGAAGCCAAAGAATGGGAAACGGGTGGAAGTCAACGTCTTGTCATTGATTCAGCATTAAATGTTATCAGCACCGCTTTAGCCGGCAGACCGGCAGCGGAGGTGGTGGCTTCAGGATTATCACCTGCGGTAAATAATCAAATTAAGAAAGCGACGACAGATGCAAAAGGCAATGTGAATACGGCTCTTAATTTGACTGCTCATGCACTTTGGGGCGCGGTAG
>NZ_KV801011.1:9894-11692 GCF_001810345.1 Haemophilus sp. HMSC061E01
TAGAGGCTTATGCGGGCAATCGTAATGTTGCTGCGGGTGCGGCAGGTGCTGCAGGCGGAGAGGTTGCGGCTCATTTCTTAGCGTCAACACTTTATAATAAATCACCTGAAAAACTCAGCGAAGAAGAAAAACGTACGGTATCGTCTTTAAGCCAAGTAGCAGCAGGTATTGCTGGTGGTAGTTTATCGGATAGCTCTGATGGAGCGATTATTGCAGCTAAAACAGCGAAAGATTCAGTGGAGAATAACAGCATGGCAGATGACGTTCATCCTAGTAATGAGCGTAAGCAAAACATTGAAATGTATGCCAAGGTTTTATTCAATGGAGATGAGGATAAAGCTAAAGAATATCAAGAAGGCCTAGAGATTGCAGAAGCTCAAGGGCAAATTGATAGCGTTAAAGAAACAGCGGATGCGGTTGTTAATTTAGATGATACCGTAGTGTCTTTATGGGAAGCAATCTCAAATCCAGAGAAAACCTATAATAATGTTGTGGTCTCGTTGAAAGATTGGGATGAGGCTTATGCGCTTGCCCTTCAAGAGAACCCAAAACTTGCGGGTGAAATGCAAGGTTACCGCCAAGGTAAAATGAAAGGTGTTTCAACTGGTGGAGTGGTTCTAAGTGGTGCGGGATTGGCGATGGTTGAAGGAATCTCTAAGATTACAGATATAGCTAAATCAGGAAAATTAAACTTATCAAGAAAAGGCATACCTAATAGTCAAATAGGTATTCAATGGGGGAAAGGGATTTCAAATCAAGGTAAACCATGGGAAGCTTATGTTCAATCGAAGCTTCCGGATGGCTCAATAAACTTAAATGATATCAAACCTAATTTTAAAACCTTTGATCATCTTCTTCCTGATGGTACAGCAATAAGTTCAAAAACAATGGATACGGTTGGTTCAAAAACTTACCAAAATCCATCAAAAATTACTTATACATTGAATAAATATGTTGATGATATGATTAACTTCAAACAAGATCAAAAAGGAGAGTTTATTGTTTATGCAAAAGATATTAAAGCAAGAGAGTTATATTTAGCAATTCCAGCTAAAACATCAAAAGAACAGATGAAAGCTATAGATAAATCTATAGAATACGCTAGATCGAAAGGAACTAATATTATTGTTAATAAGGTAAATTGATATGAATAAACCAAAAGCTGTTTCAGTTAGAGTGAATAATGAATTCTTATTAGTGACCTCTATTATTAGAGGGATGATTGGAATGACAGATCCAGATCAAGATTTTGTTTTTAATAAAGTGGATATTACAGATTCATACTTTGGCAAGTTGGTTAAAGAAAAACTTGATGAAAGCAGAGAAGTATCCCTCCAGGAATTTCAGGCTATTTTTAATTCTGAAAAAATGAAAGGGTTGCAAAAAAGACTTGAGGAAGAGATGAAAAAACGCTATGGATACAAAAATAAAAAATCTATCTATAAGGATATGTTTTCTTTATCTTTAGAGCAGGATGATTTATATATAACTATTTCTCCTCTTCATCAAGATTCTTTAGATGGAAGTACAGGAATTTCACTTCCTGACAATTCACCATTAGAATTTAAATATGACAAGAATATTTCAGATGAAGAATTAGGAAAAGCCATAAGACAAGCCTTGACGTATTGTACGAGTATTTATCGGTAAGATATTGTCCTCAAAATATAAAGTGCGGTCAATTTCCAAAGAGTTTTAAAACCTCTCAAAAACTGACCGCACTTTTTGTATTTTCAAAGATGCTAAAGTGGTAAATTAGAAAATCGTTTTAATAAAGATGATGTTCAAAAAGAGCTCG
>NZ_KV801012.1:0-222 GCF_001810345.1 Haemophilus sp. HMSC061E01
ATTACTTATCTAAAGTCCTTTTCTTTTTGGATACATGATATAAATAAACCGCAAAGAAGATACAAATTACTTTTGCTATATAATCTAGAAGGATATTATCATTTATACTCATTTGAGAGAATGTATTTATCAGTGCATGTGTCATCACACAGATCCATAGACTGTTGGAATAGGCAAATAATGCCGACAAAATAAAAGAGTTGGTTAGTAATCCTAGTAAAA
>NZ_KV801013.1:0-416 GCF_001810345.1 Haemophilus sp. HMSC061E01
GTAACTGGTGTTGAAATGTTCCGTAAATTACTTGACGAAGGTCGTGCAGGTGAAAACATCGGTGCATTATTACGTGGTACTAAACGTGAAGAAATCGAACGTGGTCAAGTATTAGCGAAACCAGGTTCAATCACTCCACACACTGACTTCGAATCAGAAGTTTACGTATTATCAAAAGATGAAGGTGGTCGTCACACTCCATTCTTCAAAGGTTACCGTCCACAATTCTATTTCCGTACAACTGACGTAACTGGTACTATCGAATTACCAGAAGGCGTGGAAATGGTAATGCCTGGTGATAACATCAAAATGACAGTAAGCTTAATCCACCCAATCGCGATGGACCAAGGTTTACGTTTCGCAATCCGTGAAGGTGGCCGTACAGTAGGTGCTGGCGTTGTTGCGAAAATCATCAA
>NZ_KV801014.1:0-794 GCF_001810345.1 Haemophilus sp. HMSC061E01
TACTGATGCCGCAGCTTCGGTGCTATATTTGAGCCCCGTTACATCTTCCGCGCAGGCCGACTCGACTAGTGAGCTATTACGCTTTCTTTAAATGATGGCTGCTTCTAAGCCAACATCCTAGCTGTCTAAGCCTTCCCACTTCGTTTCCCACTTAATATAGACTTTGGGACCTTAGCTGGCGGTCTGGGTTGTTTCCCTCTCCACGACGGACGTTAGCACCCGCCGTGTGTCTCCTGAGTATCACTCTTCGGTATTCGTAGTTTGCATCGGGTTGGTAATCCGGGATGGACCCCTAGCCGAAACAGTGCTCTACCCCCGAAGGTGTCCGCTCAAGGCTCTACCTAAATAGATTTCGGGGAGAACCAGCTATCTCCCGGTTTGATTGGCCTTTCACCCCCAGCCACAAGTCATCCGCTAATTTTTCAACATTAGTCGGTTCGGTCCTCCAGTTAGTGTTACCCAACCTTCAACCTGCCCATGGCTAGATCACCGGGTTTCGGGTCTATACCTTGCAACTAAACGCCCAGTTAAGACTCGGTTTCCCTTCGGCTCCCCTATTCGGTTAACCTCGCTACAAAATATAAGTCGCTGACCCATTATACAAAAGGTACGCAGTCACCCTTAAAGGGCTCCCACTGCTTGTACGTACAAGGTTTCAGGTTCTATTTCACTCCCCTCACCGGGGTTCTTTTCGCCTTTCCTTCACAGTACTGGTTCACTATCGGTCAATCAGGAGTATTTAGCCTTGGAGGATGGTCCCCCCATCTTCAAACAGGATATCACGTGTCCCGCCC
>NZ_KV801015.1:0-31584 GCF_001810345.1 Haemophilus sp. HMSC061E01
AAAAATGCAGTTTTTGAAGCAAAAGATGAAGCTGAAGATAAAGCTGCTGAAGTGAAAGATGCGGCTGAAGATAAAGCTGTAGAAGCAGAAGAAGCGGCTTCAGAAGTAAAAGATGCGGTGGAAGATAAAGCATCAGAAGTGAAAAAAGTAGTTTCAGAAGCAAAAGATGAAGCTGCAGATAAAGCATCTGAGCTAAAAGATGCAGCTGAAGATAAAACTGTAGAAGCAAAAGAAGCGGCTTCAGAAGCAAAAGATACAGTTGTAGACAAAGTAGTTAAATTCAAAGATGCAGTTGTAGATAAAGTTGCTGAAGTAAAAAATGCAGTTTTTGAAGCAAAAGATGAAGCTGCTGATAAAGCGGCTGAAGTGAAAGATGCGGCTGAAGATAAAGCAAAAGAAGTAAAAAAAGCAGTTTCAGAAGCAAAAGATGAAGCTGCAGATAAAGCATCTGAGCTAAAAGATGCAGCTGAAGATAAAGCTGTAAAAGCAAAAGAAGCTGTCGAAGATAAAGTTGCTGAAGTAAAAGATTCGCTTTCAGAGGCAAAAGATGTAATGTCTTCTAAAGTTGAAGCTGCAAAAGATGCCACAGTAAGCGCGGCAGTACAAGTTAAAGATGCTGTGGTTGCAGCAGCTAACTATGTTAAACATATTGCGGAAAATAAAATGACTGAAGCAAAAGATGCTGTGTGCTCTAAAGCAGAGGAAGTAAAAAATGTAGATTCTGAAACAAAAGATCAATCTGCAGCCGTAAAAAAGTAACTGAAAAGTAAAAGCAATAGTTAAGGATTATTCAAATTAACTGAGTGGGATTGTTCAAAAAAAACACAAAAAAGTGATTTTTTATCTTTACAAAAAATAAAATTTTTATAATGAACTTTTTTACAAATCTTTTAGTTTCATTGGGTTATAGTTGTTTTAGAGAGGTATTATAAAAAACTATATCTTTAGAAATGTAAATTTTTTTGGAAGATGTTTTATTTTAAGTTTTTTTTACGTAAACTAGATCACACAAAGCAGATAGCTTTGGATTAATTCTTAATTATAAAATGGAGAATGACAATGAAAAAATCAGTATTAGCCGTATTAGTATTAGGTGCATCTTTAGCCGTAACTGGTTGTTTCGATAAACAAGAAACAGCTCAAAAAGTTGAAGCAGCAAAAGATGCAACAGCAAATGCAGCAACACAAATTAAAGATGCAGCAAAAGAAGTTGCAACTGATGTTAAAAATGCGGCAATTGACGCAAAAGATTCAGCTGCAAATAAAATGGCTGAAACAAAAGAAGCAGTAGCTGATAAAGCTTCTGAAATGAAAGATGCTGCTGCAAATAAAATGGCTGAGGCAAAAGATGCAGTGTCTTCTAAAATGGAAGAAGTAAAAAATGCAGCTTCTGAAGCAAAAGATGCAGCAGCAGATAAAGCAGCTGAAATGAAAGATGCCGCAGCAGATAAAATGGCTGAAGCAAAAGACGCAATGTCTTCTAAAATGGAAGCAGCAAAAAACTCAGCTTCAGAAACAAAAGATGCTGTAGTAGATAAAGCAGCTGAAATAAAAGATGCGGCAGCGGATAAAGCGGCTGAAGCAAAAGATGCTACATCTGACAAAGCAGCTGAAGTGAAAGATGCTGTGACTAAATAATTAAACTTTTGTAAAATAAAAACCTATCAGAGATTATCTGGTAGGTTTTTTCTTTTGGAGCAATAAAATGTTATGTGCAATTTATAAAAGTTTACGTAAACCAGGCTGCTATCTCTATATTTCGAAACGAGATGATTTTTCAGCTGTACCAGACGTATTAATGCAAAGTTTTGGCAAGCCTCAGTTTCTTATGCCATTTAATTTGAAGGGAAGCAAACCGCTTGTTCATGCAGATAAAAATGAGATAATGGAAAAAATTACTCAGCAAGGATTTTATCTCCAAATGCCAAAACAAGATGATGGCTTGTTTAATAGTTTGAGTGAGATCAAATAAGCCTTTTATTTTTTCCTAAAAATCTCCAAATCTTGCTTTATCTCAATATTTTCTTCAAAAAACTCCTTTAGAATTGACCGCACTTTTAAAAGGAGAATAAAAATGAGTAGTTTCTTTGTGGCAGGTACAGATACCGATGTGGGCAAGACCACCGCCTGCCGTGCCATTATTCAGGCATTACAAGCAAAGGGCGTGCGAATTGTGGGTTATAAGCCGATTGCTTGTAGCTGTGAAGAGGGTATTTATCCTGTCGAAAATCAGTCTAATGAATCCCAAACAGATTATGATGCTGAAAATAATTCAGACGTGTTAGCTTTAATGGATGCAACGAATGAGCCAGTATCTTATCAAGAAGTAAATAGCTATACTTTTGCTCATTCCTTGCCGATGCTGACTCGAGATAAATCACGCATTAAATTAAGTAAGATTAATCAAGCCTTAACGATATTAGTTCAAAAATATCAATCTGTTGTCGTGGAAGGTTCATTTGGCTTACTCACCCCCATGGCAGAAGGTAAGAGTTTTGCTGATTGGGTTGTTGAGCATAAAATGCCAGTTGTGTTGGTTGTAGGTATTAAAGAAGGCTGTATTAATCATGCATTGCTGACAGCTCAAGTGATTAAACAGCTTGGCGTTCCTTTATTAGGCTGGATTGCAAATCGAATTAATCCTTGTTTAGGGCATTATAAAGAGGTGGTAGATATTTTAGAGGCTCAGATTGATGCGCCTTTGCTAGGTAAAATTCCTTATATTCATAAACCAGAATCCCAAGAGCTAGGACATTATTTAACGAATATTGATCGTTTGATGTATATGCAAACAGAGTTAGTTAAATAGTAAGTTTGAAATAAAAAGTGCGGTTAATATTCATTAGATTTAACCGCACTTTTTTTATTCTTCGTTTTCTGGAAGTTCTTTTTTCAGGATATCTTCTTCCGCGAGGCTAGATAAACGAGCAATGGCATTACGGTAAGAGATTTCAAGGGTTTCTCGACTGGTTGCAATAACACCTTGATCCACTAAGAATCCATCATTTACGTCATACACCCAACCATGCAGGGAGAGTTTTTGTCCACGTTCCCAAGCACTTTTTACGATAGATGTACGTCCTAGGTTATAAACTTGCTCTGCAACATTTAATTTAGTGAGCATATCTGAGCGTTTTTCTGCTGAAAGATTGCCTAATAGATGACCATGTTTGAACCAAATATCACGAATATGGAGTAACCAGTTATTGATTAATCCAAGATCTTTATCTTGCATAGCAGCTTTAATACCACCACAATTGGTGTGGCCGCAAATAATAATATGTTCAATTTTGAGTACATCAACGGCATATTGCACAACTGAAAGGCAGTTAAAATCTGTATGAATAACTTGATTGGCTACATTACGATGTACAAATAACTCGCCAGGTTCAAGATTTGTTAGTTTTTCGGCTGGAACTCGGCTATCCGAGCAGCCAATCCAAAGATAATGAGGGGTTTGGTGATCGGCAAGTTCTTTAAAATAAGTGGAGTTTTCTTCTTTCATTCTTTGCGCCCAACTGTAGTTGTTGGCAAAGAGCTGTTTAATTTTGTCCATTTTTACTTTCCTTAATACAATGTGCTGAAAGATTGTTTCAAGCACAATAAATGAAATAGGGATTAAATTTATCGCCTAAAATGATAACCGCACTTTAAAGAAAGTGCGGTCAATTTAAACAATATTTTTAGAAGTTTGCATTTCTTGGTGCGCGAGGGAATGGAATTACATCGCGAATATTTTGTACGCCTGTTACATAAACAATTAAGCGTTCAAAACCAAGACCAAAGCCTGAATGTGGTACGGTACCATATTTACGAAGATCACGATACCACCAGTAATCTTCAGGATTTAAGCCCATTTCTTCCATACGTTTATCTAAAATTTCTAAACGTTCTTCACGTTGAGAACCACCGATGATTTCACCAATTCCTGGGGCGAGAACATCCATTGCTGCAACGGTTTTACCATCGTCATTTAAACGCATATAGAAGGCTTTAATATCTTTCGGATAGTTTTTCACAACAACAGGTGATTTGAAATATTCTTCCGCTAAGAAACGTTCATGTTCAGAAGACAAATCGATACCCCAAGATACTGGGAACTCGAATTTTTTACCTGATTTTAATAATACATCAATCGCATCGGTATAGTCGATTTGAGCAAAATCAGAGTTTACAAAGTTTTCTAGACGAGTAATAACATCTTTATCTACATGTTTTTCAAAGAATTTCAAGTCATCTTTGCGCTCAGCAAGTACTGCACGGAAAACGTATTTCAACATATCTTCTGCTAATTTAGCATTGTCAGCAAGCGTTGCGAAAGCGACTTCAGGTTCAACCATCCAGAATTCTGCAAGGTGACGAGTTGTATTTGAATTTTCAGCACGGAATGTAGGACCAAAAGTATAGATTTTACTTAATGCGCACGCATAAGTTTCACCGTTTAATTGTCCTGAAACCGTTAAAAATGACTCTTTTCCGAAGAAGTCTTGGCTGAAATCAACTTTGCCATCTTCACCACGAGGAAGGTTTTCTAAATCAAGCGTTGAAACACGGAACATTTCACCCGCGCCTTCAGTATCTGAAGCGGTAATTAATGGGGTAGCGACCCAGTAGAAGCCTTGTTCATGGAAGAAACGATGAATAGCTTGTGCTAAGCAGTGACGAACACGCGCCACGGCACCGATAATATTGGTACGAGGACGTAAGTGAGCTACTTCACGTAAGTATTCAATTGAGTGACGTTTTGCTGCCATTGGATAAGTATCAGGATCTTCTACAAACCCTGTCACTTCTACTTTTTCAGCTTGAAGTTCAACAGCTTGACCTTCAGCAGGTGACTCAACAATAGTACCGGTTACGATAACAGAACAACCCGTTGTTAAGCGTAATACTTCACTTTCATAATTTTCAATATCGTTATTGACGATGACTTGAATAGGATCAAAGCAAGAGCCGTCATAAACAGCGAGGAAAGAAAGACCAGCTTTAGAATCACGACGGGTACGAACCCAACCTCGTACGGTAACTTTTTCGCCAATAGCGATTTTACCTTGTAACACATCAACAATGGATGCAACTTTAGACATATAAACCTCTGTAATTCATTATAAATTAGGCAATAAAACTGCGTTAGTTTACCTTAAATCGCAAAATTTTCCATAAAAAGTTAGTGTAAATCAGGCTTGCACAGTAAAATAATGCCTTCACTTTATTTTAGGAGAAAACTATGTGGTCTGATATTTTGACCGGCTATGGCATTTTTATTTTGGAGATTTTAACGATTTTACTTGTGATTGCCGCTATTGTCGCAATGATTATTTCGGCAAAACAGCGTAATGCAACACATCATGGTGAGTTGGTCGTGACAGATCTTTCAGAAGAATTTAAGGAAACGGTAAAGCATTTACGCGATTTTCAGCTTTCAGAAGAAGAACTTAAACAAGCCGAAAAAGCGGAGAAAAAAGCGAAAAAGCAAGAAGCAAAGGCATTAAAAGCGAAATTAAAAAATGGTGAGAAAGAAACGCCTAAACCTTGTGTTTATGTGCTCGATTTTAAAGGTGATATTTCTGCATCAGAAACAACCGCACTTCGAGAAGAAATTTCGGCGATTATTAATGTAGCAAAAGCCGATGATGAGGTCTTACTACGTTTAGAAAGCCCTGGTGGTGTTGTTCATGGTTATGGCTTGGCTGCTTCACAGTTAGCTCGCTTGAAACAAAAAGGCATTAAATTAACGGTTGCAGTAGATAAGGTTGCTGCAAGTGGTGGCTATATGATGGCTTGTGTGGCAGATAAAATTGTTTCCGCACCTTTTGCGATTATCGGTTCTATTGGTGTAGTTGCGCAAATTCCCAATATTCATCGTTTGTTGAAAAAACATGATGTCGATGTTGATGTGATGACTGCTGGAGAATTTAAACGCACCGTTACAGTATTAGGTGAAAATACTGAAAAAGGAAAACAGAAATTCCAAGCAGAACTTGAAGAAACCCATCAATTATTTAAACAATTTGTGGCTCAAAATCGACCGCACTTAGATGTGGATAAAGTCGCAACTGGTGAGCATTGGTTCGGTCAACAAGCCTTAGCGCTTCAACTAGTCGATGAGTTAGCAACCAGTGATGATATTATTCTTGAAAAAATGAAAGATAAGTCTGTGATCGCGGTGAAATATAAAGTGAAAAAGCCACTTTTACAAAAAATAGGTAAGCAAGCTGAAGAGAGTATTGAGGGAATTATCCATCGAAATTTAACAAAAAATGGACAGGATTTTATTCAATAAGAAAAAAATTTACTTATTTGACAACTCTTTACACAACTTTACAAAAAAGTTCCATAAAAAATCATTTTTTAATGTTTTTTTATTTACAAGTTAAAGAATTATGACTACCATACGCCATGAAACTTTTTATAGTTTTATTTGTAAAATTTATAAAGTTTAGTTGTGTAGGTTCTTCTTGCAAGGATTGCACCTTAACAGTAAAAAGGTAAAGAAATGAAATTATCTCGTATTTTATTATCTGCAGTTGCAGTAGCAACAGTTGCTGCTTGTGGTAACTTGAGCAAAGTTACAGAAGCTGGTACACCAGAATATAAAGAAGTTGATGGTCAACAAGTACCACAACTTGTATGGCCTAAAATTGATAAAGCAGGCTTCAACCATGATGGTAGCCAGTTCGGTTCATGGCCAAACTGGGACAACGTTCGTATGATCGAACGTGGTATGAACAAAGACCAATTATATAACCTAATCGGTCGTCCACACTTCTCTGAAGGTTTATACGGTGTTGAAGAGTGGGATTATGCGTTCAACTATCGTGAGAACGGTGTTCACAAAATTTGTCAATATAAAATATTATTTGACAAAAACCACAATGCTCAAAGCTTCTTCTGGTATCCAAACGGTTGTAACGGAAACTCAGCATTTACTTTAAGTGGTGACTTCTTGTTCGACTTCGATAAAGATACTTTAACTCCACGTGGTAAAGAAGTTGTTGATAACGTTGCAGCACAATTAAAAGAAACTGGTGCTAAAGAAGTTAAAGTTGCAGGTTACACTGACCGTTTAGGTTCTGATGCTTACAACTTAGATCTTTCTCAACGTCGTGCAAACCGTGTTAAAGCTCGTTTAATTGAAGATGGTGTAACATCTGAAATTACAGCTGTTGGTTACGGTAAAATCCCACAAGTTAAAGCTTGTAACGGTTATAAACACGCAAGTAAAGCTGAGAAAGACTGTTTACGTCCAAACCGTCGTGTAGAAATCACTGCTTCTGGTTCTGTATTAAAATTACAAGAAGGTGGTCAAACTAACGGTGGAACTCAAGGTCCAGCACCTCTTTATCAAAAATAATTAGATAGAGAAGATAAAAAGAGCGTAATAAAAATTACGCTCTTTTTTATTTTATGTTAAGAAATTATTCAAGTAAAAGTTCTTCAATCAATTTAGTGGTTAAGTTGATATAACTTCCATTAAAACGATGGCTGAAATTGAGTAAATAATAGAGCTGGTAAAGGTGTTTTCTTTCTTCAAAACCTTCTTTATCAAGCGGGAAAGTGCGGTCATAAATTTCATAGAATTCAGGCGAGAAAGGTTGGAATAGTTCACTGAATGCTAAATCACATTCTCTATCCCCCCAGTAGCAAGCAGGGTCATAAGTAAAGGTTTGGTTACCTACAACAGCCGTATTTTCAATCCATAAGTTACCATGTAACAAAGAGGGCTTCGGATTATGTTTTGCAAGCTTTTGTTTTACTTTCTCAGTTATTAAATCAAGATCGCCAAAATCTAAACCTTTGTCTTTGCAAAGCTGTAATTGCCATCCAATGCGTTGTTCTGCAAAGAATTTCGCCCAGCTCCCATTCCATTTATTAGGTTGATACTCAGGACCAAGCCAAGTATCAAAATCTAAACCATAGTTTTTAGTACCGGATACTTGATGAAGTTTTGCTAATTCTTCGCCAAAATGTGCTGTGGCATCAGTTTGTTGAGTAATAGTAAGCGCTTCTAACAATAAGAAACTATGATTTTGAGAACAGCCTACGCCATACACTTGTGGAAGTCTGATTGTATTGGTTTTGTCTAGTAGGTTTAATTGATCAGCCTCAGCACGAAACATTGAACGATAAGACCGTTCATTCACTTTAACAAAGACAGGTTGGATTCCATCCGTAATTAGCCAAGTTTCATTCACTTCGCCACCAGGAACTTTGTTTTTTTCTTTGATGTTATAGTAAGCACCAAATTGATCAGCTAAGACTTGAGAAATTGATTTCCACATAATACGCCTCCTAGACATGCTCGATTCTCCTTCATTCTATCCAAAATGTTAAAAATTACTGTGATATATCTCAAAAAATAGCAAAAATCTTTGTCATTTTTCATCTGAAACATCAATTCACTAATAAACGCGTGATTTTTTAATGAGTTAGTATTATCATTAAGTGCATTTTTAGTTAGAAAAGATAATCAGGGGAAACTATGCAACATCTGAAAGATCTTGTTGAGAAAGCAAAATCAGCGATTGAACAAATCGAAAATAAAAGTTTAGCCACATTAGATGAAATTCGTGTGGAATATTTTGGTAAAAAAGGGCATTTCACCCAACTTATGCAAGAATTGCGTAATGTTGCTGCAGAAGAGCGTCCAGCAATGGGAGCTAAAATCAATGAAGCAAAACAAGCGGCATTAGATTTTTTAAATGCTAAAAAAGCAGAATGGGAGCAAGCAGAACTCAATGCGAAATTGGAAAAAGAGCGTATTGATGTGAGTCTTCCAGGTCGTAAAACAGAAACGGGTGGTTTACACCCAGTGACTATTACCATTAATCGCGTAACAAAATTCTTTTCAGAGTTAGGTTTTTCTGTGGAAACCGGTCCCGAAATTGAAAGTGATTATTATAATTTCGATGCATTAAATATCCCTAAACATCACCCAGCACGTGCTGATCATGATACTTTTTGGTTTAATCCTGAATTATTACTCCGTACACAAACCTCAGGTGTGCAAATTCGTACCATGGAAAAAATGCAGCCGCCTATTCGTATTATGGCGCCAGGTCGTGTATATCGTAATGACTACGATCAAACACACACACCAATGTTCCATCAAATTGAATTGCTTTATGTAGATAAAAAAGCAAACTTCACTGAGTTAAAAGGCTTATTACACGATTTCTTACGTGCATTTTTTGAAGAAGATTTACAAGTTCGTTTCCGTCCATCCTATTTCCCATTTACTGAGCCTTCTGCTGAAGTCGATGTAATGGGCAAAAATGGTAAATGGTTAGAAGTTTTAGGTTGTGGTATGGTGCATCCTAATGTGTTACGTAACGTAGGTATTGATCCAAATGAATATTCTGGCTTCGCAGTAGGCATGGGGGTTGAGCGTTTAACTATGTTACGCTACAACGTCACAGATTTGCGTTCATTCTTTGAAAACGACTTACGTTTTTTAAAACAATTTAAGTAATTAACCGTTTGGTTAAATTGACGATAATGATTAATTTAGAACGTAACACGTTCATCAATAAAGGATACAGAGATAATGAAATTTAGTGAAAATTGGGTGAGAGAATGGGTTAATCCATCAATTTCAACAGAGCAGTTATGTGATCAAATCACGATGCTTGGTTTAGAAGTTGATGGTGTTGAAAAAGTAGCTGGCGACTTTACAGGTGTTGTTGTAGGTGAAGTTGTTGAATGTGCGCAACACCCAGATGCAGATAAATTACGTGTCACTAAAGTAAATGTTGGTGGCGAGCACTTATTAGATATCGTTTGTGGTGCACCAAATTGCCGTCAAGGTTTAAAAGTAGCATGTGCAACTGAAGGCGCTGTATTACCCGGTGATTTTAAGATTAAGAAGACTAAATTACGTGGCCAACCTTCAGAAGGGATGCTTTGCTCATTCTCTGAATTAGGCATTGATGTAGATGCAGATGGTATTATTGAATTACCGTTAGATGCACCAGTAGGCAAAAATCTACGTGAATATTTAGATTTAGATGATAAAGCTATTGAAATTAGTTTAACGCCAAACCGTGCAGATTGTTTAAGCATTGCAGGTGTTGCACGTGAAGTTGGCGTGGTTAATAAACAAGTTGTTAATCAACCGCACTTTGATGCCGTACCGGCAACGATTTCAGATAAAGTTCAAATTGAATTAAATGCGCCAGAAGCATGTCCACGTTATTTATTGCGCGTGGTGAAAAATGTGAATGTTAAAGCGCAATCACCAATTTGGTTACAAGAAAAATTACGTCGTTGCGGTATTCGTTCTATCGACCCAATTGTAGATATTACTAACTATGTTTTACTTGAATTAGGTCAACCAATGCATGCTTTTGATGCATCAAAAGTGGCTCAACCTGTTCAAGTGCGTTTAGCCAATAACGGCGAAGAGCTTGTTTTATTAGATGGTACAACCGCAAAATTACAACCGAATACTTTAGTGATTGCAGATCAAACTGGTCCATTAGCAATGGCAGGTATCTTTGGTGGTCAAGCTAGTGGTGTTGATGCTGAAACAACAAAAGATGTAATTTTAGAAGCGGCATTCTTTGCACCATTAGCGATTGCGGGACGTGCAAGACAATACGGTTTACACACCGATTCTTCACATCGTTTTGAACGCGGTGTTGATTTTACGCTACAACGTCACGCAATGGAAAGAGCAACAGCACTGTTACTCGAAATTTGTGGCGGTGAAGCAGGCGAAATTTGTGAAGTCGTGAGCGAGCAATATTTACCAAAAGTCAATGAAGTCACTTTACGTCGTGAAAAATTAGATAGCTTATTAGGTCATCATATCGAAACTGAAACCGTAACCGAGATTTTTGAGCGTTTAGGTTTTGCAGTGAAATATGCTAATGATGTTTGGACTGTTACTTCTGCAAGCTGGCGTTTTGATATTGAAATCGAAGAAGATTTAATTGAAGAAGTGGCGCGTATTTATGGTTATAACAGCATTCCAAATAATGCACCATTAGCGCATCTTCGTATGCGTGAACATAAAGAGTCTGATTTAGATTTAAGCCGAATTAAAACTGCTCTTGTTGATGCAGATTATCAAGAAGCGATTACTTATAGCTTCGTTGATCCAAAAGTACAGACTTTACTTCATCCAGAAATTGAAGCACTTGTATTGCCAAACCCAATTTCAGTTGAAATGTCAGCAATGCGTGTTTCATTATTAAGTGGATTACTTGGTGCAGTACTATACAACCAAAACCGTCAACAAAACCGTGTACGTTTATTTGAAACGGGATTACGTTTTATTCCTGATGCTAATGCAGAATTTGGCATTCGCCAAGAGTTTGTTCTTTCTGGTGTAATTACAGGTACCGCTAAATCTGAATCTTGGACAGGTAAGGCCGAAAATGTTGATTTCTTTGATCTTAAAGGTGATTTAGAAAGCATTCTTTCTCTCACTGAAGTGGGGAGTCGTGTTAAGTTTGTGGCAAAAGCACACAGTGCATTGCACCCAGGACAATCTGCTTCAATTGAATTAGATGGAAAAGAAATTGGTTTTATTGGAACTATTCATCCACTTATCGCTCAAAAATTAGGATTAAATGGCAAAGCGGTTGTTTTTGAAATTTTATGGGATGCCATTGCAAATCGTCGTGTGGTTCAAGCTAAAGAGATTTCAAAATTCCCAGCAAACCGTCGTGACTTAGCTTTAGTCGTTGCTGATAATGTGCCAGCAGGCGATATTATCGAAGCATGTAAGCAAGCTGGCGGAGAAAAATTAACACAAGTCAATTTATTCGACGTATATCAAGGCATTGGCGTTGCTAGCGGACATAAAAGCTTAGCAATCAGTTTAACCATTCAAGATAATGAAAAAACGCTTGAAGATGATGAGATTAATGCGGTAATCTCTGCTGTATTAAACGAAGTTAAACAACGCTTTAATGCGGAGCTTAGAGACTAAACAGGAGACTAACATGGCAACGATTACAAAAATTGATATTACTGAATACTTATTAGATAAGTATCAATTACAAAAAGCTGAAGCTAAAGCATTAGTGGAAGACTTTTTTGAGGAAATTCGTTTATCGTTAGAATCTGGTGGTGAAGTAAAATTATCAGGTTTTGGTAATTTTGAACTTCGTAATAAAGCTTCCCGTCCGGGGCGTAATCCAAAAACAGGTGAAAGCATTCCTGTTTCTGCTCGCCGTGTAGTGGCATTCAAGCCAGGGCAAAAATTACGTGCTCGTGTGGAAAACACCAAGCCAAAACAATAGTAAGAAAAGTGCGGTCGTTTTTGACCGCACTTTTGTCAGGATTGAACATGAATAAGATTAAATGTGCTTTTTTAGTCGCAGGAAGTTTTTTACTTTTTGCTTGTTCAAGTGGTGTTCGTGAAGATTATGCAATGAACTATAAAGGTCAGATTGGTGATCCTATTATGGCCATTGCCATGTTAAGTGAACAACAATATGAATGGGCCGGTACACCATATGTTTTAGGCGGGCAATCTCGTGGTGGTATCGATTGTTCGGGTTTTGTGCAAAAGACCTTTATTGACCGTTTTAACATTCGCCTTCCTCGTACAACGAAAGATCAAGCTGGTTATGGAAAACTTGTTCGCAAAGAAGATATCCAAACTGGCGATTTAATTTTCTTTAAGACAGGGCGAGGACCAAATGGCTACCATGTTGGGATTTATGTAAAAGAAGATAAATTTTTACATGCTTCAACCAAAGGTGGTGTGATTTATTCCTCGATGAATAGCCCTTATTGGAAAAAAGCTTTTTGGCAAGTTAGACGAGTATAGTGAAAGTAAAAAAGTGCGGTTAATTTTAACCGCACTTTTTCTTTTATGGATTTGCTGTAGGTCGAATGCCTAATGTATGACAAATTGCATACGTGAGTTCGCTACGATTTAACGTGTAGAAGTGGAAGTCATTCACACCTTCACGAGAAAGAATTTTTACCATATCCATTGCGACGCTCGCGGCTACAAGATTACGAGTCGTTGGATCGTCATCTAATCCTTCATAAGCCTTAGCCAACCATGCTGGAATTTTTACATTCGTAAATGATGCCATTTTTTGCAGTTGTTTGAAGTTAGTTACAGGTAGAATACCCGGAACAATTTCAGCCTCAATACCAATGGATGCACAGCGATCACGGAAGCGAAGATAACTGTCAATATCAAAGAAGAATTGAGTAATGACATGATTCGCACCTGCATCAATTTTACGTTTCAAATTGATTAAATCTGCTTGTGCTGATTTTGCTTCAGGGTGAACTTCAGGGTATGCCGCAACTGAAATATCAAAATCAGCCACGGAGCGGAGTAGTTCAACTAAGTCAGCCGCATAGAATGGTTTCTTCGCATAACCTTTTGGTTCATCACCACGTAATGCGACGATGTGACGAATTCCGCTATCCCAATAATCTTTTGCAATTTCTTTTAATTCTTCAGGTGTCGCATCAATACCTGTTAAATGTGGTGCAGCTTCTATGCCTGTTTCTGCTTTAATGGCTTTCACGATGCTATGCGTACGATCACGTTCGCCGGAGTTCGCACCATAGGTGACGGAAACAAATTTAGGATTTAATACTTTTAAGCGATGGATGGAATCCCAAAGCATGCTTTCCATTTTTTCATTTTTAGGCGGAAAGAATTCAAAGGAGACATTAATTTTTTTGTTAGTATCAGCAAGATGTTGATTTAATGTGTTAATTTCGTTTGCGTAGCTCATAGCATGCCTTCTTACGTTTTTTATTAGAATGCACTTATCATAAGATAAGAACTAATATGCGTCAATTTCAATGATTTCATCAAAATAATGAATGAAATTAATGATTGTTTATTGTGCGTTGTATTTTAAAAGAAAATCAATTTATTTGCACAAAAAGTTAGCATTTTTTCTAAAAATAGGTATAATACGCCGACCCTGTAAATGCACGGATTCCCACCGTGCATTATTTTATCGAGATCACACTCGAAGGGGTGTAGATTAAGATCAATGGTTGTGTTTCGATATGAAACACTGGGTATCAAACTTATATTTTGGTAATTAATTAATGAAAACTTTTGTAGCAAAACCGGAAACAGTAAAACGTGACTGGTATGTGGTAGATGCGACAGGTAAAACTTTAGGTCGTTTAGCTACTGAATTAGCACGCCGTCTTCGTGGTAAACACAAGGCTGAGTACACTCCACACGTAGATACTGGTGATTACATCATCGTTATCAACGCAGACAAAGTGGCAGTAACTGGTCGTAAAGAAACAGATAAACTTTACTACTGGCACACTGGCTATGTAGGTGGTATCAAACAAGCGACTTTCAAAGAAATGATCGCTCGCCGTCCTGAAGCGGTGATTGAAATTGCGGTTAAAGGTATGTTGCCAAAAGGTCCATTAGGCCGTGCAATGTTCCGTAAATTAAAAGTGTATGCAGGTGCAGAACACCAACACGCAGCACAACAACCACAAGTATTAGACATTTAATCACGAGGTTTAGGAAATGGCAGAGAATCAAAACTACGGCACTGGTCGCCGCAAAAGCTCTTCAGCTCGTGTATTTATCAAACCGGGCAGTGGTAAAATCACTATCAACCAACGTGAATTAGACGTATATTTCGGTCGCGAAACAGCTCGTATGATCGTACGTCAACCGTTAGAATTAGTGGAATTAACTGATAAATTAGACCTATACATCACTGTTAAAGGTGGTGGTATTTCTGGTCAAGCGGGTGCAATCCGTCACGGTATCACTCGTGCATTAATGGAATATGATGAGACTTTACGTCCTGCTCTTCGTGCAGCTGGCTTCGTTACTCGTGACGCACGTCGCGTTGAACGTAAAAAAGTTGGTTTACACAAAGCACGTCGTCGTCCACAATACTCCAAACGTTAATTTTTTATTATCGTTTCAAGAAAGCAGAGAGCAATCTCTGCTTTTTTTATGTCTGTAAAAAATAAATTACTTAAAAATCACCGTTCTTTGATTTTTCATTGATTGCTTATAATTAATTGATTTTAAAGGAAAAATAAGAAATTGTTAGCAATTTACCTGTCGGTTATGTTAAAATAACCGCCCATTTTAGTAGAAGTATATAAGTTAGTTTGGATCTTCGGAGGAATAAATGTCCAATGCATCAAGTAAACGTTCAGTAATGACTCTTTTTTCAAATAAAAATGACATTTACTGCCATCAGGTAAAAATTGTTTTAGCTGAAAAAGGTGTTGCTTACGAAAACGAAGAAGTTGATCTGCAAGCATTATCAGAAGATTTAATGGAATTAAATCCTTATGGCACATTACCAACCTTGGTGGATCGTGATTTAGTGTTATTCAGCTCACGCATTATTATGGAATATCTTGATGAGCGTTTTCCACATCCTCCACTTATGCCAGTTTATCCGGTTTCTCGTGCGAAAAGCCGTCTTTTAATGTTACGTATCGAACAAGATTGGTATCCAACATTAGAAATTGCTGAAAAAGGCACGGAAGTTGAACGTGAAGAAGCATTAAAACAGCTAAAAGAAGAATTGTTAGCGGTGTCGGTTATCTTCCAACAAACCCCTTATTTTATGAGTGAAGAGTTTGGCTTAGTCGATTGCTACGTTGCACCATTATTATGGAAACTACGTAATATGGGCGTGGAATTCAGTGGCACAGGAAGCAAAGCAATCAAAGGCTATATGGATCGCGTATTTAGCCGTGATTCATTCTTACAATCTGTAGGTGAAGCTGCACCTAAAAATTTAATGGATGATAAATAATGACCCATACACCTTCTCCAAAACGTCCTTATTTACTAAGAGCCTATTATGATTGGTTAGTGGATAATGATTTCACCCCATATTTAGTGGTGGATGCTAATTATTATGGTACCAATGTGCCTGTGGAATACGTGAAAGATGGGCAAATCGTCTTAAATCTTTCTGCTGGGGCGACAGGGAATTTGCAATTAACGAATGATTTTATTCAGTTTAATGCACGTTTCAAAGGTGTGGCTCGTGAGTTATATATTCCGATGGGCGCTGCTTTAGCTATTTATGCACGTGAAAATGGTGATGGCGTGATGTTTGAGCCAGAAGAAATTTACGATGAATTAAATCGTGAGCCAACATCAGAACAGCCATTAAGTTTTGCAGAAGCGGTAGATAAGCCTAAGGCTGAAAAGAAACCACAGAAATCAGCATCTTATTTACGAATTGTGGATTAATGAAAGAAAAACAAAAGTGCGGTTAATTTTAACCGCACTTTTTTATTTATTATTTTGTCGCTGCTTTCATATTGCGAACAAACTCGGCGAGTTCAGACAAGCATTGAGCCTGATTATCTAAGTTTCGCTCAATGATTTTTACTGTCGCGGACCCTGAAATTGCGCCTGCTGCACCCAGTTGAAGGGCTTCTTTCACTTGAGCAGGTTGAGCAATACCAAAACCTTGTAGAATTGGTGGAGCCTTGTGGGCTTTAAGTTGTTCTATAAGTGTATCTAAGTTTGCGGCATGAGCTTGATTCTCTGCACTTGTTACACCTGAACGAGAAACTAAATAGGTATAGCCTTCGCTGTTTTCAGCAACGCCTTGTACCGTTTTGGCATCAGCATTTGGTGGGCAGATAAAGACAGGTTGAATGCCATGCTTTTTAGCAGCTTGAACATAGTCTTCTTTAGCCAATAGTGGAATATCTGCCACTAAAACCGCATCTACGCCGACCTCTGCACAACGTTGATAGAAATTATCTAAGCCTTTCGCAAAAATTAAATTCGCACAAAGGAGTAAGCTAATCGGAATTTCTGGATATTTTGACCGCACTTTAGCGAGTAACTTAAAGCTGTCTTCAGTGCTATGGCCAGCATTGAGTGCACGGTTATTAGCCGCTTGGATAACAGGACCGTCTAATAACGGATCAGAAAATGGGAAGCCGAGTTCTAAAGCATCTGCGCCATTTTCGACTAATGTGCAAATAATCTCAAAAGAGCGATCAAATGTTGGATCGCATAATGTCACGAAAGGTACAAAAGCCCCTTCTTTTTTCGCTGCAAGTTCTGCAAATTTAGTTTCAAAACGGCTCATTATTGCATTCCTTTTTCTTTTAAAATTTTATCAACGGTGAAAATATCTTTATCACCACGACCAGAGAGATTCACCACTAAAATTTGTTCTTTATTCGGTTCTTGATGAATCATTTTTAATGCGTGTGCTAATGCATGGGAACTTTCCAATGCAGGAATAATCCCTTCATGTTTCGCTAATTCTTGGAAAGCGTTTAACGCTTCATCATCTGTAATGCTTGGGTATTCGGCACGACCAATGCTTTGTAAGTAAGCATGTTGAGGTCCTACAGAAGGGAAGTCTAATCCAGCTGAAATAGAGTAGGATTCTTCTACTTGACCATCTTCAGTTTGCATTAATGGTGATTTCATACCGAAATAAATACCGATTTTTGCATGGCCTAATGGTGCACCATGTTCACCACTTTCAATGCCGTGACCAGCGGGTTCCACACCAATTAAGCGTACACCTTTTTCATCAATAAAATCAGTAAACATACCAATTGCATTCGAACCACCACCGACTGCAGCAATGACAGCATCCGGTAGGCGACCTTCTTTTTCTAAGATTTGACGTTTGGTTTCTTCACCAATCATTTTTTGGAATTCACGTACAATGGTTGGGAATGGATGAGGGCCTGCCGCTGTACCCAATAAATAATGGGTATTTTCATAATTAGCTGACCAATCACGCATTGCTTCACAACACGCATCTTTTAATGAGCAAGAACCTTTTTGTACAGGAATTACTTCTGCCCCCATCAAACGCATACGGAAGACGTTTGGTGATTGGCGTTCCACGTCTTTAGCCCCCATGTAAACACGGCAAGGCATATCTAACATTGCACAAGCAAGGGCTGTCGCAACACCATGTTGGCCCGCACCGGTTTCGGCGATAATGCGTGTTTTACCCATGCGTTTTGCCAATAAAATTTGACCTAATACTTGGTTGGTTTTATGGGCACCACCGTGAAGTAAATCTTCACGTTTTAAATAAATTTTTGCTTTTGTCCCTTTGGTTAAATTACGGCAAAGGGTAAGTGCGGTTGGTCTGCCCGCATAATTTTTAAGTAAATCTTGAAATTCACGTTGGAATTCAGGATCGTCTTTTGCTTCAACAAAGGCTTTTTCTAGCTGTTGTAGTACCGGTATGAGAATTTCCGGTACATACATTCCGCCAAATTCACCGAAATAAGGATTTAAAAGGGTTTCTGACATAATATTTCCTTGTTATTTTTGAATTCTTGCGACATTAAGTGGTGCAAAGGTTTGTGCAGTAGGCATCACTTCAATGCGATTAATATTGACATGTTCAGGTTGTTGATTGAGCCATAGAACAATATTAGCAATATCTTGTGGACTGACATATTCTACATTTTCATAGAGTTTTTTAGCTCGGGCATCATCACCTTTAAAGCGGATATTAGAAAATTCAGTTCCACCACAAAGACCGGGTTCAACATTGGACACGCGAATTTGTGTACCAGCAAGATCGGCTCGAAGATTTAAACTAAATTGTTTAATAAAAGCTTTAGTGCCGCCGTATACATTGCCACCTGGATAAGGATAAGTACCTGCAATTGAGCCTAAATTAATAACATGACCTGAATTACGTTCTACCATTTGTGGTAACACAAGACGAGTGATGGTGACGAGCCCTTTAATATTTTGGTATCAATCATTTGCATCCAATCATCTAAACTCGCTTTATCTGCACTTTCTAAGCCTAATCCTAAACCTGCATTATTCACCAATAAATCAATGGATTGCCAATTAGCGGGAAGGGAATGGAAAGCATCTTCTGTTGCCTGGCGATCTGAAATATCAAAGGCAAGAAAGTGGAAGTTTTCACCTAATTCTTGTTGTAATTGTTCTAAACGAGTTACGCGGCGCCCTGTGCCAATTACACGATAACCATTTTCAATGAGGGTGCGACAAATTGCCGCACCAAATCCGGCAGTTGCGCCGGTTACTAACGCTGTTCTTTGCATAATACTTCCCCTTAGCAATCAGATTAATTTGACAAAATCTTCTTAAAAACTGACCGCACTTTTTCGCTATCTTTCACGCCAGCGGCAGTTTCTACACCAGAATTGAGATCAACCCCTAAGCAACCTTGCTTAATGGCTTGTTCAATATTGTCAGGTGAAATGCCACCAGCCAAAATAATTTTGTGTTTTAAGTTTTCAGGAATGAGTGACCAATTAAAGGTTTTTCCTGTACCACCTTGTTGATTAGCTGATTGGCTATCGAAAATATAGCGTGCGATATTTAAATCATCCGTACAATCAACCGCACTTTGTGCTTCAGTATCTATTGAAATAGCTTTCCAAATTTGTATTTCAGGCAGTTGGTGACGAAGTGCGGTAATAAATTCAGCGGTTTCTGAACCATGTAGCTGAACGGCATAAAGCTGCAATTGTTTAGCGATTTTTACAATAAAATCAATTTCTTGATTCTGGAATATGCCCACAAAACGAAGTGGTGATGCTGTCACTAATTCTTGGGCTTGACGTAGGCTCACACAGCGTTTTGAATATTCGACGAAAATTAAGCCGCCGTATAATGCTCCGTTTGCGTAAACCTCTTTGACATCTTGCGTGCGAGTTAAACCGCATACTTTATTTTCTCCAAAAATCACTTCACGCACAGCATTATTTAAATCAGCACTGCCCATTAGGCTGCTGCCGATTAAAAAGCCATGTGCCACTTTTTGCAAATCACGAATTTGACTGTGATTATAAATCCCTGATTCGCTGATAATACGTGCATCAGCGGGGATACGATCGGCATATTTTTGTGTAAGTTCTACTACGCGGTTTAAATCAACGGTGAGATCGTGAAGATTACGATTGTTGACTCCGATAATTTTTGCACCTAAAGCAAGCGCGCGTTCAAACTCTTCCTCGTTACTGGTTTCTGTTAATACGCCCATACCGAGAGAATGTGCAAGATCAGCCAGTACGCGATAGGTTTCATCATTCACCACTGAAAGCATCAATAAAATAGCATCAGCTTGATAGTAGCGCGCAAGATACACCTGATATTCGCTAATCATAAAATCCTTGCACAATACAGGTTGTGAGACAACGTCACGTACTTGCGGCAAATATTCAAATTTACCTTGAAAGTATTTCTCATCCGTTAGCACAGAGACAGCTGACGCATAATGTTTATACACATTGGCGATTTCTTCTAAGTTAAATTCACCACGAATCAATCCCTTAGATGGCGATGCTTTCTTACATTCCAAAATATAAGCAGGCTTTTGATGTGTGCCTTTAGCCAACGCATCATAAAAAGAGCGGTCAGATTTTTGAATGTTTTCTTTAAATTGTGAAAGCGGAAATTCGGCTTCCTTCGCTTTAACCCATTGGGCTTTGTCTAAGACGATTTTTTGTAGCACCGTAGCAGAGTCAATTGGTTTAGTGAAATCTTGCGTGATCATAATCTTTTTTCTTATTGTGGCTTATCAAATCAGCCTTTATCTTAATACTTTGTTAAGTGTTGTAATGTTTCAAACGCTTTGCCTGATGCAAGATGAGCCAACACATGTTGAACATTTTGTTTTAAGTCATCATGACCAAATAATTTCAGCAATAATGCCACATTCGCCGCTACCGCATTAGCGTGTTCCGCTTTACCTTTGCCTTGTAAAAGTGCGGTCAGATATTGAGCATTTTCTTGCGGTTCGCCACCACGTAAACTTTCTAAAGATTGTGTTTTTAAACCAAAATCTTCTGGTGTTAAGGTGAAGTAGTCAATTTTACCGTTTTTAATTTCAGCCACTTGAGTTTCACCATGTACCGCGACTTCATCAAGACCCGCACCATGCACAACAAAAGTATGTTGATGACCTAATGCAACAGCAGTTTCTGCATAGGTTTTCACTAATTCAGGGGCATACACGCCAAGCAAATGATAAGTTGGGCGAGCTGGATTGATTAATGGACCTAAAATATTAAAAAGCGTACGTGTTTTTAATGCGGCACGAACAGGGGCGACATGTTTAAACCCACTGTGATATTGTTGAGCAAATAAGAAACATACCCCAATATCATCAAGTGCTTGACGAGCTTGTTCTGGCGTGACATTGACATTCACCCCGAGAGCAGTTAATACATCACTGGCACCTGATTTGCTTGATACGCTACGGTTGCCGTGTTTGGCTACTTTGGCTCCCATAGAGGCTGCAACAATAGCACTCGCCGTAGAAATATTAATTGTGTTTTGACCATCACCGCCAGTACCCACAATATCCGCAAAAGGGTAGTCAGGGCGAGGGAATGATTTGGCATTTTGCAAAGACGCAGATACCGCACCACTTAATTCATCAATAGTGGCACCACGTACTTTTAATGCAATCAGCATGGCAGCGATTTGTTCGTTATTGAGCTCGCCTTGCATAATGGCATTAAAAATGACCGCACTTTCTTCTTTATTAAGTGTTTTTCCACTGTAAAGTTGTTCTAATAATTGAGCCGTTTGCATAATCAATCTTCCTTATACGTTAAGATCATAGACTAAGTCTCGAGCTTCATCACCTGTCATACCACGGAAGCCCCAGCAATGAGCAGGCTGTTCCTTAATGGTGATTTCTACATCATAGGATTTAATACCGATTTTGTATTCTAATTCGCTAAATAGCATTTTGATCAAACGTTTTTTAGTCCCTTCTAAACGTCCCTGCATAAGATTAATTTCGATTGCGATATAGTTTTCGCTACGATCTTCTGGATAGAAAAAATCTTCTTTATCCAAACACTCGAATCGAATGGTATGCTTGCCATGCGGAATATCCAAGCCTAAATTAAGACTGTCATAAATAGCCTTGGCAATAGCTTTACGACGTGGGGTAAGGGTTTCTTTTAATCCATATACGGTAATCATTTTTTTCTTCCTTAATCTCTGTTTAATAACCATTCCACAGATTGTTGTAATAATTTCGAACCTTGCACAGTAAGAATGCTTTCTGGATGGAATTGGAAAGCACAAATTGGCAAGGTTTTATGTCGAATTGCCATCACGATACCATTGTAATCGGCATTGACAATAAATTCGTCAGGCAGATTTTTACCCATTAAAGAGTGATAACGTGCCACAGGCATTGGGTTGGCAATATCTTTAAACATGGCTTGGTTATCGTGTTGAATGCGCGATACTTTACCATGTAATACTTCGCCTGCATGTACAACCTCTCCACCAAAGGCTTGAATAAGCGCTTGATGGCCTAAGCAAATCCCAATAATTGGCACATCATTTTTTAAACGTTCAATGAGTGGGAGTAAGATCCCAGCTTCTGCCGGGGTACCTGGTCCTGGAGAAAGCGCAAGAATTGTATCGGGTGTATTTAATGCCTCTTGCACCACCTGTTCTAAATTGGTGTCATTACGATAAATTTTTACGTTATTCCCAAGCACACGGAATTGATCCACTAAGTTATAAGTGAATGAATCAAAATTATCTAAAAAGAGAATATTAGCCATAATTTATCGTCCTTATTTTGCTTGGGTATTGATTTGTTTGATTGCTTTAAGCACTGCAGCCGCTTTATGGCGAGTTTCATCCGCTTCCATTTGAGGATCAGAATCTAATACTTCACCACAACCTGCTTGAATATGGGCAATGTCATTTTGTACAAAGGCAGAACGAATCACGATACAGGTATCAAAACGGCCGTCAGAGGTGAGATAACCGACCGCACCACCGTAGCTGTGGCGTTTTTGCTGTTCAAATTGATAAATTAACTGCATGGCTTTAATTTTAGGCGCACCAGTTAACGTCCCCATATTCATACAAGCTTGATAAGCGTGTAAGGCATCAAGTTCAGGACGAAGTTTACCCACCACGCGAGAAACCAAATGCATGATGTGAGAATAGCGATCCACTTGCATTAATTCGGCGACTTTACGTGTACCGCTTTGGCAAACACGAGCAATGTCATTACGGGCTAAATCCACCAACATTAAATGTTCAGCTTGTTCTTTATGATCAAGACGTAATTCTAATTCCAAGCGTGCATCCAATTCTGGGTCAATATTACCATGCGCATCAAAACCACGTGGGCGAGAACCTGCAATTGGGTAAATTTCTAATTGGCGATTGTCTGGCGCATATTTCAACGCACTTTCAGGTGATGCACCGAATAAAATGAAATCCTCATCGTTCATGTAGAACATATAAGGGCTTGGATTGTTATGTTTTAATTGTGCATAGCTCGCAAGGGTATTCGGGCAAGTTAATGAAAAACGGCGGGATGGCACGATTTGGAACACATCACCAATATTAATGTGATGTTTTAACGCTTTAACGATACCTGTAAATTCAGGATCTTCAAAGTTGGTACTGACCTCATCACTTGCTGCTTTAATGGAAAGTACGCCATCAATATTTTTTAATTTTTGTGCAATAGAAAGTGCCGTTTTCGCGACTTCCACTTGTTCTTCTTGACTAAAACAGAAGCTTTTTAATGTGGCTTGTTGGCTTTGGTGATCGATGGTAATTAAGTTTTCCGCGAGATAGAAACTGTAATCCGGGCAGTGAATACCATCATCTTTTAATTCAACACCTTGCATTGGAATAAAATTTGCCACCAAATCATAAGCAAATAAACCACCTAAAAAGACTGGCGTACTGCTATGTTGATAATGGTTAGAAATGACACGAAGACCATCAAAGATTGTTGCAGCTTGTAATTTACTGTCTTCATCTAATTGATTATCGAGTGGCGCAAATTGTACAGAAAATTCATTGTCAAAATTGACCGCACTTACGGTACCAAGTTGGCTTAATACGGGATGAATTTCTTTTAACACTTGTTTACCGTTCGCATTTAGCGCTCTAAAAGTCACTTGATTGCCTAAGCAAGTAATTTTAACGGCCGCATTAATTAGAATAAGACTTTGTAAGCTATTTTTACTACCAATTTCGGCAGAGTCGAGGAGAAGAGAATTTGAGTTCTGTTTGCAAAGTGTATTAAAAATTGCGGTGGTGTCGGCATGATAGGGAACCGGTTGAGAGGTCACCGCAATAAAAGGGGTATTTTTCATAATCAATCCTGTGTTCTGAACTTTCGCACTATTAAACTAGTACATAGAGCATAAGTCAAGAAAATAATCAAAAAATTGGCGTGATTTTACAATATTTTTTTAATTTTTAACCAAAGATATCAAAAATAGAGAAAGTTGATTAGAAAAAAGCCATTTCGAGGCATCTCTCAAAATGGCTTAATAGAAGAGGTTGATTCAGTGATTAGAGAGAAGCAACGATCTCATCAATTTTATTTCTTGCTGAACGTTGTGCTTTTTCAATTGCCTCTGCACCTAATCCAATACCTTTTGCATAAGCAAACTGAACGTCGGTAATGCCAACAAAACCTAAAATCGCTTTTAAGTAATTCGTCACATTGTTGTTTTCATCATACATGCCACCAAAACTTGCTAATACAATTGCTTTTTTGCCCTGAAGTAAACCTTCTGGACCATTTGCTGTGTATTGGAAAGTCACACGAGGGCGAGCGATAAAATCAAAATAAGATTTAAGTTGTGTTGGGATGCCTAAGTTATACATTGGCGCCCCAATGACGATGATATCCGCAGCCTTTAATTCAGCGACTAATTCATCTGATAGCGCTAAAAGTGCATTTTCTTCCGTTGTTTTAGGCTCGCCACGTACCGCAGTTGCTGCCGTTGTATCAAAATGGGGAAGGGGTTGCGCCGCTAAATCACGTACCACAATGTTGTGGTCTTTTAATTTTTCAATGGTGTAATCGGCTAATTTATTGCTTTGAGAGTTATCTGCAAGGATGCTTGATTTTAATACTAATACGTTCATAGAGTTTCCTTTAATTTGTGTTTATCAAAAGTGCGGTCATTTTATCGGAAATTTTGAATAGATAAAGTCTCTATCAGGAAAATCATTGTTTACTCATTGGAAAGAATTCACCTAGATATTAACAAGTGTGGTGGAAAGTGCTAAAATTCTCCGCCGCACTTGGTTTGCTCAATAGTGGGAGTGAATGAAAGTGCGGTTTGTTTTTAATTATTATTTGCATGTTGCCTTTCGTATGGGCGACCACTGTATAAGGAAAAATTATGCCTATTATTACTTTACCGGACGGTTCTAAACGTGAATTTGATCGTCCAGTTTCTGTGTTAGAAGTGGCTCAAGATATCGGAGCCGGTCTTGCCAAAGCAACCATTGCGGGCCGTGTAAACGGCGTACGTCATGATGCCTGTGACATCATTAATGAAGATGCCAACCTTGAAATTATTACAGCAAAAGATGAAGACGGTTTAGAAATTATTCGTCACTCTTGCGTACACTTGCTTGGTCACGCCATCAAACAATTATTCCCAGATGTCAAAATGGCAATTGGTCCAACGATTGAAAATGGCTTCTATTATGACGTGGATCTAGACCGTTCTTTAACGCAAGAAGACATTGATGCTATTGAAAAACGTATGCTTGAATTGGCGAAAACCAATTATGACGTAATTAAAACTCCGGTAAGCTGGCAAGAAGCAAGAGATACTTTTGAAAAACGTGGTGAGCCATACAAAATGGCAATCTTAGATGAAAACATCGAACGCACTGCGACTCCTGCGCTTTATCATCACGAAGAATACATTGATATGTGTCGTGGACCACATGTGCCAAATATGCGTTTTTGCCACAACTTTAAATTAATGAAAGTTGCAGGTGCTTACTGGCGTGGTGATAGCAAAAATAAAATGTTACAACGTATCTATGGTACGGCTTGGGCTGATAAAAAACAATTAGCGGAATACTTAACTCGCTTAGAAGAAGCAGCAAAACGTGACCACCGTAAAATCGGTAAAGCGTTAGACTTATACCATATGCAAGAAGAAGCACCGGGTATGGTGTTCTGGCATAACGATGGTTGGACAATTTTCCGCGAATTAGAAACCTTCGTACGTACGAAATTAAAAGAATACGATTATCAAGAAGTGAAAGGTCCATTTATGATGGACCGTGTGTTATGGGAAAAAACAGGTCACTGGCAAAATTACGGCGATTTGATGTTTACTACACAATCAGAAAACCGTGAATATGCGATTAAACCAATGAACTGCCCAGGACACGTTCAAATCTTTAACCAAGGTTTAAAATCTTACCGTGATTTACCAATCCGCATGGCGGAATTTGGTTCTTGTCACCGTAATGAACCATCAGGTTCTTTACACGGTTTAATGCGTGTACGTGGCTTCACTCAAGATGATGCACACATTTTCTGTACTGAAGACCAAATTGAAAGTGAAGTAACCAGCTGTATCAAAATGGTTTATGACATTTACAGCACTTTCGGTTTCCAAAATATTCAGGTGAAATTATCTACTCGTCCTGAAAAACGTATCGGTGCAGATGATATGTGGGATCGCGCAGAAGCAGGTCTTGCGGCAGCATTAGCGCATAACGGTCTTGAATATGAAATTCAAGAAGGTGAAGGGGCATTCTACGGTCCGAAAATTGAGTTTGCATTACGTGACTGTTTAGATCGTGAATGGCAATGCGGTACTATCCAATTAGACTTTGCATTACCTGGTCGTTTAAATGCATCTTATGTAGCTGAAGACAATGACCGTCGTACACCGGTTATGATTCACCGGGCGATTTTAGGTTCGATTGAACGTTTCATCGGTATCATTACTGAAGAGTATGCGGGTTTCTTCCCAGCATGGTTAGCACCAGTACAAGCGGTTGTGATGAATATTACAGACAGCCAAGCGGATTACGTGCAAAAAGTAGTAAAACAACTTTCTGATGCTGGATTACGTGTTAAAGCAGATTTACGTAATGAGAAAGTCGGCTTCAAGATCCGCGAACATACCTTACGTCGCGTGCCTTATATGCTCGTTTGCGGTGATAAAGAAATCGCAGAAGGCAAAGTGGCTGTACGTACCCGTAAAGGTGCAGATTTAGGTACTTTCACGATTGAAGAATTTGCTGAAATCTTAAAATCTCAAGTAAGACAACGTGAGTTGAAATTGTTGGGTGAAGAGTAATTAATTCTTTAAAATCTTAATTAAAAATGACCGCACTTTGAGGTGCGGTTTTTTTATATTCACGGTATAAAAATAAACTCAAGTCTCTCTTTCTTCTATATAATAGCCTTATCACAAGGAGGCGAATATGACAGCTCAAATTCAGCAATTAACACCAGAATTAACGTTAGAACGTATCAATGAAATTCCTGTTTTAACTTTAAATCACTCAGTAGGTTCTGCCCGAATTGCATTACAAGGGGCGCAGCTATTAAATTGGCAGCCTAAAGGGGCAGAGCAGGATATTTTTTGGTTAAGTGAGATTGAACCTTTCACACAAGGTGTGGCAATTCGTGGCGGTGTACCGCTTTGTTACCCTTGGTTTGGAGGTGTTAAACAGCCTTCACACGGTACAGCTCGTCTACGTTTGTGGCAATTAAGTGATTATGATCTCCAAGCGAATAAAGTGCGGTTAGAATTTTCACTGTTTTCTGGATATGGTGTGATTGAAGCCAAAATGAAAATGGAATTTACCGATAAATGCACAATGACTTTAACGCATTTAGGGCAAGAACCTGCTCAAGCCGCATTGCACAGCTATTTTAATATCGGTGATATTTCACAAATTGAAGTCCAAAATTTACCAAACCGTTGTTATGACTCATTACAAGGTAAATATACAGAAGTACCTGCAACTCGCAGAATTGAACAGGGCGTAGATTGTATTTATTCATTAGAAGAAAATAAAACATTGTTGGTGGATAAAACATTTAATCGACGTATTCAAATTACCCATCATCATGCAGATTCAATTGTTCTATGGAATCCTTGGGAGAAAACACCAAGTGCGATGCAACCAGAAGGATATAGAACAATGGTATGTATTGAAACCGCAAGATTAGAAAAATTGCTTCAATTTGGAGAGAGCATTTCAGCTGAAATAAGTGCTTTAACCACTGATATTTAAAGGAATAGAAATCCTTGTTGCATAAACGTAGCAAATACTATAAAATTTTGCCCGTTTTTTGTTTGTTTTTATAGCAAATGATTTAATAAATCTTCTGTTTGAAGACAGTAGGTTTTTTCTTAAATAAATAGAAGGAATAACATTATCAAAACCGTAAAAAAAGCTCCGGCAGCTAACCGCCCGAATCGCATTAACGATGAAATTCGAGTAAAAGAAGTTCGTTTGATTGACCAAGATGGTGAACAAGCGGGGATTGTATCAATTCAACAGGCCTTAGAGATGGCAGAACAAGCAGCGCTTGATTTAGTTGAGATCAGTCCGAATGCCGAACCACCGGTTTGTCGTATTATGAACTACGGCAAGTTCCTCTATGAAAAGAGTAAAACTGCAAAAGAACAGAAGAAAAAACAAAAAGTCGTACAAGTGAAGGAAATTAAATTCCGTCCAGGTACAGACGAAGGTGACTACCAAGTTAAATTACGTAGCTTAATTCGTTTCTTAGAAGATGGTGATAAAGCGAAAATTACCGTACGTTTCCGCGGTCGTGAAATGGCTCACCAAGATATCGGTTTAGACGTATTAGAACGCGTTAAAAACGATTTGGCTGACATTTCAGTAGTGGAATCTGCACCGGGTAAATTAGAAGGTCGCCAAGCGGTAATGGTGTTAGCACCTAAGAAAAAATAATTTTTTATTTAGATTTGATCTAGATAATAGAATTTTCACTTCGGTGAGAATACAACTGCACATTGGGCAAACTACGCAGCCTAATTGCTTTTGGAGAAGGGCAATTCAATTTGCCATATTGGAATAATTAGTGCCTACAAGTAATCTTCGGATTCGCCTAATTATGTGTTTAACTTAAAATGCGGAGTTTTTTAACAATGCCTAAAATTAAAACAGTACGTGGTGCTGCTAAGCGTTTCAAAAAAACAGCTTCTGGCGGTTTCAAACGTAAACAATCTCACTTACGTCATATTTTGACTAAAAAGACAACTAAACGTAAACGTCATTTACGTCATAAATCAATGGTTGCGAAAGCAGACCAAGTTTTAGTAGTAGCTTGCTTACCATACGCATAAGCCGTTATTTAAGCAAAACGTACGATTAGTTAAATTAGTTAAAAATATTACATAGGAGATTAAATAATGGCTCGTGTAAAACGTGGTGTTATTGCAAGAGCACGCCATAAGAAAGTTCTTAAGGCTGCTAAAGGTTATTATGGTGCACGTTCACGCGTGTATCGCGTTGCTTTCCAAGCGGTGATCAAAGCTGGTCAATACGCATATCGTGACCGTCGTCAACGTAAACGTCAATTCCGTCAATTATGGATTGCTCGTATCAACGCTGCGGCTCGTCAAAATGGTTTATCTTACAGTAAATTTATCAACGGCTTGAAAAAAGCGTCAGTTGAAATCGACCGTAAGATCCTTGCTGATATCGCTGTATTCGACAAAGTAGCGTTCGCTGCATTAGTTGAAAAAGCAAAATCTGCACTTTAATTTTTTTAAAGTTTAGATTCAAAAATTAGGACGCTGAAAAGCGTCCTTTTTTATTACTTCTAAAAAAGAAAAAACCGCTACTCAAAACTTGAATAGCGGGGAGGTCTTAATTTATAAGAAACTTCAAAAAGATAACTGCAATATGCAGTGCACTAGCAATGTATCAGACTGTGTGTTTTTGAAATAGTTCGATATTTTTGAAAAAATTTTTAAAAATATCAAAATTAAACCAAAATGAACGAATTTAGCCCTTTATAAAGGCAATAATTTGCTCTTCAATCCCTTTTTCATCTAATTTAATTTCAGCAAGGGCTTCTTGTTGTGTTCCTTGCGGAATAAAGATATCAGGTAAACCAAGTTGTAAAAGTGCGGTTGTTTTTCCATGAGAATTTAGCACTTCTGAAACAGCAGAGCCTGCACCACCTTGAATCGCATTTTCTTCCAATGTCACAATGACGTCATGAGTATTCGCCACTTCTAGAATACGAGCTTCATCAATTGGTTTCACAAAGCGCATATCGACAACAGTCGCATTGAGTTTTTCTGCTACAGATAAAGCAGCAGGTAAGAGTGTGCCAAAATTCAGAATCGCGATTTTTTCACCCTGGCGAACCATTTTGGAACGGCCAATTTCTAATTCAGCAAGTGGGGTTAATTCTACGCCGATTGCATTTCCACGTGGATAACGTACCGCAGCAGGTTTACCACATTTATAACCGGTGTAAAGCATTTGACGACATTCGTTTTCATCACTTGGTGTCATGATGATCATATTCGGAATGCAACGCATAAAACTTAAATCAAACGCACCTTGGTGAGTTTGACCATCAGCACCTACAATACCAGCTCGGTCAATGGCAAAAAGAACTGGTAAGTTTTGAATGGCGACATCGTGAATAAGCTGATCATAAGCACGTTGTAAGAAGGTAGAATAAATTGCCACGACCGGTTTATAACCGCCAATTGCAAGGCCTGCCGCAAAGGTGACAGCATGTTGTTCGGCGATGGCCACATCAAAATATTGTTGCGGGAATCGTTCTGAAAACTCTACCATGCCAGAACCTTCACGCATTGCAGGTGTAATACCGACTAATTTATCGTCTTGTTCCGCCATTTCACATAACCAATCACCAAAGATTTTTGAATAGGTTGGTTTGGTATTTGATTTAGGAAGTTGGCCGCTTGTTGGGTCAAATTTTGGTACGCCATGGAAACCAATTGGGTCTTTTTCTGCAGGCTCGTAACCTTTTCCTTTTTTAGTTTTGATGTGTAAGAATTGCGGTCCTTTGAGATCGCGCATATTGCTTAAAGTAGCAATTAATTCATCAATATTATGCCCGTCAATTGGCCCGATATAGTTAAAACCGAGTTCTTCAAAAAGCGTACTTTCTGGCGAGAACATTACACCTTTCATGTGCTCTTCGGTTTTCTTCATAAAGTTTTTAACAGTCGGTACTTTATCTAAGATTTTTTTACTGCCATCACGAACGGTTGAATACAATGAACCAGAGAAAATACGGGCAAGGTGATTATTCAATGCACCGACATTTTCAGAAATCGACATTTCATTGTCATTTAAAATGACCAACATATCAGTATGCAAAGAACCCGCATGGTTTAAGGCTTCAAATGCCATACCCGCAGTGATTGCACCATCACCAATTACACAAACGGTTTTACGACCCGCATTTTCACGTTCTGCCGCAACTGCAATACCTAGTCCTGCACTAATTGACGTGGAAGAGTGTCCAACACTTAATACATCAAACTCACTTTCTTCACGCCAAGGAAAAGGATGAATTCCGCCTTTTTGGCGAATGGTGGACATTTGATCACGACGACCCGTCAAAATTTTGTGTGGATAAGCTTGATGACCCACATCCCAAATTAATTGATCAAAAGGAGTTTTGAAAATGTAGTGTAGTGCAACCGTCAATTCAACGGTACCAAGACCAGATGCCAAATGGCCGCTGGTTTGACTAACGGATTCCAACAGATAACTCCGTAACTCCTGACAAAGTTGCGGAAGCTGATCTTTATTTAAAAGACGCAAATCTTCCGGCGAATTAATTAAGGATAAAA
>NZ_KV801015.1:31684-82126 GCF_001810345.1 Haemophilus sp. HMSC061E01
AGGATAGTTGTTCATATATTCGTTAGTCCTAAAATGTGAAAAAAGTGACCGCACTTTGAGAAATTAAAGTCAGTGCTGTCACCATTAACTTTTACGATTGACAATAAATTCAGCTAATGCACGCAATGCAGTGGTATCAAAAGGTAAATTGTCTAATTCATGTAAGGCAGTTTGATAGAGTTCTTGCGCTTTTTGTTTCGCGCCCTCTAATCCTAACAGCTTTGGATAAGTGCTTTTATCTAAACCTAAATCAGAACCCACTGGTTTGCCGATTTCAGCACTGTCGCCTTCAATATCTAAAATATCATCTTGCACTTGGAAAGCTAAACCAATAGCTTGTGAATAACGTTCTAGTTGTTGCTCTAATTCTTTGTTTTCAAAGTGAGGAGAACAGATAAAACCCAGTTTTAATGCGGCTGTTAGCAAAGCCCCCGTTTTGTTGCGATGAATAAGCTCTAATTCGTCTAAATTAACTTGTTTATGCTCAGAAATTAAATCTAAACTTTGCCCTAAACACATGCCTTGTACGCCAGATGCTTGAGCCAATACTTTCACTAATTGCAATTTTTGTTCTGCAGAAAGAGAAGGGGTTTCAGTAAGAATTTCAAAGGCAAAAGTTTGTAATGCATCGCCAGCTAAAATGGCCGTCGCTTCATCAAAAGCAATATGACAAGTTGGTTGACCACGACGAAGTTCATCGTTATCCATTGCAGGCAAATCATCATGGATTAAAGAATAAGCGTGAATAGATTCAATGGCTGCAGCCGCGTAATCTAAAGCAGTCATTTCTGCACCTAGCATTTTACCCATTGCATAGACAAGGAAAGGACGAACGCGTTTGCCACCTAACAATAAGCCATATTTCATAGCATCACGCAAAGGGGCATTATAAGAGTCAATTTCTTCAAATTGATTGGCTAAAAACTGATTAATGCGATCTTGAACTTGTTTGAGTTCAGTGCCGAATTGATAACTCATGAATTACTCGTCCCCTTGATAATCACTTAATGGGGCGGTTTCGCTTTTTTGTAACAAAATTTGAATACGTTGTTCGGCTTGTTGCAAGCGTTCTTGACCAAGTTGAGCCAGTTTAATGCCGTTTTCAAATTCTTTCAGCGCATCTTCCAATGGTAATTCACCGCTTTCAAGTTTTGTCACAATGGTTTCTAATTGTGCAAGTGTTGTTTCAAAATCAGGTTCAGCATTTGCTGGTTTACGCGCCATTAAATTATCCTTTTCAGATGAATAAATTGCTCCGTATTGTACTTGATTTTTATAGGGATGTTAAAAACTTATTTCAAAGTGCGGTCAGTTTTTCGTGAGAATTTGAACTTTGTGGGATCTGGAATTTAGCGTACAATACGGCCATTTTTTATTATTCACAGATTATTATGAAATTTATCGTTAAACTTTTTCCTGAAATTATGATTAAAAGCGAAACCGTGCGTAAGCGTTTCGCAAAAATTTTGACCTCTAATATCCGCAATATTTTACAGAAATATGATGAAGAAACAGCGGTTGTTCGTCATTGGGATTACATCGAAGTGCGCTCAAAAAATGAAGCCAATCGTGAAGAGTTAATTGCGCTTTTACAACGCATTCCAGGTATTCATCATTTTTTAGAAGTGGAAGAAAAACCGTTTACCGATTTACATCATATCTTTGAGTTAACCTTAGCGGATGTTGCAGCTCAACTTGAAAACAAAACCTTTTGTGTACGTGTAAAACGCAAAGGGAAACATGATTTCAGTTCCATTGAAGCTGAACGTTACATCGGTGGTGGTTTAAATCAGCATATTGAAAGCGCAAAAGTACGCTTAAAAAATCCTGATGTGACTGTTCGTATTGATATTGAAGATGACAAAATGATGCTGGTGAGAGCTCGTCATGTAGGCCTTGGTGGTTATCCAATTGGGACACAAGAAGATGTGCTTTCATTGATTTCAGGTGGCTTTGACTCAGGCGTATCTAGTTATATGCTTATTCGCCGTGGTTCACGTGTGCATTATTGTTTCTTCAATTTAGGTGGCGCAGCCCATGAAATTGGCGTGAAACAAATGGCTTACCATATTTGGAATCGCTATAGCTCATCTCATAAAGTCCGCTTTATTGCCATTCCTTTTGAAGGCGTAGTGGGCGAGATTTTAGAGAAAGTCGATAACGGCCAAATGGGCGTCGTGTTAAAACGAATGATGGTGCGCGCTGCAAGTAAAGTTGCACAACGTTTTGATATTCAAGCCATTGTTACCGGCGAAGCACTCGGACAAGTTTCAAGCCAAACTTTAACCAATTTACGTTTAATTGATGAAGCATCTGATGCGTTAGTATTACGTCCACTCATTACTCATGATAAAGAACAGATTATCGCGATGGCGAAAGAGATCGGCACAGATGATATTGCTAAATCCATGCCGGAATTCTGTGGAGTGATTTCTAAAAATCCAACGATTAAAGCGGTACGTGAAAAAATTCTTGAAGAAGAAAATCACTTTGATTTTGGCGTGTTGGAAAGTGCGGTTGAAAATGCACAATATTTAGATATTCGTCAGATTGCAGAAGAAACAGAGAAAGAAGTGGTAGAAGTAGATACCATTTCAGTACTTGGTAAAAACGATATTATTTTAGATATTCGTAGCCCAGAAGAGACAGATGAAAATCCATTTGAATCAGATGATCATCAAGTGATGCAATTGCCGTTTTATAAATTATCTTCACAATTCGGCTCATTAGATCAAAGTAAAAATTATGTGCTTTATTGTGAACGAGGCGTGATGAGTAAATTGCAAGCGCTTTATTTAAAAGAAAATGGTTTCACGAATGTGAGAGTTTTTGGGAAAAAGTAAGCCAAAAATGACCGCACTTTAACGTGCGGTTTTTTTTATTCATAATCTAATTCACCCACTAATTCATCAATAGCTTTGGCAAGTAATGTCCGATCATGACGATAACTGATATCATCTGCATTCAAGCGTTTAGCTAAGGTTTTAACGGAAGAAATGGCAGACAAATCGACCACACTTTGTTCGCGATAAGGTGTAATGACACCATCAATAATGGGTTCGCCAACAATTTCATGAATTTTCTGAATTCGATCAGCCAGTGAAAGATGAGAGGCCGCGCCAATTTCTATTCCCAAATTATCAATAAAAATCACTTTCGCTTTGCTATTACGCAGGGCAGTCGCTAATTCTGGTAGCAATAATGGCGGCATAATGCTCGTCATGAAACTTCCTGGACCAAGTAAAATGACTTCCGCTTGATCCAATGCTTGGATGGCTTCTTGTGCGGCTTTAACCATAGGCACTAAGAAAAGTGATTGGGGTAATTCTGTTAAATTATCAATGCTCACTTCACCGACAATACTGGAGCCTGAACCTAAACTCGCGGCAAGATGAACCGGTTCTTCTGACATGGGAATAATGTGAGATTTTACTTTGAGTAATTCACGAATCAAGTTGATGGCTTCAATAGGGCGAATATGCATATCCTCTAAGGCTTTGAGCATTAAATTGCCTAAATTATGCCCAGAAAGTTCACCTTCGCCAGTAAAGCGGTATTCAAATAATGCAGAGGCCGTACTTGGCTCGATGATGATTTGATTTAGGCAATTGCGCAGATCTCCCCATGCAATACCACCTTGTTCTTGACGGATTCGACCCGTTGAACCGCCGTTATCTGTGGTGGTGACAATACCGGTTAAACGCTCTTTCATAAAACTAAGCGCCGATAATACACGCCCTAATCCATGACCACCACCAATGGCAACAATATGTTTGATTTCGTCTAAATGTTCATGACGGCTGTGACGAGATAAATCAGACATTTTTCTTCCTTTTTTACCTATAAATTATTATAAGAAACAATGTTATATATTCTGTTATATAAGTTAATTCTATTATTTTTATCAATATAGTGAGGTTATTCTATCAAATTATTGCTATTAACCGCTTGCTTTTATTACAATACAGACACAATTTATTTTTAACGCATAACTCCGAGCTTGTTTAGCCTAAGTTTCACAAGAAATACGGCGGCAAGCCAATAACGCGGTATGTTATTCAGGGATACGCTGGAAACGGTTTATCCTCTCCATATTTAGAAAGGTGTAAAATGCAATCCATTCCTATTAAAAACGTGGGAGAGTCTCGCTTGGTCGATCCTTTCCAACGTCAATATTACTATCTACGACTGTCGATTACCGACCAGTGTAATTTTCGTTGTACTTATTGTTTGCCGGATGGCTATCAACCCGAAGCTAACAAGCCAAGTTTCTTAACATTAAAAGAAATTACACGCCTAGCTCAAGCCTTTGCTGAAATGGGCACTGAAAAAATCCGTTTAACCGGCGGCGAGCCTACGTTACGCAAAGATTTTATTTCAATTGCAGAAAGCATTGCGAACATTGATGGCATTCGTCAATTAGCCGTTACGACTAACGGCTACCGTATGGCAAAAGATGTCGCTGATTGGAAAAAAGCAGGGATTACCTCTGTTAATGTGAGTGTGGATAGTCTTGATCCAAAAATGTTCCATCAGATCACCGGCATCAATAAGTTTGATGACATAATGCGTGGTATCGATCGTGCATTTGAAGTAGGTTATAACAAAGTCAAAGTTAATTCTGTTTTGATGAAAAACTTGAATGACAAAGAGTTTGACCAATTTCTTGCTTGGGTGAAAGATCGCCCAATTCAAATGCGTTTTATCGAGCTGATGCAAACCGGTGAAATGGATAGTTTCTTTAAAAAACACCATCTTTCAGGGCTAGTATTAGCGGATAAATTGCTGCAAAACGGTTGGCAATTACAACACAAATCCCATACTGATGGTCCTGCAAAAGTATTCACACATCCTGATTATGCAGGCGAAATTGGCTTAATTATGCCTTATGAGAAGAATTTCTGTGCAAGCTGTAATCGTCTCAGAGTATCAGCGAAGGGCAAACTTCATCTCTGTTTATTCGGCGAAGAAGGCATTGAATTACGTGATTTATTGCAATCCCATGAACAGCAAGATATTTTGCAAGCACGTATTTTTTCTGCATTGCAAGGCAAACGTGAACATCATTATTTGCATATCGGTGATAGTGGCGTAAGAAATCATTTAGCTTCTATCGGTGGCTAAAAGAAAATAGGTGACTTTTATTATTTACTTATTTTGCTTTCATCACACATGTAAAACATTCAATATTTTAACCGCACTTTATTTTATTATGACTACATTTACGCATATCAATTCTCAAGGCGAAGCCAATATGGTGGATGTTTCTGCAAAAGCAGAGACCGTTCGTGAAGCTCGTGCTGAAGCCATTGTGACCATGTCAAAAGAAACCCTTTCCATGATCGTGGAAGGCAAACATCACAAAGGCGATGTATTTGCTACAGCACGTATTGCAGGTATTCAAGCGGCAAAACGTACTTGGGAACTTATCCCACTTTGCCATCCATTGTTACTTTCTAAAGTAGAAGTGAATTTAGAACCGTTACTTGAAACTAACCAAGTTCGCATTCAATCTCTTTGCAAATTAACCGGAAAAACCGGCGTAGAAATGGAAGCATTAACTGCTGCAAGTGTGGCAGCTTTAACCATTTACGATATGTGTAAAGCCGTACAAAAAGACATGGTGATTGAGCATGTTCGCCTGTTAGAAAAGCGTGGTGGAAAATCTGGTCATTTTATTGCGGAGGAAAAATAAGATGTTAAATGTTTTATTTTTTGCTCAAACTCGAGAATTAATTGGTGTAGATTCTATTCAACTAGAAGATGATTTTGCGACAGCAGAAGCGGTACGTGATCATCTTGCTCAAAAAGGCGATAGATGGGCGTTAGCGTTAGAAAAAGGGAAGCTTTTAGTTGCCATTAATCAAACTTTAATGCCATTAGAAAGTGCGGTCAAAAATGGGGATGAAATTGCATTTTTCCCACCGGTAACAGGGGGCTAAATGACGGATATTCAAATTTCAGTACAAGAACAGCCCTTCGATCAAAATGCCGTTTACCAATGGCTTTCTAAGCAACATTCGGTTGGCGCAACGGTTATTTTTGTGGGTAAAGTACGTGATCTTAATTTAGGTGATGAGGTATCCAGCTTATACTTAGAACATTATCCCGCCATGACAGAAAAAGCCTTGCGTGAAATTGTAGAACAGGCGAAAGCGCGCTGGGATATCCAGCGAGTGTCTGTAATTCATCGCGTGGGGCTTTTACATACTGGCGATGAAATTGTTTTGGTTGGAATTAGTTCTGCTCACCGAGGTGATGCTTACCATGCTAATGAATTTATTATGGACTTCTTAAAATCCAAAGCCCCGTTCTGGAAAAAAGAACAAACCAATCAAGGCGAACGTTGGATTGAAGCAAGAGAGAGCGATAAAGAAGCGTTAGAGAAGTGGTAATTCAATATAAAAAACATGGTCATTTTTATGGCCATTTTTTATTCCTGTAAAAAAGTGTAACTGCATTTTGGTATATTATGTGATGATTTGTAAATTTCTTTATTTTTCAATGAGAAATACTGTTTTATTAAATGATATGTAAAATAATGTAAATTCAGTATTCATTGTAATAAATATTGTATTATACTTGTACAGTGTTGTTCAGGGTTATTTGTACTTGAATATAACCATATACAATAGGAAATTAATTATGAATCATGTTTTTAAAATTATTTGGAATACAGTAAACCAATGCTGGATTGCTGTTTCAGAACTAAGCAAATCTGTGGGTAAATCATCTCAAATAGACAAACGTAAAGCATTAAATGTAATTATTGGAGCTGCAGTTTTAGCGGGTGTAAGCACAACCGCAATGGCTGAAACCAATGTGGTATCAAATGATCAGGGAAATATCGTTGGTGGTATTGGTGCGAGCGCTCTTGGTGGAACTGGTACAACAGGAAATTCTGTTGTTTTAGGTAATAAAGCTAAATCTGAAATAACTGAGAGCGTAGTAATTGGTGGTAATACTACAAATACAGGACGTTGGTCAGTAACTTTAGGTGATAAAGCTGATGGTAATTCTCAATATGGCGTGACGATTGGTAATAGAGCCTATAGTGGTAAAGGTGCAAACGCAATTGCTATTGGCTTAATGGCTAAAACTTCTAATGAGAAAGCGGGTGGAAATAGCCAAACTGCTGTAGGGGTGGCATCTTATGCTGATGGTGAAGGGGCTTCAGCCTTTGGTGCAACAGCAAATGCAACAGGTGCTCTAGCAACCGCTGTTGGTCGAAACTCGAAAGCTCTTGCAAAAAGTGCATCCGCATTGGGAGATAGTGCATCAGCTTCAGCATGGGGCGCAACAGCATTAGGTGTAGGCGCATCGGCTAGAGCAGATAATTCTATTGCTGTGGGTTCAGCAGCAGTAACTGAAGGGCGAGAATCAACAGCATTGGGACGTCGTTCTTATGCTGGTGCTCAAAGTGCAACAGCTTTAGGCACTCTAGCAAGTGCAAGTGGGGTAGTTTCGACCGCTGTAGGTAATGGTGCTAAAGCAAGTGCTATTCAAGCTTCGGCATTAGGTAACGGCGCAGAAGCTACTGGTGGAAGCTCAATAGCTATAGGTGCTAAAGCAAGAGCTTCGGGTAGTGATGCATTGTCATCTGGCTCTAATGCTAATGCTTCATCAATGAATGCCGTTGCGGTTGGTAAAGATAGTAATTCCTCTGCTGTTAATGCTATTGCTCTTGGTACATCTAGTAACGTCTCTGGGGTTAGTGCGGTAGTGATTGGTACTCAAGCAAAAGGTACTCATGAAAACTCTGTGACATTAGGTTCTTATTCAAGCAGTGCAGCTAATGATTTTGATCCGACAGCAAAAGCTTTATCTTCTTTTGACGATAATGCGGCAGGCACAACAGTTAACTACAATGGTACTTCTTCAACTCAAAAAGGTGCAGTATCTGTCGGTGATGGAAAACTTGTTCGCCAAATCCAAAATGTAGGTGCAGGTCGAATTACAGCTGAATCAACCGACGCAGTAAATGGTAGCCAGTTATATCAAGCTTATTATAATGCAGGCTTTAATATTCAAGACAATGGTACAGAAACATCACGTATTAATACCCATGGCAAAGTAAATTTTGTGAATGGTGAAAATACCGAAGTTGTTGTAAAAGATGGTGAGAATGCAGCAGAAATTAAAGTGAATGCAAAAGACACTTCAGCATCAGTTGACGCAGGCTCAGATGCAATTACTGTAACAGTGGGCGAACCAACCAAAGTTACTGGAAAGACGGTGTAACTGTAACTACAGTAACCAACTATAAAGTGGATCTTTCACAAAAAACTAAAGATGAAATTAAAAATGCGGCGGGTCGTGGATTCAACGTGACAGCAAGTGCATCTGAAGGTACTGTTGTAAATGAAGTAACAGAAGAAACGGTTCAATCTACAGCAACAAAAATGGATAAGTTAACACTTGATGCGGGTAAAAATATTAAATTAACCCACAAAAAAGGAAAAGTGTTAAGCGTTGCGGTATCGGATACGCCAACATTTACCAATGTCACAACAACGGGTGATCTTAACGTTGGTGGTACAATCCATGCACATGGTGGATTGGATGTTCACAACAATCGTATTGTGAATGTGGCAGATCCTAAAGACCCAACTGATGCAGTAAATAAACGTTATGTTGATAATGCAGTGAAAAATATTAATAACAACATCAATCGTTTAGACAATAAAATTGATCACGTAGATCGTCGTTTACGTGCAGGTATCGCAGGTGCGACAGCGATTTCTTTCTTACAACGTCCAAATGAAGCGGGTAAAAGCTTAGTTTCTGTTGGTGTTGGTGGTTATCGCAATGAAAATGCATTAGCAGTTGGTTATGGTCGAAATTCTGATAACAACAAAGTTTCGATTAAAGTTGGTGCAAGTATCAATTCCCGCAGTGATGTGAACTGGGGTGGAAGCATCGGTTACCAATGGTAATTATTTGATAAAAAGGCAGAGTAAAATCTGCCTTTTCTTTTGGTATCTTGAGATGAAAAAAGTGCGGTCAAATTTAACCGCACTTTTTATTTTTATTGATTAAAGCACTTTAACGATGCTTTCACATAAATAACGAATATTGTCTTCTGTGATACCAGCCACATTTATACGACCAGAACGAACAGCGTAAATCGCAAATTCTTCTTTTAAGCGATCAACTTGTTCAGGTGATAAGCCGCTGAAAGAGAACATACCATTTTGTTCCATGATAAAGCTGAAATCTTGTTCTGCACCATATTCTTTTAATAACTGAACGAATAAATGACGCATTTTTTTGATACGTTCACGCATTTCAGTTAATTCATTTTCCCATTCTTGACGAAGTTGTGGATCATTTAACACCGTTGCTACGGTCGCCCCGCCGTGAGATGCAGGGTTAGAGTAGAGAGTACGAATAATTGATTTCACCTGTGTTAATGCCGTTGAAGCAATTTCTGCATTTTCAGCCACAAGGGTAAAGGCACCTACGCGCTCATTGTATAAACCAAAGTTTTTAGAGAATGAACTCGCCACTAATAATTCTTTATGATTTGCCGCAAAAGCACGTAAACCGTAAGCATCTTGGTCTAAGCCATTGGCTAAACCTTGATAAGCAAAGTCAAAGAGTGGTAACCAGCCATTTTTTGCTGAAAGTGCGGCTAATTCTTGCCATTGTTCAGGAGTTGGGTCAATACCAGTTGGATTATGGCAGCAACCGTGTAAAAGCACGACATCGCCTTCGCTTGCTTGGCTTAAATCTTCAAGTAAATGTTCCCAGTCAAGGGCTTTGCGTTCAGCATCATAGTAACGATATTCACGAATGGTCATGCCCACTGCATTGAAAATGGCATTGTGGTTTGGCCATGTTGGCGTACTAATCCACACATTTTGAGCTTTGGTTTGGCGTTTGATAAATTCTGCCGCAATGCGTAATGCACCTGTACCGCCTAAACTTTGTACCGTTCTTGCACGATTCGCTTTAATGACTTCTGAATCTTTACCGAAAAGGAGTTCTTTTGTGCGTTCGTTATAATCGGCAATACCATCGATAGTGAGATAGTTTTTCGTTTTTTCGTTATCAAATAAGCGTTTTTCGGCTTCTTTTACCGCACGCATAATTGGCGTTGTACCTTGTGCATCTTTATAAACGCCAATACCTAAGTTGATTTTATTTTCACGCGTTTCAGATTTGAATGCTTCGCCTAAGCCTAAGATAGGATCGGCCGGAGCCGCTTTGATATGTTCAAACATAGCTTTTCCTTATGTATGTGTTGTGAGATAAGTAATTTTATACTTCAGCCGATAGATTTTATCAAGAAGAACCTGATAAAAATCAACCGCACTTTGATGTTTTTAGATATTCATTAAAAAGTGCGGTTGTTTTTTCGATTATTTTAATTTCTCAATCGCCCAATTTAAACCAGATTGATAGTCTTCAGGGAGTTCGTGACGAAGTTTTTCAAGCTGTTGAATAATGATTGTTTTATCAGGATGCGTAATATTGATATGACCTAATTTTCTACCTGGGCGAACTTCCTTACCATACCAATGTAACTGGGAGAACGGTGTGTTCAACCATTGTGGATTATGTTCTGTACCAATCAAATTGACCATGACACTTGGTGCAATGGGCTGTAATGATGGTGTAGGTAAATCTAATAAAGCACGTAGATGCAATTCAAATTGACTAATGGCACAGCCGAGTTGCGTCCAATGTCCACTGTTATGCACACGAGGGGCAAGTTCATTAATTAATAATTTATTTCCTACTACAAAGCATTCCATCGCCATTACACCCACATATTCAAGTTTGTCCATGATTTTTCCGAGCATAGATTCAGCCTGAGTTTGTTGGCTTTGTTGTTGAGGGAATGAAATATCTGTCACACTGTAACGTAAAATGCCATTTTGCTGTAGGTTATGTGTCACTGGATAGAAACGTTTTTCACCATTTTTAAATCTTGCGCCTACAATAGACACTTCATAATCAAAAGGAATGAATTTTTCTGCGATAACTTCACCGAATAAATCGTCCGTAATATCACGTTGATTATTTTCAGAGATAATCCATTGACCACGACCGTCATAACCACCGGTGCGACGTTTCACTACGACTTTTTCGCCCACGTTTTTAAATACTTCAGACCATTGTGTTTTATCTTTTAATAAACACCATGGCGAGGTGGAGAGATTGAGTTCATCTAGTAAAGATTTTTGGGTAAAGCGATCAGCCAATAAGCCAAAAACATTCTGATTAACAAAATTCTTATGATGACCTAATAATTCGGTTAACGGTGTTTTTTCCCAACGTTCAATTTCTGCGGTGATGATGGCATCTTTAGGTAAATCAAATACGGGCGCATTAAACTCAAGCGGTTGAACGTTAATATCTAAGGGGGCGCCTGCATAACGTAACATTCTGCCGAGTTGACCATTACCAAGCACATAAACAGTAGGATATAGGGTAGAGTTTTGCATAAAATTTCTCATCAAATCTAGCTAAAAAAAACAACCGCACTTTGAAAAGTGCGGTCAAATTTAAAGGTGTTTTATGTACGTGGATCAGGATTATCCAATACCATATTGGTTTGATTTTCGCGGAATGCTTGTAGGCGAGCAAATAACGCATCATCCCAACCTGCAAGAATTTGTGCGGCGAGTAATCCCGCATTAGCTGCACCAGCAGGGCCAATCGCTAACGTACCGACAGGAATGCCTTTAGGCATTTGCACGATAGAATAGAGACTATCAACACCGCTTAACATAGAGCTTTTAACAGGGACGCCCAATACGGGCACAAGCGTTTTAGCTGCAATCATACCGGGTAAATGCGCTGCACCACCTGCACCCGCAATAATCACTTTGTAACCATTCTTTTGTGCATTTTCGGCAAATTCAAACAGTTTGTCGGGGGTTCGATGTGCGGAAACGACTTCAACATGATATGCTACATTGAGTTCATCTAAAATTTGAGTGGCTTCTTGCATGGTTGCCCAATCGCTTTTTGAGCCCATAACAATAGCAATTTGTGCGGTATTTGACATATTTTTAAAAATTTATCTGATAAAAAACGATGCGTAGAATAGCATATTTGTTCACTTTTAAGCAAACGTTTGCTGTATGGTAAAAACTGAAAATTCCATTGCAAGTTTTGTCATAAAATCTTATCCTAATACGAGTTTTTTTCTTAGAAATAGAGCCGATTATGTTAGCTAAAGCGAAATATAGAAAAGATTACAAACAACCTGATTTTACAGTTACGGATATTTTCCTTGATTTTCAATTGGATCCTAGCCATACCGTTGTTACAGCAAAGACAACCTTCCAACGTTTAAATGATGAAGCAACCCATCTACGATTAGATGGTCATGGCTTCCAATTTGCTTCCATTAAATTCAATGGCGAAGATTTTAAACATTATCATCAAGACCATGAAAGTTTAACGTTAGATTTAACCAATCAAAGTGCGGTCAATTTTGAACTTGAAATTGTGACGAATCTAGAACCTGCACAAAACACCTCTTTACAAGGGCTTTATCAATCTGGCGAGGGCATTTGTACACAATGTGAAGCAGAAGGTTTCCGTCAAATCACTTACATGCTTGATCGCCCTGATGTATTGGCTCGCTATACAACCAAAATTACCGCAGATAAGACTAAATATCCTTACTTGCTTTCTAATGGTAACCGCATTGCAAGTGGTGAATTAGAGGATGGTCGTCATTGGGTTGAATGGAATGACCCATTCCCGAAACCAAGCTATTTATTCGCTTTAGTGGCGGGTGATTTTGATTTATTACAAGATACCTTTACGACAAAAAGTGGTCGTGAAGTAGCCTTAGAGCTTTATGTTGACCGTGGCAATCTTGATCGCGCTTCGTGGGCAATGGAAAGCCTGAAAAAATCCATGAAATGGGATGAAGACCGTTTCAATTTAGAATACGACTTAGATATTTACATGATTGTTGCTGTGGACTTCTTCAATATGGGGGCTATGGAAAATAAAGGGTTGAATATTTTTAACTCTAAATTTGTGTTGGCAAATCCACAAACGGCAACTGATGATGATTATCTCGCCATTGAAAGCGTGATTGCACACGAATATTTCCATAACTGGACAGGAAATCGTGTAACTTGTCGTGATTGGTTCCAGTTAAGTTTGAAAGAAGGTTTAACGGTTTTCCGTGATCAAGAGTTTTCATCTGACACCGGTTCTCGAGCAGTCAATCGTATTAATAACGTGAAATTCTTACGTACGGTGCAATTTGCCGAAGATGCAAGCCCAATGTCACACCCAATTCGCCCTGAAAAAGTCATTGAAATGAATAACTTCTATACAGTGACCGTATATGAAAAAGGAGCTGAAGTGATTCGTATGTTGCACACCTTATTAGGTGAACAAGGTTTCCAAAAAGGGATGCAACTTTATATTGCTGAAAACGATGGTAAAGCGGCAACCTGTGAAGATTTTGTGTCTGCAATGGAACGTGCGAATGACGTTGATTTAGCACAATTCCGTCGTTGGTATAGCCAATCGGGTACGCCAGAATTATTAATTAGCGATGCCTATGATGAACAAACCCATACTTATCGTTTAACCGTTTCGCAATCTACGCCGCCAACTGCGGATCAAATGGAAAAAGTAAATTTACATATTCCATTGAAAATTGCGCTTTATGATGCCAAAGGCACGAAACAAATGTTACAGCATAACGGTGAGTTGTTAAGCGATGTGTTAAATGTAACAGAAAAAGACCAAGTATTTGAATTCCATGGAATTTATGGTCGCCCAATTCCAGCGTTATTATGTGATTTTTCTGCACCGGTGAAACTCGATTATGATTACACCACTGAGCAGTTGTTAGGTTTACTTAAATTCGCTGATAATCAATTTGCTCGTTGGGATGCAGCACAAATGCTGTTTACTCAAGAATTGCGTCGTAATGTGGCACATTTCCAACAAGGTGAAGCTTTTGACATTTCACCTGATGTTTTGACCGCACTTGCCCATGTATTGGAAAATTACGAACAGGATATCGAATTAGCCACATTAATCCTGACCTTGCCAAAAGACATTGAGTTTGCTGAAAACTTCAAAACGATTGATCCAGATGGTATTTATGCTGCAAGAGAATTTATGTTGGTACAAATCGCAGAATACTTGAAAGAAGATTTGCTACGTATTTATACACATATTCGTCTTGAAAATTATCAAGTGACTCAAGAAGATATTGCTTTACGGGCAATGCGTAATCTTTGTTTAAGTTATTTGGCTTATACCAATTTAGGCAATAATGTAGTGCAAAAACATTACAATAATGCCAATAATATGACGGATACTTTAGCGGCATTAAATATGGCAACCAAAGCGGCGTTACCTTGTCGTGATGCCTTGTTGGCCGATTTTGAACAAAAATGGCAACATGATGGCTTAGTCATGGATAAATGGTTTGCCTTACAAGCAACCCTCCCAGATGAAAACGTATTGGAAATTGTACAAGCATTAATGGATCACCCAAGCTTTAACTTCAACAATCCAAACCGTTTACGTTCATTAGTGGGTAGCTTTGCAAATCACAACTTAAAAGCTTTCCATCATATTAGTGGTTCTGGCTATCGCTTCTTAACGGATGTCTTAATTCGTTTAAATGAAAGCAATCCACAAGTAGCTGCGCGTTTAATTGAGCCATTAATTCGTTTCTCACGTTTTGATGCACAACGTCAAACACTAATGAAACGTGCCTTAGAACGTTTAAGTGCAGTTGAAGATCTCTCAAAAGATTTATTTGAGAAGATTGAAAAAGCCTTGCAATAAAACAAAAAGTGCGGTTAATTTTGACCGCACTTTCCATTTACAGTGAACTATCCTGAGAGATAAACGAGTATGTATTCTTTGATCCGTAAAGCCATCTTTTCCCTTGATCCTGAAACCGCCCATGATTTAGTGATTAAATCATTGCACGTAGCGGGTAAATCACCGTGCCAATTTTTATTGAAGCAACTTTTGGCTTGTCCACAAGGTACGCCTAAGCAAGTGATGGGCATTACGTTTAAAAATCCTATTGGGTTAGCAGCGGGCGCAGATAAAAATGCCGAAGCGATTGATGGCTTTGGTGCAATGGGATTTGGTTTTATTGAAGTCGGTACGGTTACGCCTTTGGCACAAGAGGGGAATGCGAAACCTCGTCAATTTCGTTTAGTGGAAGCGGAAGGGATTATTAACCGTAATGGATTCAATAATTATGGCATTGATTACGTAGTCGAGAATGTTAAAAAGGCAAAATTTGATGGCGTAATTGGGATTAATATTGGCAAAAATAAAATCACGCCGCTTGAGAAGGGGAAAGATGATTACCTATTTTGCCTAAACAAAGCCTATAACTATGCCGATTATATTACGGTAAATATTTCATCACCGAACACACCGGATTTGCGCCAATTGCAGTATGGTGATTACTTTGATGATTTACTGCAAAGTGTGAAACAACGTCAAAAAGTATTAGCTGAGCAATATAATAAATATGTACCGATTGCAGTAAAAATAGCACCTGATTTATCTGAGGCTGAGCTCGTTCAAATTGCAGATACATTACTTCGTCATCAAATGGACGGGGTAATTGCGACTAATACGACGATTTCTCGCGACAACGTCACAGGTCTGAAAAATGCGGAACAACAAGGTGGCTTAAGTGGAAAACCGTTACAGCAAAAAAGTACAGAAATTATTCGAAGATTGCATCAAGAGCTGAAAGGGCAAATTTCGATTATTGGTAGTGGTGGTATTGATGGTGTACAAAATGCACAAGAGAAGATTGCAGCAGGTGCTGAATTGTTACAAGTTTATTCGGGTTTGATTTATCACGGTCCAAGCTTAGTTAAAGAATTAGTGAAAGCGATTAAATAAATGACAAAAAAATATGATTTACATTGCCATAGTACGGCCTCAGATGGTGTTTTAACGCCTACGGAGCTTGTGCAACGAGCTCATGAGCAAGGTGTCAATGTGCTTGCTTTATGTGATCACGACACCGTGATGGGTATTGATGAGGCTAAAATTGAAGCAGATAAATTAGGTATTGAGCTGATTAATGGCGTGGAAATTTCAACGAATTGGGAAGGTCGTGGCATCCATATTGTTGGATTAAATTTTGATAAAACACATCCTAAAATGACCACACTTTTAGCCGAACAAAAATCATTGAGAGAAAAAAGAGCGGTTGAAATTGGCCATAAATTAGAAAAAGCAGGCGTTCCCAATGCCTATGAAGGCGCAAAAGCGTTAGCCAATGGGGAAGTGACTCGTGCCCATTATGCGCGTTATTTGGTACAAATCGGAAAGGTTTCAAATGATGGGCAAGCCTTTAAGCGTTATCTAGGCGGTGGCAAATCGTGTTTTGTCAAAGCTGAATGGGTGGATATTCCAACGGCGATTGATACGATTCATGCGGCAGGTGGTGTTGCTATCATTGCTCATCCTATGCGTTATAACATGACAGGAAAATGGATTCGTCGATTAATTGTTGATTTTAAACAATGGGGCGGTGATGGCATGGAAGTCGCAGATAGTGGACAGACCAAAGATCAACGTCAATATCTTGCGCGTTTAGCCAATGAATATGACTTAGCTGCCTCATTAGGGTCAGACTTTCATTTTCCTTGCGGGTGGATTGAATTAGGAAAAAATTTATTTTTACCTGAAGAGGTAAAACCGATTTGGACATTATTTGAATAATAAAGGGCGGTTAAATCCGCCCTTGTTTTTTATATTTGACTGTTCTCACACAAACCGAGGCTCGCGAGAAATTCAATAAATGCGCGAACTTTTGCCGGTAAATGACGACGATTTGGGTAAACCACATAAATATCTAAAGGTTTTTGTTTATATTCAGATAAAATTTCAACTAATTCACCTGAAGCAAGCGCATCTTTGACAAAGAAGCTCGGTGCATTACTGATGCCCAATCCCGCTTTTGTCATTTCTAACAATGCCATACCATTATTGGAAACCACTTTAGATTGAATTTTATACCGTTGAATTTGATTGGCTTTTGTTGATTGCCAATGTACTTGATTTAACGATGATTTATAAAGTAAACCTTGGTGATATTCTAAATCGTCAGGTGTAAATGGTGTGCCTCGTGCTTCTAAATAACTTGGCGAAGCCACAAAATGCATAGGGGAGCTACTAATTTTACGCGCAACAAGTGAGCTATCTTGCATATAGCCAATCCGTAATGCTAAGTCATAGCCCTCAGCAACAAGATCGACACGTTTATCTTCAAATTCAATTTCTACGTGTAAATTGGGATGAAGTTCAATAAATTTAGGCAAGTTAGGCGATATATAAAGCAAGCCAAAATCACGAGGCACAGAGATTAATAAATTACCTTGTAAGCTTGTCGCCATATTACTAATGCTAGAATCAGCCTCGCTTAAATCTAATAAAATAGCTTGGCAACGTTGATAATAAAGCATACCAGCTTCAGTTGGTACAATTTTTCGTGTTGTACGTTGTAATAATCGTGTTTTTAAATGTTCTTCTAATTGTGAAACTAGTTTACTCGCCATGGCCACAGAAATATTCTGTTGGTTTGCGGCTTGTGTAAAACTTTGCGTTTCGATTACTTTACAGAAAACCGAAATTGCATTGAGTTTATCCATTTATAAATCCTTTTTGAAAAAAAGCTTGATTTTATCGGCGTAAGTTTGCAGTATATCGCCAATTTTACAGAATTCTAGTTATATTTTAGGTAAGCAAATGAGCAAATCTTTAGTGATTGTGGAGTCGCCGGCCAAAGCGAAAACCATCAATAAATATTTAGGTAGCCAGTATGTGGTGAAATCCAGCGTAGGGCATATTTGTGATTTGCCTACAGCAGGGAGTAGCACAGGCGAGAAAGCTAAACCAGTTTCCACTAAAGGATTAAGTGCGGAAGAAAAAAACAAAATTAAAGCAGAAAAAGACCGTGCGGCCTTAGTGAAACGTATGGGGGTTGACCCCTATGACGATTGGAAAGCCAATTACCAAATTCTACCAGGCAAAGAAAAAGTGGTAGCCGAGTTAAAATCCCTTGCTAAAAAATCCGATCATATTTATCTCGCAACCGACTTGGATAGAGAAGGAGAGGCTATCGCGTGGCATTTACGCGAAGTGATCGGCGGTGATGATAGCCGTTTTAGTCGCGTTGTATTTAATGAGATTACGAAGAAAGCGATAGAAAAAGCATTCCAGCATCCTGCACACATTAATATGGATCAGGTTAATGCTCAGCAAACCCGTCGTTTCTTAGACCGCGTGGTAGGCTTCATGGTGTCGCCATTATTATGGAAAAAAGTGGCACGAGGACTATCTGCCGGACGTGTGCAATCTGTTGCCGTGAAATTGGTGGTAGAGCGTGAACGTGAAATCAAAGCATTCCAACCGGAAGAATTTTGGGAAATTGAAGCGCTGACCCAAACGAGAAAGAAAGAAGACTTGCGTTTGGATGTTGTGCAATATAAAGGCAAGAAATTTGAGCCTAAAAATGAAAAAGAAGCCCAAAGTGCGGTCGATTTCTTAAACAAATCACATTACGTTGTCACAGATTTAGAAACAAAACCAACAGGTTCTAAACCAAGAGCACCATTTATTACTTCAACCTTACAACAAACTGCAAGTACGCGTTTAGGTTTTGGGGTGAAGAAAACTATGATGTTGGCACAACGTTTATATGAAGCCGGTTACATCACTTATATGCGTACGGACTCTACCAACTTGAGCCAAGATGCATTAAATATGGCTCGCTCTTATATTGAAAGTCATTTTGGCAAAGACTATTTGCCCGCTAAACCGAATTTCTACTCGAGCAAAGAAAACGCACAAGAAGCGCACGAAGCGATTCGTCCTTCTGATGTAAAAACGCTCGCAGATCATTTAAGTGGCATGGATAAAGATGCGGTGCGCTTGTATGATTTAATCTGGCGTCAATTTGTAGCCTGCCAAATGCCGGCTGCACAATATGACAGTACAACCGTTACCGTAATGGCTGGCGATTATGAATTGAAAGCCAAAGGCCGTATTTTACGTTTTGATGGTTGGACAAAAGTCTTGCCACAATTAGGTAAAAATCCCGAAGACCAAATTTTACCGGCTGTGAGTTTGAACGAAACATTAGCACTAAAAACGGTTTCACCAAGCCAACACTTTACCAAACCGCCCGCTCGTTTTACCGAAGCAGCATTAGTTAAAGAATTGGAGAAACGTGGTATTGGTCGCCCTTCCACTTATGCGGCAATTATTTCGACTATTCAAGAACGTGGTTATGTGCGCATTGAAAATCGCCGTTTCTACGCAGAGAAAATGGGCGAAATCGTTACAGATCGCTTAAATCAATCTTTTACTGATTTGATGAGCTATGATTTCACTGCCAACATGGAAAACGTACTAGATCAAATTGCGTCCGGTGAGAAAAATTGGAAGGCTGAGTTAAATCAATTCTTCAAAGATTTCTCTACCCAACTTTCTACGGCTGAATTGGACGAATTAGAAGGTGGAATGAAGCCGAATAGCCTTGTACTCACCGATATTGATTGTCCAACTTGTGGCCGAAAAATGGCGATTCGCACAGCAAGTACCGGTGTATTCCTTGGTTGTTCTGGTTATGCTTTACCACCGAAAGAGCGTTGTAAAACCACGATTAATCTCATTCCAGAAGCAGAATTACTCAATGTATTAGATGAGGCTTCTGAAACCAAAGCCTTAATGGAGCGTAAACGTTGCCCGATATGCGGTACCGCGATGGACAGCTACATTATTGACCCACATCGTAAATTGCATATTTGTGGTAATAATCCAAATTGTGATGGTTATTTAGTTGAACAAGGCCAATTCAAAATTAAAGGCTATGACGGTCCGATTGTAGAATGCGACAAGTGTGGTGCTGATATGCACTTAAAACTCGGTCGTTTTGGTAAATACATGGGCTGCACCAGCTGTGATAACACTCGTAAGATTTTGAAAAACGGTGAGGTTGCACCGCCAAAAGAAGAGCCAGTTCATTTCCCTGAATTGAAATGTGAAAAATCTGATGCGTATTTTGTATTACGTGATGGTGCAAGTGGCGTATTCATGTCAGCACATAACTTCCCGAAATCACGTGAAACTCGCCCAGCAAAAGTGGCGGAATTAGCGCTTTATCGTGATCGTTTACCAGAAAAATTACGTTATTTAGCCGATGCGCCGCAAAAAGACCCTGAGGGTAATGAAGCCATTATCCGTTTCAGCCGTAAAGAAAAACATCAATATGTTACCTCTGAAAAGAATGGTAAAGCCACAAAATGGATTGTGGATTATATTGATGGAAAATGGGTAGAACGGAAAAAATAGGATGAACATCACGGTTTATTGCGGTGCGAGTTTAGGTAATAATTCTGCCTATCAGGCTGCCGCAGAAAAATTAGGAAAATGGATTGCAGATGGCCAACATACTTTAGTTTATGGTGGCGGAAAATTGGGATTAATGGGCGTGGTTGCAGATACTGTGCTCGCTCATCAAGGCAAAGTAATTGGCATTATCCCTCAATTTTTACAAGACAGAGAAGTTTCACATCCTAATTTAACCAAGACCGTGATTGTTGAAAGCATGTCTGAGCGAAAAAATAAAATGGTTGAGCTTGGCGATGTTTATATTGCTTTGCCTGGCGGAGCTGGCACTTTAGAAGAGATTGCTGAAGTGATTTCTTGGGCTAGAATAGGGAAAAATAATAATCCTTGTATTCTATTTAATGAAAAGGGGTATTTCGATTCATTAAAGTCCTTTTTTAGCCATATGGTAAAAGAAGGCTTTTTTACTCAAAGTGATTTTGAGAAAATTTTATTCTCGGATGATCTTCAAGAAATTGAAACCTTTATTGAACATTACCAACCTCCAGCGTTGAGAACATATTAAAAAAGTGCGGTTAAATTTGACCGCACTTTTTTATGATTAATGGTGATGATGTTCTGGTTTTGGTGGCAATTTAGCACGAGCTTTACCAACAGGTAGAATTAACGTTGCGTAATTTGCCGATTGTTGACACACCTTTTGATCTTCAAATGGTTCTTTATGAATCACTTTAAGTTTCCAAACACCTTCAATTAATGGGATAAAGTTAACTTTACCTTCACTATCTGTTTTACCTGAAAATGCTTGTGGTTCACGGTGAGAGGTTGCCGCCTCCATATCTTTTACAACAAACGTATCAGACGTTGCGATAATCGTTTCACCCGCAAGAGGTTGGTCTTTATAGAAAATTTGAAGAGGGAAAGCTTCGCCCGCTTTAATTGTTTTTGGATCTTTGAGAGGTACAATTTCAAGTGGTAAGCCGATACGTGTCATCGCCATATCCGCATTCAATGGTTTCTTACCAACCACAGTAAAGGCTTTACCAAACATTTGAGTTTGTTCGCAATAGAATGCATTTGGTGTGCCTTGTAAGTTATCCATTTTCCAACCTTCATTATTTTGTGACCAGAAAGTTGGTTTATAAGTAGCAGTTACCCAATATGAACCGTCTTTTAACGGTTTTTCTGATTGATATTGGTAGTTTTCACCTTTTTGTACTAAGGTTTGCATTTCACCATCTTGATTGATGAGCTCCATCGGTGGAAAAATAGCAAGACGTTTTTCAGGAATCTTTTCAACGTAAGGGTAGTCACCATAAGCTAAATCAGCTTTTAATACGGTATTAGAAGCAACTTGTGCCGGTGTTGCAACCCAAACTTCATGAGCTTGTACGAGCGCAGAGAAGCCAAGTAGTGCTGCAATTAATGTTTTTTTCATTGTCTTTCCTTTTTAATCAATAAATCAATTTATAGAAAGTCTTCGATAGGGCGGACGAGTATAACGAAAAAGAAATAATGAGACGAATAGAAAAAGTTGATTTTGTGAGAAACCTCACATTTTTTTAACAAAAAAAGTGCGGTCATTAAAACGATTGTTTTTTTGACCGCACTTAATTTTAAATTAAAGGCTAAATTGGCTTATTTTTTAGAAGGTTTAATAGCTAATAGGTTACAGCTTAGTTTACTAATCACATGTTCCGCTGTATTACCTAATAACGCTGCAGATAAACCCGTTCTTCCCACTGTACCTAAAATCACTAATTCAGCTTCAATTTCTTTCGCCACTTCAGGAATCACTTCTTCAGGGAAACCTTCGCGTACGTGGGTATGATCTTCATCAATACCAAATTTTTGACGTAAGGCTTTCATATTGATGAGGTGTTGGCCACGAATGCCATTTTCATAACCTGAAGTATTAAATTCAGGTAAATCAATCGCCATATTAATTGGCGCAACAGGGTAGGCCGCCACTAAATGTACGTTACCACGGTTTAAGTTTTCCGCTAAATTCATACCTGTTGAAACTAATTCTTGGTTGAATTCATCTTGATATTCTTGTTCACCCGATACATTCACCGCGACTAAAATGCGGCGTTGATGTTTCCAGTCACCATCACGCACCATTAATACTGGAATTGGACATTTACGTAGTAATTGCCAATCTACTGGTGTAAAAATCAATGAAGTGAAACTTTCTTCATCTTTGGTATATTTTACAACGAGATCGTATTGATTTTTTTCAACTTCTTCACGAATAGCATCCGCTTCATTGCTGCTCCATACGATGTGAGATTCAAACTCAATTTCTGGATCCGCATATTTATCTAAATAAAATTGGACGGCTTGACGTTGTTGTTCAATGGCTATTTTATGCATTTGACTACGTTCTTCCGAGGAAAGAAGCGCAGACATTTCATAAGATAGGTCATAGACACTCAACAGAGTGGTGATTTTTACTTTTGTTTCATTTTGCTGTTCTTTTACAAGTCGAACAGCACGAGCAAGTGCATATTGTTTTTCGTTATCAGGGTTGAGTACAACAAGAATATTATTAAATTTCATAAAGCCTCCAAGATATGAGATATCAATAGGATAGAAAAGATTTTAAATGATGACAAGAACCGATTGTAAAAAAAGTGATCTCGTGCAAGTTTTTTTGTTTCAAATACTAAAAAAGCGTGAATATTCACGCTTTTTATCTATTCAGCTAACTGGATTTTAGTTTTATGTACACCAGTTAAATCAATTAAGGCATTTATATCATTAATAGTAATGTATTTTCCTTGAACAGAGAGTACACCTAATTTTTGAAAACGTCCAAGCAAACGACTGATGGTCTCAACCGTTAGGCCAAGATAGTTACCAATATCGCTACGAGTCATGGTTAAACGGAATTCTTTCGCAGAGAAACCACGAGCTGAATAGCGTTTGGATAGGTTATGGATGAATGCGGCTAAACGTTCTTCTGCATTCATTTTAGACAGTAATAAAATCATTTCTTGATCACTTTTGATTTCACTACTCATTAAACGCATAATTTGTTGACGAAGCTTAGGCATTTTGCCGGATAGGTCATCTAAGATATCAAAGGGAATCTCACATACCATAGCAGTTTCCAATGCTTGTGCAAAACTCGGGTGTTGCATATTGGTGATCGCATCGAAACCGACTAAATCACCCGGTAAGTGAAAAGAGGTAATTTGTTCTTCGCCCGCTTCACTAATGGTATAAGTTTTAATGGTACCGGAACGAATCGCATAAATAGAATTAAGCGTGTCGCCCGCTTTAAAAAGGACTTGAGATTTTTGTATAGGCTTTTTACGCTCGATGATGTTATCAAGCTGATCGAGCTCATGTTCGTTCAATGTGAAAGGAATACAAAGTTGACTAATGCTGCAATCTTGGCAGTGAATCGCACAACCACCAGATTGAACTCTGCGCCCTGATTTGGTTTCTGAAACGAAATTCTTCATTAGTTCCTCAAATCGATAAATATAGTGTAAAATTGATCTAACGCAATTATTCTACCACTAAATAGTCAATTTAAGAAGTTATCTACGAGTAAATAGGTATGGCAGCAGAAAAATTAACCAAAAAACGTTTAATACAAATTATTATCATGTTGATTATTTTGGTCAGTGCATTTGTTTGGCGATATATATTGCAATAAGTGCGGTCAAATTTTTCATTATTTTAGCGTATAAAAAAGAGCCACGATTTTGTGGCTCTTTGTTTTAAAGTTTAAGCCAGATTACCATTCGTAACCGACACCCGCACCCACAGTAAATTGACCGCGAGTATCTGCAGCACCGTTCACGTTGGTTGACCAGTGACCATTATCAGAGTTACGAGATGCTTTAATTGCAATTGCACTTTCACCGCGGTGATGAGCTACGCCGGTTGATACCATGCTCTTGCCATCTTTACGTGCAGATGGAGCAGAAGCGATAGCTGCAACGCCTGCAATGCCTGCGCGAGATTTACGGTCAACATCATTAACTTTCTTATTTAAAGTATTAATTGCTTTAGTATTGTTAGCGATGTTTTGAGTGTTGGTAGCAATATTTTTAGTATTGTTAGCCACATCATTTTTCACTTTATTTAATTGTGAAACATTAACCGCATCGTTATCATTTTCACCATTTGCGACGTTGATAACTTTTTTGTTACCTGCATTAATTCCATTTTGATCAATTTTGATATTGGAATTATTAATGGTATAAGAATTTGCTTTGATGTCTTTTTGGGTACTAACAGTATAAGTTTTGACTTGGTTAGCATCATCGTAAACTTCTTTTACATCAATGTTATCGCCAGCTTTTACTTTTACGTCAGATGTACGTTGACGAATATTATCAATACGCGTTTTATTTTTGCCTACTTGGTCAGCAACCATATAAAGTTGAGAACCGTTGATTGCATCAGTAGAAGTAGCAGAAATCTCACCTGCACCTACGTTAATAATTTGGCGTGTATGTGGCGTAATGGTTACTGTACGACCTGGAGTTGAGTGATCTGGTGGCGTGTAAGTTTCAGTTTTGTCTGAACCAACAGAAACAACAGCTACAGGCGTGTTACCTGCAAAACCACTGTATGTAATACCGTTAACTGTTGCAGTATTTTCTTGTGTTGCTGAACGAGTAATAGTGCCAGAGCCTAAGGCAACAGAGTTATCATCTTTTGCATAAGAGTCTTTCGATAAGGCTACGCTTTTTTCGCCTTTAGCATTAGCTGAATCGCCTAGTGCAGTAGACCATTTACCTGTAGATGTTGCTGATGCACCAATAGCAACAGCAGAGCCACCTGTAACAGTTGAATCGTTACCAATCGCTACAGCTGAATCGCCAGAGGCTACAGAACCAGTACCTACAGCCAATGAGCTTGTACCACTAGCATTCGCTTGTGAACCATAAGCATTACTATTTTGACCACTTGCTTTTGCTGCTTGACCAATTGCAACAGTTTCGTTTGCTAATGCACTAGCAGCAGTACCAATTGCAGTTGCATTAGCTGAGCTTGCAGTTGCACCGAAGCCAATTACAGTTGCATTTGAAGTTGATGTGTCTGTAATTTTATTATCATTACCAGCAACAAAAACGTTTTTGCCAACGACTTCATTATTTAAACCAAATACGCTTGCTTTATTTGTGTTTTTATCCACAACAACATCTTTTTCTGGAGTGCCGATTGCACGCTGAGCACCTACTTTATTATGTGCACCATATCCAAGAGAATGATCGGCATAAACTTTGTTATTATCACCAACACTTTGGGTAAAATGACCATATGCATCATTCCCATCACCAATCGCATTTGCTTGTTCACCTTTTACCACATTTTGATTACCGATGGCAGAACTTGAACCCTGGCTTTCTTCAGCTTCAGCAGCAGAAATAGAATAGATTTGGTTTTGCTGACCAATAGCTGTATGTCCAGGACCTTTAACGTTAGTCGCTTCTATTGTTTTGTTTGCATTAACAGCGTCTTGTGTCGTGATATTCAGAATGTTTCCATCAGCAGCATTCGCTACAGCAACATTCACCCCAATAATTAATGCCGTGATAGCATTAAATTTAAAATTTTTCATAATGTCCTCGCTTGAGTTTCTTCTTTAATTACATAAATGTGATAAAAGAATTTCATTAGAGCAGTGTAAATATACATAAATACTATAATAGGACGCCTTGAAGAATGGATTAACTATATGATTTGTAATGTCTTATTAGAGATTGCAAATGTCATTTCTCTCTATTCAGTAAACGATTGCGTACCTAGGCAACGATTATAGATAGGTTTTTTTGTATAGAAAAGCAAATGAGTATGGTTATTTTGTAAAGAATTGTAAATTTTGTTTGAATATTGTTCGATTATTAGAAAATATATTTCCTTATTTAAGTTAAGGATATTTTAAATTTAAAAAGTGCGGTCAATTTGCAAGAAGATTTTCAAGATTGAGAAAAAATCCTGTATAATCTCAAAAATTTTTTGTTCAATTTTAAGCTTTTGTAACCGAATGATCGAAACTTCACAAACCATTCCTGAACTCGTCTCATGGGCGAAAGAGCGGGAATTTTCGTTAAATCTGCCAACAGAGCGTTTGGTGTTTTTATTGGCAATCGCCATCTATAACAACGAACGTTTGGACGGTGAAATGCTAGAAGCTGATTTAGTGGATATTTTCCGCCATACAGCCAATGCTTTTGACCAATCAACGGATGCGATTGCCACTCGTGCCAATAATGCTATCAATGAATTGGTGAAACAGCGTTTTCTTAATCGTTTCAGCAGTGAATTTACTGAAGGACTTTCCATTTATCGTCTCACCCCACTAGGTGTAGGCGTATCAGATTATTATATTCGTCAGCGTGAATTTTCTGCATTGCGTCTTTCTGTACAGCTCTCTATTGTGGCTGATGAAATTCAGCGTGCATCCGATGCAGCAGAAGAAGGTGCAACAAAAGGGGAGAGTGAGCACTTTTGGCGTCGGAATGTTTTTGCTCCGTTAAAATATTCTGTGGCAGAAATTTTCGATAGTATTGATTTATCACAACGTGTGATGGATGAAAATCAGCAAAGCATTAAAGAAGAAATTGCGAATTTACTTACCAAAGATTGGCAGGCAGCAATTTCTAGCTGTGAACGTTTATTAGATGAAACCTCAGGCAATTTACGTGAGTTACAAGACACCTTAAATGCAGCGGGTGATAAGTTACAGGCTCAATTATTACGTATTCAAGACTGTGTGATAGGCCATGATGAGCTCTACTTTATTGAACAATTAATTACTGATTTGCAATCCAAGCTCGACCGTATTATTAGCTGGGGACAACAAGCCATTGATTTATGGATTGGTTATGACCGTCACGTGCATAAATTTATCCGTACCGCCATTGATATGGATAAAAACCGCGTATTCTCACAACGCTTACGTAATTCTATCCACAGCTATTTCGATCATCCTTGGTTCTTGTGGACTGCTCAAGCGGAACGTTTGGTCGATCTACGTGATGAAGAAATGGTCTTGCGTGAAGATGATGCATTGGGTGAATTACCTGAAGAGTTGCAATATGAATCTTTGGCTGATTTACATGATCAAATCGTAGAGCATATGCAAGGCTTACTCATTCAGTACCGTGAAAATAATCGTCCAATTGATTTAAGTTTGGTCTTAAAAGAACAATTAGAAGCTTATCCGCTTTCACGTCATTTTGATGTGGCACGTATTATTGTGGATCAAGCAGTGCGTTTAGGTATGGCAAATGATGATTTAGCCGGTATTTATCCGCAATGGCAGGAAATTAACGATTACGGCGCAGAAGTGCAAGCGCATGTGATTGATAAATATTAATTCCGTGGCTTAACCAAAAACGAATTCATAAAATGAGAAATTAACCATGACAGATATTCAAGATGTAATTTCCCCGAAATTGGCAAATGCCATTGCAAATCCTATTTTCCCGGCAGTGGACAGCTTGTTGCGTTCAGGTCGCCATATCAGCACAGATCAATTAGATAATCATGCTTTTTTGATGGATTTTCAAAATGAGTTAGATGGCTTTTACCGCCGTTACAACGTGGAATTAATTCGTGCGCCGGAAGGCTTTTTCTATTTACGTCCGAAAGCGACGACGTTAATTGCCCGTTCAGTGCTTTCTGAATTAGAGATGTTGGTAGGAAAAGTGCTTTGCTATTTGTATTTAAGCCCAGAACGTTTGGCACAGCAAGGTATCTTCAGTACGCAAGAAGTCTATGATGAATTACTGAATTTAGCAGACGAAGGCAAATTATTGAAAGCCGTCAATCAACGTTCTAGCGGTTCAGATTTAGATAAGCAAAAATTATCTGAAAAAGTCCGTGCGGCGATCGGTCGTTTACGTCGTTTAGGCATGATCCATACCGTGGGTGAACAGCATAGCGGTAAATTTACTATTTCAGAATCAGTCTTCCGTTTTGGGGCTGAAGTGCGTTCTGGTGATGATCCACTCGAAGCGCAAGCTCGCTTAATTCGTGATGGGGAAGCAGCCACACCGCAATCTCTCGAATTGGAAAAACAAGCAAAAGCAGCAAGTCATGCTGATGGCCTTGATGATGAAGAAAGTGCGGTCGAAATTGATGAAGAATTTGATGATGCAGGAGAACAAGAATAATGTCTGATGTATTAGAACTTGAAAACGAAATCTATCAAGACGAACCTGAGCAATCAACCGAACAGGTTGAAGAAGAATTTATTGCTCCTGTATTAAACCAACATAATGGGGTAGAACGAGGTAAATTCCGTTCACTAACCTTAATTAACTGGAATGGTTTCTTTGCCCGTACCTTTGATTTGGATGAATTGGTAACCACACTTTCGGGTGGTAATGGTGCTGGTAAATCTACAACCATGGCGGGTTTTGTCACTGCATTAATTCCAGACTTAACCTTATTGCATTTCCGTAATACCACAGAAGCAGGCTCAACAGGCGGCTCTCGTGATAAAGGCTTACACGGTAAATTACGTCCAGGTGTGTGTTATGCAGTATTGGATACCATCAATTCCCGTCACCAACGAATTCTCGTAGGTGTGCGTCTGCAACAAATCGCAGGTCGTGATAAGAAAGTCGATTTAAAAACGTTCTCGATTCAAGGTGTAGAATTATCCTTAAATCCGACCGCACTTTTCACCGAAACAGTCGGTGAGCGTCAAGCACGTGTACTCAATTTAAATGAATTAAAAGACAAAATTGAAAATCTTGGTGCGCAATTTAAGCAATATCATTCCATCACCGATTATCACGGTATGATGTTTGATTTGGGCATTATTCCAAAACGCTTACGCAGTGCCTCAGACCGTAGCAAATTCTATAAATTAATTGAAGCGTCTTTATACGGTGGTATTTCCAGCGCTATTACCCGTTCTTTACGTGATTACTTATTGCCGGAAAACCTTGGTGTGCGCAAAGCCTTCCAAGATATGGAAAGTGCGTTACGTGAAAACCGCATGACCCTTGAAGCAATTAAAGTCACCCAATCTGACCGTGATTTATTCAAACATTTAATCATCGAAACTACTAATTATGTGGCATCAGATTATATGCGTAATGCCAATGAACGTCGTGGCAATATTGAAGCGGCTTTAGGTTTCCGCCGTGATTGGTATAAAGCAAAAGCTGAGCAAGCGTTATCACAACACCGCTTAATTGACTTAAGCCGTGAAGCTGCAGAATTGGCAGAGAATGAGCGTACTTTAGAAGTAGATCACCAAAGTGCGGCTGACCACTTAAACTTGGTATTAAATGCATTACGTCATCAAGAAAAAGTATCGCGTTATCAAGAAGATGTAGCTGAGCTTACAGAAAAATTAGAAGAACAAAAAATGGTTGTGGAAACCGCAACCGAACAGCTTGAAGAAAGCCAAGCACAATTTGAGCAAACGGAACTTGAAATTGACCAAGTACGTGCGCAACTTGCGGATTATCAACAAGCATTAGATGCACAACAAACCCGAGCATTGCAATATCAACAAGCAATTGCTGCACTTGAAAAAGCGAAAACCTTATGTGGTTTAGCGGATTTAAGCGTGAAAAATGCGGAAGATTATCATGCGGAATTTGCGGCCCATGCAGAAAGTCTTACCGAGCAAGTGCTTGAGTTAGAACATAAAATGTCTATTTCTGAAGCGGCTAAATCACAATTTGATAAAGCCTATCAGTTAGTGTGCAAAATTGCTGGTGATATGCCACGTTCAAGTGCTTGGGAAAGCGCTAAAGAATTATTGCGTGAATATCCAACACAAAAAATTCAAGCACAACAAACCCCACAATTACGCGCAAAATTACATGAGTTAGAGCAGCGCTATGCTCAACAACAAAGTGCGGTTAAATTATTGGCTGATTTTAATCAACGTGCTGATTTATCTTTAGAAACTGCAGATGAACTTGAAGTATACCACGCTGAACAAGAAGAACTCATTGAAAGTTTGAATGAAGAACTTGCTGAGCAAGTAGAAAACCGTTCAACCTTACGTCAAAAACGTGAAAGTTTGACCGCACTTTACGAAGAAAATGCTCGTAAAGCACCGGCTTGGTTAACTGCTCAAGCCGCTTTAGAACGTTTACAAGAGCAAAGTGGTGAAACCTTCGAGCATAGCCAAGATGTAATGCATTTTATGCAATCACAATTGGTGAAGGAACGTGAACTGACTATTCAACGTGACAATTTAGAGAAACAACGTCAACAATTAGATGAGCAAATTTCTCGTTTAAGCCAACCAGATGGTTCTGAAGATGCCCGTCTGAACGTGCTTGCAGAACGTTTTGGTGGGATATTGCTTTCTGAATTATATGATGATGTACCAATTGAAGATGCACCTTACTTCTCGGCACTTTATGGTCCTGCTCGTCATGCTATTGTTGTGCGTGATCTCAACACGGTACGCGAACAATTAGCTAATTTAGAAGACTGTCCAGACGATTTATATTTAATCGAAGGTGATCCAAATGCCTTTGATGACAGCGTACTTTCAGCCCAAGAGCTTGAGATGGGCGTGGTGGTGCAGGTTTCTGATCGTGAACTGCGTTATTCAAAATTCCCGCAAATTCCATTATTCGGCCGTGCTGCACGTGAAAAACATTTAGAAGAATTACAAGCTAAACGTGATGAAATTGCGGAAGAATACGCACAAATCGCCTTTGATGTACAAAAATGTCAACGTTTACACGAACACTTTAGTCAATTTGTTGGCTTACATCTAGCCCTTGCGTTCCAACCAAACCCAGAAGAGGTGATGGCGGAAATCAATCAAGAACGCAATGAAATTGATCGCGAGCTCAATCAATTCTCAAGCACAGAACAACAAATTCGCATTAAATTGGATAATGCCAAAGAAAAAATGCAATTGTTGAATAAGTTAATGCCGCAGCTTAACTTGCTTGCTGATGAAGAATTACTTGATCGCATTGAAGAATGTCGTGAACAATTAGACATTGCTGAGCAAGATGAAAGCTTTATTCGTCAACATGGCGTTGCGTTGTCACAATTAGAGCCGATTGCCAATACTTTACAAAGTGATCCAGAAAACTATGAGCGCTTAAAAGCTGATTTAACCCAAGCCATTGAACGCCAAAAACAAGTACAACAACGTGTATTTGCTTTAGCAGATGTGGTGCAACGTAAAAATCACTTCAGTTATGAAGATGCGGGGCAAGCAGAAACATCAGAACTTAATGAGCAACTTCGTCAACGTTTGGAACAATTGCAGACACAACGTGATACTCAACGTGAACAATTACGTCAAAAACAAAGTCAATTTGCACAATACAACCAAGTATTTATTCAATTGCAAAGTTCTTATGACAGTAAAAATCAATTGTTAAAAGAATTAATTGCTGAGATTGGTGAATTGGGTGTGCGTGCTGATGAAGGAGCAGAGGAACGTGCAAGAAATCGCCGTGATGAGTTGTATCAACAACTTTCAACTAGCCGTCAACGTCGTTCTTATGTCGAAAAACAACTAACGCTCATTGAAAGCGAAGCAGATAACTTAAATAAACGTATTCGCAAAGCTGAACGTGATTATAAAACCCAACGTGAATTGGTTGTAGCTGCGAAAGTCAGCTGGTGTGTGGTTCTGCGTTTATCTCGCAATTCTGATGTGGAAAAACGACTCAATCGCCGTGAGTTAGCTTATTTATCTGCTGATGAATTACGTTCAATGTCGGATAAAGCCTTAGGTGCGTTACGTACTGCGGTGGCTGATAATGAATATCTCCGCGATGCATTGCGTATTTCTGAAGACAGCCGTAAACCGGAAAATAAAGTTCGCTTCTTTATTGCCGTGTATCAACATCTTCGTGAACGTATCCGTCAGGATATTATTAAAACGGATGATCCGATTGATGCAATTGAGCAAATGGAAATTGAGCTTAATCGCTTAACAGAAGAATTGACTGGCCGTGAGAAAAAATTGGCGATCAGTTCTGAAAGTGTGGCGAATATTATGCGTAAAACCATTCAACGTGAACAAAATCGTATTCGCATGTTGAACCAAGGTCTACAAAATATTGCCTTCGGTCAAGTGAAATCTGTACGTTTAGTAGTCAATATTCGCGATACACATGCGATGTTGCTTGATGCGTTATCAGGTAAACAGGAAGAATATCAAGATTTATTTAGTGATAATCGTATTACCTTCTCTGAAGCCATTGCGAAACTTTATCAACGCATTAACCCGCATATTGATATGGGTCAACGCACAGCACAAACTATCGGTGAAGAATTATTGGATTACCGTAATTACCTTGAGCTAGAAGTTGAAGTATTCCGTGGTGCTGATGGCTGGTTACGTGCTGAAAGTGGTGCATTATCGACAGGTGAAGCGATCGGTACGGGTATGTCAATCCTATTAATGGTTGTACAAAGCTGGGAAGAGGAAAGCCGCCGTATTCGCGGTAAAGACATCGTGCCATGTCGCTTACTATTCTTAGATGAAGCAGCGCGTTTGGATGGTAAATCTATTTCCACCTTGTTCGAACTTTGCGAACGTTTGGATATGCAATTACTTATCGCCGCGCCAGAGAATATCAGCCCTGAAAAAGGGACAACCTATAAACTGGTGCGTAAAATCGCCGGCAACCAAGAACAAGTTCATGTGGTTGGTTTGCGTGGCTTTGGCGCAACAGAGTAGTTTTTTAAAGCGGCCAAAGCAATTGGCCGCTTTTTTTATTGTGATTTTTATGAGAATTTAGGACGAATTATGCACAACCTTATTTTAGCCATTCTATGTAGTGTTGCCGTATCGGTGTTACTCAAAGTTGCTCGCAAGAAAAATATCATTATTGAACAAGCAATTGCGTTTAACTATATCGTCGCCATTTCATTAAGCTATTTCTTACTCAAGCCTGATTTTAAAGGATTAGAATTTACCGAATATTTGGCACAAAGTGATAGCACACCTATCTTCCTAGCATTAGGTATTTTATTACCAACCGTATTTATCATTATGTCTAAAGCCGTTGAATTTGCGGGTATTGTGCGTTCAGATGCAGCACAACGCTTATCGTTATTTCTACCGATTGTTGCCTCTTTTATTATCTTCCATGAAACATTAAGTCAGCCAAAAGTTGTTGGCATTATTTTGGCATTCATTGGTTTATTCTGTATCTTGAATAAATCGAATGAGCAAAGTGCGGTCACTTTTAAAGGTATTTTAGGCTTAATCGGTGTTTGGTTTGGTTATGGCACCATTGATATCTTATTCAAACAAGTAGCCAAAAGCGGGGGAGCATTCCCAACCACATTATTCATCGCTTTCTCATTAGCCGCTTGTGTCATGTTTCTGTATTTATTCCTAAAACGCACTCAGTGGACAGTGCCAAGCTTTATTGGTGGAATCATTTTAGGCGTGTTGAATTTCTTTAACATCCTTTTTTACATTAAAGCGCACCAAAGTTTCGGACAAAACCCAACCTTAGTTTTTGCGGGAATGAACATTGGTGTGATTTGTTTAGGCACCATCACCGGCGCATTTTTCTTTAAAGAAAAAATCAGCAAAATAAACTGGTTTGGCGTACTTATCAGTCTTTCAGCAATTTTCTGTTTATATTATTTAGATAAAATTCTGGCTTAATTATGGCAAACAATTTTAGTTTTTTTATCTACGATTACGAAAGTTTTGGTATCAATCCGGCAAGTGATCGTCCAGCTCAATTTGCCGGTATTCGTACCGATGCAAATTTCAATATCATTGGTGAGCCTATTATGTTGTATTGCAAGCAAACCAATGATTATTTACCCGCACCGGAAGCTGTAATGGTTACAGGAATCACACCACAAGAATGTAATGAAAAGGGGATTCCTGAGCCTGAATTTGCCGCAAAAATTCTAGCTGAGTTTTCACAACCGAATACCTGTGTGATGGGGTACAACAACATTCGTTATGACGATGAAATGACTCGTTATACCTTTTACCGCAATTTTATTGATCCCTATGAATATAGCTGGAAAAATGGCAATTCTCGGTGGGATTTACTCGATGTAGTACGAGCCTGTTATGCGTTACGGCCAGAAGGAATTAATTGGGCTTATGACGATGATGGTATGCCAAGCTTTCGCTTAGAAAAATTAACCAAAGCAAATGGTATTGAGCATGAAAATGCCCATGATGCGATGGCGGATGTGTATGCAACTATTGCCATGGCTAAATTAATCAAAGAAAAGCAGCCTAAATTATTTCAATTCTTCTTTGAGCATAGAGGTAAAAAGGAAATTGAGAAACTGATCGACACCGCGGAAATGACACCATTAGTGCATGTTTCAGGTATGCTAGGGAATTATCGCGGCAATTGTGCTTGGGTGGCACCATTAGCATGGCATCCAACTAATCAAAATGCCGTAATCGTCTGTGATTTATCAGGTGATATTGATAATTTACTCAGTAAAAGTGCGGTTGATTTGCGACAAGATTTATATACCAAGAAAAGCGAGCTAGAAGAAAGGGGAGTTTCATCAGTTCCATTAAAATTGGTTCATATTAATAAATGCCCAATTTTGGCGCCTGCAAAAACGTTACTGCCTGAAAATGCGGCTCGTTTAGGGATAGACAGACAACAATGCTTAGATAATTTAGCAAAATTGCGTCAATCCTTAGATATACGCGAGAAAGTTATTGAAATCTTCTCAGAAGAGCGCGAATTTGAGGCGAGTGATAATGTAGAAACGGAGCTTTATAACGGCTTCTTTAGCAATGCCGATAAAAATAATATGGCTATTTTACGTGATTTGCCAGCAGAGAAATTAGCTGAACATGGTTTAGCATTTGAAGATAAACGAATTCCTGAATTGTTATTCCATTATCGTGCCAGACATTTCTATAAAACTCTAAATCGTGCAGAACAAATCAAATGGCAAAAATATCGCCAACGTAAATTAGAACAAAGTGCGGTTAAATTTGAGGAAAGTCTACAACGGTTAGCGGAGGAATATTCGGATAATCCAACCAAACTGAATTTACTACAACAGGTTTATGAATACGGTGCAAAACTGTTATCTTAATCTTATACATATCGTGACATAGTCACACAAATGCCAATCATCAAAAACGTAAATCTTAATCCCAGAGATTTACGTTTTTCTTTTTTAAATCTGATGATATTCACCTCATAAAATAACGCAGAATTCACGTAGCGTTGTCATTATTTTGACATATATAAACATCTTTATTTTTTCCTTACATAACAATTTTAGAGTGTATAAATCATTATTTAACCTTGTTACAAGGTATTGCTAATCCAGATTCCACATTGCTTGAGCAGTATTCGTGACCTGTGCATAACTTTGTGATTTTATTAATACGTAGTTTCCACTAACCTTGTAATTGATTTCGCATAATGTATATTATGTTAAATTGAATATATGGATATGTCACAAATCAATATAAGTGACTATCCTATTTCATGTATTACTCAAAATAAGGTGAGTTTCGGCTTATGGATATAGAAGAAATAAATGAATGCCTTTGAGGTGGAATAATTAAATTAGAATGAAATTTTGAGATAACGCTACGTGAATTCTGAATACAATTGTGTACACCAATTCAGCAGATTTCATCATTCTTGATCTGATAATGAGAATTTATTTTACACATGTCACATAAATGAGAATAATTAACATTGTTTTTTCTTTTATTATTAGTGACTTATAAAAATAATTTTAAAAAAACACTTGACCATTCTCATTTGCGAGATTAGAATGCACACCGATGACAAGTTAAGCAGTCTTGTTTTTATTTTTAATCTCTACTTAATAAGGAAAGGAGTTAGTTATGCTTAATAAAGCAATCGCAGATAAGTTAAATGAACAAATCAATTTAGAGTTCTACTCTTCTAATGTTTATTTACAAATGAGTTCTTGGTGTAGCAAACACGGTTATGAAGGTGCTGCAGCATTTTTACTTCGTCATGCTGATGAAGAATTAGAACACATGCAAAAATTATTCAAATATGTGAGTGAAACAAGTGGTATGCCACTTTTAGGTAAAATTGATGCGCCTAAGAATGACTACAAATCACTTAAAGAAGTATTTGAAACCACACTTGAACATGAAAAACTCGTTACTTCTAAAATTAATGAATTAGTTGAAGTGACTTTTGCAAACAAAGACTATTCTACTTTTAACTTCTTACAATGGTACGTTGCAGAACAACACGAAGAAGAAAAATTATTCAATAGCATTATTGATAAATTTAACTTGGTGGGTGAAGACGGTCATTCGCTTTACTTTATCGATCGTGATTTAGCAACATTATAATTTTAGAAGGAGAATACAAAATGTTATCAGCAAACGTAATCAAATTATTAAATGATCAAATGAACCTTGAGTTCTACTCTTCAAACCTTTACTTACAGATGAGTGCATGGTGCGAACAAAATGGTTTTGAAGGTGCAGCTAAATTCTTATCAGAACACGCTGCAGAAGAAATGCAACACATGCGTAAATTATTCACTTATTTAAATGAAACTGGTGCATTAGCGGTAATCACTGCAATTGAAGCACCAGCGCATGAGTACAAATCATTAAAAGAAATCATTGAATTAACTTACAAACACGAGAAATTAATCACAAGTAAAATCAATGAATTAGTGGGTAAAACTTTTGAAGAAAAAGACTACTCTGCATTCAATTTCTTACAATGGTATGTTGCAGAACAACACGAAGAAGAGAAATTATTCAGCGGTATTTTAGACAAATTAAATCTTCTTGGCGAAGATGGCAAAGGCTTATTCTTAATCGATAAAGATTTAGGAAACCTTGCTGGTCAAACCGCTTAATTAGATAATCATAAAGCTTAGTAGAAATACTAAGCTTTTATTTTACTCATAAATTGTGACAGCGTATCAAAATATTTTAAACTTCCCTTTTATCTTTGAATGCAAGTTGATGAAATTTAAAACAACTACACGTTTTTAATGAAATTTTACTTGCAACGAAGTAAGATAAACGTATAATTCAGAACAACCCAAATGCCTGGGTGGCGAAATTGGTAGACGCAGCGGATTCAAAATCCGCCGGTGAATAACCGTGTCGGTTCGAGTCCGACCCTAGGCACCACAGAATTTATAAGCTCTGAAGTTATTCAGGGCTTTTTTATTAGCTAAAGTAAATCAATATGACAGAACAAAACCAAGATAAAAAACAGACTTATAATTTCAATAAATTGCAAAAACGCCTTCGCCGTAATGTAGGCAATGCAATTGCTGATTTTGGCATGATTGAAGATGGTGATAAAGTAATGGTTTGTCTTTCTGGTGGTAAAGACAGCTATACACTTCTTGATATTTTGTTGAATTTACAACAAAGCGCACCGATTAAATTTGATATTGTAGCCGTCAATTTAGACCAAAAACAACCTGGTTTTCCGGAGCATGTTTTACCTGAATATCTGCAAAGTATTGGTGTGGATTATAAAATCGTTGAAGAAAATACTTATGGCATCGTAAAAGAGAAAATTCCAGAAGGCAAAACAACGTGCTCTCTCTGCTCTCGCCTACGCCGTGGTATTTTATACCGTACAGCAACTGAACTTGGCGCAACAAAAATTGCACTTGGACACCATCGTGATGATATGCTGGCTACCCTGTTTCTGAATATGTTCTACGGTGGAAAATTAAAATCGATGCCACCGAAATTAATTTCAGATGATGGCAAGCAAATCGTGATTCGTCCATTGGCTTATTGTAAAGAAAAAGATATTGAAAAATATGCCGTAGCCAAAGAATTTCCAATTATCCCTTGTAATTTATGTGGTTCTCAACCTAATTTACAACGTCAAGTCGTGAAGGAAATGCTGAATACTTGGGACCGTCAATATCCTGGACGTTTAGAAACCATGTTTAGTGCAATGCAAAACATTACGTTGTCACACTTATGTGATCCAAAACTCTTCGATTTTAAAGGCATTAAACATGGTCAATCACTTGATGGCATTGAAGGGGATACCGCATTTGATGAAGAACGTATCGAACCAATGAAATTTGATGATGAAGATACGTCTGACTACTCCGATAACGAAATGATCAGCTTTAAAGAAGTGAATTAATATGATTACCGTACAAGGAAAACAAATCGAAACCGATGCCTTTGGCTATTTACTTAATATTGCTGATTGGAATGAAGATGTAGCAAAACACATCGCTCAGCTAGAAGATGTAGAACTGACCGAAGCTCACTGGGAAGTGATTTATTTTGTGCGTGATTTCTATCAAGAATATAACACCTCCCCTGCAATTAGAATGCTGGTAAAAGCCATGTCAGAAAAACTAGGTGCCGACAAAGGTAACAGCCGCTATTTGCAACGACTCTTCCCTGACGGACCAGCCAAGCAAGCAACCAAACTGGCGGGTCTGCCCAAACCGGCTAAATGCTTATAGAATAACGTAACCGTGCGATAAAGTGCGGTTATTTTTTACTTAAATTCTAGTCAAATAGATTAATTACGGTTATACGTTAAGCAAAGAAAATGCTGAGCAAATCTTGAAAGGTTTATCACCTATTAAGTAGTATTTTCAACTTATATATTTACCTATATAATACTTACTCTTTTTAACTCAAACATAAGGAAATGCTTAATGAAAATTAGTGCAAGAAACCAACTTAAAGGTACTGTAAAATCAATCGAAACTGGTTCTGTGAACGCAATCGTACACATTGATATCGGTAACGGTAACATCATTTCTTCTACCATCTCTATCGATGCAGTAAAAGAATTAGGTTTAGCAGTTGGTAAAGAAGCATATGCGATTATCAAAGCGACCTCTGTAATGGTTGGTGTTGAATAATCTCAACTAAACTGTTCAGAATCTATATAACCGCACTCGATAAAGTGCGGTTATTTTTTGTCTTTTTTTTCTCTAATCTCTTTATTCCCCTCTTAATAAAATGCATTTTATCCTTAACTAAAATGAAACAATCTTTGCTTTATCTCGCCATTTATTGACTTTTATTTAATTATTATGTATAATTTATACATATTATCAATTTTTAGTTAATAATCTGGTTTAGGATTATTCTGTTAAACTTAGGAGAGCAAATGACAAACCAACGTTTTATTACCATTTTAGGCTATGTCGCAACATTTACTTCTGTTTGTATGTATGTGTCTTACTTACAACAAATTGGTCTAAATTTATCAGGTCAAAAAGGTGGTTGGTTACAACCTTTTGCCACGATGATCAACTGTAGTTTATGGGTGGCTTATGGTTTGTTAAAAGAAAAACGTGATTTGCCTATTTCATTAGCTAATGCACCAGGTGTGATTCTAGGCTTGATTACTTTCGTCACTGCCTTATAACGCTATAAAACATCATACAAAAAAGACCGCACTTTTAGAAATCTTAAAGTGCGGTCTTTTTGTTTATTAATTTAATTCATTTAAAACCTGAAAATTATGAAGTTGTGTAATCTTCTTTTCTATTGCATTCTATAAACGAACAGACGTTTAGACGTCTAAACTAACAAAACAATAGAAGGATTAACTATGACAACATTTCATTTGGCTGGATTTCCGCGCGTAGGTGCAAAGCGTGAACTTAAATTTGCTCAAGAGCGTTACTGGCGTGGCGAAATTGCGGAAGCGGATTTATTAGATATTGCAAAAAGATTACGTGAACTAAACTGGCAACACCAAGCTAAGGCAAATGCTGATTTTGTCGCGGTGGCTGATTTCACACTTTATGATCACATTTTAGATTTACAAGTAGCAACAGGTGCGATTCCTGCTCGTTTTGATTTCGATAGCCAAAACTTAACACTCGATCAATATTTCCAATTAGCGCGCGGTAATAAAACCCAATTTGCGATTGAAATGACAAAATGGTTCGATACCAACTACCATTATCTTGTACCCGAATTCCATAAAGAAACACAATTTAAAGCCAATCCAACACACTATGTGACACAAATTCGTGAAGCTAAAGCGCTTGGGTATCAAGTTAAACCAACAATCGTTGGTCCACTCACCTTTCTTTGGTTAGGTAAAGAAAAAGGTGCGACATTTAATCGCTTTGATTTATTAGCACAACTCGTACCGGTTTATGTTGAAATCTTAAATGCATTAGCGGCAGAAGGCGTAGAATACATTCAAATTGATGAACCTGCTCTCACCTTAGATTTACCGACAGAATGGATTGCTGCTTATAAAGCGGTTTACGCCACTTTTGCTGAACAAGTGAAAGCGAAATTATTGCTTGCGACTTATTTCGGTTCTGTGGCAGAACACGCTGATTTGTTAAAAGCCTTACCTGTAGCCGGTTTGCACATCGACTTAGTACGCGCACCAGAACAACTTGCTGCCTTTGCGGATTATGACAAAATCTTATCTGTGGGCATTATTGATGGCCGTAATATTTGGCGTGCAAACTTGAATCAAGTGTTAGATGTGGTTGAGCCATTAAAAGCGAAATTAGGTGATCATTTATGGATTGCGCCAAGCTGCTCTCTCCTCCATACACCTTATGATTTAGAAGTTGAAACGCAATTACAAGCAAATAAACCAGAGCTTTATCAATGGTTGGCTTTCACGTTACAAAAAATTCAAGAATTACGCGTTATTAAGACTGCACTAGAGCAAGGCCGTGAAGCGGTTCAAGCTGAATTAGCTGCTTCTCAAGCCGCTGCGGATGCTCGTAAAAACTCGCGTGAAATTCACCGCACTTGTGTGGCAGAACGTTTAGCAAACTTACCGAAAAATGCTGACCAACGTAAATCGCCATTTGCAGAACGCATTAAATTACAAAATGCGTGGTTAAATTTACCACTTCTGCCAACGACGAATATTGGTTCTTTCCCACAAACGACAGCCATTCGTCATGCTCGTGCAGCCTTCAAAAAAGGCGAACTCAGCTTAGCTGATTACGAAACTGCAATGAAAAAAGAAATTGAATTTGTTGTACGTGAGCAAGAAAAATTAGATTTAGATGTATTGGTACATGGCGAAGCAGAACGTAACGACATGGTGGAATATTTCGGTGAATTACTCGATGGTTTTGCTTTCACCAAATTTGGTTGGGTACAAAGTTATGGTTCTCGTTGCGTGAAACCACCAGTGATTTACGGTGATGTTACTCGCCCAGAACCAATGACGGTACGTTGGTCACAATATGCCCAAAGCCTTACCAATAAAGTGATGAAAGGCATGCTGACTGGTCCAGTCACGATCTTACAATGGTCTTTCGTCCGTAACGATATTTCCCGTGAAACAGTTTGTAAACAAATTGCGGTAGCGCTTTCTGATGAAGTATTAGATTTAGAAAAAGCAGGTATCAAAGTGATTCAAATTGATGAGCCGGCTATTCGTGAAGGTTTACCGTTAAAACGTGCAGATTGGGATGCTTATTTGAAATGGGCGGGCGAAGCCTTCCGTTTAAGCTCAATGGGTTGCAAAGATGATACCCAAATTCATACGCACATGTGTTATTCCGAATTTAACGACATTCTACCCGCTATTGCAGCCTTAGATGCTGATGTCATTACTATCGAAACCTCGCGTTCTGACATGGAATTACTCACTGCATTTGGTGATTTCAAATACCCGAATGATATTGGCCCAGGTGTATATGATATTCATAGTCCACGCGTGCCTGCAGCAGAAGAAATTGAACATCTTCTTCGCAAAGCATTACAAGTAGTGCCGAAAGAACGTTTATGGGTAAACCCAGACTGTGGTTTGAAAACGCGCGGTTGGCCAGAAACAATTGCCGCGTTAAAAGTGATGGTTGATGTCACGAAAAAATTACGTGCTGAATTAGCATAAAATCAGTAAAAAGAAAGGCGAACATGAGAGATTATCTCTGTTCGCCTTTTTTAGCTTAAAAACTAATTCATTTTTGACCGCACTTTACAGGCTAATATATTCCATTTTAACCTTGCTGAGGCTCTTTAATAACTGCTCTGCCATCTTACGATGACTTAAACGAAAAGGCTTCTCTGCAAATACTACACGCTCAATTTTCGATACATCCAATTGATTTAAGTAAGCAAAATTAATCGCTGTTTGCATAGCTGGTAAGCTTGGGTTAAATGCTGCATTTTCTGCATATCGACCACAGATCATCTCCCCATTTTTAAATAAAATGCCTACACCATGAGGGCTTTTAGAATAAGGTGAATGTGCTCGGTTTGCCCCTAAAATTGCTTTATTTGCCACTTCATCTTCCGTCGTCAAAGTGAAACCTTGTTCTTCTTTGTTTAATAGAAGCAAATCAACGCCTAAATCTTTCGGGCCAAAGCTATCGGGTAAATATTGAGGAAGTGGATTATTTTGGCTGTGTGGTAAATGAATTTTTAAATCTTGCGCTTGATAAAGCTCATTCATAAATTGACGGCAGTGACCGCAAGGTGTGTAATTCACCACGATATCCGTGATGCGAGGTTCATTACGTAACCATGCGTGGCTAATCGCACTTTGTTCAGCATGGATGGTTTGAGCCATACTACCCCCCTTAAATTCTTGATTCGCACCAAAGTAAAAATCACCACTTTCACCAATCGCAATCGCTCCAACATGAAATTCTGAAATGGGTGTGTGGCTATAACAAGCTGCTACGGGCAAAAGCGCCAAACCTAATTGAACAGGTGTAAGCTTAAATTCATCACAAATTGACCACACTTTTTCAGCCGGTAAAAAACCTTTCCATTCTTGTTCTTCTAATGCAGAAAGAATTGCATTTGAAAGTGGCGAATCGACTAATGCTTGTTGAATTTTTTGTTGCATGTTAAATCTCCTTATTTTTATATGCCTATTCTATGCTATTTGAGAAAAAACCTAAACTCTAAAAGACTTTTGGAGTATGTTTCTAACCTTTCACTAACGCTTTAATACCTAAAATAAGCAAAAAAATAACCGCACTTTAAAAGTGCGGTTATCAATTAATAATTCTGTAGAAGATACTTCTCGATTATTATAGTGCTGCAGCATCGTTTTTATCTTTAGCTTTTTTATTTTCTGAACTACGCTTTTTGTAGTTTTCCATAAGTTCATTACGAATATAATTTAGATGAACTTTCAAATGCCCCATATGCGGTGCACTCAATGTAATTTCGGTATCACCATCTTTAAAGGTTGCAATCTGATCACCTACAAATGGAGTTTCTTTTTTTACCAGTTTATATTTATTATTTAAAATACCGTAAATATGGGAAAATCTTCCATGATTCATAGGATCTGATTCTACTAAAGTTGAAAGCACAGCAACTAGCACACCTTGCTTATCAAAAATAACCTCTGCTGATTTTAAGCCATCAAAATCAATTTCTTTAGTATCAATATAGTATTGATTACCATCGGTATAAATATTAACTCCATTTAGAGTTGTAGAGTACATCTCTTTTACTTCAGACTCTGTTGTTTTTCCTAATTCCATTTTAAAAACAGTTGGATCAGCAAAAACTGGCGCACTTAAAGATGCTAATAGTAAAAAAGCTAATTTTTTCATAATTAATATTCCATAATTTAAGAAACAATGTTGACTAATTGTATCAACAAATTTATTAAAAATCATCAACAAATAACCGCACTTTAAAAGTGCGGTTATAAATTAGATGTTTTATTTTATCTGTTTACAACAAGGACGGGGCAACACCAAGTAATTTTCTGGTGTAATCCACTGTTGGATTGTTGAAGATTTCTTCAGTGCTACCAGTTTCCAAAATTTGACCACCGTACATCACGACAATACGGTCAGATACTTGGCGTACGGTTTGGATATCGTGAGAGATAAACACCATGGCAAGATTGAGTTCTTTTTTCAAGTCCGCCAATAAGTTTAGCACCTGAGCACGAACGGATACGTCTAGCGCAGAAGTCGGTTCATCCGCAACAATCAGTTTTGGATTCAGCGCTAAAGCACGAGCAATGGCTACACGTTGTTTTTGCCCGCCAGATAAACGGGTTGGCTCAACTTGTGCAGCAGAACGTGGTAAACCAACGCGAGAAAGTAAGTCATATACGCGTTTTTCCCGTTCGTGTGGTTGTAACACATTGTGAATATCCATTGGGTCACGCAAAATATCTAACACTTTCATACGAGGATTCAGTGCGGTTGCAGGGTCTTGGAAAATGACCGACACTTGGCGACCGAATTGTTTTCTCGCTTCTGAGCTGCCATATTGCATTTGTAAACCATTGAATTTCACTAAACCTGATGTCGGTTTAAGAAGTCCAATGATTACGTTGGCTAAGGTAGATTTTCCGCAGCCAGACTCCCCAACTAAACCAATGGTTTCCCCCGCTTTAATGCTAAGACTCACATTGTTCACCGCAGTGAATTTTTTACGTCCAAACAATGAACCATCGCGAGAAGGAAATTGCACCACGATATTTTCTAAATCGATGATGTTTTGTTCTTTAATGACTTTAATACTACTGCTCATATTATGCTCCTTTCGCTTCCGTTACAGGCTCAGCTAAATGAGAAGCCCACAAGTGAGACGGCTCGCCTTCCACGGCGGTTAATATCAATTTTTGATCCGGATTTGCATCTGGTCGTAATGAACGACTTGCAAAACGGTCTCCCACAGCAAAATTGTAAGGTGATGGTACACTGCCTGGAATTTGATATAAACGTTTTGCACGGACTTCGGTTGAAAGGACAGAACCCAATAAGCCACGGGTATATTCGTGAGTTGGATTAGCAAGCAATAAGGATGTTGGTGCCATTTCAACCACTTGCCCAGCATACATTACCGTAATGTGGTGGGCTAATTGAGCAACCAAGGCTAAATCGTGGCTGACAAACACCATTGCAAACCCCAGTTTTTCACGTAATTCATTCAATAATTTCACTACTTCTGCTTGAACAGTTACGTCTAATGCGGTTGTTGGTTCATCGGCGATTAATAATTTCGGTTCACGAGTTAATGCCATTGCAATCACCACACGTTGACGTTGACCACCAGAAAGTTCATGCGGATAACGGTTCAATACTTTTTCAGGATCAAGGTGTACCCATTCCAACAATTTTTCTGCGGTATGGTGACTGCCACGTTTGATGAGCTGTGCCATTTGATCTTTGATACGCATTGATGGGTTTAACGCACTTAAAGAGTCTTGGTAAATCATCGCAATTTCAGAACCACGCAATTCACTTAAATTGTGAGAATTGAGCAAGCTGTGTTGTTTACCGCTACGGTCGGTGAAAAGCACTTCCCCAGTGATTTTGGCTGTTTTTGGTAACAAGCCCATGATAGAGAATGCTGTAATGGATTTACCACAACCAGACTCACCCACTAACCCCATGGTTTCCCCTTCATTTACGGTGAAGCTGATATTATCAACCAATGGAATGTCACCATAACGATTCGGGAAACGAATAGATAAGTTTTTCACTTGTAAAATCGGTTTTGCATTTGGATCTAATTGCATACGATTCGTACGTGTGATTTCTTTTTCATGTAATTTGAGTAAGTAACGTTTTAATGCAAGACCTTCAGAAAGCGCTTCTTGTACGTCAGTAGAAAGACGTTCATCTGATTTGCCTTCTGGTTTTTTACCGCCTTTTAAGCGCGGGTTAACCAATGCATCAGTAAGACCTTCTGCTAAGATATTTAAGGCTAATACAGTTAAAAGAATCATGACACCGGCAAAGGTTGTTGCCCACCATGCGCCGTTTAATACGATGTTACGACCTTCAGAAAGAATGTTACCCCATGAAGGATGTGGTGGTTGAACACCTGCGCCCAAGAAAGAAAGTGAGGCTTCGAATACAATGGCATCTGCCACCATTACGGTTGCGAAGACTAAAACCGGTGCAGCGGTATTGCGTACAACGTGTTTGAGAAGAATATAAGTACGGCTACCACCAATCACGCGTTCAGCACGCACATAGTCTTCATCCCATTGTGATACCACGTTCGCACGAACCACTCGAGCAAGCTGCGGGGTATAAACCACGGCAATGGTGATAATAATAACCGGTACAGAATTACCAAAGGTTGCTAATAACACTGCGGCTAATGCGATACCCGGGAAAGCCATTAAAATATCCATTAAGCGCATGATGATTTCATTACCCCATTTATCGGATGTGGCTGCAGTTGCACCTAAAATACTACCGAAAAGAATGGCACAAGCTACCGCACCTAAACCGATAAATAAGGACGTTTGGGCGCCGTAAACAATACGAGAGAAAATATCACGACCAAGTCGATCAGTCCCAAACCAATATTCCGCACTTGGAGCACGCATACGTGCGATCACTTCTAATGGATCATGTGTTGCGACCCAAGGGGCAAACACCGCCACTAAAGCAACGAAAACTAAGAATAATAATGAAATTTTTGATGCGGTGGAAAGTGCTCGGAATCTCGCACCGCTTGCAGCTAATCGATCTGCTAAACCTTGACGAAACATTATAGACTCCGAATTTTAGGGTTAATCAACACATAGAGAATATCAACGATAATATTCACTAAAACGAAGGTAAAGGCGATTGTTAGTACCACACCTTGTACTAAGTGCAAGTCATGGTTGACGATACCGTTAAAAATCAATTTCCCCATGCCTGGTAAGTCAAAGATTTGTTCGATAACTACCGCACCACCAAGTAAGTATCCTACGCGTAAACCTAATACAGTCACTGGTGTAATTAAGGCATTACGTAATACGTTGTGGCGAATAACAGTTGCATAAGGTACACCGTTACCAATCGCCGTTCTCACATAGTCTTTATCCATTTCTTCTACCATGGTTGTACGTACCACACGAATTAATGACGCACATACCGGCACAGCAAGTGCAAGAGATGGCAAAATCATGGAATTGATATACCCCATTGGGCTTTCGCTGAATGGCACAAAACCACCAGAAGGCAACCAATCTAATTCCAAAGAGAACCATTGAATAAGTAAGATACCTAACCAGAATGATGGTGTTGCAACCGCTGCTACAGAGATTAAACGAATCACTTGGTCTACCCAGCTATCACGATAAAGCGCGGCTAGTACACCTAATGAGAAAGACACCACTGCCGCAAACACCACACCAATTAAGGTAAGTTGTAACGTGATTGGGAAAGATTTCGCTAACATGCTACTAATCGGTAATTCTGGTGGCATCGTCACACCAAAATCCAATACAAGTAAGTTGCCTAAGAAACGAAAATATTGAACAAAGAGTGGATCATTTAAGCCATGTGATTCGCGGTAAAGTTGTTTTGCCGCTTCACTAGCACTTTCGCCTAATGCCACTGTAGCAGGATCACCCGGCGTGAATTGAAGCACTACAAAGACGAGTGCTGTTACACCAAGTATCATGACCGGCAAAGCCATCAATCGGCGTAACAATAATCGAAGTATCATTTCCATCTGACCTCTCCTATTCTATTTTGAGAAATTCATTAAATTAAAAATGAAGTGAAACAATCAAATTAAAAAACAAAATGATTTATACAAATCATAATATCCGCTCTATACCCTGTCAATCCAAGTACCTAGGGCAAAGTTCAAATCTGTGATCGGCTTCACAAAGATTTTTTTGAAATAAAATAGAGAGAAAAAATGATTGAAAAACAGGGAAAAAAATGACCGCACTTTGGTGTTAAAAAGAAAGAAAAAAGGCTGTTGATTGCTCAACAGCCCAAACATTAAAAAGTACTTTTATTTACGGCCCACACCGAGGAAAGATAAACCGGTTGTCGCCAATGGTTGATAGCCTTCAAGACTGCTATCATCCCATGCGGAAGGAAGTTTACGATGAACAATCGGATAAAGCGGTACTTCAGCCGCAATAATGTTAATCGCTTCTTCCCATGATTTTTTCGCTTCAGCGTGATCTTTTGCTCTCACAGCTGCATTGAGCAATTCAGTCACTTTCGCAAATTCAGGGGTGTTGCTCCAGCGGAAACGACGTTTCGGCCATACATCACCACGATACCACCAGCTTAAAAGCAAGTCTAAGTCGTTACCGAACACTGATGGATCACCCGGGGCGATTGCCACTTCATATACACCAGGATCTACGTTGTTGCTGTATAACGCACCAGATTGTAAGTGTTGTAAAGTTACTTTCACACCTGGAATCTTGTTCCAAGACTCTAAAATTAACGGTGCAGATTCTTTCACCCAGTCATGGTCGGTTGCGAGTAAATCAAATTTAAGCTCAGTTACACCTGCTTCTTTTAATAATGCTGCTGCTTTTTCCGGATCATAAGGATATTGAGTTGATGCCTTAATATAATCTGGGTGAGTCGTTTGTAAGTATGATGTTGCAGCTTCTGCATTACCATCAAATACAATATCAACAAGTTTGTCAGTGTTTAAACCATAGTGTAACGCTTGGCGTACTTTTGGATTGTTAAACGGAGCTTTTTCACAGTTAAACATTAAGAATAGCAAGCCGAAAGATTGAACGGATTGCACTTGTTGTTTTTTGTTTTTCAAGCGACTAATGTCTAAATAAGGCACGCTTTCCATTGCTTGAGTACGTTTAGACTCTTGTGCAGTCACACGAGCTGCGGCATCAGAAAGTAATAACCAAGACATTTTTTCAACTTGCGCTGGATATTTACCATTGTAAGGTTCATACGCTTCAAAGACGATTTTGTCATCTTTCACTGCTGAAACAAATTTGAATGGACCAGAACCAACTGGGTGCGCATCAAATGCAGATTGCCCTACTTTGTCGATTACATGTTTCGGTACAATTTTCACGCAAGTTAAACGGTTAGCAAATAAAGCAAATGGATATTTCAATTTAAATTCCACCACTTTATCATCCACAGCTTTCACACTTTCAATGAAATCAATAAACATCACGAATAAAGATTTATTGGCTGGATCCATAATACGATTGAAAGAATACACAACGTCTTCAATGGTGACTGGTGCGCCATCATGGAAGGTTGCGCCTTCACGTAAAGTAATGCGCCATGTTGTTTCATCAACTTGTTCTGGCTCTTTTCCTGCTAAAGCAAGATAAGGTTCACGAGTTGCAGGATGCAAATCCACCAAACCTTCAAAAATGTGCAAGTTTGCTGCATAAGGTGAAGCACCACTTGATGTCATTGGGTCAAAACCAGTAGAAAGCGGATAAGCAATCCCTGCTTCAATGGTTTTACCTTTAATGTCAGCTGCAAAGGCTTTTGGTGAAAATGTGCCTAACGTACCACTAAATGCAAGACCTGCCCCTACGCCAGCCATAAGTTTCATAAAATGACGACGAGATTCATTAGTTTCAAAGGAAAAATGCTTTGTCATACTAAACTCCTGATGAGTAATAAAATCATATTTTTGGTTTTTAAACCTAGCCAAACATTTCATTCGAAAATGAAGTAAAGCAATCAAATCTTAGAATAAAATGATTTGCATCAATCATAATCATCTTCGCTTCATTCTGTCAAAGAGGAAATATTGAATGTGTGATCTACTTCACAGAGTTTTTTTCGCAATTCAGCACAAAAGTTTTTAGCTATGTATAATTTATTATAGATAGTTTTTGCCTATTAAATCACTAGGTAATATGAAATAGCTATCAGAAAAAACTATGCTATAATGACCGCAATTCCCAAGCAAGGGAACAATATTTTAATCAACAACAAAGAGGAAAATACTATGCCAAAAACATCAATCGGTTTAGATAAAAAAGCATCTGAAAAATTAGCAGCAAAATTAAATGAATTATTAGCAACCTATCAGGTATTCTATACCAACGTGCGCGGTTACCACTGGAACATTAAAGGGGTAAACTTCTTTGAATTACACGCCAAATTTGAAGAAATCTACACTGATTTAGTGGAAAAAGTCGATGAAGTGGCAGAACGTATCTTAACTTTAGGTTACACACCGCATAACGGTTATTCACAATACTTCCAACACTCACGTATTAAAGAAGAGTTAGGGGTAAGTGATGCGCAATCTTGCTTAGAAGGCACATTAGAAGGATTAAAAGTATTACTTGAACAACAACGTGAAATCCTTGAATTAGCGGGTGAGTCTGATGATGAAGGTACCGCTTCTCAAATGAGCGACTACATCAAAGAACAAGAAAAACTTGTTTGGATGTTCCAAGCTGCTTGCCAAACTTGCCATGCTTAATTAAATATTGATTAAATACGAAAGCCGACTGATGTCGGCTTTTT
>NZ_KV801015.1:82226-111851 GCF_001810345.1 Haemophilus sp. HMSC061E01
TTTTTATTTTCTATACGACCGGTTTTTGTCGATAGAACAATAGTCCTGGTAAGGCTAAGCCTAAAACAAGAGCGCCCAAAATAAAGCTGGTATTGATAAAAGAGCTGATCATTTGCTCAAATAATTTATCGGAAAAGCCATAATGGTGAATTTGTACGATAGCAATCATCGCTTTATAAGCATGAACACCTGGAATCATTGGAATAATTGCCGCAACAGTAAAGACTTTCGGATGGGCTAAATAACGATGAGATAAATGCACCCCAATAAAACCAATCACACAAGTGGCGAAAAAAGTGGCAAAAACAATTGGGACACCAAAGTGTAGTAATAAAGTTCGTGTGACATGTCCAAGTGCACCTAAAATCGCACAATACTTTAAGGCTTTAGGCGGAACATTAAATACTAAAGCAAATCCTACTGCGGGGATGGCAGCAAAAAGCATATCATCGAGTAAATTCAGTAAAAACATCTTATTACCCCACCCAAGAAACAATATTTAAAAGATTTAACGCAAAGACAATACCTAAACAAGCACCAAAAGTGAGAACCGTAGCGATGGTCCAGCGTCCTATTCCCATATTTACATACCCTTTTAAAATATCCGCAAGTGAATTAATTAATGGGAATCCTGGAACGAGTAATAAAACGCTAGAAGCTAATGCGATATGAGGATCATTTCCTAAACTATATTTCAAACTGACACCGGAAATCAGTGAGGCAACAAAAGCGGTAATGGCAAAAACGATGAGTGGATTGTAATGACGTTTAGAAATTTCTTGTCGAACAAACATGGCAATGGCAGAGGCAATAAAGGTGATCGCACAAATTGTCATATCTCCGCCAGAAAGGTGAGCAAAAGAGGCACAAGATAAACCAATCATAAACACCACCAAATAACGGTTATATTTTAGTGGTTTTAACTTATCCAATTTCTTTTGTGCCATAGACAAATCATACAAGTGATGCTCTACGGCAACCACAATGTGCTGAACATCCGTAACAATTTGCATATTAATGCCTTTATCGACATTCTTCCGCACGGTAGTAATACAATGTTGCTTAGAAAGTGTGGTCAATAAGACAGCATTTGCCGTTAAAGCACACTCCACGCTTTCAATGCCTAAAGCTACACCTAATCGCTGTGCCATTTGTACGACAACAGCACTTTCTGCACCATGCTGTAACAATAACAAAGCGGTTTCCACACAAATACGGGTAACCGCTCGTTGGTATTCCTGATTCATATCTCTACGCTCTTATAAAGTAAACCTTAGAGATTATAGATCGATGAATAAAAAATACTGAAAAAATGACCGCACCTATGATCCAAGTCAAAACTTCAGTATTTCCAAAGCCTATGGTTCAACTGAGATTAAATGGCTTTATCAAAATATAGCGGCACATTGCTTAACTTAGCCATATTCGTGATATAAGCTAAAACTGCTGGTGGAAATTCGATGCCTTTCACACAAGTCAGATTTCGTAATACAGGGAAAACGATAATATCTTCAAGAGAAAGTTTACCGCTTAGCGCATTGCCAGATTGAATCAAGGCAGCTAATTTCTCTAAATCCCCTTTTAAGCGAGCAAGATAGGTTTCGGTCTTCGCAATATTTTCAGCAAAATCACCGATAAATTCCGTTTTCTTTTTAGTAAAATAATCAATCGCACTCTGGGTTTCAAATTCTGCTAAGCCAATTTGCGTGAAGCGTGCAGTCGTAAGATGACCATAATAACTGCCGACTTCTTTTAACCATGCTTCAATTTCAGGACGAACTTGTTCAGATAAGATTTTTTCACCAAAATGTTCATCGACATAATGCACGATATCCAAACTTTCTGGCATAGCTGTGCCATCTTCTTTAACTAAAATTGGTACAACCTTTTTCCCCACTAAACCGATTGGCGTTGCTTCATCATCATTCGCGAGCACCACAAGCTCTACCGGCAGATTTTTCAAACCGAAAATCATGCGAGCTCGCACACAAAACGGGCAATGATCGTAAACATATAAGTTCATTTTTTACTCCTCTTTTTCCTGTAATAGCTTACCTAAACCACTTTGTCGTTTCACGGTATTTCTGACCGCACTTTGCCAGATTTTTTCATTAGCAAATACGGAAAGTTGATTTTTCGCACGGGTAACACCGGTAAATACCAGCTCTCGTGAAAGCACTGGATTAGGTTCTGTTGGTAACACCATGACGGTATGATCAAACTCCGAACCTTGGGATTTATGAATCGTCATCATAAACGCAGGCTCGTGAGCGGGAATACGACTGGTAGAAACTTCTCGATTGCCAAACCATACTTTGCCTTTAGCTAAACATAAGCCAATATCACCGTTATACAGTTTCACATTATGATCGTTTTCCGTAATCATAATTGGTTTACCGATATACCAATCGTCTTCTTGACGAAACCAAAGTAATTTCTCCGCTCGTAATGCTAAAGCGATTTCACGATTTAATTCTTCCACACCTAATGCCGAAGCTCGAAGTGCGGTCAAAAATCTCACCGAATTAAAACTGTCTAAAATCGCTTCTGCATAAGTTTTCTCATTGCCCTTTTCATCTATAAATTTTGCATTGAGATCTTTCTTCTGAGCAAAATGAGTTTGAAGTTGGGTTAAATAAACACGGTAATTTTCAACCGCACTTTTCACCACTTGGCGAACAGATTCTTTAACCTCTTGCTCTTCATCAAAATGATGGAAATGCAACTCTTGTGGATATTCCGCAAAAGTCGCCACACTGCCCTCACCTTTTCCTTGTTGAATTTGCTCAGCAAGTTGTTTAATCCCCGAATCATCTCGGAAACGGCGACTAAAGGTTAAATGGCAAATGGCATCACGCAATGGACTATGCTCCCCCTTAGTTGGAACAGTATAGCCCGTTGTTTCATGAATATAATCGGCTTGATCAGGGCTATAATCTAGCGTTAAAAATTGTGCAATTTCGCCTAATACAGCCCCCGCTTCCACAGAGGCCAATTGAGCTTGGTCACCCAATAAAATTAAACGCGTTTCGGGTTTCAACGCTTGCACAAGTTTCGCCATCATCGGCAAATCAATCATCGAGGTTTCATCCACCACTAATACATCAATTTGCAGTGGATTATATGCATGGTATTTTACGCGATCGGTAAAAGGTCGAACGCCTAGTAAACGATGCAACGTTTCTGCGGTTTTAGGAATGGATGCACGTAACTCATCTGAAATCGGCATTTGTGCCAAAGCGTTTTCGATAGATTCCGTTAAACGAGCTGCGGCTTTTCCTGTTGGCGCAACCAATTTAATATGAAGCTTGCCGCCAAATAATTCCTGTAATACACATAACAAGCGAGTGACTGTCGTAGTTTTCCCTGTTCCCGGTCCACCTGTAATCACAGAAAATGGGCTTTTTACCGCCGTTGTGACAGCTACTTTTTGCCAATCAACTTGCGCTTGTTGTTGAGGGAAATAACGATCTAATAATGCCCTGATTTGTTGCGGTTCTACCGATAAAGTGCGGTCATTTTTCAAGGCGTTTTTAATATATTGCGCCACGCGGAATTCATCTTGCCAAGCTCGATAGAAATAAATCGCCCCAAATTGAAATGCGAGAGGCGCAATCTGATTTTCAGGATCTTGTGTAAAAGCAATATGCCCCGCTAAGGCTGATTGCCATTTTGATACAGGAAGTGAACCGATCTTTTCATTGATCAGCAGCAAAAAATCCGTTTCAATATGACGATAAGCCAAGCCGAATAAATTACGTTCTAAGAAACGATCTAATACACAACAAGTATTGCCTTGTGTATAGCTCCAGTTGCAAAGTGCGGCTAATAAAATCGCTAAATTTTGTACGGGTTCGGCATAGCCTTTATCTTTTTGTTTATCAGCAATTAATTGAGCAAAATAATAATCGCCTTGAGTAATCACACCTTGTTCTTGCAAGGATTTTAATAGGCTTAACATTAAAATAATTCCTCTAATTGTTGGATTAATTGCCAATCTGGTTTATCAAAAAAGATGCCCGATTGTGGCGAACCATTCATTCCTCGTAAAAATGCATAGACCACACCACCAAAATCTCGGTTGTAATCGTAGTCAGGCAAACGTGTTTTTAAATAACGGTGTAATGCCACCACATACAACAAATATTGCCAATCATAGTGATGCTCTAACATGGCTTTTTTCAATGCAGCTTGATCGTAATCCTTTAATGTCTCACCTAAGAAATTCGATTTGTAATCAAGCAAATAATATTTACCTTGATGACAGAAAACTAAGTCCATTGTGCCTCGCACCATGCCTTGAATATCATCAAACTGTAACGGTTCTGACGGTAAATGGTGCAAGGCTGCTAACGCTCGGTTAAAACCAGCGACATCAAAATGGCTTGTGATATTGAGATAAAACGCCAACTCTTTTAAGCATTGTTTTTCGTTAATTTGAGCAAGAGTAAAATCATCGTTTGGCAAAATTGGTGTACTGAGTATTTGTGCAAACCACTGTTGGACTGCTGCAAACTGCTCTTCGGCAAGATTCAAATCCTGACATAATTTTCCAATGTTTTCTTTCTCTGCCAGTTGAGCAAAAGGCACCTTTTCAAAATAACGATGCAATAAAGTACCGATTTGTGTTCCCCGTGGAAAATCTAAAACCATTTCATCGTTATCATGATCAAGTGCGGTCAGATTTTCAGGGATATTTTCTATTGAAATCGATGCATCATAATCTTTCGCATCATCAAAAATGAGCGATTTTTTCACCGCACTTTCATTCAAATAAGCTTTATGTTGATGGGTTTGTTCTATGCCACTAAAGCTCGTCACTCGCCAATCTTGTTCAATTTCACCTTGGAAAATTTCCGCACTTAAATTTTCTTGAGAAATATTTAAGGTAAGTGGTTCACTGGCTTGTAACACATCGGTTAATTCAATCGCTACGTCATTTGGTAAAAGCTGCTTAAATTTTTCCAATAACGGTTGAGTATCCCAATTATTTGGCAAATCGAGTTTTCGACCAATTTCACCTTGTGTTAAAACATACAATAAAGCATTCCATTTTTTATCAAAGGCTTTCGGTAACACAAAGGCCATTTGATATTTTGCTCGGGTTAATGCCACATAAAGCAAGCGCAATTCTTCCGCAAAAACTTCTTGGGTTAAATCATCCAAGTGTTGATCTTGCATGTCCCACAATGTTTTCTCTTCATCACTGTCGTAATATAAATTAAACAGTTTCTTTTTAGTTGGGTCTTTTGCTGCATTTCCTAAAAATGGCAACCAAACTAAATCATATTCCAACCCTTTCGATTTATGGATAGTCACAATCTTCACTAACTGACGTTCGCTTTCTAAACGAATTTGTGTTTCTTGACGGCCATTATCTTGAATTTGCTTTTCAAACCAGCGCAATAATGCCGCTTCACTTTCATTTAACGCAGCTGCTTGCTGTAAAATTTCAGCTAAATGTAATAAATCTGTCAGTTTTCGCTCGCCATCAGGCCGAGATAAGAGCTTTTCTGTGATATTTTCAGCTAAAAGTAAATGGTGCAACATCGGCAAGACGCCTTGGCGTTGCCAAATTTGTTGATACTCTGCAAATTTTTCTGCCCAACGTTGCCACTGAATTTCATCCTGGTGAATTTGGTGAATTTCAGCTGCATTTAAGCCGAAAAGTGCGGTCGCAATGGCATTCAAAATTGGGCGTTCCGTCACACTCAAACACGCTTGCAAAATCAAGGCTAGTTCTTTTGCTGTGTTACTCTCAAAGACATTTCCCCTATCCGAAAGGTAAACCGAAGCGATACCGAGTGCTTGCAATTCTTTCTTCACGAGATCCGCTTCGGTATAACCACGCACCAAAACGGCAATATTTTCTGCTCGCAATGTTTGATTTTCCGCTTTGCTTTCATTCGGAAAAACAAGCGGATTTTCAGCCGCACTTTTTAACCATTGCTGAATTGATGTTGCGCAAGCTTTCGCATAATCTTGCTGGGTGGATTTGTCTTTATCGTTAATGTAAAAACGGAAGGCCGGTTCAGGTTGATTATTCAACTGAAAAACAAGATTCTTCTTAGCTACGCCGACATTTAAAAATTCAATATTTTTATAAATAAAGGGGTCATTTTTAAAATCAAATAATCGATTTACCCCTTCCACTAAAGGCTGGGATGAACGGTAGTTTGTGCCTAAATTAAAACGCTCGCTCGCTTCGTCTGCTGCTTTTAAATAAGTGAAAATATCGGCACCACGGAAACGATAAATCGCCTGTTTTGGGTCCCCGATCATCATAAAGCCAACATTACCAGACGCACTTTCATTACGATAAATTTTCGAGAAAATTTGATACTGCAACGCATCCGTATCTTGGAACTCGTCAATCATGGCAAAAGGATATTGAAAACGAATTAACTCCGCTAACTGTTCTCCCCCCTCACCATATAGTGCTTCTTTCAGTAAGCGTAATAAATCATCAAAAGATTTTTCAGGATGATTCGCTTTGTATTCAAGAAGTTTCTTTTGAATACCTTGACGATAGTGATAGAGAATGATTTTTTTAAATAAATCACTTGGTTGAATTTCTTCAATTAAAGCTTCAATCTCTTCAAAGGCTGAATGTGTTATTCTTACACCTTTTTTCTTGAAAGGTGCGTTGACCGCGTTATCTAAAGCCGATTGCGTAAATTTGTTTACTAGCGTTTCATTTAAGGTGATATCTGCTCTATTTTTTGCCCATGAGGTTACTTCATCGATAAGAGATAAAATTGTTTTACTTGAATGTGTTTTTCCATTTAAACAAGATTTCTCTTTTTTCACGACTTCTTCATCAAAAAGGGCTCGGATTTCAACCGCACTTTCTAACCAAGTGTCTTTAATCTTTTCAATAATTTCCGCATTTTTAGTGATATCTTTTTGCAAAAATTCTTTTAATGACAGTTCTAATAGCTCTGGTTTATCAAGTTGTATAGAAAAATCATTCCCAATATTTGAACCTAAATCATTCAATACATCTTCTGGTGACTTTAATTCTTTTGAGATAAATGCAGCTAAATGGAAAGGCAAATCATAAAAATGCTCCCGCCAAAATTCATTTGCAAATTGTTTGAGTAAATCAGACTGATCTTTGAGAAGTTTTAAATTGAAATGTACGCCTGAATTAAAAGCATGTTGCATCAGCATTCGGCGACAAAAACCGTGAATGGTATAAATAGAGGCTAAATCTAAATTTTGTTCGGCCAGCTTTAAGCGGCGAAGTGCAGTCGGAATATCCTCTAAATAAGGCAACAATTCCGCTAAAAATTGATGTTCCCCAGTAAAAATCGCCTTGTCTTGCTTTTCATAATATTCAGAAAAAACCGAAATTGCCGCTGTTAAACGTTCCCGAATTTTACGTTTTAAATCTTCCGTCGCCATTTCAGTAAAGGTTACGACCAAAATTTCTTCCACATTCAACGGACGAGAAAAAGAATTCTCACCCGCCTGTAAAAGTAAACGAAGATAGATAGAACCAATGGTATAGGTTTTCCCAGTACCGGCCGAGGCCTCAATTAAATTGACTTGATTTAAGGGCAACGAAATGGCATTAAGTGCGGTTGATTTTCGGCTCATTTTTTATTTTTCTGTAAACATTAGAGTGCCCCTATTGTAGAGGAATTTCCATAGAAATTCATTTAGTTATTATTTATTTCTTGTATAATTTGGAGCATTTATATCTTAATAATGACACAAAATATTCTGAGGATTTTATGGCAGCAGCAATTCAACAACGTGCAGAACTTCAACGCCGCATTTGGCAAATCGCTAATGATGTCCGCGGTTCTGTCGATGGTTGGGATTTTAAACAATATGTTTTAGGTACGCTTTTCTATCGTTTTATCAGTGAAAACTTTGCCAACTACATTGAAGGTGGAGATGATAGCGTTGATTATTCTACTTTTAATGATGACGACCCTATTATTGCAGCGATCAAAGAAGACACCATCAAAGCAAAAGGCTATTTTATTTACCCAAACCAATTATTTAAAAATGTCGTGGCAACAGCCAACACTAATCCGAATTTAAATACAGACCTAAAAAACATTTTTACAGCTATCGAAAACTCCGCCATAGGCTACCCTTCCGAACAGGATATCAAAGGTTTATTTGCCGATTTTGATACCACTAGCAGCCGCTTGGGTAATACCGTTGCCGATAAAAACAGCCACCTAGCCGATGTATTAAAAGGCGTTGCTGAGTTAGATTTTGGTGACTTTGAAGATAATCATATTGATTTATTCGGTGATGCTTACGAATTTTTAATTTCCAATTATGCTGCCAATGCCGGTAAATCAGGTGGCGAGTTCTTTACACCACAATGCGTTTCCAAGCTAATTGCTCGACTGGCTTTATATGGGCAAGATAAGGTTAATAAAATTTACGACCCAGCGGCAGGTTCGGGTTCTTTATTATTGCAAGCAAAAAAACAATTTGATGAACACATCATTGAAGAAGGCTTCTTCGGGCAGGAAATTAATCACACTACCTACAACCTTGCTCGTATGAATATGTTTTTGCATAACATCAACTACGACAAGTTTGATATCGCCCTTGGCAACACCTTAATGAATCCGCAATTTGGTGACGATAAACCCTTCGATGCTATCGTTTCTAACCCGCCTTACTCCGTGAAATGGATTGGTTCAGACGATCCAACACTAATTAACGATGAGCGCTTCGCCCCTGCCGGCGTGCTTGCGCCAAAATCTAAAGCGGACTTTGCCTTTATTTTGCATGCGTTAAGTTATCTTTCAGCAAAAGGCCGCGCGGCGATTGTCTCCTTCCCCGGCATTTTTTATCGCGGCGGTGCGGAACAAAAAATTCGTCAGTATTTGGTGGATAATAACTATGTAGAAACGGTGATTGCGCTTGCGCCAAATCTCTTTTTCGGCACCAGTATTGCGGTGAATATTTTAGTGCTTTCCAAACATAAACCCGATCCCCAAACGCAATTTATCGATGCCAGCGGTTTATTTAAATCCGCCACCAATAACAACCTTTTGGAAGAGGAACATATTGAGCAAATTCTCAAACTGTTTGCCGATAAAGAAGATGTGCCACATTTAGCAAGAACGGTGTCTAATGATGAAATCGCAAATGAAGAAAATAACTATAATCTTTCTGTCAGCACCTATGTGGAACCAAAAGACACCCGCGAAATAATTAACATTGATAAGCTTAACGCAGAAATTAAGCAAACTGTTGCTAATATCGACCGCTTGCGTGCAGAAATTGACAAGATTGTGGCGGAGATTGAGGGGTAAAACACCATGAAAAACAACTGCACTTTTTTAGAAAAATTATTAGATGGGGCTGAGGTTGAGTGGAAGCCTTTGAATAAAATCGTTACTACAATAACAGCACCAGTTAAATTAAAAAGAGAAATGTATTGTTCTACAGGCTCTACTCCAATAATAGATCAAGGAGAAAAATTTATTGCTGGTTATACTGACGAAAATTTTGAAGCCATTCCTTCAAATGAATATATTATTTTTGGGGATCATTCAGAACATATTAAATATGTTAATTTTTCTTTTATACAAGGAGCAGATGGATTAAAAATTTTAAAACCTAAAGAAGATAATGCTAAATATATATATTACGCATTCCAGAATTTTTATGTAAAAGAGTTGAACTACAAAAGACACTGGTCAAGTGCAAAAGAAACATTAATCCCTCTACCGCCTCCAACTGTTCAAACCAAAATCGTCCGAATTTTAGACGCATTGACAGCGCTTACCAGCGAGCTTACCAGCGAGCTTATACTACGCCAGAAGCAATATGAATACTATCGAGAAAAATTGTTAAGTGAAGAAGAGCTAGGGAAGGTTGGGTTTGAGTGGAAAACTCTAGATCAAATTTCAGAAAATTTAGATTCTAAAAGAAAACCTATTACAAGTGGCTTACGTACTTCAGGTAAAATTCCTTATTATGGAGCTTCTGGTATTGTTGATTATGTAGAGGATTACATATTTGACGGAGATTTTTTACTTATTTCTGAAGATGGGGCTAATTTATTAGCTAGAAATACGCCTATTGCCTTTAGTGCTTCAGGAAAAATATGGGTGAATAATCATGCTCATATTTTAAAATTTGAAACGTATGAAGAACGTCGATTTATTGAATTCTATTTAAATAAAATAGATTTAACCCCTTATATTTCAGGTGCTGCGCAACCTAAATTAAATAAAAAAAATTTAAATAGTATTAAATTCCCGATTCCTAGCATTCCAGAACAACAACGCATCGTTTCAATCCTTGATAAATTTGAAACCCTTACAAACTCCATCACCGAAGGCTTACCTTTGGCGATTGAACAAAGCCACAAGCGGTATGAGTATTACAGAGAATTGTTATTGAATTTCCCAGGCAGAGAATAATATGACTAAAAGTTTAGACGAAATTGCAAAACAGTTAAGAGATTCTGGGAAAAAAGTTAATCTAATTTATGCCTTTAATGGAAGTGGGAAAACCCGTTTATCAAGAGCTTTTAAGTATCTTATCGAACCGAAAAATCATGATGAGGAAGATGAGTCTACGAAAAGAAAAATACTTTATTTCAATGCATTTACCGAAGATTTATTCTATTGGGATAATGATATTCTTAATGACGCCGAACCAAAATTAAAGATTCAACCAAATTCTTTTATTCGCTGGTTGATTAAAGATCAGGGGGATGAAGGTAAAGTAATTGGAAAATTTCATCATTATTGTGATGAAAAACTTATGCCTAAATTTGATATTGAAAATAATCAAATTACATTCAGTTTTGCGCGTGGAGATGATACGCCTGAAGAAAATATAAAACTATCGAAGGGGGAAGAAAGTAATTTTGTTTGGAGTATTTTTCATACGTTAATTGAACAAGTTGTTGCTGAATTAAATATTTCTGAACCAACAGAACGCTCTACTAATGAATTTGATGAACTTAAATATATCTTTATTGATGATCCAGTAAGTTCATTGGATGAAAATCATCTTATTCAGTTGGCTGTAGATTTGGCAAAACTTATTAAAGATACCCAATCTGAAATTAAATTTATCATTACCACTCACAATCCTTTATTTTATAACGTGTTATACAATGAAATTGGAAATAAAGCGTGTTACATGTTGAGAAGAAACGAAGATGAGACATTTGAGCTTGAAGAGAAAGATGGTAGTTCCAACAAGAGTTTCTCTTATCATCTCTTTCTGAAAAAACTATTGGAAGATATTGAAGCCAAGGACATTCAAAAATACCACTTTATATTGCTGCGTAACTTATATGAAAAAACAGCTAATTTCCTTGGTTACTCTGGTTGGTCAAATTTGTTGCCTAATGATGATGCCAAACAAAGTTATTACTCTCGTATTATTAATTTTACCAGCCACTCTACTTTGTCGAATGAGGTGGTCGCTGAACCCACAGATGCTGAAAAAAATATTATTAAATATTTACTGGAACATCTAATTAAGAATTACGGTTTCTATATAGAAAAAAATATTAAAGAGCCACAAACTGATAATACAACAGAGTAACACTATGAACGACTTAACCATCTACAACACCGATGATGGCAAATCTCAAGTTGCATTACTCGTCGTAGAAAATGAAGCATGGCTGACCCAAAATCAGCTCGCCGAACTTTTTGACACCTCTGTACAAAATATCGCCTTACATATAAAAATATATTAGAAGACAATGAATTAGATAAAAATTCGGTTATCAAGGATTACTTGATAACTGCCCAAGATGGCAAGCAATATCAAGTAAAAGATTTCAGATAGATACTGAAAATTTAGAAAATGCAAAAAGATCTGAAAAAGCAAAAAAATCATAATTAAGGAACATTCATGACTCAATACAAAACCATCGCCGAATCCAACCATTTTATCGTTTTAGATCAATACAATAAGTTTGTTGAAGAACCCAATGCCGGTTATCAAACGGAAGGGAGTCTTGAGCGTGAGTTTATTCGTGATTTACAGGCGCAAGGTTATGAGTATTTGCAAGGACTCAATGGTCATGATGCGTTAGTTAAAAACTTACGGGCGCAATTACAGCGCTTGAACAATGTGGTTTTCTCTGATGCGGAATGGCGACGTTTTTTAGAAGAATATTTAGATAAACCGAGCGATAGTCTGATTGAGAAAACACGTAAAATTCATGATGACTATATTTATGATTTTGTGTTTGATGATGGACACATTCAGAATATTTATCTGCTAGATAAGAGAAATCTTGCCAATAATGCCCTGCAAGTTATCAATCAATTTGAACAAACCGGCAGCTATGACAATCGTTATGATGTGACGATTTTGGTGAATGGTTTACCGCTTGTACATATCGAACTGAAAAAACGTGGCGTGGCCATTCGTGAAGCCTTTAATCAAATTCATCGTTACAGCAAAGAAAGCTTCAATAAAGAAAATTCTCTTTTTAAATATATTCAGATTTTTGTCATTTCTAATGGCACAGATACCCGCTATTTTGCCAATACCACCAAGCGAGATAAGAATAGCTATGACTTCACAATGAATTGGGCAACGGCAAAAAATACTCTGATTAAAGATTTAAAGGATTTTACGGCGACATTCCTACAAAAACATACCCTGCTCAATGTGTTGGTGAATTACTGCGTGTTTGATGTTTCCGACACTCTATTGATTATGCGCCCATATCAAATTGCCGCCACCGAGCGTATTTTATGGAAAATTAAAAGCTCATATCAGGCGAAAAATTGGAGCAATAAAGAAAGTGGCGGCTACATTTGGCACACTACCGGCTCCGGCAAAACACTCACCAGCTTTAAAGCCGCACGCCTTGCAACAGAATTAGACTTTATTGAAAAAGTATTCTTCGTAGTAGATAGAAAAGATTTGGACTATCAAACTATGAAAGAATACCAACGTTTTTCACCGGATAGCGTGAATGGTTCAGAAAGTACGGCAGGGCTAAAACGCAATATCGACAAAGACGACAATAAGATCATTGTTACCACCATTCAAAAACTCAACAACCTGATGAAATCGGAAGATAAATTACCGATTTACGATAAACAGGTCGTGTTTATCTTTGATGAATGCCATCGTTCTCAATTTGGTGAAGCACAAAAAAATCTAACGAGAAAATTTAAAAAATACTATCAATTTGGTTTTACCGGCACGCCTATTTTTCCAACTAACGCATTAGGTGCTGAAACTACTGCGAGCGTTTTTGGCGTTGAACTCCACTCTTACATTATCACCGATGCAATTCGTGATGAAAAAGTGCTGAAATTTAAAGTGGATTACAATGATGTACGGCCACAATTTAAGAGCATTGAAACTGAAAAGAATCTTGAAGAACTAACAAAACTCGAGAAAAAACAAGCCTTTTTACAACCTAAACGTATTGAGCAAATTGCCCAATATGTTCTAGATAATTTCAAGCAAAAGACCCATCGCTTTAATGTGGGTAACAATGGCTTTAATGCGATGTTTGCGGTAAGTAGCGTGGATGCAGCCAAAGCTTATTATCAAACTTTTAAACAGTTACAAAGTGCGGTCAAAAATCCACTTAAAATTGCAACAATCTTTTCGTTTGCCGCTAATGAAGAGCAAGATGCGATTGGCGATATTGTCGATGAAAGTTTTGAAGTGGAGGCAATGAACTCATCTGCGAAGGAGTTTTTAAAATCTGCCATTGATGATTACAACGGCTATTTTGCCACTAATTATGATGTGGATGCGAAATCGTTCCAAAACTACTATCGTGATCTCGCCAAACGCGTCAAAAACAAAGAAGTGGATTTGTTGATTGTCGTTGGAATGTTTTTAACTGGTTTTGATGCCCCAACCTTAAACACGTTATTTGTAGATAAAAACTTACGTTACCATGGTTTGATTCAAGCTTATTCTCGTACAAACCGCATTTACAACAGCACCAAAAGTTTTGGCAATATCGTCACTTTCCGTGATTTGGAACAAGATACCATTGATGCGATTACCCTTTTCGGTAAATCCAATACACGCAATATCGTATTAGAAAAAAGTTACCAAGAATATATGGAAGGCTTTACCGATGCGGGTGTGGCCCGTCGTGGGTATTTAGAGGTTATTGCTGAATTGCAAGAACGCTTCCCTGATCCAGATTTAATTCAAACAGAAAAAGACAAGAAAGACTTTGTAAAATTATTTGGTGAATATTTGCGGGTTGAAAACATTCTGCAAAACTATGATGAGTTCGCTGCTTTACAAGCATTTCAATCGCTCGATACCAGTGATGCAAAAGCCGTTGAAGCCTTTAAAGAAAAATATTATTTAACGGATGAGGCTTTTACTGAAATGCAACCTATTGATATGCCAAGCGAACGTAGCATTCAGAATTACCGTTCGACTTACAACGATATTCGGGATTGGCTCCGTCGTCAAAAAGATAGCGAGGAAAAAGCAAAATCGACCATTGATTGGGACGATGTGGTGTTTGAAGTGGATTTATTAAAATCTCAAGAAATCAATCTAGATTACATCTTAGAATTGATTTTTGAACACAACAAAAAAATGAAAAATAAGGCTGAGCTGATTGATGAAATTCGAACCACAATCCGAGCGAGTCTAGGTAATCGAGCCAAAGAAAGTTTGATCGTAGATTTTATTAATCAAACGGACTTAGATAGCATTGTCGATAAAGCCGGTATTATTGAGTCCTTCTTCCAATTTGCCCAAAAAGAGCAACAGAAAGAAGCTGACGAATTAATTAGCAGTGAAGGCCTGAATATTGATGCTGCGAAGCGTTATATTAACGTGTCCTTAAAACGCGGATATGCTAGCGAACAAGGTACGGATTTAAATGAGGCCCTACCGAAAATGAGTCCGCTTAATCCGCAATATCTCACGAAAAAACAAAGCATTTTCCAAAAGATCGTTGCCTTTGTTGAGAAATTTGTTGGGATTGGTGGCGAGGTTTAAAAACTTAAACCGACTATATAGAATTAAAAAGGTGCAATCTATTATTGATTACACCTTTTTATTTTGTCAGTTTTATCAGAAATTAGAACGTTAAAACTTTATCCGCCCATAATGTCCACTCGGATACATCATCTAAGGTACCAAGGGTCACGCCGTCAATTAATTTAGCATCTAATAAACCACGTGCTTTTACGCAGCTGGTGCATAATTTAATTTCAGCACCTTGTGCCGCTAAAATATCGATAAGTTGTTGGATATTGAAGCCTTCATTTGGGTTTTGCCCCGCAATACCGCATAAAATCGCATCAGAAAAGCAGAATAATTTAATATTCACATCCTTGCTGTGCTCTTCTTTCATATTGATGGCGAAACGAACAGCGTTGAACGTTTTCTCTCCACTATATGTGGAATCATTGACGATAAAAAGAATATTTTGCATGACGCACTCCTTGTTGCAATGCTATAAAAATGAAGGCGTAATAAATTACGCCTTTATGAAATCAGCCAACCCAAACGAACTTGGCTACAAATAATAAAGACACCACCCACACAGGGGCATTGACCTCGCGTATTCTACCTGTACAGGCCTTCATGACGCAATAACTAATAAAGCCAAATGCGATACCTTCAGTAATTGAATAAGTAAATGGCATCATCGCTGCAGTGATAAAAGCAGGGGTGGCTTCAGTTAAATCATCCCAGTGTACACGAATAAGACTAGATGCCATTAAAATCCCTACATAGACTAATGCCCCTGCGGTTGCATAAGCTGGTACAACACTAGCAAGTGGCGAGAAGAAAATGGTAAGTAAGAATAAAACACCGACTGTTACTGCTGTTAAACCTGTTCTACCACCAACTGAAACCCCTGCACCACTTTCAATATAAGTACTAATAGCGGATGTGCCGATATAAGAACCTACTACCGCACTCACGCTATCTACATAAAGAGCTTGTTTCATTTTCGGGAAACGACCTTTCTCATCGCTGAAACCTGCTTTATCGGTCACGCCTAATAAGGTGCCTGATGAGTCAAATAGGTTTACTAAAAGGAAAGAGAAAATGATGCCGAGCAAAGCGGTATCTAAAGCACCTGCAATATCCACTTTACCGACAACCGCACCTAAACTTGGTGGCATCGAAACAATGCCGTGGAAGGTAACTTGGTCGTCAATTAAAAGCGCTAATCCAGTGACTACCGCGATAGAAATTAAAACACCAGAGAAAATATTACGTGCAGCTAAAACTACGATAATGAAGAAACCTAATACGCCAAGCAGAATTTTAGGATCATGTAAATTGCCTAATGCCACTAAGGTTGCAGGATTCGCTACAACCAATCCCATATTTTTAAAGCCAATTAACGCAATAAAAAAGCCGATACCTGCACCAATTCCCACGCGCAATGAAAGTGGAATCGAAGCCATTAACCAATAACGGATTTGGAATAAGGTGAGAACAAATAAACCAATCGAGCCCCAGAAAATAGTGCCCATGCCCACTTCCCAAGAATAACCAAGCTTGCCAACGACTACATAAGCAAAGAACGCATTGAGTCCCATAGCCGGTGCAAGGGCGATAGGTAAATTACTGAATAATCCCATCGCAATGGTACCGAGCGCGGCGATTAAACAAGTAGTCACGAAAACAACTTGTTTATCCATTCCCGCATCACCTAATACGGATGGGTTTACAAACACGATATACACCATGGTAAAGAAGGTGGTGATACCCGCGATAATTTCGGTTTTGGTGGTACTGCCCTTTTCTTTAATGGAAAAAAGGCGTTCAAGTAAAGATTGTTGCATTGTTTTCCCCTTAACTTAAATTAATAACCTTGGTGATAAATCGACTCAAGTAATTTCACACCTAATAAGGCGATATTGAAACGTTGCTCGTCAGCAACCGTCCAAAATTCTATACCGTTTTCAACCGCACTTTGTTGGCTGATATGCAATTTTACGCTTTCTTCACCATTTTCGTTTTCGCCATTAATCACAGGCGTAATAAGGCTATCATGTAATTCAATCAATTCGCCTTGTTGTGGTTGGAAATCAAATTCATAATCTGAAAGTGCTGTCACTTTTTGTGCCATGCCGTAGAAGACAGGTACTTGAATTTGATGGAAAATGACATTGTCTAACTGCGGGAAGATTTTTTGTAATTGCAGATTTAAATTAGCCGCTTGTTGTGGAAACACATCAAAGGCAAAACGGGTTTCACCTTCTTCCAATGGCATACCATTCAGTAAACGAGCAGTTTGACCCGCAAGTTTATTCACGGTTTCACCATCTGTATAAGACGCAGGTAAAAGTGACGTAGCAAAGACTTGAGTTAAATTTGTTTGTTGAATAATTGGTAGTAGAGATAAAGCTAATTGACTCACTTGCGGATCAGGTAAACTCACAATGTTACGTTGTCTTAATTCAGTCAGATTTTCTTCATTGATTGTAGGAACTACGACGGGTACATCAGACAATGCAGAGCAAATCCCTTTTAAATCAATCACCACACAGCCACTTTCTGCGGTTTGTGCTAATAAAGGCGCTTGGTCAATTTGGCCTGCGAAGAAAAGATAATTAACGCTATCCCACTCAATCTCATCAGTGGCTAATTGAGCAACGGCTTTATTGCGAAAACGTATCGCTTGTTCTTCTTCAAAAGGATAAATTTCTACAATCGAAACATTGCCTACATCTAGCTCACTTTGTTCAAGTGCTTCGGCAATTTTTTCACATAGATCAAATTCTGCTGCAATAGCAATATTTAGGCTTGCATCCATTTTTCTCTCCGCTGTAAAATGTTCTGAACCGATTCATTCTACAGAAAAAAGACTGATAAATACATAAGGAAATCAGATGACACCAGCAATTGATTTACTAAAGAAAAATAAAATTCCTTTTACTCTCCATACTTACGATCATGACCCTAACAATACACATTTTGGCGATGAAGCCGCTGAAAAACTTGGGCTTGATCCGCACCAATCCTTTAAAACACTTTTAGTTGCTGAAAATGGTGATCAGAAAAAATTAGCGTGTTTTGTGCTTTCCACGGCAAATATGTTGAGTTTAAAGAAAGCGGCAAAATCAATTGGTGTAAAAAAAGTTGAAATGGCCGATAAAGATGCGGCACAAAAAAGCACGGGATATTTAGTCGGTGGCATTAGCCCATTAGGTCAAAAGAAACGGGTAAAAACTGTGATAAATTCGACCGCACTTGAGTTTGATACGATTTTTGTTTCAGGTGGAAAACGTGGATTAAGCGTCGAATTAGCGCCTCAAGATTTGGCTAAATTACTGAATGCCGAATTTGTCGATATTATTGACGAAGAATAGAAAAAGAAAAGCCCGAATGAATCGGGCTATTATTTTTATATGATGTTGTGTTTATTTGAATTAGAAACTTGATGTATCTTGGAATAAGCCAACTTTTAAATCGGTTGCAGTGTAGATAACACGACCATCTACTTCCACTTCACCATCAGCCATTCCCATTACTAATTTGCGATTAATTACGCGTTTCATATTGATACGGTAAACCACTTTTTTCGCGGTTGGTAAGATTTGTCCGGTAAATTTCACTTCACCTACGCCTAATGCACGGCCTTTACCTTTACCGCCTACCCAGCCAAGGAAGAAACCCACTAATTGCCACATCGCATCTAAGCCTAAGCAACCAGGCATAACGGGGTCACCAATAAAGTGACAACCGAAAAACGGTAAATCTGGATGAATATCTAATTCCGCTTCAATATACCCTTTACCAAACGCACCGCCATCTTCGGTCATTTTTACAATGCGATCCATCATCAACATGGTTGGTGCTGGAAGTTGCGGGCCTTCTTTACCAAATAATTCACCACGACCAGAAGCTAATAAATCTTCATAAGTGTAGCTGCTTTTGATGTTGGGTGTACAGGTGTTTTCCATTTTTTATTTCCTTGTATATATAGTTTTGCTTGGTTACAAACAATAAGTGCAGATTCTATGGGGATTTATAAGAAATGTAAACAGCGAACACTTGTTAGCTCAACTTGTCGGATCAGTCAGTAAAATTCACATAAAAGAAAAGCGAACTCAAGGTTCGCTTTAAAGAAATTAAGATTTAAAGAAATCTAACCAGTTTTTTTTCGGCGTTTCCGAACGAAAAGCAATTCGATTTTGAATTAAACGTGCAATAGGCTCTTTGCCCTTCGCATATTCTTCTTTCTCTTCCAATAAATCGCGGTCAAATAGGATTTTGGCTGTTTGATAAATATCCTCGACTTGATAGATAAAGAACTGCTCATTTTTCACCGCCTCAACCACTTCGTCAGATAAGCTTAGTTGTTGAATCGTCGTCGCAGGAATAATCACCCCTTGTTTACCCGTCAAACCACGACGTTGGCAAATGGTGAAAAAGCCTTCAATTTTATCATTCACTCCGCCTACCGCATGCACCAAACCAAATTGGTCAATGGTACCCGTAATCGCAATATTTTGTGGCAATGGCAAATCAGATAACGCGCTGACTAATACGGAGAAAATAGCTAGAGACGCACTGTCACCATCAATTTCACCATAAGACTGCTCAAATACTAAAGAAGCAGAAAATGGCAACTGTGATGGCAACTCTAAGATACTTGCCAAGCATGCTTCAGAAATCATCATACCTTTCCCGTGGAGGTTGCCCGCTAATTCGTTTTTACGCTCCACATCCACGACTTCACCATCACCAAACTGCACTAAACAGCTGATGCGAGAAGGTTCACCAAAACAAACCGGTGTGCCTGGATATTCAATCACAGACAAGCCATTAATCTGCCCAACAATTTCACCGTTGGTTTCTACATAAATTTGTTCGTTGAGAATATCTGCATAAGTACGTTCACGTAAAAAACCATGCTGTTCATTTTTTTGTTTAAAAGCTTGCTCAAAATCAACCGCACTTAAGGTTTGTTTTTGTGACAACGTCGCAGCATTGAGTAACATTTCCGTTGTTTTTAACGGGGAAATGTTAATTAAAAAGCGGTCTTCACTCTCACGCACCAATAACTGATAGAGTTTATTCAATGCAGTTAAATCTAAATCAAGTTCATATTTTGAGGCTAATGCCAACACATAATTAGCCCAATTTTCTTGTGCTTTAGGTTGGGCAACAGAATAGTAGCTTTCAATTTCTGCATAATCAGCCAAGCTGTAAAGATCTTCTTCTAACTCACCTAAGGTCGCAATTTCAGTGCGATTGCCTAAAATCACCACTTTTAAATTAAGTGGATAACTTGGAATATCACAAGGCAAGGTTTTAAATGGATGAGCTGAATACCAATCAAAAGTTTGCGTTTGTAAAATATGTTTTAAGCGTTGCCATAAATCAAATTGGCTTAGCATCGTTGCTGCGCTTAAAATCAAAACGCCCCCATTGGCTTGATGCACTAAACCTGGTGTAAGCAAAATATCTTGCGAACTTGGATGAACGCGTACACTACCAAAAAGACTAAATTGATCAGCGTGTAATGCCTTCAACACATCACCTTGTGCGGCAAAATTATCTGCTGGTGATTGAGCTGGCTCGGTATAAATACGAGGGAAAGAAAAAGAATCCCCCTGCTCAACGACATAATTCACCCCAAAAACTGACCGCTCTTTTGGCTGTTCTTGACGAATAAGTTCTGCTAATAAATCTGCATATTCTGCTTGATCATCGGCTTTTAAAACCAGCAAAGAACGACGAGGTTGTTTTAAGAATAAAGAAATCGCTTTTGTGGCATGTTTTTGTAATGACCAAAAATCAGCCTTTTCAGCTGAAAGTTCAGTAATCGATAATTCTGGTTGTAAGGCTTGCCAATTTAAGGCTTGTTCCGAAGATGTAGAAGTCACGACATATCTCGCTTTAATTAAATTGGCGGTATTATCGCACACTTCACCCTGAGTGAAAATCCGTTATAAAAATCTACTGGAAAAATTTATTTAAACAGCGTATATTTATGAGGTTACCACGTCACTAAAAAGTATAATAAAACGATGAAATATCAAAAATTAGAAAACCAAGAAGCAAACTGGAAATGGATTTATCTCATTCGCAAACATCGCGAAGGGGAAAAAATTACCCGTTACGAAGAAAAAAGCTTAGAAGAAAGCAAAGTTCAAGAATTAATAGAATGTCAGAATTATCCTGAAAAAATCGAAGAGTGGATTAAAAATCACCTTTCTCTTGATTTACCTATTAAGCTTGATCAGGCTATTCGTGCAAGACGTAAACGCTTTTTTAATGCAGAGAAACAATCAACGAAGAAAAAATCCATTGATTTAGAATATGGCGTTTGGCTTCGTTTGTCTAAATATTCACGAAAAATGAAAATGACGCTTTCTGAAACCATCACCTATATGATTGATGAACGTGAAAGCAAAGCGTTATATGAAAGTCAAATGACGGCAATGAAAGCCGGTTTGAAAAACTTGCTCAATAAATAAGATGAAAAAAGCCAAGGCCGAAACCTTGGCTTTTGATTATGCTAAATAGAGAAAATTTTGAAACGTTTTAGCGTTTCGCTTATTCCGCAATCGGAATTATTTTTGTGGCGTGAGATCCTTTGTCGCCGTGAATCACTTCAAATTGCACGCGTTGTCCCGCTTTCAATGAACGGTAACCATCCATTTCAATTGCTGAATAATGTGCAAAGATGTCTGTATCCACGCCTTCTGCAGAAATAAATCCAAATCCTTTTGCGTTATTAAACCATTTTACTACACCAATTTCCATAGTAGACCTCTATAGGCTTCGCCCTTAATACTTAAAAACAATAAGACTCATGCCTTATCACCTCAATTGGAAATATATTCAAACATTTTATTTTTTTATGCAACAAGGAAACTTTAAAAATGATACATTGATCACAAAAATTTTTATTTATTTACTGTCAGAAGCTTCTTTCTCACCTTTTTGATGAATTTCACGCAATGCTTTTGCCACAATTTGAATGGCTTCACCGCTGCTAATTCCTTGTGCCATTAATTCCTGAATTTGCTCTACTGCTTTTTGTTGCTCTTCGTGGGTTAAATTAATATCTAACATTATTTCTTCTCGTTAAATAGACCAATTAAATAATTCCATCACTTTCATCCATTGTTCATCTAAATTAGCTTTAATTTCTATTTTTATTGAATAAATAGGATGTTCAAAAATAAGTGTATCTGCGTGTAAAAATAAACGCTGACAGCCTGAATGTTCCGTCAATGCACGATTTTGATGTAAATCCCCATATTGTGTATCCCCTAAAATAGGATGAAAGATATGTTTCATGTGACGTCGTAACTGATGTTTTCTGCCTGTTTGAGGAATGAGCTTCACCAAGGAATATCTAGTGGTTTGATAACGCCCTACCGCATAAGGCATTTCCACAATGTTTAAGCCCTCATAATCTGTTACCGCCTCTTGAGGGGCTTTATCTTCTTGTGCAAACTTATCTGCAATCTTATCTAATTGGATTTTAAGGGGATAATCAATCTGTCCTTTGCCTTGCAAATACCCTCGTACAATCGCCAAATAAGATTTTTGCACCGTTTTCTGTTCAAATTGCTGACACATTAAATTTGCGATTTCACTATTTAAAGCAAACAGCAAAACACCTGAGGTGGGGCGATCTAATCGATGAATAGGAAAAACATGTTGCCCGATTTGATCGCGCAAGGTTTGCATCACAAATTGCGTTTCATGAGTATCAAGCCAGCTGCGATGTACCAACATACCTGCAGGCTTATTAACGGCGACAAGATATTCGTCTTGATATAAGATCTCTAACATTTATTGATTTTGTAATAAGGCTTCTAATTCACGTAACGGCGTTAATAATTCAACTAAAAAATCTTCTTCTGCTTCTTTAAACGCTTCCTCTAAATAAGGCGACACCGCAATTTTTGAAGGTAACTCAGCGCCACTTTCAAGTAAGGCAAACATTCTTGGAATAAAAATCCATTGCAACCATTCTTCTGGTGACATGGTATCAATAGCAAAAGGCTCTTCACTTAAAAAAGCATCTTGTGAAGGTGGAACCGCTTGCCATAAATCAAGTTTTTGCATAGCAAGTTGTAATTGTTGAAGATGAAGTTTTGTTTGATTACGCATGATTTCCCCTATTTATAAACAAGCGGCGTATTCTACGAGCATCAATTCACACTGTAAAGTGCGGTCAGTTTTAGCGATGAATAATCGAAAAGTCAGAATACCGTTTATCTTCAATATAATCGACTAAGACCCGTTCAACAGTTGCAGTTCTTGGCCCGACTTTTAACCAATCATAAAAGTATTGCAGTTGGTCATCATTGCCTTCCGCAATGATTTCGACACTTCCGTCTGTACAATTTCTTACCGTGCCTTTAATACCAATTTTCTCTGCTTCTTTCCACGTAAAATAACGAAACCCGACACCTTGTACTCGCCCATATACGACAAATCGTTTTGCCATGATTTGCTCCTTTGTTACAAAAACTTTTTAAAAATTAACCGCACTTTCCTATTCCCATTTTTTAAAATTTAGCATAGCATTACAACCATCTAATTTCATTCAAAAAATAAAAGGAGTAATTATGAAATTATGTAAGTTTGCTTTAGGTGTTGTTGCCCTTGCAGTCAGTGCGAGCAGCTTAGCCGGCATGGTCACCACCTCATCAAACCTTGAGTTCCTTGCTATCAACGGCCAAAAAGCCAGCAAATCCCTTCTAAAAGAAAAAAAATCATTCAATGCTGAAGCTGACCAAACACAGCAGGTTGTGGTACGTTTAGGTGAGATCGTCGGTACAGGTTCTAGCCAAGGGCTTTTTGAGTCTAACCCTGTTATTGTGACTTTTAAAGGTACGGCTGATGATGTTGTGGTATCCGCAGAAAAAATTCGTTCTCAAGAAGATGGCGAAAAATTTAATGCACAACCACAAATTACCGTTAAAACTAAATCAGGTAATGTGATTGATGCTAAAGTAGATACCTTAAAACAAGAAGGTTTATTCCCATCAGCGAATATTGTTAACGACCTTGCTGAGTATAATGCATCTAATGCACCAGCAGCGGTTTCAGCTTTAGCAGCACCTGCAGTAGGTATGATGCCTGCAGCATCAGGAAAAGCAGCGAAAGGCAAAGTCGTAGTGCAAGGTGAAAACGTTGCTGAACAACAATTACAATACTGGTTCCAACAAGCCGATAAAGAAACCCAAACTCGTTTCTTAAACTGGGCAAAAAAACAAAAATAATCGTTTTTTTAACCGCACTTTGATAAAGAAGTGAGCCTTCCCGCTCACTTTTTTATCATCCATTTTTTAGTCATAAAATAATAAGCAAGGATATCAACATGAATCAATGGCTTAATGCAAAAGTAATCGCTTCAATACCTATTTTTATTGCAGTGAATATCGCAGCGTTTGGCGTCTGGTTTTTTGATATTTCTACGCAATCTATGCCCTTAATTTTAGGGATTATTGCAGGTGGTTTAGTGGATTTAGATAATCGTCTTACCGGACGATTAAAAAATATTTTTTACACATTAATTGCCTTTTCCATTTCAACCTTCATCGTTCAGCTTAATATTGGCAAGCCGATCCAATACGTATTGTTGATGACTATCATCACCTTTTTATTTACGATGGTTGGTGCCGTGGGTGAACGTTATCGTACTATTGCGTTTGGTACGCTGGTGGTAGCCATTTACACCACTCTCACTTATACACCAGATAATTCTGCGAGCTGGTTTATCAATCCTGTAATGATTTTATTGGGTACCTTGCTCTACAGCATTGTGACCATCATCGTCTATCTCTTTTTCCCAAACCGTCCTGTACAAGAAAGCGTGGCAAAAGCGTTTTGTGCACTTGGTAATTATTTAGATGCAAAATCAGAATTTTTTGATCCTGATGAGATTGATGAAATCGAGAAAAAACACCTTAATTTTGCGATGAAAAACACCAATGTGGTGGATACCTTCAATCAAGCGAGAACAGCACTTTTCTATCGTATTCGTGGGCAACATCGCCATGCTCGCACACAACGCATGATCCGCTATTATTTTGCTGCGCAAGACATTCATGAGCGTGCAAATTCAACACATTTTGATTATCGACAAATTGCGGAACAACTCAAAAATACAGATTTAATTTTCCGTATTCAGCGCTTGCTCGAATTACAAGCGCAAGCCTGTCACGATATTACGGCTTGCCTGCGTCAGAATACGCCTTATCACTATAATATTCGTGTAGAAAAAGCATTGATGGGCACAATTCAATCCCTTGAGCTTTATAGCAAAGAACATACCAATCAAAACAATGTTTTGCTAGCCCTTCAAACACTGATTGATAACCTGCAAAGCATTAACTGGCAATTACGCCAACTTGAGCAAGAAACCAGTGAAAATGAGCAAACTGCACAGATCCATACTGAACAAATTACGGGATTAAAAAATATTCTTTCTGTTATTGGAAGTAATTTCACTTTTGAGTCACCACTTTTCCGCCATGCTGTACGTTTGTCTATCGTGGTGTTTTTGTGTTGCGCAATTGTTGAATTTTTCCAATTTAATTTGGGTTACTGGATTTTACTTACTGCGGTCTTTGTGTGTCAGCCAAACTATTCTGCAACCAAAGTGCGGTTACGCCAGCGTATTATTGGTACGATTTTAGGGGTAATTATTGGCTCCTTATTACCATATCTCAACCCAACATTAGAGATGAAACTTGGTTTAATGGTGGTGACCAGTACGCTCTTTTTCTTTTTCCGTAGTAATAATTACAGTTTCTCCACGTTCTTTATTACCTTGCAAGTATTGATCAGTTTCGATGTAATGGGATTTGACACACAATCAGCGCTCTTCCCTCGTCTCATTGATACTGTATTAGGTTCAGCCATTGCATGGTTTGCCGTTTCTTATTTATGGCCGGATTGGAAATATTTACAGCTCGATAAAGTGAGCCGTCAAGCGATTCAAAGTGATGCACAATATTTCTTGCACATTATTAGCCAACTGCAATTTGGTAAAAGCGATAATTTAAAATACCGTATTGCACGCCGTAATGCCCATCAATATGCGGCGGCACTAAGTACGACGCTTTCCAATATGAACAACGAACCGAAGAAATATCAGGCTTATTTGCAAGAAGGTTTTGATTTATTAAAAATGAATTATTCCCTATTGAGCTATATTTCTGCTTTAGGGGCATATCGCAATAAAATGGCACAATTACAACAAACTACCGAGTTTTTGTCAGACTTTTATCCTGTGGCGAAAAAGGTTTTATATGCGCTGGAAAATATTGAAAAGCTTCGTCCAGAAATCTTTGAAAAGCTCCAAAATAATATTGAACAGAGCCTAAAAAAAATTCAATGGGATGAAACGCAAACCAAAAACAATGCAGTCTTTGCGTTGCCATACCAGCAACTTAACTTGATTTCTCAATTGCTACCTCAGTTATATCGCTATTTCCAACATAGTCAAAAAGAACTGATTGCAAAATAAAAAACAAAGGAAAAACTGACCGCACTACCCCGAATTTTTTATTGTTCTCAATGCAATAAACAGGGATAATACGCCTCTTATATAAAATAAATTTAGACGCAATGACACATTACATTCTACTCATTATCAGCACTGCATTAATCAATAACTTCGTTTTGGTCAAATTCTTAGGACTTTGTCCATTTATGGGTGTGTCCAAAAAGATTGAAACAGCAATAGGTATGGGGCTTGCTACGACATTTGTATTAACCGTCGCATCATTGTGTTCTTATTTAGTCGATAGTTATATTTTAATGCCGCTAAATGCTACATTTTTGCGCACTTTAGTTTTCATTTTGGTGATTGCCGTCGTGGTTCAATTTACTGAAATGGTAATCAATAAAACGAGCCCATCACTTTATCGCTTATTAGGGATTTTCTTACCACTGATTACCACAAACTGTGCAGTACTCGGCGTGGCATTATTAAACGTCAATTTGGCACACAATTTAACTGAATCCGTTATTTATGGTTTTGGCGCCTCTTTAGGTTTTGCTCTGGTTTTAGTTTTATTTGCCGCATTGCGTGAACGCCTTGTTGCTGCAGATGTCCCCATTACGTTTCGTGGCTCGTCTATCGCATTAATTACGGCCGGTTTGATGTCTCTCGCCTTTATGGGCTTCGCCGGATTAGTAAAATGATTTATCTCTTGATGTTTATTACTGTAACAGTGATTTTTCTCGGATTATTTTGGAATAACACTAAAAAATAATGTTTATCTTAATTTCAGTAACCGTTCTCGCTTTAATTTTTGGTGCGATTTTAGGCTTTGCTTCGATTAAATTAAAAGTCGAAGCAGATCCCATCGTCGAAAAAATTGATGCCATCTTACCGCAAAGCCAATGTGGGCAATGCGGCTATCCTGGCTGTAAGCCTTATGCTGAAGCGATTGCTAATGGTGACGTTATCACAAAATGCGTGCCTGGTGGTCGTCCAACAGTCGTAAAAATTGCCGAAATCATGGGTGTTGATGTACCCGCAATGGATGATGTGGCGGAACCAGAAGAAATGGTTGCCTTTATTAATGAAAATATGTGTATTGGCTGTACTAAATGTATTCAAGCCTGCCCTGTTGATGCCATTATCGGTACAAACAAAGCCATGCATACAATTATTCCCGATCTCTGTACTGGCTGTGAACTTTGCGTCGCACCTTGTCCAACAGATTGTATTTCCATGATTAAAGTGAAAAAAGATATTGATAATTGGGACTGGAAATTTGATCCTAAATTAGTCATTCCGGTTGTAAACACCACAGAAATCGAGAAAAAATTAGTGGTTGGGGAGTCGGAATAATATGGCTGATGTATTAACAAGATTTAAATCCGGCAAAATTTGGGATTTTAAAGGCGGTATTCATCCTCATGAAATGAAATCTCAATCAAACCAATTCCCTATTAAGCAATCAGAACTTTCTCATGATTTTTATGTGCCGATTAAACAACATGCCGGCACAGCAGGAAATGTATTAGTTAAAGAGGGCGATTATGTGCTTAAAGGCCAACCTTTAACACAAGGTGATGGCTTAAGAACCTTGCCTGTTCACGCGCCAACTTCTGGTACCGTAAAGTTTATCGGAAAACATGTTGCGCCCCATCCTTCTGGTCTAACTGAGGATATGATTCATATTCAAGCGGATGGCTTGGATAAATGGCGTGAGCAATTTCCACTTGAAGAGTTTTTCACACAACCTGTCGAACAACTCATTGATCGTATTTATCAAGCAGGGGTTGCTGGCTTAGGTGGTGCGGTATTCCCGACTGCGGCCAAAATTCAATCGGCTGAAAAGAAAGTTAAACTCTTAATTATTAACGGTGCGGAATGCGAACCTTATATTACCTGTGATGACCGCTTAATGCGTGATTATACAGATGAAATAATCGAAGGGATTCGCATCTTACGTTATATCTTACGTCCTGAAAAAGTGGTGATTGCGGTTGAAGACAATAAACCCGAAGCAATTCAAGCTATTCAGCAATCACTACATGGTGCAAATGATATTGAATTGCGCGTTATTCCGACTAAATATCCATCTGGTGCAGCCAAACAGCTTATTTATTTGCTTACCGGCATGGAAGTGCCAAGTGGCGGACGTTCTTACGATATTGGCGTATTGATGCATAATGTCGGTACAGCTTTTGCGGTAAAAAGAGCGGTCATTAATGACGAGCCTTTAATTGAGCGTGTCGTTACACTGACTGGTGATAAAATTTCAGAGAAAGGTAACTACTGGGTTCGCTTGGGCACACCGGTTGATCACTTATTGGCGCAAGTTGGCTATCAATATGATGAGCGCTTCCCTGTTTTTGCCGGCGGACCAATGATGGGATTACAACTTTCTGATCTCAACGCACCCGTCACAAAATTAATAAACTGTTTATTAGCACCCGATCATTTTGAATATGGTGAACCCGAACCGGAACAATCTTGTATCCGCTGTTCAGCTTGTTCTGATGCTTGCCCTGTCAATTTAATGCCACAGCAACTTTATTGGTATGCTCGCAGTGAGGATCACCAAAAATCAGAAGAATATTGCTTAAAAGATTGTATTGAATGTGGCGTGTGTGCTTATGTTTGTCCAAGCCATATTCCGCTTATTCAATATTTCCGACAAGAAAAAGCCAAGATTTGGGAAATTAAAGAAAAAGCGAAAAAAGCAGAAGAAGCCAAAATCCGTTTTGAAGCAAAACAAGCTCGTATGGAACGTGAGGAGCAAGAACGTAAAGCACGTTCACAACGCGCAGCAGAAGCTCGCCGTGAAGAACTTGCAAAACAAAAAGGTGAAGACCCAGTTAAAGCGGCATTAGAACGCCTGAAAGCAAAACAAGCGGGTTTAGCAGCAAATAAAGAAACAAAAACTATCGTATCTGAGAAAGGCGAAATCTTACCAGATAACCATGAGCTCATGGAGCAACGTAAAGCCCGTCGCCTAGCTAAACAACAAGCGCAAGCAGATACAGGCACTGTGACAAATGCAACAACGTCACAAACCAATGAAAAAGATGCGAAGAAAGCAGCTGTTGCAGCTGCTCTCGCAAGAGCAAAAGCGAAAAAAGCGGCCGCTCAAGGTGAAACAGTTGCGACAAATGCAACTGAAAGCGTGGTAGAAAAAACAGATGAAAATCCAACCGCACTTGATCCGAAAAAAG